>CAJQRC010000026.1 GCA_905480645.1 uncultured Tateyamaria sp.
TTAGCGCATTCCCAGCGTTTATCTGTGCGGCGCGCATGGCGCAAGCTCACGCATTAAAATTGAATGTTCCCGGCCAACTGGAAACCTTTGAGCGAACAGGGACTTGGGGCTTCCGATATGCCGGTATTCTGGGAAATAATATCCGGAGTTTTTGGAGGCCCTAATAGAGAAGCGGGCTTCCAGCTTTGATAATCTGTATTATCAGCCTTTCAAGCGAAGTTTGTGGTCACACCATGACAATATGCCAAAACGGTTCACGCAGGGTGGTAACGCCTTTTCCACGTAAGCGGACACATCATATACTCAAGTCTCCCTCGTATATGCTCAACGCCCATTGAGGTAATTGCTCGACAACAAAACACGGCTTTCCACTCGAGAAGGACAGCACGCGTATGGGAGGGTGATTTAGTTTCGAGTTGTGATAGATATGAGCCACATCACTTAGCATTACAACCTGCTTAATGAACGCACCATTTTGATCGAAACACTTGCCAATTTTTTCCGCGAGCACATCATGACCGCCTTCTCTAATGCGCTCACCAACGCGAGCCACGGATAGATCCGGTGCTTCCACACTGACGTGAAGTATCTGTCCTGAAACGGGCAAAGTGATGGTGCGGGGTGTTCGCTCGATGACCCTGGAGTTCGAGGGCGAAGAGGTCACGTTCGACATTCCAGGCTGGTATGTTGAGAGCGTTGCCTCTGCTAAAGTGTTTAAATTATCCACCGACCACCTGCATCAATTTGTTGCCAATCAGCCTAATATTAGTGGCATTCACACCATGATGCTTTGCCAGCCTTGGCCATTTGGCAAGACTTACCTGTGTTTGCTGGATAATTTCATGGATGCGGTCTTTATCTATTTTAGCATCTATCCCCAGCTTAATGAGATGTTCTGCTTTCGGGGCTTTACCTTCGCCCATCACCATTGTGCTTTGTTCTCCACGTGGGCCCGATGAGAATGTTAAGTCATAGGCCGGTGATAATGCCCACTGACCTTGTTCATTCATTAAAAAGCTAAAGTTCTTGGCATGGTCATCACGATTGTGCGCCAACACATTAAAGACCGCCAGTTGATACATTTTTTCAACCTCGCGCACATCACGCGTCAGCATGCTCGCAAAGGCAATTAGATCTTCATAATCTAGAGATGGCGTGCGGAAGTCTGAATGTAGTAATCCACAAGCCGTGTGCATGTGATAGCGTTTATTGCCATCCCTATCAAAACGCTTAACGGCGAAATATCCAGCGCTTTTTTTTGCGGGGAACAAGTGAACATCTGGCATATTAATGCCTGCGTCGGCGGCTATCAGTGCATAAACATATTCTATTGCACCAGCATCAAGACCATCTTGACTATTCGCAAATTTAACCATCCATGGCGTATATCCACCAGGCAAATCATTGACCCCATGTACGATATGCGTGCGGTCTTGATTAACGCCAATAAGCGCTTTAGGACGCGCTCCTGCGGATGATCCGTTTAAAGAGAGGAGCTCTTGTAAAACTTCATCAGAAGTACCGGCTAATACGTCTTGTGCTTGCTCGGCTAGATTATCTAAGCTAATAGTATCATGTGTGCCACCAACACTGTGATCAGGCTCAAAAACCAATGCACCCATGCCATGCACGCCAATATGTGCCAATCGATCTAAAGGCGTGACTTCCGATGGAACAGTACCTTGTGCGCGAGCAAAACGATCAAATAACAGACGCCCCCAGCCATCAGGTAAGCTGTCATTAAATACGCCTGGTAAACCCTCAAACAAATTATAATCAAAACTGAAAAGACCTGATTTTAATGGCAAGCGTAAGGGAGATAGTTCTAACCCACGCTCAATAAATGTGCGGTCATATTCAAAATAGATCGTGCGCTCACGCATTGCCAATCGCCCAACAGGCGCAACGCCGTCACCAAAATTGATCCCAACCTTGATTTCTTTCACAAAAGCTATGCTGTTCATTTGTGCTTACCTCTTTTGCGGTTGGATGTGATGTCAGCGTCAAGAACTTCATCAATTGATGAGAACGCTGTTTCTTTGACTTCTGTAACCGCTAAGATATTTTCTAGTCCACCAAGCACCATTTGAAGTTTTAGAAATGATTCCAGAGAAATAGCGCCCTTTTGCTCGAACTTACGGAGCGTTGGCAATGGCACGCCAGAGCGCTTGGCTAAACCTTCTTGTGTTAGGTCCATCTGCAATCTACGCAGCCGGACATTCTCAGCGAGCTTCTTTTGAACTTTGGATGGCGTTACAAATAATACCATTATATTACTAATACCTATTTTAGGTTGATTAATAATATTATAATATTAGTAGCACTAAAAATCAAGTAAGTGTTGAGGTGAAGGGTTTGGGCTAGAGGTACTTTAGGCTCATTCATGGCACAACCCCGGCGACTGCGCGAAGAGATTTGGTTGATCTGGTTAATAAGCGTGCTCTGAATCGTACGGGTGAGCGAAAAGGAACGCGGTACTGGTTGCAATGATGAGGATCTTTAGTTAGGGATTAGCCTCTGGCTGACGGTGCGCCCATGCCGCGCCTCCCCAAATACCAAATAATACATATTGCCCAAATACTTGATACTCTGATATTATCAAATATCCGCCCCTTTATTGAAAAAGCATTACATTTAAGACAAACGAATTGCATTTTGTCTTGTTTAATGATAAAAATAACAGTGCATTCTGTCGATGAATTGGGGAACACGATGCAAGAGTCAAAAGTTACTTCAAAAGGTCAAACCACACTGCCGAGAGCTGTTCGTTCTAAACTTGGTTTAGAGGCGGGCGATACGGTACGTTACATTGTCTCAGGTGAACGTGTTCAAATCCTAAAGGCGCGGCACGCAAGCGATCTTGGTGGGATGTTATATCGTCCCGGTCAGCGGAGGGTCTCGCTGGAGGAGATGGATGATGCTATCGCAGAAGGTGCAGCTGAAAGCGCGTCATGATAGCGATAGATACAAATGTTCTGATGCGGTTCTTGATAAGAGACGATGCCGATCAATACGAAATAGCTGCGGATTTGGTTAAGGCATGCACCTTAGATGAGCCAGGCTTTATCTGTCGGGAAGTGATCATAGAATTAGTTTGGGTGTTAGAGCGTTCGTATAAGTTTAATCACTCTGAAGTTGCGGACACTCTTATCGCTTTGATTTCCTCGACTGAATTTTTAGTGGAAGCGTCAGATGATATAGCGTCAATCATCCCACTTTATCAAAATGAAGGCTTTGGCTTCGCTGATCTTATGATCCGCCAAGCTGCCCATCTCAGCGGCGCTAAGGTGCTCAAAACATTCGATCAGAAACTCGCGAAGCTCAGCGGTGTTGATCTCCTAGGAACTACACATTGACACCCCATATCGCCAAAGCTTTTCAAATGTTTGGGAGCTGCGATTGTCGAAGGTTACGGGAAAATACAATTTTGAATACGCATTTGATGAATTTCGGATGTAAAAGAATCCCTTATCAGACCTGTTATGCAGGCAATTATCACCTTTAAGTGAAGAAAAACTCGGGTGAAATTGATATGACGTACGTAATAACATACTCTTAGTTGAAGAGGAGTATATTATGACAACGCTCACTGTGACAGAGGCGCGCGCCAACCTGTATAAATTGAATGACGATACGTCAGTCAACCATGAGCCGGTGATTATCACTGGTAAGCGTGGCAATGCGGTTCTTTTGGCTGAAGGTAACTGGAATTCTATCACCGAAACTCTGCACCTCGTATCAGTATCAGGAATGCGAGACTCAATTTTAGCCGGCATGCAGGAAAGCATTGACGGCGCTGCTACTGAATTAGATTGGTAATGTGGAAATTATACTTTACTAAGTAGGCGCAAAAGGTTGCACGCAAGCTAGCATCTTCCGGATTAAAAACTAAAGCACGGCAATTATTAACTATTCTCCAGTCTGATCCATGGCAAAACACACCCCCTTTCGAAAAGTTAGTGGGTGACTTATCCGGTGCCTATTCAAGAAGAATTAATATTCAGCATCGGCTTGTCTATCAGGTTTTAGAGCCAGAAAAGTCTGTCAAGATATTGCGACTGTGGCCACATTACGAGTAGCCGGGCGACCACTCATGGAGCCATCGAGAGCGCAACATGAGCGGGGTTAATAAACAGCTTAAGCCCCCAACCTTGGGGTGTTGTGGTCGTAATATCTAGAGTTTTTGGAAGCCTTAAAGAGAAGCGGTTTCGCAGTTTCAATAGCCTGCGTTATCAGGTATTTAGATCAGGGAGAGTTTCACTCGGCGCTAGTCCCATGAAACGGCAATAATGCACGCAGGGGTAGGATACGTATCACATATTGACACAGGTATCGTGTGGTGATACACACCTCACATGATCCAAAGCACCAAGGGCAAACGTGCCGCCAACGCCGTCCAAGGCAAGTATGGCAAAGGCTTTCCTAGTGACTTGGTAAATCGCAGTAGGGCGATGCTCACAGCGCTTGATGCAGCGGTTGTCGTGGAAGATTTACGCTTCCCATCTGGTAACCATTTGGAAGAACTAAAAGGTGATAGGGCTGGGCAACATTCTGTGCGGATAAACGGGCAATGGCGCATTTGTTTTTTCTGGACTGCCACCGGCCCCACCGATGTTGAGCTCATCGATTATCATTGAAAGGAAGCACTATGAGCCTGCTTAAAGAGCCAATGCACCCGGGCGAAGTCCTGAAAGAACTCTACCTCGATCCTCTGGACATGGGGGCAATCGCTTTTGCACGTCGCCTGGATGTTCCCCGCACGCGGATCGAGCGGCTGGTGAAGGGGGTGACCAGCGTAACGCCAGACACGGCTCTACGCCTTGCCCGCGCATTTAACACGACCCCAGCTTACTGGATGAACATGCAGACCAACTATGACATGTCCGTAGCCTCCAAAGTGGTTGATGTTTCAGGGATTGAGCCACTTTTCGCGGCGTAGATAGACCCAAATTATGAGCCTCAGCACTTGAAAGGTTCATTCCGTCATAATAGAAGGTGCGGCCGCGTAGCATGGATCGGACGGGCGGTATCGAGTAGACCATAGGGTTGATAACGTTCCGCCTCAAAACATCCCCTACTCAAAAATATAATCCTTTCATTGTTATATTATTATATTTTGAATCTTTCATTGCTGTAATTTAAGGTTCGTTCGCTAAAGTAAGGTGAACTTCCTGGGTGGGATTGGTTTAGGAAATGCAAGAACCTAAAGTAACATCTAAAGGGCAGACAACACTACCTACAGCCGTCCGAGCAGCCCTAAAAATTGATGCGGGTGACACGCTTTGTCACATTGTGTTGGGTGGCGAGTTTCGCTTGTTAGACAATCACGCGTTATGCAACCAAACTATTAGGAATGTAGGAAAGACCAAATCAAGCGTCTGTATCTGTCGAAGCGATTGCTGAAGGTGCGACGTCATAGACATATCTATTTCTCTCGACACAAATGTCCTAGTGCGCCTTTTGACACAAGTGACTTGGAGTAGTTTTAAATTGCGAAGGATGTAATAAATAACTACAGAGCCAGGCAGTCCGCCGTTATTTACCGAGAAGTCTTGGTGGAACTGGTTTGGGTTCTTGAGCGTTCCTATAAATACTCTCGAAATGAAATTATGGCAGCTGTGATGGGATTGGTTCCTGCCGCGGAGCTTCATGTAGAGACGGCTCAAGATTTTGCTGAGATATTGCCCCTCTAATAGAATGAAGGTTTTGGATTTTCCAATTTGATGATCCGCCAAGCTGCAATCAAAAATGGTGGGCGTGATATCCAAATATTTGACCGCAAGTCTGCAAATCTTGCGGGTATCACCCTGCTCGGGACCAGTCACTGGCTAATTATTCTTCAGCGTGGAATGTAGCATTTCCGTTTGTTGGCAAGTACTTCAAGGTGCCTATTAGGTAAAATTCTAGGCCTCCCCCATAGGCAGCTATTGCTTGCACACTCTCCCCTGCCCTCTCTATCCAGAGGCTCCTGCTGGTATTTTTTGCGCAACATGTTATGCATTATTATCGCATAATTTTGATTTTCGATTAACATTGACGTATGGAGCGCGATACTAAGAAGATAATAAAACGTCTCAAGCGAGAAGGTTGCACCCTTCGCGATATCAAAGGGTCTCATCACCAATTCGTCATAGATAAAAACCGTCTTACGATCCCGCATCCCAAAAGGATCTGCCCCTTGGCACAGCACGAGCGATCGCTCGCGCTGCTGGCTGGATCGAGAGGAATGACAAATGAAAACATATTTTGCATTAGCAAACAAAGACCCTGACAGCCCATACGGGTTGTGGTTTCCAGATGTCACAGGATGCTTTTCAGCGGCAGATCGTGAAGAAGATGTTATGAGCAATGCAATTGAAGCGCTACTACTCCACCTTGAAAACGAAGAGCAACCACATTCTCGTCAGGTGCATGAGATCGCGAGTGACCCTTCAGTTGCTCAAGAACTCGCGTCTGGCTCATATCTCATTGCTGTGCCCCTCGTGACTGCTAAAAATCGCTCAGTGCGGGTCAACTTAAGTTTAGACAAGGGGATCGTTGATGCAATTGATGCCGCGGCCCGGATGCGAAGGCTCTCTCGGTCAGGTTTTTTGGCTGAGGCTGCGCAAAATGAAATTAGAGGCCGTTGAAATTTATGAGAATTCCACACACTTCGCATACTATTGTTAAAGGTCTCTGCGCGTATGAATACGCATATTTTAATCTTTGCATGAGACCCTGTCGTTGGGGTGGCGGCTTCCAAACTGAAACTCATAGTGACTGCTTGAGATCTCAATAAAAATTCTCGTGAGACCCCAGAGCAAGGAGCGTCAGCGTCAAGACTTCTTCTTCATAGCTGTACGCCAAAAGGTTCAACTGATTTGTCATTTTAAATTTGTAGATGCGGATGCCACCTAGATCGCCAGCCTTACGATCACCAATGAGTGGGTCCTGAATGAGCAGCTGAATTGCCTTGTCCAAATCTGCCTTCTGGTTGGCGTGTAGTTTCTTAACTGCTTTCGCAAACTGCCGAGACTGGAGGAGTTTCATGTTTATCCAAAATCATAAGGTGCCACATCACCACTGAGAACTTCGCGCTGCGCTAATAAGATATCCTTAATAAAGCTGTAGGGTAAATCAGGGTTCTCTTCTGATATTTTCCCAATTGTCGACCAGTATTCGATCTGCTTGGCTGTTGAGCGATGGTACACAACGCCATAGTGGCGCGCTTGTTTAATCAGCTCATCAGATAGTTTTACGGATTGGGGCATGTGAATCTCCTTTGCACCATTATGTCGCAAAAAGTGGCAAAATGCACCATGGGTATAATCTGCGCTCAGATGGAATCCTGGTAGTTTAACCAAACGATTTGATAATCCACCCTTTTGGGGTGGCGTGAATGTACACAGCTCACCCATTTGACAAATATTGTCAAAATAATTGACAATCTTTGCCAATCAATTCATAGTTACAGTAGGAGGCATCCCTATGGCGACAATGAATATCTCGCTCCCTGATCCAATGAAAAATTGGATTGAGGAGCACCTAAAAGACGGAACGTTTAGCAATAGTAGTGATTATCTGCGACATCTCATCAGAAAGGATCAAGAGCGCACATTTGCTATCAAAATGCTACAACAGGAAATCGAAAAAGGCATACAAAGCGGTGAGCCGGAACCTTTTGATTTAGCAACGTTTAAAAATAGGATGAAAGAAAAATATGTCCGATAAAAAAATCTCGGAATATTTACTTACACCCCAGGCAGAAAAAGATTTAGAATACATTTGGTTTTATTCTTATGAGACATGGTCTGAACACCAAGCGGATCGGTACGTTGAAATTTTAGAGGATACCTTTGGCAACTTATCCTTCATGCCAGAGCAAGCGCGTGAACTATCAGAGTTTAACCCGCCTGTGCGCATTTTCACATGTGCAAAACATATTATCGTTTACCGAATTGACGCACAGGCTATTGTCATATTGAGAGTGTTAGGAGCGAAGCAAGATTGGATAACAATCCTACACAAACTAGAATAGAGCTAAGGACCCATTAATCCACTTGAGGCTGAGATGGTTGCGTGGTTCATAGCCCTCAATTTGGGGGATATTTTGGGAGATCTTTACTGGCTGAACGAAGATCCAATGGTACGGCTTTGGCCCCATTTTACAAAGAGCCAGAACGTACCGAGCGCTAATGATTGACATGTCTTAAGTGCCATTACCTCAAATCTTAAATTACAGGTAATTGTAAGCCGGTCAGAGATTGACGATGCGTACGTTTTAGCGTACATTTGGTCGCGAGGAGTATTGCCATGACAACAGTGAACGTAACTGAGGCACGCGCCAATCTTTATAAGCTTATCGATGATGCATCTGTGAGTCACGAACCAGTTGTCATCACTGGCAAGCGTGGAAATGCAGTGCTACTGGCGGAAAGCGATTGGAATGCAATTAATGAGACACTTTATCTGCTCTCTGTTCCAGGCATGCGAGAATCTATTTTAGAAGGAATGCGGGAAAATATTGAAGACACATCAACTGAGTTAGAGTGGTGACTTGGACGCTTAACTACACAAAACAGGCCCAGAAAGATGCGAAAAAACTCGCATCTTCTGGCCTTAAAACCAAGGCTCAAACACTATTCGCAATACTCGAGGAAGATCCTTGGCAAAGCCCGCCCCCCTTAGAAAAGCTCGTGGGCGATTTGAGTGGGGCATACTCAAGGCGTATCAATATTCAACACCGCCTCGCCTATCAGGTTTTAGAAGCGGAGAAGGCCGTCAAAATATTGAGGCTTTGGACGTATTATGAGTAGCCACGCGTACCCTAAAATTCTTGCGCCCTGTGTGTCAAAATGCTCCCTGGCACAATCACCGTGTTGAACAGGGAGTTTGTGCTAGCGCGGAACACACCGATATACACATTCTGATACACATTTTAAATATTGCGAAATTAAATACTTATTATCAATAATTTAGGTTGAGTGATTTCTTTGCAAATCAGTGTCCACCAATCCGATTCCGGTACCCGCCTCCACAACATATTGTGTATTTCCCTAAAAAGCCTCACCTGAAACAAGATGTTGTTCGCAATTTCTTGTACACAATTTGTACACAAAATTTCGATGTATATTTGGCGGTTCCAATGCTAATGTTTGAGGGCATTTGTTAGAGGATTTTATCAGATGAGTTGCGGTGTGAATTCCATACAAATTCACAAAAAACTTAGATACGATCATTCGTGTCGCAGCGAGTGAAAGCGGCGAGGTTGAGCTTGCACAGTGGATCAAGGAAAACCTTACAACGCTCCAACATTAAGCGTTTGACGTGAACGCAAGTCTCAAAAGCCTTTTTATGCTTGTTAAGGCGTTTCTATGTTCCATTTTGGCGCAAATTATTACGCGCACTAATTATATTTATCCCACTTGACCCTTTTCGCACCAAGACGCCTGCAAATGTATATCCAACATTTAAGAACAACTTGCGCTTTAACCTAAGTGCATTAATCTCTATGACTATTACCAGTATTCAGAAAGGCACTTCCCAATGACAATGCTTCCCGGAGTTACTAAGGCAAACCAAGGGATGGACCACATCAGTTGGAATATTTTAGGGCAAACATACGTGCCAAAACAACTTTCCGAAAGATCTTTCTCATGGCATGCAACTTTACCAATTGGTACTTTTGTGCCTCCTCATATCCACCCAAAACAAGATGAATTTCTTTATATTCTAGAAGGTCGCTTCAACTTAATTCTTGACGGGGATGAGACACACGCCGAGCCTGGTGATTTGGTACGGTTGCCTATGGGCATTCCTCATGGCATTTTCAATAAAACAGATACTACAATTAAATGTCTCTTTTGGGTCTCACCCAGTCGTAATTTGTTTGATTTATTTTGGGCTCTTCACAATTTGGGTCCGGAGGCCAATCCAGCCGAAGTAGTAGCTACGTCTGCCAAATTCGAAGTTGATTTTCTTCCCCCACCAGAAAGCAACTAAATGAAAGTTCTAATCGCAGGGGCAGGCATTGGTGGCTTGACTACCGCACTTATGCTGCACGCCAGGGGTATTCCAGCCCAAATATATGAGACTGCCGATGAAGTCCGCGAGGCAGGTGTTGGGATTAATGTCTTACCGCATGCAATCCGCGAGCTTGAGACGTTAAGTCTACTAAGTGACTTAGATATTATTGGCCTTAGAACCAAGCAACTAACCTATTACACTCGCTCTGGACAAGAAGTATGGTCAGAATTGCGAGGCACACATGCCGGCCACGAAGTACCTCAGTTTTCCATTCACCGTGGGCGATTACAAAACCTACTCTACAGAACAGTGCTTGATCGTCTCGGGCCTGCGGCAGTGCAAACAGGCAGGCGCCTCAACGGTTTTGTTCAAGAGGAAATGGGAGTAACAGCGCATTTTGCCAATAGTATTGATGGTTCATCAGGTGTAACAGTTCGAGGTGATGTGTTGATCTGTTGCGATGGTATTCATTCAGCTGGTCGAAAAGTCTTTTACCCCAATGAAAAATCACCCTCTTGGAATGGCGTAATGATGTGGCGGGGAGCTGTTGAGTGGCCTGTATGGCAGGACGGTGAGAGTATGGCTATTGGTGGCGGTCTTGGTGGTAAATTCGTTCTCTATCCGATTACGCAAGTCAAAGACGGTCGACAGCTTATGAACTGGGTAGTTAACGTGCGCGTCAAAGATCCAGCTATTTCACCACCGCCCGCAAACAATTGGTCTCGCAAAGTTTCACTTGCCTTGGTTTTACCGCATGCACTGCGATTCAACATCCCTGATTTTGACATCGAAGGTTTGGTCCGCGCAACGCCAACGATCTTTGAGTATCCGATGGCGGACCGCGATCCTCTGCCCCGCTGGACGTTTGGACGGATAAGTCTTCTGGGCGATGCCGCTCATCCAATGTATCCCGTTGGATCAAATGGGGCAAGTCAAGCTATTCTGGACGCGAGGTGTCTTGCCGACAATTTAGCGCAAGGCGAACACCCCCGCGCCGCTCTTTGGGCCTATGAAAAAAACCGTCTTCCTATGACAGCTAAAGTGGTGATGGATAATCGAGATGGCGGACCCGAAGGTGTCATTGACGAAGTTGAAAAACTAGCTCCTGCTGGGTTTTCAAATATAAACGAGGTTATGACTTATAAAGACCGTGAGGCGCTCGTTAAAGGCTATGCTGCAACCGCTGGGTTTAAAGATGTTAAGATAGACAGAATATCTACATAACGGCTATCTAATTAAAACGTCTCAATGTTGCATGCCGTCTAAAGATGCAAAAACCGATCTACGATGTTTGGATCAGTGTGCAGGTCGAAGTCTGATCCAGCCCAAACTACCCTGCCCTTCTCCAAAATTGTATGATGGTCAACTAACTTCGATAGAGCACCAATGTTTTTATCAATAACAAGAATGGCCTCTCCTTCACCTTTAAGTTCTGCAAGTTTTGCCCAAATTTCCGCACTTATCAAAGGTGCGAGCCCCTCTGTCGCCTCATCCAGAATAATCAGACTTGGGTTTGTCATCAAAGCCCGACCAATTGCCAGCATTTGCTGCTCTCCTCCCGACAATTGCGACCCAAGATAACTGCTACGCTCTAACAGCCGAGGAAAAAAATCATAGACAAGCTTAAGTGTCCATTTTCCTCGCGATATGGCGATAGCACGTAAATTCTCTTCAACCGTCAAGGTTGGGAAAATCTGACGACCTTCTGGCACCAAACCAATCCCAGCCTGAGCGATCCGGTAGGGCGCCGCTGAGGTAATATCCGTGCCCTTAAATGTAATTCTACCCTCAAATGGCTTTATTAAGCCCATGATAGTTTTTACCGTAGTGGTCTTACCCATTCCGTTACGGCCCATTAGGCTTACTGCTTCTCCCGCCTTGACTGACAAACAAATGTCAAACAGTACCTTTGCTGATCCATACCCTGCCTGCAGTTTTTCAACATGAAGTAAACTCAAACCGCTTCCTGACCAAGATAAGCAGCGCGCACCTTAGAGTTTTTACGCAATTCTTGCGGTGTTCCCGTGGCAATAATTTTGCCATATACAATGACAGACACACGGTCAGCCAATTTGAAAACTGCCTCCATGTCATGTTCAACCAGCAGCATTGGAATGGTGGATTTCAGCTGTGTCAAAGTCTCAGTCAACGCCTTACTTTCGCCTTTACCTATCCCTGCCATAGGTTCGTCTAGCAATAATATCTTGGGGGCAGCCACAGTGGCCATAGCAAGTTCCAACTGCCGTTGTTCGCCGTGTGATAATTCTCCAGCCATACTATCTGCGCAAGCCAGGAGGTTAAACTTTTTCAAAGCCAACATGGCCTTTTCGTTTAGGTTATTTTCGTGCGCGGCAGGACGTAAAAAACGAAAACTTGATCCAGATTTTGCTTGCGCACTTAAGGCAGTATTTTCCAATACAGAAAAATGGGGGATCAGTGTAGTAATCTGAAAAGTCCGCCCCAAACCAGCAGCAGATCGCTGTGGAAGAGATAGGTTTGTAATATCGCGACCGGCAAACAAAATCCGCCCACTATCAGATTTTAAGCCGCCCGCAATTTGGCGGATCAAGCTCGTTTTTCCTGCGCCGTTGGGCCCAATCAATGCGTGACACTCGCCAGGGCAAACCTCCAGGGAAACATCATCGGTAACGCGCAGTGCACCATAACTTTTGTGTAAATTTTCAAGACACAGTACCGGTGTCATTCTCGTATCCCCAGTCGCCGTAGCAGTTCAACTAGTCCTCCATTGGCAAATAGCACAATTACAACAAGAAGAGGTCCAAAAATAAGCCGCCATTCATGCAAAACAAGCGAAAGGCCTTCTTCAACCAAAATAAAAAACAAGGCGCCCAAAAGAGGCCCATTGCGGGTTGCCATACCTCCTAGCACTACCATGATAATTAAATCACCTGAACGTTGCCAAGTTGCGATAGCGGGGCTAACAAACTCAGCCTGGCAAGCGAATAAAAAACCAGCAATTCCAGCAATCATACCAGAGATAACATAAGCAAGAAGTTGATATTGGAAGGTTTTGAAACCCATTGTTTCGACGCGTAATTTATTTTGCTTCGCAGCCCGTAGTACCCGTCCAAAACGCGACCCTGATAAAAGCGATACAAAGCCCCAGCACAATGTAAGGATTATTAAAACTGCATAAAAAAGACCACCATCATATTCAAAAAAAGTAGTGCCAAAAAAAGTTGCAGTGTCCCAAAGGGTCAGCCCATCATCACCCCCATAGTTCGCGAGTGAAGACAGAGAGAAAAATAACATCTGTCCAAAGGCAAGGGTAATCATAATAAAATAAACACCAGACGTCCGCAGACTTATCGCACCGGTAATTAGTGCAAAAAGGCCTGATACGGCTAATACCATTGGTAATATAATTAGTGCGTCCGTTACCCCCTCAGTAATCAAAATTCCAGTCACATAGGATCCCAAGCCTAAAAATGCAGCATGGCCAAAGCTAACCAATCCACCGTACCCAATCAGCAGATTTAGAGATAGGCTTGCAATGGCAAAAATCATCGCTTTCACTACCAATGACACCACATAGCTACCACCAAAAATCTGAGACCAATAGGGCGTCAGAGCCAGTAAAAATAAAATTCCTAAACCAAAAATGAGAGAACGATTTTGACATATTGAGCGAAATTGTGAAACCGCGACCTCCATTACCCTGCCCTATGCACTGGAAACAGCCCTTCAGGTTTAAAAAACAGGACGACCGCCATCAAAATATATATGAGCATTGAAGATAAAGCGGGCCCAATTTGATTAGCCGTAGATGGATCGAAAAAAAGTCTTAAAATGTCTGTTGTAACCGCTCGCCCTAGGGTATCCAACAAACCTATTAGTACTGCGGCAATAAATGCACCGCGGATAGACCCAATTCCCCCAATAATTATAACCACAAAGACAGTAATCAAAAGGTCATCACCCATGTTTGGTTCCAGCGAGAACATCGGCGCCGCAATTGCACCAGCAAATCCAGCTAGCATCGTGCCAAATCCAAACACGATCATGAACAACCTTTTAATATCTACGCCTAGGGCACTGACCATCTCAGGATTAGTTGCACCAGCGCGGACCAACATTCCAACGCGCGTTTTAAACACGGCAAAATACAAACCCACAGCCACCGTAATTCCTACTGCAATTACCACCAAACGATAAATCGGGTACCGCAAACCCTCAATAATCTCAAATGACCATGAAAAAATTTCAGGTGGGGGTAAAATAAGCGAAGACGGTCCCCAAATTACCTTCACTAATTCATTTACGAACAGGATAATACCAAAGGTCGCAAGCACCTGATCGAGATGATTCCGCTGATAAAGATGTCGAAAAATAAACATTTCACAGGCCAAGCCAATAATCAGGGCAACAATCATTCCAAGTAATAGCGCAATAAAGAAATTGGTGGTCCATTGAAAAAACATGAACGTCAGATAAGCGCCAATCATATATTGCACACCATGTGCAAGATTGATGAAACCCATGACCCCAAAAACAAGCGTAAGGCCTGCTGCAATTAAAAAAAGCAAAATGCCAAATTGCAGGCCGTTAAGGCTCTGAACAAGAAACAAGCTCATCGACATTGGGCGTTTAATTCATTGTATGACACACAAAGAAGATGCGTTTATCATATTGATGACGCATCTTCGATGTCTGTTTCTGATTTACATTTTGCATTCTGCAGCAAAAGAGTCCCCGGAATTTTCAAGGATTTTCTCTGCTATTTCTGTCTGATATTTCCCATCAGCTCGTTTAGCGATGTTGAGTAGATAAAAGTCTTGAATAGGATACTGGTTGTTATTGAACGTAAAGGTGCCGCGCATGCTATCAAACTTGGCTTCCTTTAATGCAGCCATCAAACCTTCTTTGTTAGAAACATCGCCATCAACTGCTGAAACCGCACTGTCAATTAGCAAGGCTGCATCATAAGCCTGCATTGCATAGCTGCCAGGAACATACCCGTATTTTGCCTCGAAACTAGAAACAAAATCTTTTGAGCGATCTAGGTCAAAGTCTGGCGCCCAAGTTCCAGCACCAAACAAACCAACAGCGGCATCTTTCTGAGCGGGAAGTGTTGTCTCATCGACTGTAAAGGCGGAAAGAAAAGTCATTTTATCCGACAAGCCAGCTTCATCAAACTGTTTAACGAAACGCACTCCCATACCACCTGGCATAAAGGTAAACACTGCATCAGATTTTGAGGTCGCAATCTGCGCTATCTCTGCCGAGAAATCTTTATGCCCAAGTGGCGTGAATACTTCATCAGCAATGTCGCCTTTAAAATACTTTTTAAAGCCATTCATCGCATCCCGACCAGCTTGATAATTTGGAGCCAGCATAAAGACCCGTTTTACACCATTATCTTGGGCATATTTTCCCAATGCCTCAAAGTTTTGGTTATTTTGATAAGACGTCACGAAGAAATTTGGGTGGCATTTTTCACCCGCAAATGTTGAGGGACCAGCATTTGGACTTATAAGAATTTTATCTGCTTTGATAACCGGCTTGTAGATTGCGGCCAACATATTCGAGAATATGGTGCCTACTACAATGTCTACGTCATCGCGTTCGAGAAGGCTTTTGACCCGCGTCAAAGCTACATCCGGCTTTAATTCGTCATCGACGACCACAACCGTCGTGTTGGCACCGCCCAATGAACCACCAAGTTTTTCAACAGCAAGATTGAACCCATCTTCCGCCTGCTTTCCCAAAGCTCCCGGAGGGCCCGAAAGTGTAAGAACTAAACCAACTTTCAAGTCGGCCGCGTTTGCCACTGGCACTGTCGTAAACGCTAACGCTATAGCAGCAGCCGTGGTACTCAAAAATTTCCGCATATTTATTCTCCTCAGTGTACTTTTCAGCTCCAAAGTCGCAACGATCATTCATACGCAACTATGTTTAAAATTTGACTTTTCTTCGGCATAGTCCGGCCGATTACGGCAAACAATTGCAAAACTTCATTATGGCAAGTCAACACAAACCCTTAGAGACTGCAAGGATACCTTTTGATAAACACACATCCATCAACACCACAAATTTGGAACGACTTCATACATAGTTATTCTGATCATAACTTGGCATACATGTAGTAAAGTAAACTTGTGATATTGAATGTTAAACCGAATGCATTGAGACACCGTTTTTAAAATGAAATAAAAACTTTCATTTTAGTTCTATCACCACATCGAGTTACGCAATAAATAGATGAAACAAAATTTACTTAAAAACAAATAAGGGAAAGTTTGGTGAATAAAGCTAGAAGTGTTTTTGCAGTAATCTGTACATACTTTGTTTTTACGTTTCCTGTCCTGTCTTGTGAGACATCATATTTGATTCAGCACGTGACTGCTGCTGATAAGTATAATTCACGTGGCAACCCAATAACAGACAACGCGGCTTATCTACAGCAAGACAGGTATTGGTTCCATGCCAAGTCTCGCAAAGATCCTATGGATGGTGATGACCACATAGCAACCACAAAAGAAGCTCGCGCTTGGTACGGAAACGCAGTACGCGAAGCGATAGACCCCGAAACAGCATATATTATGCAGCAAGGGGATTTCATTGCAGTCGTAAGTTTTGATCAATGTTCTGCAATAAATGCCAATGGCAATCGAGAATGGACAATATTTATCAATTTTGTTGATGTTTCACCCTACGAACAAGACGGATATCAACCGTCCTTTCGTCATTATGACGCTGAACAGGCCTCAGAACTTTCAGGGGTTGATGAATATCAAACTGATCCACTTGCTAAACAGGCATTTGAAGCGTTTGTTAATTTACAATCTATTTCATTCTCACCTGGCAATGTAGTCATCACCTATATTCCACGCGTTGAGTTGTACGTTGCGCAAGTTGGTTGTGAAACAATTTTATGCCCATTTTTAATTTTTGACAGCAACGGGGCAAGTCATGGTCAGTTTAATGCCAAATTCGGATTTCGATATGTCGAAAAAGAAGGGAAAAAGATGCTTTTAAATGAATTCGGCGAGCAAATTCTACAATTTTAATAGTGTTATCAGGATTTGACAAAACAAAGGCAGCGTTTTTAGCACAAAAATCAATGCAAATTGAATACGTATGATTTCAAATTTAAAAATAATGCTATAAGCTGCCTAATATCGTTGTTTTTTTGGCAAATTAAGTGCTGACGCCGGTAACAAACACTCTACTCGTGCATCTTAAATGAGGGACCCACAATAATGTGTCAAATGTTTGCAGGTCAAGATCAAGAACGTTACGAACCAGTAACACGGCGCCTACGTTTAAATGGTCAAAGTACTTCAATCAGACTTGAACGTTCTTTTTGGAAAATCGTTGATCAAATTGCTGCCAAAGAAAAGCTCAGCACCCCAGCTTTTATTTCAAAGCTACATGCTGAAGTTCTTGAAATTCATGGTGAAGCACTGAATTTCACCTCGCTTCTTCGTTGCGCTTGCACGATCCACCTTGGAGAATACGAAAACAAGCATTTGTCAGATACAACTGCAGCAGAGTAAGATCTGTAGCGTAAAATTAAATCAGTAGTATGTAATTACTACCAAAATAACTTTGCTCGACATAAGCTTGTCCCTACAACTACCTACGGGAGGACTACTTTGGCAAAGATGATACACTCGATGATTCGAGTGCTAAATGAGGAACGTTCCGTTGCCTTTTACAAAAAAGCATTTGGCTTGGACATTGCTGACCGACTGGACTTCGATGGCTTTACACTAGTCTATATGAGCAATGAAGAGACCTCTTTTGAGCTTGAGTTGACTATAAATAAAAATCAGGAAGAGGCGTATGATCTTGGTAATGGGTACGGCCATTTTGCGGTGGTGGTAGATAATGTTACCGCTGAGCATGCACGATTCGAAGCTGAAGGCTTGGAACCTCGCAAACTGGTAGATTTCAAAAATAATGGTGTCCCAATTGCAAAGTTTTTCTTTGTAACCGATCCTGATGGTTACGAAATTGAAGTTTTGCAGCGCCAGGGACGCTTTGAATAATTAAGAAAACAAAAATGTTTCGATAGGGAGGAATTTATGACCAAGGAAACGAAACCAACAAACTTAACACGCAGAGCCCTTTTGGGTAGAGCTGCCGCTGCCGGTTCTCTGGCAGTAATTGGTGGCGGTTTTATAGCGGCCCCAAATGCGTCTTGGGCGTTAACAGTTAACGTTATCTCAAGCCACCAAATGGCTACCATTTTTCAAATGGCGAGAGATATTTATCCTCACGATCAGATTGGTGACGAGTATTATGTCATCGCGGTCAAAGGTTATGACAGTGACGGGACCAAAGATATGATCGCCGAGGGCGTTGCAGCGTTGGATGCATCCGCGAAAGCAGCTGGCTTCGCGGACTATCTAAGCGTCGGCTGGGAATCAGATCGCGTCAAGCTTTTAACAGCTATGGAAGATACGGGATTTTTTCAAACCATTCGAGGGGGTCTAGTAACCGGATTGTACAACCAAAAAGCGGTTTGGCCAATTTTTGGCTACGAAGGCGAGTCCTTTTCTAAAGGCGGGTACGTAGACCGCGGCTTCAATGACATCAACTGGTTATAAGGGAGGATAATCCAATGGTCGCTAAATTTGATTTAAACGACGACAACGTCGTAGTGGTTATCGGCACTGGTGCCGGTGGCGGTGTACTATCTAATGAACTAGCGCAAAAGGGTGTCAAAGTTGTGGCGCTCGAAGCTGGTGGTCGGTATTTACCCGAAGACTATGTAAATGACGAATGGGAAAGCTTTGGCCAACTTGCCTGGACAGACCCTCGCACCACGTCAGGGGACTGGCGGGTATCGCGAGACTTTTCTGGCTTGCCTGCATGGATTGTAAAAGCTGTAGGTGGAGCCACAACACACTGGGCAGGTGCATCCTTACGCATTCAAGAACATGAGTTTAAAACTCAAACCCACTACGGAGATGTTGAGGGCGCAAGCCTTTTAGATTGGCCAATTACTTTGGCAGACTTAGAGCCTTATTATGACAAGGCAGAAAAAAAGCTGGGCGTTACTCGCACCAATGGTATTCCGGGTTTGCCTGGAAACAACAACTTCAAAGTATTTGAAGCAGGGGCAAAAAAACTTGGCTATAAGGAAGTAAGCACTGGCCGAATGGCGATTAATCCAGTGGACTACGATGACCGTCTTGCCTGCCAGCAGACTGGATTTTGTTTTCAGGGCTGTAAATGGGGAGCTAAATGGTCGGCCGCCTACACTGATATTCCCCGCGGTGAAGCCACCGGAAACCTGGAAGTGCGAGAAAACGCACAAGTAGCACGTATTCTTCATAATGATGAAGGTAAAGTAACCGGTGTTGAGTACTTCGACAAAGATGGTGCTCTCCAAATGCAAAAGGCGCGGGTTGTGTGCGTTGCTGGCAATTCACTGGAGAGCCCGAGAATGTTACTTAATTCTGCCTCGGCTATGTTCCCGGATGGATTAGCAAACTCTTCAGGAATGGTCGGTAAGAACTACATGCGCCACATGACTGGATCAGTGTATGCAGCATTTGATAAGCCCGTTCGCATGTGGCGTGGAACCACAATGGCTGGTATAATTCAGGATGAAGCACGTCACGATCCCAGCCGCGGTTTTGTTGGTGGATATGAGCTGGAAACATTAGGCTTGGGAGTTCCATTTATGGCAGCTTTCCTTGATCCTGGCGCCTGGGGCCGGTCGTTTACCTCCGCAATGGATAGCTATGAAAATATGGCTGGCATGTGGATTGTTGGGGAAGACATGCCTCAAGAAAGTAACCGCGTTACACTAAATAATGAAGTCAAAGATCAATGGGGACTTCCAGTAGCAAACGTGCATTTCACAGATCATCCCAATGATATAGCCATGCGGAACCATGCTTATCAACAGGGCAAGGCGGTTTATGAAGCGGTTGGTGCAACCCGAACTTTCCCAACACCTCCGTATCCCTCGACCCACAACTTAGGCACCAACCGTATGTCGGCAAAAGTTCAAGATGGCGTTGTAAATAAATGGGGACAAAGTCATGATATTGACAATCTGTTCATCTCTGATGGATCTCAATTCACAACTGGAGCCGCTGAGAATCCGACCTTAACAATCGTTTCATTGGCAATCCGTCAAGCTGATCGCATAGCGAGTGAGATGAGCCAGAAAAATCTTTAAGTTTTGCGGAAATTAAAAATGATTGGGGGCCGCAGGTAGTGGCCCCTTTTTCTTTTTTATTAATAGAGTCTCGTCATAATTTTTGTTTATTTTGCATGGGTGAGCGTGATACTGTCCTTCTGCTCATCTAAAAATGTGTCATATTTATACTTATTAGCATTGAAGTCTAATAAATTTCGATAACAATAGTATTGTATTAAAACTAAAAAAAACTTTCTGGAAATAAGTCTTAAGAATTTTACAAAGCCATTTTAATCTGTTATTTTTTATAACTGCCTAAAATAAACAATGAAGCTAAACACTGAAAATAACGGGTTAGCGCAGGGATATTATATAATATTAGCCAAAACTTTCCACTCAATGTAAGATAATTTAAATGGACCAGCGACTTGGACTCGTTAGAGCAGCATATCTAAATGATTTCGTAGCAATCCTGCGCGATGTGGGGGTTCCCGTAGATCGTTTTATGGCTGAATCTTCTTTGCCACAAAACATTGAAGAAATGCCTCAGATGCAAATAAGTACCCCTACTGCAGTAGATTGGCTCGCAAAAGTTGGTAATGATATAAATCCAATGGAACTGGGACTTCTGGCTTCAGTGTATGCTACAAGTTCCTCCTTATTTCCACTTCAGCAAACAGTCATAAAATCTGCTCATTCCGGTATCAAACGCCTCGAAGCATTACTTGGGTTAATGCTCTATGAAGACCGAACACTGAAAATTAGAATAAGGCAAAAAGCAGATAGCTACTGTGTTGACATTCAATCACCTCTCAAAAATCATCGGTATAATTGCTTTCAGGAATGGATTTGTTTTCAAGCAATCATTGCAATAATACGCAGTGTTACTGACCCAGCGTGGTGCCCCAGCGAATTGTCCTTTTCCTCTCATATACGTCCACCAGAAGTTATTTATAATGCTTACCCAAATACCCGCATCTTTTGCGCACAACCTCAAACCTCAATTACAATCCCGACATCCGATCTTCTGAAAACCTATGGCAAAGTTGGTGCCACAGCGCTAGACCCGCAAACATTAATTAAAGTGACAAACGTGTACCATGAAGCTGCAGCTTGGGAACTCCCAAGCTATCTGCGAGCTCTAGTCAAGCCATACCTCACGGACGGCCCTATAAAGATTGACTCTGTGTCAGAGATCACTGGAATCAGCACACGTACTTTACAACGCAATTTAAAGGAAAACGGCAGTTCTTATTCACAAATCATTCAGGAAGCACGTTTTGAACTGGCATGTTCACACCTTAATAATCAGAATATGAAGGTAATCGATGTAGCAATTGCTTTAGGTTATGAGAATCCCCAACATTTTAGTCGAGCATTCCGCCGGTTTGCAGGCATTACACCAAGCGAGTATCGCACTCAAATTTTATAATAGTCTTAAAATCATGCCATGTTAACTAAACATCACCCAAGATATTTTGGATTGTGGGAGTTAACATGCTTGATCAGAGAAAATTCCGTCTTACTTTTTAGGGATAACGATCTGCGCTTGTACCCGATAACGAATACCTTCAGGCCCAAAAGTTGGCGAATTTGCCCAATATCCAACACCCGCTTGCCAATTTATTAAAGTTTTTCCTATTGGAGCTAATTTTGATGCAGAAATATTAATAGGCACTGACCATTGTTCAGTTTCCCAATTATAAGAACTCTCTGAAGTCAAAGAATAGGTCCATTTTGTATCTGTTGTATACGATAAAAACGGTTGCAAGCCCGTAGTGCTGGTTGGAACTGTGGGGTTACTTTCAAGATCCCAAAGGTGATAGGCTAAACCGCCGTAGGTCCAAGGACCAACAACTTTGAGAGCAATGCCGGTAGCACCTGCAGCCCATGTTTCAGTTGAAACGTCACTATTCGTTGGAATACGGACAGTAGGTCCTACGCCCCAAGTGACACCACTCTCAGTTGTTTTAGAATACCAAGCGCTGAAGAGCACATCAGCCACACCTTCACGTGATTTGCCAGGGACAACATCCTTTTCCCAAATATATGGAATTATTGTCCGAGTAACTATGTTAGCTCCGTTTTCCATACTGAATGGAATAACTGGCTGTAAATTAAAAGTTTTGCGATTGCCTTTGTTATTAGGCCCCATGTTATCATCATAGTTTAATTGAAAGGGAACAGAAATAATCGCAGCTATTGGGTTCGCCAGTTGTTGGGCCAAGTCATCAGATGCTTGCGCATGAACTCCAGTGGAAACAGTTGCTAAGGACAAGAAAGGGATTGCAAATAATAATTTAAACGACACGAAGATACTCCTTAACAACGGTTTCTAATCAATTTCTTGTTCAAGAAAGCAACAGAATCACCCAATTAACTTAAACATACGATAACAAAAATGCTGAATCTTACCATTTTGCGCCAAAAATATAATTTTTTAGCTGCTCAATTTGATCTACAGGAGCAACAACTAAAACTGACAATGACTTAAATGAAATACAAAACAGATAACAATTTATATCATTTTAGGAAACGCAACAGGCTGTTAGGTTAAGTTCAGCCAGTTTAAATAGCTGCTAATTCCTGCTTTAAATCCCCCATTTCAGCCCCACCTGACATGAGCCTGCGCATTTCTTCATCGTTAATCTCTGAATTAGTGCCCGAACCAATAGTTTGTCCAAGCGCGAGAAACGTGAAACGGTCCCCCACAAGCCTTGAGTGAATCTCGTTATGGGTAATAAATATTATGCCAATATCACCACGCGCACGGACTTTCTTAATCGTTTTTAACACGCCCATTTGCTGTTTTTGGCCAAGAGCAGAGGTTGGCTCATCAAGTATTAAAACTTTAGCACCAAAATATATTGCACGCGCGATTGCCAACGTTTGGCGTTGCCCACCCGACATTGTTCCTACGGCTTGCGTGGGATCTGAGAAATCAATGCCGATTTTAAGCATTTCATCATGCGCAATTTGATTCATTTCATCCATACGCAAAGTACCGAACGAACCCTTCAGTTCTCGTCCCATAAAGAAATTTCGCGTAACACTGAGAAGCTGGTTTATAGCTAAGTCCTGATATACCGTACCTATGCCAGCGTCAGAAGCATCTCGAGGTGAACGGAATTTAACCGGTTTCCCCTCTATGTAAATTTTCCCCTTGGTAGGCTCATGAACGCCAGAAAGAGTTTTAATAAGAGTAGATTTGCCAGCCCCATTATCACCAAGAAGACAATGCACTTCGCCAGGGTAAACTTCCAGATCCACACCACCAAGTGCAGTAAAAGGTCCAAAACGTTTAACAAGTCCCTCTACACGGAGATAGGGATCTGACATATCAAATTCCTCCCGTTATTCGTTTGCGGATACGTTCATTCGCAAACACTGCCGCAAGAAGGATCGCGCCAAGAAATACACGGAACCAAGCGCCGTCAATAGCTGGAATAAAAAATACTGCATTCGCTACAAGACCCACTGTTATAGCACCAAAAACAACTCCAATGATGGAGCCAAATCCACCTGTCATCAAGGTCCCACCAACAACAGCGATGGCTATTGCAAACAACTCCATTAGATTCCCCTTAGCCGCGTCAGAAGTATTAGTGTCAAAGACCTGACAAGCAGCAAACATCGTAGCGCAGAAAGCGGTGAACATAAATAAAGTAACTTTAACCCGATTAACTGGTACCCCGTTCGCGCGTGCGGCCTCTTTATTATCACCTGTTGCGAAAATCCAATTCCCAAATTGAGTACGACTTAATATGAAATACGCAACAGCAGAAATAATCAACCACCACAAGAAACGCGCATCGAACCCGTCCACCCATTGAGCGCCCTTACGGTTTAAATTACCTCCAAGCATAAACCAAAGGTCATAAAACCAACCAAAAACGTCACCACCAAGGAGATTAGCAAACCAACTTTCCTCCTTATAATCTGGAAGACCAGAGATCTGCGTAGACTTATTAATCAATCGAAAGCTGACTTCCGTAACACCGCGCAAAAAGAACAGGAATGCGAGGGTCACAATGAAACTTGAAAGACCGGACCGCACCACCACTGTACCGATAAGCCATCCAAATATTAAAGTCATTGCCAGTGTGAAAATAAAGGCCGTAAAGGGTGTTGCTTCACCCATACCAAAGGGCAATCCCCATTTCAGCATCATAGACATTGCCATACCGGCAAATCCAATCATGGAGCCTATGGAAAGGTCAAACTCACCAGCTATCATCAGCACTGCCGCACCAGTGGCGATTATCCCATATTGAGCGATAATTGCTATATTGTTTTTCAGCCCTAAAGCGTTGAACGATTTACCTTCAGACGCGAATGAGAGTGCCACGATAATAATCAACATTACCGTAAACGACCCAATTTCAGGTCGCCTCAGTAATTTTTGGAGTGCAGTCTCCTGCTTCAGCCGTCCGGCCTCATTTTGGTCAGCCATTTTGTGCCCCCTAGATCATTTGTGGCAGTGCGAAGTCAAACAGGCGGAAATTACCGCCTGCTATCTTTTTTAGAGTTTGGTCTTAGCGGTCAATTCCAGCAAGTGCTGAAACGTTGGCTGCGTTTGACGCATCAACAAAACCAGGGCCTGACGGAATGTTTGCGCCAGGCAAAAGACCTGCATGGTTGTTATAAAGATGCAGAACAATTACCGGCATGTAACCCTGTAAGCGCTGCTGCTGGTCGATTGTGAAAGCAGCACGGCCATCTTGGATCATGTCCATAACACCTGGGCTAAGGTCAAAACAAGCCAAATGCACATCCGCTCCAACAGCTTCAATCGCTTTTGTAGCAGCTTCACAGACGTGTGGTCCAACAGCCAAAACGCCATTAATGGATTCATCAGCCTGAAGCGCAGCAGCAGTCCGAGTTTCGATCTGTGTAGGGTCATTTGACACATCGATCATGTTCAGATCACCACCAATACCATCGAAATAACCAGTACACCGGTCAACAAGCGCAGTATTGAATGACTCTTGGTTCAGGCATAAGCCATTAGTTACGCCCTCAGCAGCAGCACGCTGCCCAGCTTTTTCACCGGCAAGGCGCTCTGGTTGACCAACGTGCATTAGCGCGCCAAGCTCAGCAGATGATTCTAAACCAGAGTTGATTGTGATTACTGGCACGCCATCACTTACAGCAGCCTTAATTGCTGGGCCGAGCGCAGCAGCGTCTGGTAAGGACACAATGATTCCATCAGGCTGTGTTGCAGCAGCAGCTTCAATTAACTTTGCCATCGCAGCCATGTCGCCAGAAACATCAAAGTTATACTCGAGCGTTGCACCCACATGCTTAGCGGCATCACGCCCACCTTTTTCAACAACCGGCCAAAATGGGTCTGTGCCCTGTGTGTGTGTAATCATGACATAACGTTCTTCAGCCAGTGCTGCACCGGCTACGATTGTGGCTGCAACCGCCGCAAATAGTACTTTCTTCATGGTTTCCTCCCATAGAGTGGTGTCCGGCGCACCATTAAAATCCGGAAGCCTTTTAAGGCCCATTTCCTCATCATTGAGGAATTCTGAGATATACAGGGCGTACCTGTTACTAATTTTTCTATCAAGGCACCAACTTTGCAGTCGGCGTTGACGGTTGACTGTCACAACCACCCCAAACAGATTGATCAAAATGCACAACTGATCCAGTCAACATACCACTGTCTTTTGATGCCATCCATAAGACTGCCTTAGCAACTTCTTGCGGGTCCAGCAGTCGCCCAAATGGCAGCAGAGCTGCTTGATTATCGATAAAGTTTGGGTCACCAGACTCAGCCTCTTGGATCTTACGCTCATGGTCAGAATTCATCCATCCAATGTCTAACTGATTGACGTGAATTCGGTTACGCATCAACGCATAGCCCGCATGTCGAGTCAACGTGGAAAGCGCACCTTTTGACGTTGCATAAGGCGCAAGAAAGGGTTGGCCAACTTGACTGGAAACTGATCCAATATTTACAATCCGTCCTTCGATCCCCTCGCGCTCCATTATCTTTACAGCATCCTGAATCAGAAAAAATGGCGCACGTGTATTTACTGCAATCATTTCGTCAAACAATTCTGGAGTGGTGTTTAACAGGTTACCGCGATCAGTAAAGCCTGCTGCATTAACAAGAATGTCAATACGTCCGAAAAGCTTATCTGTTTGCTTCATAATTCCACGGACATCCGCCATTTCAGCTAAGTTGGCGGCTATCATATGTACCGGAACACTCGTGGCTTTGGTAATTTCACTCGCCTTCGCTTGCCCTTTTTTAAAATCCCTGCCAACTATCACGATACCGGCGGCCCCCGCCTCGGCAAATAGCCTTGCTACAGCAGCGCCTAGGCCCTGTGTTGCACCTGTGATGACAGCAATTTTACCCTCTATGCGGTTCACCCGATCACCTCATAACCAGCTAAATCCATCACACGCTTTAGCTCACGTCGTCCTTTTATAGCCATATCCAGAGGAGGATTGATGATGGGATCTTGTTCAGCTTCGATGACAAACCAGCCCTCATATTGTTTAGAAGCTAGGGCTTTTACAATCATTTCAAAGTCGAGCGAACCATCGCCAGGCACTGTGAACGCTCCTTTAATGACCGCATCAAGAAAACTATCATGAGTTCGGTCCAGCCCATCAAAAACCGATTTGCGAACATCTTTTGTATGAACGTGAGATATTCGTTTATGGTGATTTTCAATAACCCTGAGGTTATTTCCTCCCGCAAAAGCCATATGGCCGGTATCAAAAAGTAATGGTACGGACGAATGCTGCATAAAAGAATTCAACTCTATTTCAGTCTCAACCACGGCCCCCATGTGATGATGATAACTAAGCGGCATACCTTCGCCCGCACACCAATCTGAAAAATCTGAAATCTTTCGCGCATACACAGCCATTTCAGCCTCATTCAACTTTGGTTTTTTTTCCAGTGGCGTGTTACGTTCTCCCTGAACAGACTTCGCAGTTTCGCCATAAACAATGCAGGGAGCATTGGCTGATTTGAAAAATGCAAGTTGCTGTGCGATGCGCTCTTTTTCAAACTCGATATCATCAGTCAGAAGAAGACCCGAAAACCAACCACCACAAACAGACATACTGTGTTGACGCAGAATAGGGCCAAGTTCATCCATTTTCATCGGAAATCGCCTGCCGGTTTCCATACCCGTTAGACCTGCCACGGACGCTTGGCGCAAACACTCATCAAGACTTACATCGTCAGAAAGCTCAGCTAAATCATCATTCCACCAAGCAATGGGCGCAATTCCAAGTTGAGCTTTCAGCATAAATTTAAATTCCTCTTCGCTGTTTGCTACGAAACTTTTCCTGAACTTCTCGCGCGTCCCGGACACTCTTACGCTCGTTAACCTCAGGGACGCCGACATACCAGTCAGCACCGCCAGGCGTCCAAGAGTAAGCATCAGAATTAATGCTTATAACTGTCGTGCAGTCAGTAGTTTGCGCCCATTCCATCGCCAACTTAAGATCATCAAGATTATCGCAATGACGGGCCTTAGCCCCCATTGACTCAGCGTGCTTGGCAAAATCAACATGCAGCGGGTTATTTTTGTTCAAGACGCGTGAATCTTTAAGAAGATTATTGAAGCCAGGCACACCCATACCCGTTTGGAGACGGTTGATAACACCATAACCACCGTTATCACAGACCACGACAATCATTTTATGTCCCGATAAAACAGACGAATAAATATCAGAATTCATAAGCATATATGAGCCATCACCAACCATAACAATTGGCACACCATCACCGCCTTTGGCCATCGCGTGTCCCCAGCCGCCAGCAATCTCATAACCCATGCAAGAAAAGCCAAATTCACAATCAAAAGTGTTCGGTGCTTTCACACGCCAGTTTTTTACAGTCTCTCCTGGAAGTCCACCAGCGGCAGTAACCATCGTATCCTTCGCAGTAGCTGCGCTATTCACAACCGCAATAACCTGAGAATAGCTGGGAACGGCAACATCAGTAGCCGCTTGTAAAGAATCCAACACGGCATTCCATTTAGCATACAGTTCCTGCGCCTCTTTCATCCGTTTAGAGTCACAAATCCAGTCGCCTAATGCTGTATCAAGCTCCGCAAGACATTCTAACGCATCTCCAATTACAGGAAGAGAGCGGTGCTTCCGAGCATCAAAACGAGCCGTATTAACATTTATGAATTGAGTTTCACGATTGAATGTCGTCCAAGATCCAGTCGTGAAATCTTGCAAGCGTGTGCCGACTGCCAGAATTACATCAGCGCCTTCTGCCATCTCCTTAGCTGCATCGGTTCCTTCGATCCCAAGCGGACCAACATAAGCTTCGTGATTGTGCATTACGGCCCCCTTGCCAGCAATCGTTTCAGCCATAGGAATACCGTGAACTTTTGCAAATTTAGCTAAAGCTGCCCCTGCTCCAGAGTAGCGCACACCTCCACCCGAAATAATTAACGGTTTTTTAGACGTTTTAAGAAGTGTTATTGCTGCCTTAATCTGATCACGATCCGGGCGCGGGCGCGGTATCTTCCAAATATTTTCCTCAAAAAATTCAACAGGATAATCATAGGCAACTTCCTGTATGTCCTGTGGCAGACTAATGAAGGCTGGACCACAGTCCGCAGGGTCGAGCATAGTAGCCACCGCTTGTGGAAGAGACG
Source organism: uncultured Tateyamaria sp. (assembly GCA_905480645.1). Classification (GTDB taxonomy): domain Bacteria; phylum Pseudomonadota; class Alphaproteobacteria; order Rhodobacterales; family Rhodobacteraceae; genus Tateyamaria. The sequence goes on from CAJQRC010000026.1 coordinate 28,777, forward strand.
AAATAATTTGAGCTGGGTGAACAATTCGGTCCCAATATCTGGATACAGCCCGAAAACTGTCATTAACTGTGGTTGACGGTTCTCCAAAATGTTCAACTTGCTGCAATACCGGATCAGGAAGTCGGTTCACATAGGTGTCGCCGGACAAAAGTAAAACTGGTAGGCGATTCGCATGTGCCACCCCTGCGGCCGTGACCATATTAGTAGCACCAGGCCCAACTGAGGTTGTAGCAACCATTATTTGTCGACGAAGCTTCGCCTTACTAAAACCTATAGCAGCTAAAGCCATAGACTGTTCGTTTTGACCTCGCCAAGTTGGCAACACATCTTGCACCTGCTCAAGCGCTTCAGAAATGCAAGTCACGTTACCATGACCAAAAATACCAAATACTCCAGCAAATAGCGGTACACGATCACCATCAATTTCAGTGTATTGATTAATAAGAAAGCGCACCAGCGCCTGCCCCACCGTCAACCTGATTGTACCTTCGGTCATACCGCCTGTTCCCTTTTAATAAGATTCTTGAGCGTTGAAGCAATGATTATTGACTTTTAAATTTTTCTGCAACAATTATTGCAGAAAAGATAGAGGTATATTGATGGTGAGAATTGCTGTCCTTGGTTGTGGTCGGATAGGGAGGATGCACGCAGCAAATATTGCAAACCACCCGACTGCTGAGCTTGCCACCATTTATGATATTCAAACAGCCGCAGCAAAAGACATAGCTGAGAAATTAAATGCTTCAGTGGCAGATAGTGCCAAAGCGATTTTTATCGATCCAAGTATTGATGCAGTTCTAATCGCCACAGCCACTCCGACGCATGCTGAATACATTGAGGCCGCTGTTAAAGCAGGAAAACCAGTACTCTGCGAAAAACCAATCGACCTGTCCTTGGAGCGTGTAAACTCTTGCATGAAAGCGATTGCAGGTAGTTCTGTTCCCGTTCAGATAGGGTTTAACCGTCGATTTGATCCAGGCCATAAAGCAGCGCGCAATGCTGTGATAGCCGGTGAAATAGGTGATTTACATCAAGTTATCATTACATCACGTGATCCCGGCATGCCCCACCGTAATTATTGGTTAGAAGCCGGAGGTATTTTTCGAGACATGGTGATACATGATTTTGATCTTGCGCGGTTTATGCTCCGAGAAGAACCAATAGAGGTTTTTTCTATTGGAGGCCGTTTAATTGACCCAAATCTAATGGAAGAACTTCAAGATTACGACTCAACCATGACCATTATGCGGACAGCCACAGGGCGCCAATGTCATATCAATACATCACGCGCCTCAAATTATGGATATGATCAACGGGTTGAACTCTTGGGTGACAAGGGAATGGTCCAAAGCCAAAACAAAAAACCTTATGAATTACGCAAATTTGGCAGTACTGCCGTCGAAAGTACAAGTCTATATCTGGAGTTTTTTATTGAACGATATAAAGAAGCTTTCAATGAAGAATTAAACGCATTTATTAACTCTGTTGAAAAAAACGAGCCCGTTCCAGTGAATTTCGAGGACGGGCGCCGCGCTCTAATTCTCGCTGAGGCAGCGATAAAGTCGGCTGTAGAGGGCCGTTTCATAAAAATAGACGAGGTGAACTAATGTATCGAGAATTCGGTCTTTTCATAGCAGGTAAGTGGGAATCAAGTACTGAGACATCAGCCACGGTCGTCAGCCCAGTTACAGAAAAAGTACTGGGAGATGTCGCAACTGCCACAATTTCTGATACAAAACGTGCTATTGATGCCGCCGAACTGGCGCTTAAAAAACTGCGTGAAATGGGTGGTTACGCTCGCGCCGACGCTCTTCACAAGATTGCAGACGAAATGGCCAAATGCGCAAATAAAGCTGCGCGCATGATATCAACTGAAACTGGGAAGCCTTTAGTACAAGCGGAACGCGAATGGGCTCTGTCAATCGACCAATTCCGTTGGTATGCAGAAGAGGCGCGGCGCATATATGGCCGTGTAATAGAAAGCCGTGTTCCGAAAGGTCGTCTTGAGGTCACCAAAGAAGCCATTGGAATCGTTGGTGCTTTTACTGCCTGGAACTTCCCAGCCGCTCTTCCTTCGCGCAAAATCGCTCCGGCCATCGCCGCGGGCTGTTCCGTCATCTTGCGGCCCTCCTCTCAGACCCCTGGCGTCGCAATGATTATAGTAAACTGCATTCGTACAGGCGCTCTACCAGATGGGGCCGTAAACCTAGTGATTGGTTCGACCACGAATACTTATAATCCGATTATGTCAGATCCTCGTGTCCGTAAGGTTTCTCTAACTGGGTCCACACGTGTTGGCCAGCAGATGATCCGTGATGCAGCGGATACAGTGAAGAAAGTATCAATGGAATTAGGGGGCAACGCACCCTGTATTATCTATGACGACGCAAATCTTGAAGCAGCACTAGACGCCTGTATCCCATCTAAATTTGGTAATGCGGGTCAAGTATGTGTGACGCCAGACAGATTTTTCGTGCACAATAGCCTGCATGACGAGTTTGTTTCGGAATTTGCAAAGCGTGCTGCAACTTTGATCCTTGGCGATGGACTAAACAATAATACAGAGATGGGACCGTTGATTAGTTCTGGTCGCATGGGCGAAGTGGATGCAATTGTTCAGGAAGCTATCAGCGCTGGCGCCAAATTAGAAGTTGGTGGTAAACCTGCAGCCCAGTTCAAAACAGGCCACTTTTATGAGCCCACTGTATTAAGCAGAGTTACTGATGATATGCGCGTATTTAACCAAGAAAACTTCGGACCTGTTGCTGCAATCAGTAGTTTTTCCGAAGAAGATGAGGTGCTGGTGCGTGCGAATAACTCTTTTATGGGTCTATCAGCTTACGCCTTTACGCGCAGCCCAGAGCGCGCACGCCGCACTATCGCAACACTTAAATCTGGAATGGTAGGGATTAATTCTTTTGCGCTGGCTGCATCAGAAGCGCCGTTCGGCGGCACCAATTACTCCGGCCTTGGTCGTGAAGGTGGCACTGAAGGTATCGAAGATTATCTCGATACAAAACTATCGCAAATTGTATTCTGAAAGGGCCTTCAATGCAAAAGAACAAGCTGAAGAAACTCTGGGCTGCGGGCCAGCCTACAATGAACGGTTGGTGCTCCATAGGCAACCCTTTCACAGCCGAGATTATGGCCGCTCAAGGTTATGACAGCTTGACGATAGATATTCAGCATGGTGCTCTTGATTATGGGGATGCTTTACCAATGCTGCAAGCGATGAAGGCCTCCGATGCAACTTTAATGGCGAGAGTGCCATGGCGCGACCCAAGCTATATTATGAAAGCGCTAGACGCTGGTGCAATGGGAATCATTTGCCCTATGATTAACAATCGATCTGAAGCGGAGGAGTTTGTTTCATACATGCGTTATCCACCGCATGGACAACGTAGCTTTGGACCAACACGCGCTGCTGTAGCTATCCCGGGCTATAGTGTGGCAGCAAATGAAGAAGTGTTGGCGTTGGCAATGATCGAAACTGCTGATGGAGTAGAAAATCTTGATGAGATTGCGGCTACACCGGGTTTGGACGGAATTTACGTAGGTCCCGCAGATCTCACGCTAGGCACTCAGCACGGCCGCTTATCTCCTGGCTTTGATAGAACTGAACCTGAAATGATCGTTTTGATCAAACAGATTGCCCAGATATGTAAAACAAACAAAATTGTTGCCTGCCTGCATTGTGGAACACCGGAGTATGCCGCTGAATCAATCGGATGGGGGTATCAGCTTACGACTGTCAGCGGTGATACACGTCTTCTAGCTAGTGCAGCTTCAAACTCTGTTGCTGAGTGGAGAAATTTGGTTAGCCGGAACAAACAAAGCAGTAATACCGAAGAGGTTTATTGATGACCCATCTGCTAGTTGCCGGCAAACTGCACCCAGCTGGAGTTACATTTCTTGAGACACTAAAATCCAAGGGCACCACAGTCACTTACATAGAAGAGATCAACGAAGAAAGTTACTTCGAACATATCGTAACAGCAGATGCACTAGTTATCCGCACTCAGCCATTGTCAGCAGCTACAATCAAACATGCTAAACGCCTTAAAATAGTTTCTCGTCATGGAGTGGGCTATGACGCAATAGATCTAGAGGCACTAAATTTACGTGGCATCCCATTAGCGATTGTAGGCGATGTGAACTCAGTCTCAGTTGCTGAGCAGGCAATGATGCAACTATTAGCCTGTGCCAAACAAGCGATACGTGCTGACCGCGCTGTACGGGACCCCTCAAAATGGGGTTGGAGGAATAATTTAGAACAACGGGAAATCTCACATCGTAACCTTTTAATAATTGGTTTTGGACGCGCCGGACAAAAACTTGCCAGAATGGCAAGAGGTTTTGAAATGAATGTCCGTGCCTATGATCCATATTTGGAATCTAAATGCTGGCCGGACAGCACCGTAGCGCCAGTAAAGTCCCTTACTGACGGATTAACTTGGGCAGACTGCCTTTCACTCCATGTTCCGCGCAGTAAAAAACCACTACTGGACGCAGCAGCTTTCAAAAAAATGAAACCCGGAATGATTATTGCTAATACTTCACGTGGAGGAGTCATGTGTGAAACGGCTCTCGCGTCCGCCTTATCTGATGGTATTGTTCATGCCGCAGGACTGGATGTCTTTGACATAGAGCCACCAACAGAAACTCTGGTTCTCACTGAACATGACAACATTATATTATCGCCTCATATCGCGGGGCTGACGGAAGAGGCGAGTAAAAGGATGGCCATTTCTTCCATTAAAAATGCAATGGACGCTCTAGACGGTTCACTTGATCCTGACTTAATCGTAAATAAAGCGAATATATAATGAATGAAAAAAAGAAGCTTTCTATTGGCTTAATCGGGTCTGGCTTTATGGGTAAAGCCCATGTGTTCGGCTTTGCAACGGCGCAAAAAGTCTTTGACTTACCAATGCAGATCGACCTGCACACTGTAGCTGATATCGATGATAAAATTGCCTCTCGTGCCGCTCACGAATTTGGGTTTAGAAACGCCACATCTAACTGGAAGACAATGATTGCCAATCCAGAAATTGACATTATTGATATCACAGCTCCGAATGCACTTCATAAAGAAATGGCACTTGCAGCGATTGCCGCTGGCAAACATGTCTATTGTGAAAAGCCACTTGCAGGAATGGCCAGAGACGCCAAAGAAATGGCAGACGCCGCAGAAGCATTAGGCGTAAAAACGCAAGTCGGCTTCAATTATATTTGCAATCCAATGCTTGGACTAGCTCGTGAAATGATCACAAGCGGAGAATTGGGCGAAATTCGCAGCTACCGAGGCGTGCACGCCGAAGATTATATGGCTGCCGCAGATGGACCAATTACTTTTCGCCACGATCCCGCTGGCGGTGGTGCGTTGGCGGACCTTGGCAGCCACACTTTAGCAACAGCTGAATTTTTACTTGGTAATGTTCGAAAAGTCATGGGCGATTGTGTAACAGCTATCTCCAACCGACCTGACGGTAAAGGCGGGCAGCAAAATGTCAAAGTTGATGACATCGGACGCGCTTTCCTGCGATTTGAGAACGGTGCCAGTGGGTCAATTGAAGGAAACTGGATTGCGACTGGGCGAAAGATGCAGCATGATTTTGAAATCTACGGTTCAAAAGGTGCTCTTTTTTTCAGTCAAGAAAGATTTAACGAATTACATTTCTATTCAAGTGCAGACGCACCTGGCCGCCAAGGTTTCCGCCGAATTGAGGCCTCGCCAGAGCATGCACCTTATGGAAAATTTTGCGTGGCTCCAGGTCATCAGATTGGTTTCAATGATCTGAAAGCCATTGAGGTTTCCAATTTTATCAATGCGATTGCCGGACAGGCGCCAGAACAGTTTTCATTTAGAAAAGGTGCGCGAATTCAGCATCTAGTTGAAAGTATCCAAGAGTCCTCAGCCTCTGAAAGCTGGGTAAACGTTTAAACATTGTGAGATAGTGATCAGGTAAAGCCAAATGACGCAAGATTTACCACCTCAGGATTATGAAAGCCTAATACGCCTAATCCACGACCGTCACCACAATATGAGCAAAACACATCAACAAATCGCAATATATCTCACACAGAGCCCTAACGACATCGCTGTTCGTTCAGTCAATGCTATTGCACAAAGCTGCAACATTCATGCTTCTAGTTTTGTGCGATTTGCGCAGTCGTTGGGGTATGACGGCTTTAAAAGTCTGCAAATGTTATTTCAACAACGTCTGACTACAGCAGCCCCAGGATTTGAAGCCCGGACACATGCTCTAAAACAAGAATTGAAGTCTCGCGATGACCTCTCGGGAGCAGATTTACTGCGTGATTTAGTAGTAAGCGATGCTGCATCAGTACAAAGCCTGATTGACGAGATTAATGTTACCGATCTGGCAAAAGCGGCAGAAATTATTAGTACGGCAGAAACGGTCTTTCTATTGGGTCAATTGCGATCAGCACCAATTATCGAATTAATTCGGTATCTCCTGACGATGGCGGGAAAAAAATGCGTAATGCTTGATCCCAGCGGAGGACTTGCGACCCATATTGCACGCACAATCGGACCAAAAGATGTTTTACTAGCCGTTTCTTTCCGTTTTTACGCAAACGAAGTAGTCTCAATCGTAGAAGAAGTTGCAGCGTTAAACAGGGTAATCGTTGCAGTGTCAGACAGTACATTATCCCCACTGGCAAAATCAGCACATATTCTTTTTGCCACACAAGAACATCCTGGACCTCTCTCCCGCTCTTTGACAGCTCCAATTTGTCTGGCACAAGCAATCGCATTAGCGGTTGCATCGCGGATACAAAACAATCCAAACATGCCTGCTATTCCATCAGTAACAAGTACAAATAAATGAAAACCATTATCAGTTGCTGGGTAGCCCGCCAGGTAATCATCCTTGCACTTATCAATAAACGATAGGGTACCGACCTTATCAATCATCACAATTTGGAGGATATTTACTAAGTATCGCGCCATATAGATTGGTAAAAAGTGCCTGAAAACAGAAAAGTTTGAGCAAAATGTATATTCATTCATATTCTGGCGCAACGAAGCCTACCCCTGTTTCCAAGAATAGGCTTCGTTATTAATAAAATACTAATATTTCAATCTGGTATTTAAGAAACTGATATCAGTTTGATGTTCGTAGCTCTTCGTCCAGCATGACGAATTCAACACGTCTATTCAATGCACGGCCTTCATCACCCAGATTGGAAGCAACAGGAGCAATCGGACCAACTCCAATCGCCACAAGGCGCTCAGGTGCAATGTTATATGGTTCACCCAGTAAGGCTCTGCGAACAGCATTTGCACGGCGTGCAGATAAATCAATATTGTAATTGAAATCGCCAGTGGAGTCCGTGTGGCCCACCAGCACTAACCGCATTTCGGTTAAAGTGGCCATGGCGCTGGCAACTTTAAACAAGACCTCGGATGAGGTGCCGGTCAATTCAGCGCTATCATAATCAAAAAAACCACCGCTCATAGAAACACGGCCGTCATCACGCAAAGCTTGAATGATCATAGAATCTGTCATTTCACCAATAGCCCTGGCGCGTTCCTGACCAAAACTTTGTGCAACAGCACAAGTCCCAGTGATCGCAAAAAGAGCGGCAGCTAATGTTAATCCTTTAGAAAATAAATTCAATTTCATCTCTCCCTACAGTTACCAAATAATTATTGTCATGAATAATCATAGTTTGTTTAAGTGTTCATCAGCATTTAAATTATAAATACTGTTATTCTCTGAAGCCATATATTCGGTAAATCGGTTCTAAGTCTGCCCATATCGCGCCAAATTTGAACATATTTATTATTTTTACCGAAATAACTCTGTGTTTCAACATCCAAACAGCTGCGTAATTGTGGTAGAATTTATTTTGCTTGAATGCAGTACTTTCACAGTCGGCAATTCTTTTCTTCTGGGCAAGATGCGCTTGGTTCAAACTCCATATGCCCCGAGCGTTTGTTTCATTTTAATTTGACTTGGGAAGTGTAATACAATTTCCAAGCGTTCCAAACCAAAATTTCCATCAACGAAATGAGCTTCTCAAATTCGATCTACCAATGAGCCATGCTAAATCGATTCCAACCAATTACCTTTAGTATGTTCAGGGCAGAGTCTTCATCCAATCTAAAGTAGAATTTGTATCCCCAATTGGTTTATACTCCGCTCCCAGAGGGGCATCCCAGCCCATTTCCACAATCGCATTGAAAACCGCAGCATAATTAACCTCTCCTTGATCTGGTGGACCACGATCGGGGACAGAAGCAAATTGAATATGGCCGATATCCGATTGTAGCTGATGAAGACGAGTGATCAAATCGCCTTCAGTTCGAGCAACATGATAACAATCAAACATCAGTTTGATGTTTGGTGCACCAACTTCGGCAATAATGGCTATCGCTTGATCTGTGGTCTGCAAGAAATAATCAGGGGCATCATGACGGTTAAGGGGCTCAATCAGTATATTCCGTTGAGCCGCGGTCGCACAAGCGTAGCGTAGATTACCCACAAAGGTTTTATGCGCTGACTCACCATTTCCAAATCCTGCCATTACATGAATTGCTGCTGCATCAATCCCTTCAGCGTATATCACTGCTTCATTAATAGCATCACGAGCTTCATTTTCACGGCCCGGCAATGCTGCAAGTCCGTTATCACCATGCTCAAAATCACCACGTCGCGTGTTCAAACCCAACATAGGAAGACCAGTTTCAGTCAGTGCAGTGCGAACTTCTTTAATCGGTACTTCGTAGGGCCAGTGACACTCAACCGCATCAAATCCAGCAGCCTTTGCGGCACGAATAGCATCTGGTAAAACAAGATCATTCCACAGAAATCCTAAATTAGCAGATAACTTTATCACAAAATCTCTCCCGGAAGGGACAAACCGGCATTATGCGCATACACCTTTGCCACCGCAGAATCGTCCTCACCCCCTAATCCCATCTCAACCGCCTCTTCAAACTGCTTAAGTGCAGCAGCGGCTAACGGCGTACCTAAATTAGCTGCTCTAGCAATATCAAGCACGATACCAAGGTCCTTAGGCCAAATGTTTACTTGACTATGCGGGCTATAATCTCCCGATACTATGTGAGGTGCCCTATTTTCCAACATCCAGCTTGATCCAGCGCACTTGCTAATCACTTCCAAAAACATTTCTGGAGCAACACCTTGTGTCATGCCAAAGGTCAAAGCTTCCGCCATAGTCGCAATGTGAACTCCTGCCAATAATTGATTGACAGCCTTCATCGCCGACCCCGGGCCTGCAGTTTTACCAATTTTAAATATTGTCTCAGCGGTGGCATTCAAAACTGCACTTGCTGCGGCAAACGCTTCACTTGTGCCCGATGCCATAATTGACAATTGTCCAGCTGCTGCTTTGATAGATCCACCAGAAATTGGAGCATCCAAGTAGAATACACCGAACATAGAACAACGTTCTTCCATATCACGTGCGAAATCGGGAGGCATAGTGGCGCAAGCTACGATCACAGACCCTTTCCGCATCTGTGCCACAATCCCATGAGTTCCAAAAAGAACATCTTCTGTTTGTCGTGCATTTAAGACAACAACCATTACAGCATCTATAGTGCTTATTATCTCAAACAACTTTTCGCCCTGTCCACCTTCATTTTGAAGACGGCGCATTGGCTCTGGAGAAACATCATAACCATAGGTCTTATGTCCTGCACGCACACAGGAAAGAGCCATGCCATAGCCCATTGATCCCAGCCCTACGACAGCTGTATTGTGTTCCTTTTTCATGTGATTATCCCTTAAAATATACTAGGTTCACCTTGGCGGCGCCAGAATACAACTGCACAGAGCTATAATCGCCTGTTAAATGAAGCGTTTGCACATATTAATCAATATTTGAAGCCAATAAACAGCAAGAAAAGATTTTGGTTACTTCAACCCTTTCTCAATTCAAATTAGCAACATTTACTAATGTGAAACATAAAGCGAGAAGTGTTGCGGCTTACTAAGACAAAGTTCAATAAGCAGACGTTTTCAACCGACATGAAATAATGATGCAAACATTTTCGGGTCTATGCTGTCATTTGCAAACGTGTCACCTTCGGTCAAAATGGACACGGCATCATGGCTATGTAGGCTTTCCTGATGGCTCGCGATCACACGAAAATCTGCAACTCGCGGATCTGCCAAAAGTTTCTGACAAAACAAACGCGCTGCATCTTCAACAAAAATCGGATTAGCGGCATTTAATTCTGCAAATGCTTGCTCGTCCTCACGCTTTACCATCACTTGTGTTTCAGTCGGGACGGCACAACGACACCCTTCAATCAAATCTTCAAACCATAAATGGTTTTGGTCGTTACATACCACGACCGATATTCGTGCAATGGAACGCTGAGAATGTGGCGTAGCTAACTGACCCCGCGTGACGCGCGCATGTTCGCTTAATTCTAGGGAACAAGGGCAAGTCGATGAATATACATAATCCAAATGAATGATTTTTTTACGTACACCCGCTTTTTCAACCAGTTCCAAGGAAATGTCATAGTACTGAAAACCGAACAAGCCAGAGCGTAAGCTTTCCATCTTCATAGGAAAGCTGAATTTCATCTGGATCCTAGCATCAATACTTTCCAAATCAGATTTATAATCGTTCAAAACAGATTCAATTAATTCAAAGCTGAAAGTCTCGTCAGCGTACTCATAGAACGAGCGCATAATTCGAGACATGTTAATACCTTTTTTGTCAGCCTCAAGGCTCACAGTGCCTGTTACTGAAGTCTCTAGCACCAACGCATCGCCGGATCGCGTCCGAATGTTCAACGGCAAACGGAAGTTTGAAATGCCAACATGCTGTATATGCTGTTGTGAGCCTCGAATAAGACTAGAAGGCCCATTTTGAAGATCTGGCAGTGACTGTTTATATGCTGTATCTGCATCAAAATTATCAGGATAGCTTCGTTCCAGCATTGGATAATCATTGAAATTATCATTAGTCCCAAGGCGCGCTATTGAAGGATCTAATTCAAGTATCTCTGACAAGCTTGCGGAATTGCGCCACCGCTTTAATAAGCTCAGCGCCTCTTTAGCATCATTGTGGTCGGGTATTGCTTCCATCTCGGGCGTATGAACGTTCATAAAGTAGCCCCCCTTTCAATTTTTGTCCTGCCATTAAAGTTAATGGAACCAGTAACTATCTTTCATTTATAGTACGAGCATAGACCTAACATGGATTAAACTTATTTGAAAAAAAGATTTTCTTAAGTCCAATTGAATACCGAAGTATCAAATGGTTTGCTCAAGTGCTTGAAGAACGTCTGCAATTAAATCATCACTGTCTTCGATCCCAGCGGATATGCGCACTAAACCAGGAGTGATTCCTAACACATCTTTTTGATCCTGCGGCAAGCGCTGATGGGTGGTTGTTGACGGATGAGTAACAATTGATTTGGCATCACCCAGATTGTTGGAAATCAAACAAATCTTCAGCGCATTTAGAAAGCGAAAAGCTGCAACTTGCCCCTCTTTCAAATCTATGGACAAAACGGTCCCGCCTTTGCCCCCCATTTGTGTCTTTACTAAAGCATGTTGTGCGTGATTTGGGTGCCCAGGATAAATAACTTGCGATAAAGTAGGCTGCCCTTCAAGAGCAATTGCCAGCTTCAAAGCATTATCAGTTTGCGCACGCACGCGCAGTTCCATTGTTTCGAGACCTTTAAGCATAATCCAAGCCGTAAATGGTGACATACAGCCACCCGTGTGCTTCATGTAAGGTTCAACAGTTTTTCGAATAAACTCGCGTGTGCCAATAACAACGCCGCCCAAAGCACGCCCTTGACCGTCAATGTGTTTAGTCGCTGAATAAATTAAAACATCTGCACCCTGAGCAATCGCATCTGAAAAAACAGGGGTGGCAAACACATTATCAACTACCACAATTGCACTGACGGCATGGGCCAATTGGGCAACTGATTTGATATCAATAACTTCAAGAGTAGGGTTGGATATGGATTCAAAAAAAACCGCTTTGGTCTCTGGTGTGATAGCAGCTTCCCAATCAGCCAAACTTGTTCCGTCAACAAAGACAACTTCGATACCAAATCGTACTAGAATTTCTTCAAGCACATAAAGACACGACCCAAATAACGCCCGCGCAGATACTACCTTATCCCCAGATTTCAACATTGACATCAATGCGCCAGATACAGCAGCCATGCCAGAAGCAGTGGCAAACGCGTCTTCTGCACCTTCAAGCAACGCTATCCGCTCTTCAAACATTCGTACTGTTGGATTTCCATACCGGGCGTAAACAAATTCATCTGGTCCAGCCTCAAGAAATCGTGACTCTGCAGACTCAGCGTCATTATAAACATAACCCTGCGTCAGAAAAATTGCTTCACTAACCTCGCCATACTGGCTGCGGCGCGTTCCACCATGCACGGCACGAGTGCGCGGTTTCCAGTTGTCTGTCATCTTCAACTCCATATCAGCCTGACAGAGCTTCAGGCCAAGAAAAACCTCAAAAAACGGGTCAAGCGAAAGGAGGGCTTTCATCCTGACCTTTTAGCAATTATGCCAGCGCTTCAAAATAGACGCTGGCGTGGCCTGCAATCTGGTAACAACTCGCCATAGACCAACCGCTATGCCTGCAAAACGTCAAGGTCAACACCGTCATCGCGCTTTAACGGTAAATAAGTTAAACTTTCAGGAGGGTTTTCAACGATGTTAATAATTAGCATTTAAGAGGTACGACCCAGCGATTTCATCCCAATTTGTGATTGAGCCCACAATACTTCCAGTACTTGCTTGCTAATTTGAGATGTAAAGCAAAAACCTTGGACTTCTTCAGGCCTGCACTCGTTTAAGGCTAAGATGTATTGAGAATTGGTAATTTAAATAACATTTCATTAGCTGCAGAATTCTCAGAATTTGAAAGTTTGACATAATATTTATGGTGTTATCTTTATGTTACTTTTTTTTATCTTCGAGCAAATACTTTTGTAAGGCAGTTATCTGCCAAAATAAAAATGCGATCAAAGCTATGGGAAAACCAAATGTTTCGATTACCACCCACGCATCGTTCGACATCGTACGCCAGATTAATTCATTTAGCAGCGCCAGCGCTACGAACATGGCACAGAGCCGCCTAGTCAAAATCATCCAACCTTCCTCACGCATCGGAAGTGCATCTTGCAACACAAAAGCAAGCCAGCTTTGCCCTCGCAGTAAGCCGATACCGAGTAGAGCCGCAAACACTGCATATACGATGCTCGTTTTCATTTTAAAAAACCGCTCATCATTGAAGTAGGCTGTAAGCCCACCAAAAAAAACAACCATAAAGGCCGTGAATAACTGCATACGGCTTAGTTTGCCGGTCAATGCCCACAACACAGCCATTGCAATCAAAATAATTGGTACGAATATGAGCGTTGATACAATAAAACCGGAATATTCCGCTCCGCCAAATTCATAGCTGTTATCTCTAATTTTAAGGTAAATCACAAAAAAAACTAGTGGTGGGCCTAGTTCAAGAAACTGTTTCAAAACTGGGTTTATCTCGCGCGATTCACTCATTTTTTTCTCTCTATACGCCTATTTCAACGATTACTGCCCCTATTGCGATCAACGCCATCAAAGCCACACGCCGGGGGCCTACCGTTTCTTTCAGCACTAGCCAGCCAATAACAGCCGCGAATATGGTAGACGTTTCTCGCAATACCGCAGCTTCGCCCACTTTGTCGAGGCGTGTAGCCAGCATAATGGAGCCAAAACTTAGAAACGCTACGACGCCACCAAAAATTCCCCGCAACATAAGGGGGGGAATTCTCGGTCGGACAGTCATTCTTCTCCAGTGTATATAAGAAACTGGAGGCATAAACACTCCATCAATCATGAAAAACCATGCTAGAAAAGTAAATGGATTTTCCGTCGCTCTAATCCCATAAGCATCATATGTTGTGTAAAGCGCAACAAAAAGACCAGTTATAAACGCGAGTACTAAAGCTAGATGTAAAGTATCCCGTTCAGTTTTGAGATAACGCAAGTTGTATGCTGCCAGTCCAAAGATACCAACTAATAGAGTGCCCACCCCAAACCATTGTAATGTTGAAAATGTCTCTCCAAAGAGGAGATAAGCGCCAATTACAGTAAAAAAAGGACCTGTACCGCGCACTACAGGATATACCACAGTATATGATCCTTTAGTGTAAGCCCAAGCCTGGAGTAATTTATAAAAAGTATGAATTAGCCAGACGGTAAGAAAAATAGGCCACATATGTGTTTCTGGCCAGGGAACTACAAACAATGCAAATGGGGCAGCCATTAATCCATAAGACGCATCAATTGCACCACGCATCAGCCACGGGTCGTAACGACCTTTTTGTAATGCTCCAAAAACTGCATGCAAAAAAGCAGCCAAAATAGCGAGAAATAACGCAACGTTGTGACCAGACTCTGTATTTTGTATGCTTAATAACCAATCAGTCATGAAAGAGATGGTTGGTTCTGCAATGTCTTACATAATGAGTATTTATTATAATAATTAGGCTTGAAGTACTTATGCTCCCCAATTCACTCGACCTCAAACTGACGCTAAAATAACAGGGTTGATTTGCAACTGCCAAATTCATTTCTGCCCAAGACCAGTAAGTGCAGCAGCAAAGTCTTCCGGATCAAAAGGAGAGAGATCATCAATTTGTTCACCTACCCCAATAGCGTGGATCGGAAGCCCAAATCTATCAGCCAAAGCCACTAGCACCCCTCCCTTAGCAGTGCCATCAAGTTTCGTCATTACCAAGCCAGATACATCAGAAACGTCTTGAAAAACCTTAACTTGGCTAAGAGCGTTTTGCCCAGTAGTAGCATCTAAAACCAACAGAGTGTTATGCGGCGCGCTGATATCTTTTTTACGGATGACACGCACGATCTTTGCTAATTCTTCCATCAGATCACCCCGATTTTGCAATCGTCCCGCAGTATCGATCATCAATAAATCCGCACCTTCTTCTTGCGCCTTGCTCATTGCATCATAAGCAAGACTTGCAGGATCTGATCCCTCAGGGGCTGTGAGGACAGGAACTCCAGCACGTTCGCCCCATACTTGCAATTGTTCCACGGCAGCCGCACGGAATGTATCACCTGCAGCAATTACTACCGATTTGCCAGCAGCCTTAAATTGGCTAGCTAGTTTACCGATCGTCGTAGTTTTGCCCGATCCATTAACGCCGACAACTAAAACGACTTGAGGCTTTTGCGAATAAATCGGTAAAGGTTTAGCAACAGAATCCATAATCCTTGCAATTTCGTTTGCCAGCAGTTCTTTTATCTCTTTAACAGAAAGCTTTTTACCCATTCTGCCTTCAGCCATATTTGCGGTAACTCGCAATGCCGTATCAACTCCCATATCAGTTGCGATTAAGAGTTCTTCCAGTTGTTCAAGCATATCATCATCAAGAGCGCGCTTTATTACAGGGCTGACATCTTTACGACCCAAAAATTGGCTTAAGAGACCTTTTTTTACAATGGGCTTTTCAGTTTGCAGATCAGGTTCTGATAGCGACGGCATTTTGAGTGAGCCTGGTTTGGCCTTAGAGTTTGAACCGTCTTGTTTTTCTACCTCCCGACTGGTTTTTTGGATTTCATTATCAAGCTTTGTGATAGCGGGATTTGGAGCTGCGGTAGAGCGCCATTTTTGATCATTTTTATTTAGCGTGGGTTGAGCATCTAATTCTTTTGCGAAACCATTACTTACATTGTTCTGAGTAGCAGTTTGACTTTCCGGCGCGAGCTCACTTTCGAGAGCCTGCTCAACAGTTGGATAAGCCGAAGCGTGAGGCACTTTAACTTGGTCTAAAACAATTGTTGGTTCAGACTTTTGCTCTTCAGATTGAAGTAAATCAGGCTCAACTCTAACTTCGATGGCACCTTCATTAACTATAGCTTCAAGCCCCTCATCTATTTTAGAAGAGGATTTAAAAAGTTTGTCTTTTAGTTTCTTAAAAAACGCCATGTTACCCCAGCGGTTGAACTATGCCTGACCTATGACTTCAGGCAATGCGTGAAGAGGAATCAAATTAAATCATGAAGCCACAACTTAATTGAAACTATGCCCTCAAATTAACTTTGCATTTCCAAGATCAGGCCAACCTCAACTCAAACAAGGTACATAAAATGGAAAAGCATGAACATTCTAGCAAAGAAAACAGCACTCTGCCATCATTGAATTATGAAAATAATAATATCTTCCTTCATCTTAACCATGTTTGGCATTTTTGCCCATGCAGCCCCAATACCTGCAAAAGAATTCGAAGCCTACGTTTCTGGAATGACACGCTAATACGGCAAACAAGGGACAGAATATGGAGCAGAAATCTATCATAAGCATCGCCTTGTGACGTGGTCATTCCTAGATAGTATACGCAAAACTGATCATTAGTATGAATACAAAGATTCAAAAATTTGTTTCATCTATGGAGAACAAATTAAACCACAATGCTGGACATTCGAAAAACAGAAAAGGGCTTACGTGTAACATTAGAAAGCGGATCCCAAAAACTAAAAATTTATAGAGCCTATGACATAGGACCAGAATTTGCATGTTTTAGTCCAAAAATTGGAGTTTGACTGCAATTAATTTATCATTTCTTTCTAAGAATTGCCGTTTAGGTTGGCATCCAAATAGGTCTGTTTGAACGATTCATTTGCGCACCAGTCTTAAAAAACTAAATTTTCTCGTTTATGCGGTCCTTTAATCACTCTCTTCTTTGAGCTATTTTAATCAAACTGAAACTCTTAAATCGCCAGAGCCTTCCCACCCGAGGTTAAATGAAATTTGTTTCGAAATTTGAATAAGTTTAATTCCAAGTTTTTCCCGGAAATCCGGTGTAAAAATTCTCAATGAACCCGCTGCACCAATTGACATAGCCGCGCCTAATCCACTTGAGGATAACGGAGCGGCAACCGAACAAAGGCCACGTTCAATCTCTTCAACACATTCGGCAAATCCACGCTTACGAATTACTTCAAACTCAGCTTCTAAATCACATACAGTGGCAAGTGTGAATTCAGTGTAGGCGCGCAGACGCCCATCTAAGTCAGAGGCCAAAAACAGATCCGGTGAAAATGCTGCAACTGCTTTGGAACATGAACAAGCATGTAAAGGGCGCTTACCCAAACCAGGGTGCAGGAATGATACCCCAGTATTTGGCGTCTCAACATGAATAATTTCAACTGAATTACCACGCAACCGCGATAGAAAGAATGCAGCGCCATATTGTGCTGCTGCTTGCTGAAGAACGGGTGCTATTGTTTCGAGCAGTGCTCCATCAGATTGATCACTTTGCGCAATGCGTTTGAGACGGGAACCTACAGAAAATTTACCACGAACAACTGGCTCCAACAGGCCAACACCAACCAGTTCCTGCACTAAGCGGTAAGCTGAGGGCTTTGGAAGGTCAGAATGGGCACAAATATCAGCCACTGTTGCCACTCCTTTTTGTCCAACAACTTCCAGTATAAAAGTAAGCCGTTCCAAATGCATATTTTTACCTTGTGATAAATTAATTATCAATATACGAGAATTATTAAGTGATCGCAATGAAGGAATTGAACGATGAATACCGCATGTTGTGGTCCTGGTTACGCAAGCCCAGCTAAAGCGATTAAAGCTCCACGCGAAAAATTACTTTACACAATTGCAATTTATACAGGAACAGGCATTCAAAAGCCTGACTACCTTGCAACTGTTGATGCAGATCCCGAAAGTCTAACATATTCTCAAGTAATTCACCGTTTAGAAATGCCTGGGATAGGCGATGAATTACATCATATGGGCTGGAATGCCTGCTCATCCTGTCACGATGATGCCGGAATGGCTCGAAAGTATTTATTAGTGCCTGGAGTACGTTCAAACAACATTTATATCGTTGACACTGCCACTGATCCGATAGCACCGCGATTGCATAAAGTAATTGATGGCCCAGAAATAAAATCTAAAACCAACCTTAGTGGGCCTCACACAGTACATTGCCTTGGTTCAGAAATCATCATTTCATTTCTTGGCGATGCCAAAGGCGAAGCTCCAGGCGGCTATCTACATCTCAATAAAGATTTTGAAATCGTTGGGCGGTGGGAAAACTCTATGGGGGACATCCCCTTCAGCTATGACTTTTGGTATCAACCACGCCACAACGTTATGGTTAGTTCCGAGTGGGCTGCACCAAATACATTCATGCCAGGGTTTGATCTGGAAGAGGTGGGTCACCTGAAATATGGGCGCCGTTTGCACATCTGGGACTTTGAGAAACGTAAGCCCATCGAAACAATGTATCTCGGCGAAGACGGATTGATTCCACTAGAAGTAAAATTCCTCCATGACCCAGACAGCACGCATGGCTTTTGCGGAGCGGCACTCAGCACTAACGTAATTCATTTCTGGAAAACAAAAAATAATAATTGGGAATGGGAAAAAATTATTGATGTAGAGAATGAACCACATCCAGATTGGCCCATCCCAGTACCAGGTGTGATGTCCGCAATTCTCGTTTCTATGGACGACAAGTATCTCTATTTGAATAACTGGCTACACGGGGACATGCGCCAATATGATATCAGTGACCCCCACAATCCTGTTCTCACTGGACAGGTTTGGATGGGTGGACTTTTGGGTAAAGCAAAAGAGGTAAATGGTGTCGAAGTGACAGGTGGTCCACAAATGTATCAGCTCTCACTAGATGGGAAACGGCTCTATGTAACAACTTCTCTTTTCTCCACATGGGATAATCAGTTTTACCCAGAGATTCGGACGAAAGGCGGGGTAATGCTGATGATTGATTGTGATGTTAAAAATGGCGGAATGGAGATAAACAGGGACTTCGTCGTTAATTTCGGTAAGGAGCCCAACGGCCCAAGCCGGTGTCATGAAACCCGCTACCCAGGTGGCGATTGCACGAGTGATATTTGGCTGTGAGTAATACACGTGTCATAACAGTCGCCAATCGCAATGGAGTCTCTTACCAAGTTGACGCTCATCGTCCGTTGCTGGAAACTTTGCGAGAACAGGGTGTAGATTTACCTTACGGTTGTAGGTACGGCGGATGCATAACTTGCGCGGCCAAACTAATCAAAGGTCAGATTGATCAACGAAGGCAAGTAGCATTGAATAACCGTCAGATTAACAATGGCTATGTTCTGCTTTGCGTTGCCCGCGCAAAAACGAATTGCACCCTAGAGATTGGCGTGGAAAGTCACAATAAACTTTACCGAAACCCATTTCTCGACCCGCTAGAGCCACACGAGTTAAAGGCAGATATAGCGACTTCAAGGGAGATTTGAACCATGCCAAGCAAAGCATTGGACGCACTATATGATTACGACCCTAAATATTTAGCGGATATTCTAAAATCAGTTAAAACCATCGCAATGGTTGGTGCCAGCGGCGACAAAACTAAGTTTAGCTACGGTGTGCTACGTGTACTTCACGAAACTGGATATGAAATGCTTCCAGTGAATCCTAACCCTAAACTTGAAGAAATTCGTGGCATTCCCGTCTTCCATTCCCTTGATGAAATAGACCGCCCAGTAGATATGGTTGAAGTTTTTCGCCCAAAAGAAGAATTCTATTTTATAGCACAAAAAGCCATTGCTCTTGGTGCAAAAGTCCTTTGGGGGCAAATCGGCGTTTATGATGACCATGCGGCAAGGCTTGCCGAAGAAGCAGGCCTAAAAGTTGTGATGAACCGCTGCCCAAAAATTGAGTTATTTCGCCCGTTTTGGAAACCGCGCCTGGACCTACCAATATAACTAGGACGAAATATGTCACAGACAGGAAAAAATATGGGCCAAACAATAAACAAAACTACAAAAGATCTTGTAAAAATAGCTATTTCGAATGTGCCTGCAATTAGCGCTGAAGATGCCATCAAATTAGTAAAATCGTCCGATCATGTTTTCGTTGATGTACGCGATGGCACCGAACAAGCAAAAACAGGTATAATTTCGGGCGCTATTGCTTCCTCGCGCGGCATGGTAGAATTCCACATCGATCCAAACAGCCCAGTGCATAAACCTGCATTCAATCAAGATAAAACATATGTTTTTTATTGCGCATCCGGCGGCCGCTCTGCAATGGCAGCAATGGCAGCACTGGACATGGGGCTATCACCCGTCATTAACCTCACAGGCGGCGTTGGTGCATGGGAAAAAGCCGGAGGAATTTTGACTTAGTGAAGTAACGTCACGCAAGTGCAACGAGCAGTCACCGACGATAAAACCCGTTACCAGAAAAATATTTAAAACGAGACAGTATTTTTTTGATAAAAAAGTTAACCGCACTCCATACAAAATGGATGGACATTATGAATCAGAACCTAACCTTTAACAAATTTAGTTTTGGCACACAGATTCGAAAATCACCTTACTCCGATGCTGCACTTCGTTGGGGTGCAAAAGGGTTTTCAGTTTACAACCACATGTACATCCCCCGTAATTTTGGTGATCCCGTTCAAAATTTCTGGAACTTAGTAAATGACGCTATTCTTTGCGATGTTTCCGTCGAACGGCAAGTCGAGATCAAAGGACCAGATGCTGCAAAGTTCGTTCAGTACATTTGCTGCCGCGATCTATCCAAATGTCAGATTGGACAATGCAAGTATGTCTTAATTACAGACCAAAAGGGAGGAATCATAAACGATCCGATCCTTTTAAAATTGGGAGAAAATCATTTTTGGTTATCAATCGCAGACAGTGATGTCCTGCTCTGGGCACGCGGGGTATTGGTAAATTCAAATATGGATCTCGAGATATCAGAGCCAGATGTTTCACCATTGCAACTGCAAGGACCAAAATCACGCAAAATTCTTCAAGCAGCTTTTGGCGATGCGCCAGCAGAACTTAAGTACTATCATTTTATGGAGTATGTCTGGGACGGAATTCCACTTATAATTTCGCGGACAGGTTGGTCCAGCGAGCTGGGCTATGAAATTTATTTACGTGACGGCTCCCAAGGCGATCGGCTTTGGGAGCATTTAATGGCTGTTGGCGCACCTCTAGGGTTAAAACCTGGCCACACGTCAAGTATTCGTAGAATTGAAGCAGGTATGTTATCATATCAAGCCGACATGACCCTAGAGAACAACCCCTATGAACTTGGCTTGGAACGTCTTGTTGATCTTGATATTGATACTGATTTTGTAAGCAAGTCAGCGCTTCACAAAATTAAAAAGATAGGCGTTGTCAAAAAACTTGTAGGTTTAGAAATTGATGGCGATCCGCTTGTTGGTTCTAATGACTTCTATTGGCCTGTTTTAAAA
The DNA here is from genome assembly GCA_905480645.1 of uncultured Tateyamaria sp. Lineage (GTDB taxonomy): Bacteria > Pseudomonadota > Alphaproteobacteria > Rhodobacterales > Rhodobacteraceae > Tateyamaria. The sequence continues at coordinate 50,066 of CAJQRC010000026.1, forward strand.
AATGACAAAAAAGTTGGCATGATAACTTCTGCGATCTATTCGCCTAGATTGAAAAAAAATATTGCACTGGCGATGATAGGTGTCGAAGGTATAAAATTAAATGCCGCTCTTAAAGTCGTGAATTCTAACGATGTACGCGCCTGTCACTTCACCTCGATACCATTCTACGATCCCAAAAAATTACTCGCTTCAAAGAGTTGATATACGTTTCAGGCAACAATTATTGTTCGCTGAAATAACTCATAATTCAGTGTTATTTCTAATACTTAAAATTTCACAAACAGAACAGTTCTTGTGATCGATATAGATTTGAATGAACATCGAATTCCCTTTAATAGCGCGTGTTTTTTAGAACATACATGATGGCTGCCATGCGCTTTTTATTTATAAATGAATTAAAAAGTTTAACTGATAGCCATTTTAAAAAAGTGACCCTTGTTCAGCAGTCTCCGAATTCGTTTTACGTCCACTACGAACTCCAGGTAAGCTAAATTTACCATCACTAAGTTCTATCTCTAAATCTTTAGCACTCTTTACCTCAGACTGAGTTGTTAAAATTTTTCCTCCACCGCGCACTACAGCATAACCACGAGAAAGCGTCGCTTTGTAACTAAGTGTTTCGCAGAGACGGCCCACGGTCTCAATTTGCTGACGTCGCAATTCAAACTGGCGTATTATGGCAAATTGCAAACGCTCAATTAAAATCTTTAATTGCTGGTTCGCCAGATCCTTTTTTTCTGTAAGTTTGTATAACTTCAGACGGTTAATACGCACTTCTAGATGCTCCCTTTTACTCTTTGTTATAAGACCAAGGGACAAATCCAACCTTGCATTCGATGCTTCCAGTCTTTGCAAATCTTTTTCCATCTGGCGCATTAAAACTATAGGTTTCAGACTGCCTCCAATATTTGCTAACCTGACTTTGCGAAGTTGAACGCCTCCCATCAGAGCAGGCCCAAGTCGATCAGTTAATATGTCCAAGCGTTGGCGCGGCAACTCAATCAACGCATCAGGCCTCGGTAAAGCCCTACCTAAATCTGACAAACGTTGCCCACGACTTTGTAAACAGCCACTTAGTGCACTTATCATGCGCGCGCCTACGTCTTCAGTCCACGCCAGTAACTCGTGACGTACAGGCACCGCCAATTCTGCGGCCGCAGTAGGCGTTGGGGCACGTTTATCCGATACAAAATCAATCAATGTAGTATCAGTCTCGTGACCCACTGCGGAAATTAGAGGAATATTAGATGCAGCAGCGGCCCGAACTACAATCTCCTCATTGAAACCCCATAAATCTTCAACAGATCCCCCTCCACGGGCTACGATCAACAAATTTGGCCGCGGAATTGCTCCATCAGGAGGCAGAACATTAAAACCTGCAATACCTCGCGCGACCTCTGGTGCACACTTGCCCCCTTGAACGGCCACTGGCCAAATTAGAACTTTACGAGGAAATCGATCACGCAACCGATGCAAAATATCTCGGATAACGGCGCCAGAGGGTGAAGTTATTACTCCAATGACATCTGGCAAATAAGGTAAAGCTTTTTTACGTTCTGTTTTAAAGAGACCTTCAGCCTGAAATAGAAACTTTCGTTTTTCTAATAAGGCCATTAACGCACCCACACCTGCAGGTTGAATGTCTTCAATTATTATTTGATATTTAGACTGCCCTGGGAAAGTGGTCAGACGGCCCGTTGCAACAACTTCCATACCCTCTTCAGGTTGGGTTTGCATGTGGCTCGCCACCCCTTTCCACAAAATTCCTGAAATTACTGATCGGTCATCCTTCAAATCCAAATAAACATGGCCAGAGCGCGGACGGCTAACACGACCGACTTCTCCTCGAATCTTTACATACGAAAACTCGCCCTCAATTAGCCGCTTCACCGCCGTAGAGATATCTGAGACACTGAATTCTGGAGCATTCAACCCATCTGAGGGATCGTCAATCAGGTTCATTTCAATTCCTTGTGTATGGCCACGCTCCAGCTTAGAACGTTGTGGCATAAAGGCCAAGGAGTGCTAGTCCATGAATATTCTAATTCTCGGTGGAGGAGGGCGTGAACATTCGCTGGCATGGGCTGTTCTGCAAAATCCTAAATGTGATCGACTTGTAGTGGCACCTGGAAACGCAGGCATTGCTGCAATTGCAGATTGTGCAACGCTCGACATACTTGACGCTGTCGCCGTAATAAACTTTGTGGAACAAGAAGCCATCGATTTTGTTATTATCGGCCCGGAAGCGCCACTAGTTGCGGGGATTGGTGACCGATTAAGAGATGCCGGTGTCCTAGTCTTTGGCCCCAGTAAAGCCGCTGCAGAACTAGAAGCATCAAAGGCTTTTACGAAGGCTATCTGTACTGCAGTTGGCGCACCCACTGCTGCCTATAGTCATTTCACAAATGCGTTGGAGGCAAAGGCTTATGCACAAACCACTTCTACTCCTATCGTGGTAAAAGCAGATGGTCTTGCGGCTGGCAAAGGAGTGATCATTGCTGACACTATTGCCGAGGCAGAAACCGCGATTGATTACATGTTTGACGGAGCATTAGGCAGCGCTGGCGCAGAAGTGGTCATTGAAGAATTTATGACTGGCGAAGAGGCTTCTTTCTTTGTTCTATGTGATGGCAAAGATGTTTTACCTATTGGCACCGCCCAAGATCATAAACGGGTCGGAGAAGCTGACACGGGTCCTAATACTGGTGGTATGGGCGCTTACTCACCCGCACCAGCATTAACTGATGAAGTCGCAGAACGCGCCATGGCAGAAATAATTCGCCCTACAGTGGCTGAAATGGCACGACGTGGAATACCATATCAGGGTGTTCTTTATGCTGGTTTGATGATTGAGAAAGGCGTTCCACGTTTAGTTGAATACAATGTCCGCTTTGGCGACCCTGAGTGTCAGGTTTTAATGATGCGCTTAGGCGCTCAAGCTTTAGATTTGATGCAAGCAACTGCGGAGAACCGTTTGGCGCAAGCCCAAGTAAATTGGGCTAGTGATAACGCCATTACTGTTGTGATGGCAGCAAATGGCTACCCAGGTAATTATGCAAAAGGTGAGACAATACATGGCTTAGAAACATTGCCCGAAACTAGCAACCAAATGATTTTCCATGCTGGCACTGCACTAAAAGAAGGGAAAATTACGACGTCGGGTGGTCGAGTTCTTAACATAACAGCACGCGCAGCCGAATTAGCAGAAGCAGCGCAGCTTGCCTATGAATTGATTGGACGGATTGATTATCCTGCCGGGTTTTACCGAAGGGACATAGGTTGGCGTGCACTAGCACCTTCCAAGATATAATTATTCAGCTGGCAATTTAACCCACAGTTCCAAGTAAAATCCAAAATCAAAATTGTGAGTTGCCTCCCTATTACTTCATACAAAGTTAATAATTTTGTTGCGGCTTGGAATAATGGAATAAGCCCCCAGAAAACAAAAAACAAACTGTAGAAACTTTACCTCTATATGGTAACTCTGGTTTATCAACAATTGACCACTGGTGTTTCCAGCGAAACCTTGTGATGAAAAAGTTTGGCGGCTCCGTTTAGTAAATCTTTTGGGTAAAAGGAATTTGCTCAATAAAAGGATTTCAAATCTAGACAAGTGGCGCCACTGATAGCAGGCTGGGCGCCACCGCTCCAAATCAGATCTGCTTTTCAGGCATCTGAACAACAAGACCATCCATTGCATCACTAACCTTCAACTGACAAGTCAAACGCGAGCGTATTTCGTCTGGCTCATAAGCAAAATCAAGCATATCAATTTCCATGTCATCTTTGGCTGGCAACCTCTCAACCCAATCTAAATGAACATATACGTGGCAGGTTGAGCATGCACAGGCACCACCACAATCCGCCTCAATACCGGGAATATTATTATCTCTTGCGCCTTCCATGACCGTAAGCCCATTAGCTACGTCCACAACATGTTCTGTTCCACCATGTTCGATATAGGTAATTTTGGCCATCTAACGCTCCCTTTTTTCTTTCATCTCGATGTTTTAACCGCCTCTTTTTCAACTCACCAGTCCCTTTTTTATCAAAGCTTTTGATCTCTTGCTATACACACCAAATGTTCTATATTTGTTCCTATGGAATTTCATCAATCTTTACCAAAAAATTCTAAAAATTGGCCTCATCCTCCTTCTTGTTTGCGGGCGTGCGATTTAAATTTCCCACCTAATCATGTATTAATAACCGTTGCAGGTCTCGTGATTCTACGGCAGCGCCCAGGGACCGCAAAAGGTGTCATTTTTCTCACTCTTGAAGATGAAACAGGCGCCGTCAACGTTATTGTATGGCAGCATATCTATGAACGGTTTCGCCGGCCTGTGATTGCAGGACGTATGTTGCGTATCACTGGCCGCCTTCAACGCGTCCATGATGTCACCCATATTCTGGCTGAGAAAATCGAGGACATCTCGGATATGCTTGACCACCTAATCACCATAGAGACTGATAATAACGAAATAGGAAAAGACATATAAACACAAATTTATTTGGCTTTTACTAAAAGATCGCACCCAACAAACAATCTAACGTAACTCTACCTTATCCGTTCAACCGTTTATAAATTATTTAATTAAAAAAGGCGCCCCTAAACTGAGGCGCCTTTTTCTCAATATGAAAAACGTTATTCGGATAAATTCAGTGCAACAAATCTTGGATCACCTGCGCGACGGACCAAAAGTAATAGTGATTTGCGTCCAGCTTCTTTAACCTCTTCCAAGCGCGCCTCAAAATCAGGAATTGAGATGATTTTTTGCTGACCAGCCTCAGTAATCACGTCCCCAGCACGCAAACCTTTTTCAAATGCTTCCGACATTTCATCCACGTCTCCTACAGCAAGGCCTTCTTGTTCTGGGCTCATACCCAATTGCTCACGCAATTCATCAGTTAAACCACTTAATGTGAGGCCAAGGATCTCTTTAGTTTCAGGCTCTTGCTCATCATCCGGAATTGCCGCAACTGCAGGTACAGCACCTTCAGCCTCTTCACGACGACCAAGCGTGACGCGCAATGTTACAGTTTCTCCTGCGCGAAATACTACAACACGAACTGTTTCACCTACAGGGCTATAACCTACCTGACGAACGAGTCCACGAGTGTCTTCTACATCTACACCAGCAAAACTAATAATAACGTCACCATCTTCCATACCTGCTTCTTTCGCAGGTCCCTCCGGTACAGAAGTCACCAAAGCGCCCAAAACAGGTTCAAGACCTATAGCCTCGGCTATGTCGTCGGTCACATCTTGAATGCGAACACCCAACCAGCCACGACGTGTCTCACCAAATTCCTGAAGCTGGTCGACTACATTCTGTACGACATTAGCTGCCATAGAAAACCCGATCCCAATCGAACCGCCATTTGGCGACAAGATTGCTGTGTTAACGCCAATGACTTCACCATCCATGTTAAACAACGGGCCGCCTGAATTTCCCCGGTTAATTGCTGCATCAGTTTGAATATAGTCATCGTATGAACCGCTTAGAGCACGGTTGCGCGCAGACACAATTCCAGCAGAGACCGAAAAACCTTGACCTAATGGGTTACCCATAGCAATCACCCAGTCACCAACATTTGCAGTATCACTGTCTCCAAAAGGAACAAACGGTAATGCCTTTTCTGCTTCAACCTTAAGCAAGGCGATATCAGTTTTGGCGTCTGTACCAATTACCGTGGCCTTGAGTTCCGAACCATTGAAAAACTCAATTAAAATCTCATCGGCGCCTTCGATTACGTGGTTGTTGGTAACAACATAACCGTCCTCAGAAATAACAAACCCTGACCCCAGCGCCGACGATCGGCGAGGACGATTACCATTTTCGTTATTGTTTCGATCCTGAAATTCCCGAAAAAAATCTTCAAATGGTGAACCCTCTGGAACGATACCTTGAGGAGCGGTACGGCCTTCTACCAGAGTTGACGTTGTAATGTTTACGACTGAGGGGCTAATCTTTTCAGCTAAAGGAGCAAGACTTTCAGGTCGAGCAAATGAACTAAGCGTTTGCAAAACAATAAAAGTAATAAATAGTGCACCCAGCGAAAACGCGCGCACAAAATTTATATTGGGAAAGTGATTCACTTGAGCTTCTGCCTGTCTGTTCATCAGGTATCTCCTGCAGCTTCTTATCAGCCAGAATGGCTGATATATGGGTTTGTGGTTTTTATATTGTATAGATTAAGACTTCTCTTACTAAATTAAAGATGGTTCCTGCACACGGGCTTTCAACTCCATGTTACCAAACCGTGAATAGCAGAGGTAAAATGTTACAGCCCAATAAAAAAAGCCAACCAAAGAAAAATTAATCCAGACACAAGAATTAAAGCGCCAAATTGACGTTTTGCGGTTTGGGGCAGGCTTCTCAGTATCTCTAATACTTTTTCAACATGCGATGGGGCCAACATATAAGTTAGCCCCTCCACAATCATTACAAGCCCAAAAGCAAGCAGTATCCACGCCATCACTCACCTACAGAGCTGCGTCTACCATTATCTGAACCCAAAAAGTCAAAAAATTCGCTATCGGGAGACATTACCATTGTTGAGTTTTTCCCTTGAAGCGCTCGCTCATACGCTGTCAACGAACGATAGAATTCAAAAAACTCTGAATCCTTACTGAAAGCTTCAGCAAAAATTGCATTACGGCGCGCATCAGCTTCACCACGAACAATTTCAGCCTGCCTCTCAGCATCGGAGACTAGCTCAACCACCGTTCGATCTGCCTGAGCACGAACCCTTTGAGCAGCTTCGTTACCACGAGCACGTTCATCAGTCGCCTCACGCTCACGTTCTGCACGCATCCGTTGGAAAGTAGCATCGAGGTTTTCCGTTGGTAAGTCAGTCCTTTTGAGACGAACATCAATAACCTCGACACCCAACGACCGCGCTGAAGCGATTGCTGCGTTTCGAATGCGAAGCATTAATGCTGCGCGATCCGAACTAAGGATATCGTTGGATGATACCGAGCCCAACACCTCGCGCAGTTCAGCACGCAGAATCGAGTCCAGCCTATTTTCAGCTGTTGCAATACCGCCAACACCAACGGCCTGACGGAACTGTTCTATGTCTACTATTCTGTAGCGAGCAAACGCATCAACAACTAGACGTCGGTCATCCAGCGGGGTAATTTCCAGCGGATCGATATCACGACTCAGAATACGATCATCATAACGAACAACTTCTTGTATAACAGGTATTTTGAACGCCAGCCCTGGCTCTTCTTTCACATCTACAACTCGTCCAAACTGTAATACCAGTGCCTTTTCGCGCTCATCAACAATAAAAAGCGAAGACAATGCGACAGCTATCAGAACGACAATTATCGGTAATATAAATGTTGCTCGGCGCATTAGTTTTTACCCCCACGGCGAAGTTCATTTAGCGGTAGATACGGAACGATACCCTGCCCCTCACCACCTGCGGACTGATCAAGAATTATTTTATCCATTTGACCCAATACATTTTCCATTGTCTCGAGATAAAGACGCTTTCGCGTTACGTCTGGAGCTTTTTCGTATTCCGCAAGAACAGCAGAAAATCGTGACGCTTCACCCTCGGCTTGGTTCACTTGTTGGGCGCGGTAACCCTCGGCTTCTTCGAGTAATTGCGCCGCCTGACCGCGGGCTTCAGCTAAGACTTTGTTTGCGTAAGCATCAGCAACATTCTGTAACCGATCACGTTCTTGCTCAGCCGCTTGTACATCTCGGAATGCATCAATTACAGACTGTGGTGGATCAGCCTTGTCAAAATTGACACGTATAACATTTACGCCACTGCCATAACTATCCAGTGTAGACTGGATCAGATCCTGTAAACGTCCCGCGATTGCCCCCCTATCCCTGTTTAAAATCGGTGCTAACTCTGACTGGGCAATAATTTCACGCATAGCGGATTCAGACACGGCACGGATTGTTGGGCGAGGGTCTCGCAAATTAAATAGAAATTGTTCTGGATCATCAATATTCCACACTACCTGGAAATCAATATCAACTATGTTTTCATCGCCAGTTAACATTAAACCTGCATCACTGCCCGCCCGGCCAACGCCAATATCCTCTGTACGTTCGCTAGTAACCGCAATCACTTCTGCAGTAACAAACGGCCATGGTGCAAAATTAAGCCCTGGGTTTCCTACGGACAAAAATTTTCCAAGAAATAATTCAACAGACTGCTCCTCAGGCTTGACAGTGTAGAAAGACGTGAAAACCCACACGACAACAGCAGCTACAATGCCAAGCACTATAGAACCTCGTGGTAAACCCTGACGACCACCGTCTCCAGCGCCACGGCCACCACCACCACCGCTACGACCGCCCATAAGGACCCGCAGTTGTTCCTGTCCTTTTTTAACAAGTTCATCAATCTCAGGTATTTGGGGGCCCTCTTCGCCCTTGTTCCGTCCACCATTTCCTTGGTCGGAACCAGTGTGACCGTTTCCACGGCCATCATCATCTCCGCCTGCACCTCCGCCGCCGCCCCAGGGGCCGCCTTTATTACCAGCCATTTGGTACTGTTCTCCTATTGCCGCACAAATCTTGCGCTGTTAATTGTGAATTGTGTTTTTCATTTAGAATTTCAAGCTACCCGCGTTGGCGATTTCATAGTGACTATTTCTTCAGACATTGTTGGATGAACCGCAATAGTACGATCAAAATCTTCTTTTGTTGCACCCATATTGATTGCAATGCCAGCCATTTGGATCATTTCTCCTGCATTTGGTGCGACTATGTGACAACCCAAAACCTTCCGTGTGGCCACACTTACCACCAGTTTCATCATAGCTCGGTCTGATTTACCTGCGAATGCAGTCTGCATTGGTCGGAACGTCGTAGTATACACCTCAACTTTTTCACGCGTACTCGCAATTTCTTCGCTTAGGCCAATAGTACCTATTTCAGGCTGAGTAAAAACGGCCGAAGGGATAAGTTTATGATTTACTGCAGTTGGTTTACCTTTAAATACTGTGTCGACAAAAGCCATACCTTCCCTAATCGCAACTGGGGTTAAATTTATTCTGTTAGTAACATCACCAATGGCATAGATTGTTTCATTTTTTGTTTGCGAAAGTGCATCCACAACTACCTCACCTCGTTCGCCTAACTCTACCCCAAGGGCTTCAATACCCAAATTTTTACTATTGGGATTGCGACCTGTAGCAAACAAAACAATATCAAATTCTTGCGTTATACCTTTAGTCGATTTAACACAAATCGGGAATTGCTGACAATCCTTTCCTGCCGACGAGTACCCACCAATTATTTCAGCAGCTGCACCCACAGCAGTTACTGTATCCTTTGCTTCCACTCCGGTACTGTCGTCGTTAACAGGCCCCATCTCTGAAATATTGGTGTCAAGGTGCAGATTAATTCCATTTTCGATCATAGATTCGGCAACTATGCCCCGCGCCTCATTGTCAAATCCACGGAGGATTTGATTGCCTCTATAGTATTGAGTAACCTCAACGCCCAAACCATTAAATATGCAGGCAAACTCACAAGCAATATAGCCACCACCTACAATCAAAATAGATTTTGGCAATTTTTTGAGATTAAAAATATCATCACTTACAATTCCAAATTCTGCATTCGGTATTTCGGGACGTGCTGGTTTTCCACCAGTGGCTATTAGAATAGTCTTGGCAGTTTTAATTTCACCAGTAGACAGCTCAATTGTGTTAGGACTTTTTACGCAGGCACGCGCATCAAAAGTTTCGACTCCAGAATTCTTTAGCAGTTGTCGATATATTATTTCGAGCCTGCTCAATTCACTATTGAGATTACTGCGGAATACGGACCAGTCAAAATTACTAGTCTCACAATCCCAGCCATAGCCCTTTGCTAAAGATGGGATCGAAGAAAATTCACTGGCAAAAACCATCAATTTTTTAGGTACACAGCCACGTATTACACAAGTGCCTCCGTAACGATCCTCTTCAGCCAAAGCGACACGTACGCCTACATCACTAGCCGCTACACGTGCTGCGCGCACTCCTCCAGATCCACCACCGATAACGAATAGGTCGTAATCATAAGTTTTCATTTAATAACCTTTTCGCTTGCTGCTGTGCATATTTCACATGGATTACTGAAAAACTAGTCCTTGTTAAACACAGCCTAGTTCCGGTCAGCAGCCAATCTGATAATCAATCACAATTTTTAAAAGCGATACTGAACCCTTTTTAATTAGAGAATAGTATTGAGTACTTGATCACGACAGTTAAGTAATTAGACGAAACCTTTAGAACCGTCGGGGCTGCACTGTGATTTGAGAAATTAAATCAGATATTACGGCTCGGCAAACACGGCTAGTGCATCTTTATTTCTTTTCGATATCGCGAACTTCTACACCACCATCGCCAAACCCAACTATAACTGTGTCGCAAGTATCAACAAACAAACCGCTTTCCACAACACCTGGCACTTGGTTCAATAATGACGCCAACTGACGCGGCTCAGGAATGCGATGTAAATGCAAATCAATAATATGATTGCCCTCATCTGTTCTGTAGTTCTGATCTCCATTCATCCGCAGAATAGAATTTTGCTCCTCAAAACCCAATGTAATTAACACCTGTTCGACCAGTTTCTTTGTAGTTTCCCAACCAAAAGGAATTAACTCAACAGGCAAAGGAAAAGCACCCAGACATTCAACTTTTTTGTGACTGTCTGCAATAACTACCATTCGATCACTAGCAGTCGCTACAATCTTCTCCCATAAAAGAGCTCCGCCACCACCCTTAATTAAATGGCCATCACCATCAAATTCGTCCGCACCGTCAATGGTAAGGTCAAGCCATTTGGCTTCATTAAGTGAGATAACGTCAATCCCAACCTCACGAGCCAAAGTAGCAGTGCGTGCAGACGTTGGTACACATTTGATCTGTAAACCTGTATCACACACTCTCTCACCAAGGCATCGAACGAGCCAAGCCGCAGTTGATCCAGTCCCAAGGCCAACCTGCATCCCATTTTCTACAATGTCCGCTGCGCGTCGCGCAGCGGCAAATTTTGCAGTATCGATCGGTGATAATTCTCCAGTCATTTCAGCGCTTCCTAAATCTAATATTTCATGCAAACGATGATGTCTGGATTTATTATAAGCCACCTGAGGGCTTTCCAACAGCAGTAAACGCGCAATATAATTCGTTCATCGCAATGGCTACCGAGCAAGCCCAGCTTATTGGAGGGTCAGTCACATGCCAAGCAGTCAAACCCAACTACGACATTGCCTCGTTTAATGAAACCTTCGAGCCGAATGGCAGTGTAGAACCAGTTCTCATAGCAGGCACAGGTCTATGGTCAGCCTGTGTCGGTGCTAATTGGATCTTAAAATTTGATGCTATCCAACCACATTATCCAGCCCCATTAACTTCAAAATTCCTACGCGTATTTATCAGCTTCACATCGGTTCAGTTTGAAAATTATATAATTGTAGAAACTGGTGATTGTATCGAGTTCAACAGTCGGCTCACTGAAGTTAATTCAACCAAAACTTTTACTTGAACAAAACCACTTATTCAGTGATGTTATTTTATTTTTCATTCATGAAACTACCGTCATTGTACTCACAGCTGAGTTGGATTTAATGTCTGATTAATAACCGTTAACAAGGTCGAAAAGCTAGAATTGCCCCAACCAGAGGATTCTTATTGCTCTATGTTCTTATCCGTTTTCGAAATGTTTAAAATAGGTATTGGTCCATCTTCATCTCATACAATGGGGCCGATGATTGCTGCAGCGCGTTTTTTGGACATGATGCGTAATTCGCCCTTTAATTTTTTTGGAATCAAAGTTTCTCTACACGGCAGCTTTGCTTTTACCGGTGCCGGTCACGCTACTGACAGAGCAATAATACTTGGGCTAGCGGGATTTCTACCCGAGACTTACGACCTTATCAAAGCCGAAGCAGCGCTAAGTTCAATAGCAGAGACTAATACTGTGAATCCAGAAGGCTTGGGAGAGTTAAGGTTTGATCCTATTTCTGATCTTGTTTTTGACTACGAAATGCCACTATCCGGGCATGCCAATGGCATGATCCTAATGGCAACCGACGCTCAGGGTGACGTTACACTGCGACAAACTTTTTATTCAATTGGCGGTGGATTCGTTGTGACAGAAGAAGAATTAGCCGCAGGCGTCGCCACTAATGAAGGAGCACCGGTTCCTTATCCATTCAAATCTGCGGCAGAAATGCTTGAAATGGCAGAAATTTCCAACCAAAGCATAGCCCAGATGAAAAGAGCCAATGAAACGGCGAGGGGCGGGCATGACAATCTGAAGTCAGGCACAAAACGCATATGGCAGGTAATGCGTGACTGCATGGACCGGGGTTTAACAACTGATGGGATTTTACCAGGAGGTCTCTGTGTCAAACGGAGGGCCAAAGCAATTCATGACAAACTTCTTGCAGAACGGGGTATGAATTTAACTGCCCCGCATACAATCAATGACTGGATGAGCGTTTATGCAATGGCGGTGAACGAGGAAAATGCTGCAGGCGGTCAAGTCGTAACTGCGCCAACAAATGGGGCTGCGGGCGTTTTACCTGCAACACTTAGGTATTATCTGGATCATGTCCCTGGCGCATCAGAAGCTTACATTGAGGACTTTTTATTGACCGCTGCTGCAATAGGTGGTCTTGTCAAATACAATGCATCAATTTCTGGAGCAGAAGCAGGATGTCAGGCAGAAGTTGGCAGTGCTGCGGCTATGTCTGCTGCCGGGCTTTGCGCCGTATTGGGCGGCACACCAAAACAAATCGAGAATGCGGCTGAAATTGCATTAGAACACCACCTCGGTATGACCTGCGATCCTGTACGTGGCCTAGTTCAAGTTCCATGCATAGAACGCAACGGGCTTGGAGCAATCAAAGCCGTCTCAGCAGCTAGTTTAGCCCTACGCGGAGACGGCGATCACTTTGTACCACTCGATGCTTGCATTGAAACAATGCGGCAGACTGGTGAAGACATGAGCAACAAGTATAAAGAAACAGCATTAGGTGGACTGGCCGTTAATGTTCCGAATTGTTAAGCTACAGACGGTTAGATTCGTATTTTAGGCAATTTTATTTTTCCTTGATCACAATTTTACTGTACAAAAAATCACCAGAATCCTTGCAATAAGAAGAAATCACATTTGTATTTTCGAAGCACCAATCAAGCCTATTAGAAATGCAACACATTGTTATCAGTCCTGCGCTAAAAGACTAAGTATCAGGAAAAATTTATTTATTTATAAGCATTTGACTTTCAGATCAGTTTCACTGGAACTCAATAAAATTCCTGTGAGATATAATACTTAAATTAACCCATTAAAAAACTAGTTTTGAGTAATTTATAGTTTACGAGTAATATAACTTGGTTGATTAAAAAATAGGGTTGCTCATGCGCATTCGAAATATCCTCCTCATATTGCTGGGAGTACAGCTCTGTCTAGTTGGTGGGTTGATACTTACCGCATTACAAATGCAGGCAACGCAAACCTTGACTGAGAATGCAGAGCAACAGCGCTTAACTTCATTGTTGCTTGCCGATGAATTACGTCAATCCTCAGACGATCTGACGCGCTTTGCCCGCACCTATGTCACAACGGGTGATGACCGCTATGAAGATTACTTCAATCAAGTACTTGCAATTCGTAATGGGGACGTTCGGCGTCCTGACGGATATGAAGGGATCTACTGGGATATAGTAGTCGCAGATTCTGATTACAAAATTTCCTTGGGACAGCAAATTTCTCTGCGAGATCGTATGCTCGCTGCTGGTTTCACCAATAAGGAATTTGACAAACTTTCCGAATCGCAAAGCATGTCTGATGCACTCGTCCGTCTAGAGTCTGTTGCTATTAATGCGATGAAGGGTCGTTACGATGATGGAACAGGAACATTTGGCCTGACCGGCGTTCCTGATCCTCAACGCGCAGTTAAGCTTTTGCACGGTCCCAAATACCATACCGCAAAAGCAAAAATCATGAAACCGATCGCCGAGTTCATGGCTATGATCGACACCCGCACGACGAATAAAGTCGCTGGCCTGAATGAGCTATCCAGAGACCTAGAGCAATTCAACGTAATCCTAGCAGTGACACTCCTACTTACCACACTTGTCTCTCTTCTGCTTATCCGCAGTCGCGTGCTTCGTCCTATTGAGGCAATGGTAGCCACTGCGACAAAAGTCTCCGCCGGCGAACTGACAGCCCGCGCACCGGTTCAACGCTCCGGAGAGATAGCCACTTTTGGAAATGCATTTAATGAAATGGTCGCATCCGTTGAAAATCATGTAAGCGATCTTAACGCTGTACAAGAAGAACTACATTCAAAAGCAGAAAACCTTAAAGAGGAGAAACATCGCAGCGAGAAGCTACTTCTTAACATCCTACCTGCCCAAATTGCGGAACGTCTGAAAGGTGGTGAGACCGACATAGCTGACTCTTTCCCAGAGGTCTCGGTTCTATTCAGCGACATTGTCGGTTTTACCGAGATGAGTGCTCGCATCGGGGCCCGACAAGTCGTTGATACTCTCAACGAGGTGTTTGGATTACTTGATAAGTTGGCTCTGAAACATAATGTTGAAAAAATTAAGACTATTGGCGACTGTTACATGGTAGTAGCTGGAGTGCCCGACCGTAGCCCAACTCATGCTCAGCAGATTGCAGAGTTCGCCCTAGACATGCAAATTGCGCTGTCAGATTACGCTATATCCTCTGGTCGTGATATAACTATGCGGACAGGAATTCATACTGGCACGGCGGTAGCAGGTATCGTTGGAACCTCAAAATTCGCCTATGACCTATGGGGCGATGTTGTTAATGTCGCCAGTCGAATGGAGGCCACCAGCGAACCAGGCCAAATTCACGTATCTAGCGCAGTAAAAATCCGGCTAGAGGATGATTATATATTCGAAGAACGCGGTGCAACCACACTGAAAGGAAAAGGGGAATTGAACACATTTTATCTCACAGACCGCCGGACGGCTAATCATTGAGCAAGAGCACTTGATATAAAATATATAATAAATTCCTTAAAGCATTCTAATTCCATTTTTCTGGTTCTAGCGATTGCAATAGTACCCGAATAACCTCTTCAAGTCGTTTCCGAGGCACCATAATGAGCATGGCAGGTCTATCCATGGTTAACCTTATAGGTCCTGAAGCCACATTTGATGTACCAATCTTATCCATTGGATCAAAACACAGGCCGTCAATTTCCCAATTTAAGCCTGTAGATGTACCAGCTACCGGAGCCATTGGAAAGAGTGAAACAACATCTCCCTTCGACAAAGGTAAAGTTACACCGGGAGGACATAGAAATGTCAGTTCTGTTTCGCCAATCATTACACAGGGATTCTGTGGATATTTTACAAGCACATTCAGCGCGGCTAACTGATGGTCTATCCGCCCACCCGTAAAACCGATAGCTATAACTAAAGGAGCAGATATGTAGCGCATCGCTTTATCAAAATCGGTACTGTCTTGCTCTGAAATATGAATGCGACGTTCAACTGGCACTTGCGATAAACATTGACCTATTGAATCAAAATCACCAATCACTGCCGCTAGTTCTACCCCTGCTTCGAGAGCCAACTTTGCTCCTCCATCTGCAGCGATACAGGTAGGCGCGTATGTCATTGCCTCCAAAAGATCTTGCAAAGACGCCACTCCCCCCCCCACTAAGGTCAAAGGCATAGAACTGGTGAAACCCGGATGTATCATACCATTATGATGCAATTCTTAAGGGCTGATAACAATGCCATTTTAAAGTGATGCTCCGCGTTACTTTTAGCTTTAATGGTGTGCCTAGAACTTGCACAGATAATTAGATTATAAGACAGTCAGTTATCAGTGATTAGTTCAATTAAATTTCTAGCCGCTGTCCGTAGCGTTTATTTGTTTGAGTTTTCAAGTGCAAAAAATTATTGTTTTGCTTTAATTAACATCACTAAAAATAGGGTGACACTACCAAAAAATGTAGATGATAACGATATCGTTTCACTCCGAGTAAGTTAAGCAAGAATAATATCATGATGACAAAAAGATGCAGATCGCAAAACACATCCTGAAATGGCTAGCTAAAGGAAATTTTTTCTTAAACCATATTTAAAGCATTTACTTAATTAATGAGGGCTCTTTAAGTTGGGGGATCACCTAAAAGGTTTAATAATTACTACTATTGGTGTTCTCCTAGTGGTTCCAGATTCTTTATTTGTAAGACTCATTCATGCTGAACCTATGGTTACTGCGTTCTGGCGTAGCATAACTTCTGGATTTTTAATTTTATGTTTTATTATTTTGTTTCAGGGGCTAAACGGATTTAGGGTTGTTTTAAACACAAGATGGTATGGTCTTCTTTATATCGTATTAATTGGAACAACTGCCCCTGCTTTTGTACTGGCTGTAACATATACGAGTGTGGCAAACGTAGTCTTTATATTTGCATCTATGCCAGTTTTTGCAGCATTATTTAGCCGCATTCTATTAGGTGAACATATTCACAAAAGAATGGTCTTAACAATGTCAGCCGTAATATTTGGTCTGGCAATAATAGCTTATGGTTCAGGGTTTTCACAAATAGCGTCTTGGAAAGGCGATCTTTGGGCTCTCTATGTTTCTGGAGCTTTTGCAGCTGCATTAACCACTGTTCGCTTGGTTAAATCTACTTCCATGATCCCAGCCCTACCATTTGCATATCTTGGTGGCGCAATAATAATGAGTTTATTTACTGAACCATTAAATGCATTCTTCATCCAATGGCCTATAATTTTGGGCCACGGCTTATTCATAGGAGGTGCATCCTGCCTTCTAGCTATAGGTCCAAGATACATCAAATCAGCTGAAGTTTCACTCCTCATATTGTTGGAGTCAGTCCTAGCGCCAATCCTTGTATGGGCAGTCATAGGCGAAGATCCCGGCTACTGGACAATAATTGGAGGTTTAGTCGTAATTACTTCTCTAATTTTCTCCAACCTATATGTTTTGGCTGAGCAAAAACTTTCTTAATCCGGATAACCTTTCAGTAACCATTGTAAAAAGGGGAAGTCGACAAATATTGATATTAGTTAACTTTAACAGAAAAATTTAAGGTATAATATTGTTAAAGCAGTCAATGCAGCGATTAAGAGCAGCAATATTAACTAATCTAGAAATTAGTATTACCGCTATTCGCGATAATCAGTTCAGCTGTCCTCGGATGAAACATTAGGATCCGATTGACCTATTCCCTTAAAAACAAATTTCAAAGGGAAAGTCCAAATGACTCCTAAAATTACGTACACTAGCACCTCAACCCAAAAGGGCGGTCGGTCAAATATTGCCACTAAACTTACAGCCGCGACAATATAGAGAGGTACGCCAAAAATAAGGACGAGCAACGACAGTCGCTTACGAGATTTGTATTTTAGTACCATTATGTCCTCACAAATCAATCAGCAAATGGGTCACGGACCAAAATTGTGTCTTCTCGCTCCGGAGATGTTGATAGTAGTGCAACTGGACAATCAATCAACTCTTCTACACGCCGAACATATTTGATCGCATTAGCCGGCAAGTCAGCCCAACTTCGGGCACCTTCAGTCGATTCAGACCACCCTGGCATTTCCTCATAAATGGGCATGCACCTTGCTTGTTGATCAGCAGCCGTTGGTAAAAAGTCCAGCAGATTACCATCCAGGTCATACCCCACACAAATTTTTAATGTTGTAAAACCATCCAGCACGTCCAATTTAGTCAGTGAGATGCCGTTCACACCACTCGTCGCGCATGTCTGCCTAACAAGGCAAGCGTCAAACCAACCGCAGCGGCGCTTTCTGCCCGTGGTTGTCCCAAATTCATGACCCCTTTCTCCTAACCGCTGACCATCATCGTCCATCAACTCTGTTGGAAAAGGACCTTCACCAACACGGGTTGTGTAAGCTTTGACAATACCCAAAACAAAATCAATAGCGCCAGGGCCAAGGCCAACCCCTGTAGCGGCTTGCCCGGCAATCACATTGGATGAAGTAACAAAAGGATATGTGCCAAAATCAATGTCAAGTAGAGCACCCTGCGCACCTTCAAAAAGTATGCGTTTTCCTGCCTTTCGGGCCTCTGTCATTACCTTCCAGACTGGAGCAGCGTATTGTAGTATCGAATCAGCAACATCACGCAGACTTGCAATCAAAGCGTCACGATCAACTTTTTCAAGACCAAGCCCACGGCGTAAAGCATCATGATGGATCAATGCACGGTCAACTCGCATTTCCAAAGTTGCATTGTCCGCAAGGTCTGCAACTCGTACTACACGACGACCAACCTTGTCTTCATAACACGGCCCTATCCCCCTTCCAGTTGTCCCAATTTTCGCAACCGAATTCTGAGACTCACGAGCACGATCCAACTCTCCGTGTATTGGCAAAATAAGCGGTGTATTCTCTGCTATCAATAAGGTTTTCGGGGTGATAACAACTCCCTGCTTACGGAGTGTTTCAATCTCAGAAAGCAAATGCCAAGGATCTAAAACTACACCGTTACCAATTACGCTTAATTTGCCACCCCGAACAACCCCAGATGGCAAAGCATGCAGTTTGTAAACCAAACCATCTATCACTAAAGTATGGCCAGCATTATGCCCACCTTGAAAGCGCGCAATGACATCTGCGCGCTCACTTAACCAATCCACTATTTTGCCTTTGCCCTCGTCACCCCATTGCGCGCCGACAACTACAACATTGGCCATATAATGTTCCTTTCATCAGGACTGGCGTCCATATAACGAGGCCAACAGATAAGGCAAACCACAATTTGCATTTCTTTATTGATATGTACCACCAAGTTACTATCATACTCGTTAATCGTAAAAAGCTTGCTAAGCTACCTTTTACAAAAATTAACTGAGGAATTTTTCCTATTACCTTTAACGTCACACCTGTAATTTTTGATGGGCACAATGATGCTCTTTTGCATTTGCATCTAAAAGGTGGCTTATCCGAAACAAAAACTTTTTTAACAGGCCGCGACGGCGCACTTGACCTAGTCAAAGCTAGGGCAGGTGGATTTTCGGGTGGATTTTTCGCCGTGTATATTCCGTCACTAATTGATAAAGAATTTAAAATAGACGAGATGACCAAGGCATTTTACGATTTACCCTTACCAGATGCGATCGATTGGGAAAGCGCGCTCCCAACGGCAATGGCAATTATTGCAATTTTATTTGATCTTGAAAATAAAGATGCACTCAAGGTCTGTCGAAGCGTATCAGATATCCAAAATACTTTAGCCGAGGACAAAATTTCTGCGATTTTGCACCTCGAAGGTGCCGAGGCAATAGACAAAGATTTGCAAACTCTTGAAGTTCTATATCAAGCAGGTTTACGTTCGCTTGGCCCAGTCTGGAGCCGCCCAAACATTTTTGGGCACGGAGTACCTTTTCGCTATCCCAGCAATCCTAATATTGGGCCTGGTCTTACAGAACATGGAATTCGATTGATCAAACGCTGCAACAAATTAGGAATTATGGTTGATGTATCGCATTTGAATGCAGCAGGATTCTGGGATGTTGCAAATCAGTCAGACAGACCCTTAGTAGCTACTCACTCTAACGTTCACGCTATATGCCCGCACTCACGCAACCTTACAGATGATCAACTAACCGCGATAAAAGAAAGCGATGGTATGGTTGGACTAAACTTTGCAGCAGCGTTTTTGCGCGAAGATGGTCGCATGATTGCCGACGTAAAGTTAGACCAAATGCTCCGGCATTTAGATTATCTAATAGAATATCTAGGTGAAGATCGGGTCGGACTAGGCTCTGACTATGACGGAGCAGTTGTACCGACAGATGTTACCACTGTTGCAGATTTGCCAAACTTAAGGAAGGCGATGATAGATCATGGATATGACAATGCACTTATGGTCAAGATTTGCCACAAAAACTGGCTACGCGTTCTTGATAAAACTTGGACAGATTGACAAATTCAAGTAATTTCAGTTTTGTTTAAAGCCTTACTAACAGGGGACAAGACTATGAAAGCATTCAATCGATATTTAACCAACGCAGCGATTGGGCTAGCCATCGGGTTTACCTCCGTCGCAGCTCTTGCTGAGACGCCAGGAAATATGTTGGTCATAGCCAACAGAATTGATGACATCACCACAATTGATCCTGCTCAAAGCTTTGAATTTGCTGGGTCAGACGTAAGTCGCAATATTTACAGCAAGTTAGTCAATTTCGACCCCAAAAACCTGAATGCAGGTTACCAGCCGGACTTAGCGGAGAGCTGGACAGTTTCGGACGATGGTCGCACCATAACCTTTACCATGCGCGACGGTGTAAAGTTCCATTCCGGAAACCAAGTTCGCGCTGAAGATGTGGAGTTTTCATTGCGTCGCGTTGTTACATTAAATAAAACGCCTTCGTTCATTTTAACCCAATTTGGTTTTACTCCAGAAAATATTGACGAAACAATTGTGGCTGACGGTAATACGGTCAGCATTACCACAGACAAACGCTATGCAACTTCGTTTGTTTTAAACTGTCTTACCGCTACCATCGGCGGCATTGTCGACAAAAAAGTGGTAATGGAAAATGAAGTTGATGGCGATCTAGGTAACGCTTGGCTTGCCACAAACTCAGCCGGTTCCGGTCCTTATGTTCTCCAAAGTTGGAAACCTAATGAAAGCGTAACATTAACCAGTAATCCAGCATATTATGGGGGGCCACCAGCTATGGAACGCGTAATAGTTCGTCATGTTCAAGAGAGTGCAACTCAACGCTTAATGCTGGAGCGGGGCGACATCGACGTAGCACGTAATCTAAACCCAGAAGACATTTCAGGCGTAAGTGGCGCGGATGGTATAGCCATTGATAGCGAACTACGAGGCAGGTTGATGTATATTTCAGTCAACCAAAAGCATCCTGAATTATCCAAGCCGGAGGTCCGTCAGGCAATAAAATACTTGGTAGATTATGAAGGTATGCAAAATAGTTTCTTAAATGGCCAATACACTATTCACCAAAACTTCTTACCTAAAACATACCTCGGCGCTGTTGACGAAAACCCATTCAACCTCAACATCGAGAAAGCTAAGGAGCTTTTGACCTCTGCAGGTGTTGGTCCATTTGCAATCGAAGTTGGGGTGCGTGAAGCACAAGAACGAATTGAAATTGTACAATCGCTGCAAAATACTTTTGCCAAAGCAGGGATTACTTTAAATATCACGGTTGGAACTGCCAAAGCGATTTTAGGACGCTATCGCGCCCGTGAATTAGACATGTATATGGGCGCTTGGGGGCCAGATTATCCTGATCCACACACCAATGCTGGTACTTTTGCCTTTAATCCCGTTAATACGGATGAGGCTGGAGCAACCGGTTTGTTGGCATGGCGTAACGCTTGGGATACAGGTGGGCTCACTGCTAAGGTTGAGGCAGCAGTTGTTGAAGGCGACCGCGACGTAAGGGCTCAAATGTATACAGATATTCAGGCAGAATTCCGTGACATCGCTCCTTTTGCCGTTTTGTTCCAAAAAATTGAACAAACAGGTCGTAATGAAGCAGTAAAAAACCTTAATTTGGGCGGTGCTATTACCGCAGTTTCTTACTGGCCCGTGACTAAATAAGTGGAATCGACAGAACAAAATATTGAGGGTCGCCACAGGGCGCCCCTCGAACTCTGGATCCGGGCAACGTTCCTCACGCTTGGATCAATTATTGTCACAATGCTAGGATTAATGTTTGTTACATTTGTCATTGGTCGGGTGATGCCAATTGATCCAGTTCTGGCAATCGTTGGTGAGCAGGCAACAAAAGCAACCTACGATGCGGCATATGAACAGCTTGGTCTGGATCGTCCCATAATCGTACAATTTATATTTTATGTTTGGGACGTAATGCATGGAGACTTTGGAAAATCTTTACTTACCGCTCGTCCAGTAGCTGAGGACATCAAGCGGGTATTCCCCGCAACATTAGAGCTTGCAACAATCGGCCTATTTATCGGAATAGTACTTGGTGTACCTTTAGGTGTTTTTGCTGCTGTCAGACGTGGTTCGTGGATTGATCAAGTGGCTCGTGTAATAGCCTTAGTAGGTTACTCCATGCCAATTTTTTGGCTTGGTTTAATGGGCTTGCTAATTTTCTATGGTATCCTTGGTTGGGTTGGCGGACCTGGTCGTGTGGGCATCTTCTATGTGGACATTGTACCGACTGTAACGGGCATGATCCTTATCGACAGTATTTTAGATCAAAATTGGGAAGTTTTTAAAGATGCCTTGAACCATATTGTACTTCCTGCTTCGCTTCTGGGCTATTACTCACTAGCCTACGTAAGTCGCATGACACGGTCATTTATGCTTGAACAGCTTAGTGCAGAATACATTACGACAGCTCGTGTTAAAGGAATGTCTGAGAGCGCTGTTATTTGGGGCCATGCATTTAAAAATATCCGCGTACAACTTATCACCGTTATTGCTCTTAGCTACGCAAACCTACTGGAGGGATCTGTGCTTACAGAGATAATCTTTAGCTGGCCAGGGATCGGCAGCTACATTACAACAGCCCTGCTATCAGCTGATATGAGCGCAGTTATGGGTGGAACTGTTGTCGTAGGGCTTATCTTCATTCTCCTAAATATTTTTT
Organism: uncultured Tateyamaria sp.; assembly: GCA_905480645.1. Taxonomy (GTDB): domain Bacteria; phylum Pseudomonadota; class Alphaproteobacteria; order Rhodobacterales; family Rhodobacteraceae; genus Tateyamaria. The sequence continues at coordinate 72,686 of CAJQRC010000026.1, forward strand.
CAGATCTTTTGTATAAAATCTTCGATCCAAGAGCAAAATGACGTGACAAAAACTCCCGTTGAAACACTCAGGTGGCGCGCATGGTTATTAACAGACACACCAGCCTCCCGTCATCACGCCAAACTATCTGCTTTTTATAAAGGTTGGTTGTCATTCCGTGGCAACACAATGGCAATGGTAGGCCTATGGATCTTAATCTGTCTGATTTTAGCGGCGTTGTTCGCGCCCTTACTTTCTCCACATGATCCGTTTGCACAAAACCTCGGCAATCGTCTACAACCACTGGGCTCAAGTAACCATGTTTTGGGTACTGATAGTTTAGGCCGCGATATTTTAAGTCGCCTAATTTATGGCTCCCGCATTACACTGTATATTGTGGGTTTAGTTGCTTTAATCGCACCCATCACAGGATTGCTAGTTGGCACTGTTGCAGGCTATGTTGGTGGCTGGACAGATCAAATCCTAATGCGCATTACTGACATCTTCCTTGCATTTCCACGTCTTGTTTTGGCACTGGCATTTGTGGCAGCTTTAGGGGCAGGAATTGAAAACGCTGTATTAGCAATATCACTAACGGCATGGCCACCCTATGCCCGCATTGCCCGAGCAGAAACTTTAACAATCCGGTCATCTGACTACATAAGCGCAATTCAGCTACAAGGTGCGGGAGCCTTGCGCATCATAACAAAACATATTTGGCCACTTTGCATATCATCACTTATCGTGCGTGTGACACTTGATATGGCAGGCATTATTCTTGCTGCAGCTGGGCTAGGTTTTTTAGGGCTTGGTGCTCAACCACCAAGCCCAGAGTGGGGTGCAATGATTTCCGAGGGCCGACGATTTATCCTAGATCATTGGTGGGTTGCAGCTGTGCCGGGAATGGCAATTTTCACCGTATCGCTAGCTTTTAATTTGCTAGGTGACGGTTTACGTGACGTATTAGACCCAAAGGATAGTGAAAAATGACACTTTTAGATGTCAAAGACCTTTGGGTAAAATTTCCCACCCATCAAGGGCTTTTTGAAGCTGTGCGCGGGGTGTCTTTTACCTTGGGGCGAGAAAGGTTGGCGATTGTCGGCGAAAGTGGCTCAGGAAAATCTATGACAGGCCGCGCTATCCTCCGCCTTATTCGTCCTCCTGGCGTCGTAACTGCTGATCGAATCTCACTCGAGGGAGTAAATTTACTTCACAAGACGGAACGCGAGATGCGAGATGTTCGGGGCCAAAAGATTTCAATGGTTATGCAAGATCCTAAATTTTCGCTGAATCCGGTAATGACTATTGGCCAACAAATAATAGAGGCCTACCGTCTGCATTCCAATGCTACCAAATCTGAGGCCTATGAAAAATCAATAGAGATGCTGGAAGCTGTATCTATCCGTGATCAAAAAAGAGTAATGCGAGCCTATCCACACGAGATGTCAGGAGGTATGGGCCAACGCATCATGATTGCCATGATGCTGATCCCAGATCCTGAGATCCTAATTGCAGATGAACCAACGTCTGCGTTAGATGTATCGGTACAACGACAGGTTTTATCAATTATCGATTCTTTGGTAAAAGAACGCGGCATGGGATTAATTTTTATCAGCCATGATCTCAACCTTGTTACTGATTTTTGCGATCGTGTTCTAATCATGTACGCTGGTCGCATTGTTGAGGTCTGTGACGCGAAAAACTTACACAAGGCGAAGCACCCATACACTCAGGGGCTTCTGAACTCACTGCCTAAGCTGCACGATCCACAAAAAAGATTGGAAGTACTGAACCGTGATCCTGCATGGTCCACCGTAGCAAGCATAAGTGGGCGCATATAAATATGCTCAAAATTGAAAACCTTAACGTTTGGTTTGGGAGCGGGCGCGACAGAGTAAATGCAGTACAGAACGCTAATTTTGCAGTAAAATCCGGGGCTAGTTTTGGTCTGGTCGGTGAAAGTGGTTCAGGAAAATCCACAATCCTTAGAGCAATCATGGGGCTTACAAAGAATTGGTCTGGCAAAGTTTATGTTGACGGCACTCAAACATCCATCAAAAAACATAATAGTTTTTACAAAACCGTACAAATGGTATTTCAAGATCCCTACGCCTCTCTACATCCTCGTCATTCTGTGGATCAGGTACTGGGTGAAACATTATATTTGCACGGTTTTCAGGATATTGACGCTAGGGTTGTGCACTTACTTGATGATGTCGGGCTGGAAGCGAAGTTCAGATTTCGTTACCCACACCAACTATCAGGCGGACAGCGTCAGCGTGTCGCAATTGCTCGAGCCTTAGCACCAGAACCCAAAGTTTTACTTTTAGATGAACCAACCTCAGCACTAGACGTTTCAGTGCAAGCCGAAATCTTAAATCTTTTAAGTGACTTACGCAGTAGAAACTCATTGACATACATTATGGTTTCGCATGACCTCGCTGTTGTGAGTCATATGTGTGAAAGCTTAGCAGTTATGAAAGACAGTGAAATTGTTGAGATCATGGATGTTTCAACATTGCGGAATTCCAAAGCTTGTCATCCCTATTCGCAACAACTTTTACTTGCTTCAATTTGAACTAAAAATAACGGATGTGACTACTCCCCGCCTTGCAGGACGAGGTTTTATGGCGTTAGTAATAATGTAAAAAGTTTACCACATGCTCCCAATTTCAGCACTGCTACTCAACTCAAGAGCTTTATATTACATATTCCAAAACACCCAATTAGACTACCTCAATAGATTTTACATTCGCAGACACATGGGACATTTTGGTTAATCCGTTTAATGGGATCGCTGGCAGAGCACTGAAATAGGAATTAGGGTTATAAAATAAAAGTGCTCCCAACTGTTATGTTTTTAGTTCAGGAGGATCCAGTATGACTGGAGCGCCGTGCGGCGTTATAAAATGTGCTGCCTCCCAAGCTTTTCGCATTTTGAAAAGCTCCAAAGCGCCTACGCTACTATCTTTGGCCAAAAGGTTTTCCAGAGTTTCCAACCATGCCAGAAAATAATCATCACCTCCGTTTAACTCTCGGTCTAAACCATGGCTTTTTAACGTTATGCTAAAACTTTCAACCCATTCCAACCACTCAAAACGACCCAATTCATTTAAATGAACTGTCAAAGCAAATAGCTGAGCGTGCCAAGGCATCTCGAAAGCAGGTTCATTGATCATGCCAATACCAAGTAACTCTGCCACAAATCTAATATAACCTCATCATCACTATTGTTTGGTTGGGCCCACAGGTCAGAGGCTTTAAAAGCAACCGCGTACAGTGGCTCTGCCGCTTCACCTAAGCCGTGAGCGTTACTGTCTGGAAGAACATGCGCTCCGTGTCGTAGTAAGACATAACCTGTCGCACCGGCTGCATAACTTGGAAGGCGCGTGTGTCCACCCGTTACGTCCATGTTTTCTGGGAACGCACGTGTTTTAACCAAATCGCCATATTTGTATATTGATTTTTTGCTGACAAGCCTATCGGTTGGACTGCCTTTGGTTAAAAAATCATTTACAGAGTTTGCAACAAGTTTACGATTGGTAAGGTCACTTGGGCCTATGGCTTCGCCCATCATTAATTCTTCCGCCGTCAGAGCGCCATTTTCAACTAACATAGTTGTTAACCCAGCCAGCCATCTTTCGTAGTAAGAAAATCGAAAATAGTCTTTAGGAGGAAGGCATTCGCGTGCGTGTCGAGAGGCATCAATATTCCATAGTCCCAGAGATCCACACGCCAGTGTAATCGCGAGCGCACGGGCATGCCAGTAGGAATCAAATACAACATTTTCCAGTTCTGGTCTAACCGGCCCATCACCAAAGCGTCCTCCCATGTCATGAGCGCGGGTCATAGAGACTTAACCAATCCACAACCTATCATAGAATCGCGAGTAATCAATTTAATAAGAGCTTCTTCAGCCATTCCATCAATCCCAGTCGGACACTTTGGAATGACTAGGTATCGTATTTCTGCCGTGGAATCCCAAACTCGAACAGTTGTGTACTCTGGCAGTCGGACACCAAATTCTGAAAGAACTTTACGCGGCTCTCGCACAGTCCGAGACCTATATGCGTCTGACTTATACCAACTTGGTGGAATTCCTAACAGTGGCCAAGGATAACATGAACACAGGGTACATACGACCATATTGTGGATTTCATCTGTATTCTCAACTGCAACTATATGTTCGCCCTGGCGTCCGTAATAGCCAAGTTTTGCCAAGAGCGGGTTAGCATCATCTAATAGTGCGGCGCGAAAATTGGAATCGCTCCACGCCTTGGCAACCACATGCGCACCATTGCGAGGACCAATCTTATTTTGGTAGGTATCGATAATTTTGTCTAGCGCTGATGGATCAATTAGGCCTTTGCGAGTTAGTATCGTCTCAAGCGCTTTAACACGTAAAGCAGGCTCTGACGGCAGATCGTTGTACGGGTGTTCATTATGTTCTTGGTCGTGTGCCATAATCATATAATTGATTAATACGCGAGTATTTGTCCAGACATTCAAAGCCGCACTTGCCCCAGTCGAAAAACTTGAATAAGTAGCGAGCATCGCGAAGCAAAGGTCCGTAAAGTGTCATGGAAAACGTTGTTCTGATAATTCATCTGTTCCTTGCACTCGGCCTTATTGCCGTTGTTTTAATGCAGCGCTCCGAAGGGGGCGGCTTGGGCATGGGTGGCGGTGGCGGTGGAGCTATGGCTGGCCGTGCGGCTGCTACTGCAATGGGAACGCTGACATGGGTACTAGCAGTGGCGTTTATCATTACATCAATTACCCTGACGATAATTGCGGCGCGGAACGCTTCCGGCACATCAGTAATCGATCAATTAGGAATAACACCTCCAGCGCAGAATAATGAAAGCGGCGAATTGGTGCCTCCTAGTGGAGACTTACTTCCACCAGCTGAAGGCGACAACGCCCCACTTGTACCCACAGCTGATTAACTACGAAATATTGAGTACGGTTTCTTGTTTGCAACATCATGTTGCGTTGGTCTTGTTCTTTTTATCCGAATCCTGATAAACTATCACCCCGTGGGGTGTAACCTTCAGCGCTCATCACAAATGACAGCCGGCCTTATCTGACCGCGGGAGATAACAATCTATGGCACGCTATATTTTCATCACAGGCGGCGTCGTCTCATCACTTGGCAAAGGCCTAGCTTCAGCAGCCTTAGGGGCTTTATTACAAGCGCGCGGCTTTTCAGTACGCCTAAGAAAGCTTGATCCATATCTCAACGTTGACCCTGGCACGATGTCACCTTTCGAGCATGGAGAAGTATTTGTCACCGACGATGGCGCCGAAACTGACCTTGATTTGGGTCATTATGAACGTTTTACTGGCGTCGCTGCTCGCAACACTGATTCTATTTCATCAGGTCGCGTCTATTCCACGGTTCTAGAGAAGGAACGACGTGGTGACTATCTTGGTAAAACTATCCAAGTGATACCTCATGTGACCAATGAAATAAAAGACTTTATCAATATTGGTAAAGACGAAGTTGATTTTATGCTTTGTGAGATCGGAGGCACAGTAGGCGACATAGAAGGATTACCATTTTTTGAAGCCATTCGCCAGTTTAGTCAGGACAAGCCTCGCGGCCAATGTATTTTTATGCACCTGACTTTATTACCATTCATTAAAGCAAGCGGTGAACTGAAAACAAAACCGACACAACACTCAGTGAAAGAGCTGCGCTCAATCGGAATAGCGCCAGATATCCTTGTCTGCCGCTCGGAAGGACCAATCCCAGCAAAAGAGCGCGAAAAATTAGCATTATTTTGCAATGTGCGACCGGACGCCGTAATCGCCGCTCAAGACCTAAGCACAATCTATGATGCCCCATTGAGCTATCATCATCAGGGAATGGATCAAGCGGTACTAGATGCATTCCAGATCAGTCCTGCACCCCAGCCCGATTTAAAAAAGTGGGAAGATGTGAGCGATCGAATTCATAATAGTGATGGGGAAGTTAAGGTTGCGATCGTTGGGAAATATACACAGCTGGAAGACGCGTATAAATCAATAGCTGAAGCCCTAACGCATGGTGGAATGGCAAATCGTGTTAGGGTCAAAGTGGAATGGGTCGATGCAGAACTTTTTGACAAACAAGACCCTGCACCTCACCTTGAAGGCTTTCATGCAATCCTAGTGCCGGGTGGTTTTGGTGAGCGTGGTACAGAAGGCAAAATTAAGGCGGCAGAATTTGCTCGTACTCGCAAAGTGCCATATTTAGGAATTTGCTTAGGTATGCAGATGGCAGTCATAGAAGCCGCACGTAATGTTGCAGGACTGAAGACTGCAGGCTCTGAGGAATTTGATCACGAATCAGGCAAAAAACGTTTTGAGCCCGTAGTCTATCACCTCAAAGAATGGGTACAGGGAAATCACAAGATTGAGCGTAAGGTTGGCGATGACAAGGGCGGCACTATGCGCTTGGGCGCATATGATGCTCAATTATTGGAAGGAAGCCATGTTGCAGGTATTTATGGCAAAGTTTCAATTGATGAACGACATCGCCATCGCTACGAAGTAGATATCAAGTATCGTGAACAACTTGAAAAAGCAGGGCTTTGCTTCTCGGGCATGTCTCCCGACGGCCGCTTGCCCGAAATTGTGGAATGGTCAAATCATCCATGGTTTATTGGTGTGCAATTTCACCCAGAGCTTAAATCCAAGCCATTTGCGCCACACCCTTTATTTGAAGACTTTATACGGGCTGCAACTCAAGCAAGTCGGTTAGTCTAAGGCTGCATAATTTGCTGTTTTAAAAATACAGCTAATGCCAGATTGGGTGGAATTCTCTAAATAGTTTATTTAACCGTAACTATCAAAGTCAATATTCTTCACATGTAAACATTGCGCAAAACATACTAGTCAGGCATATGCGACAGATGCTTAGTTACCAGCACATTTATCATGCCGGAAATCTCGCAGACGTTCACAAACACTCCCTGCTAGCATGGATCCTAAAGTATCTCACACAAAAAGATAAACCCATCAGTTACATCGAAACACACGCAGGTCGGGCACTATATGATTTGCAAGCACCTGAGGCGCTCAAGACGCATGAGGCGGTTGTCGGCATTACACGAGTGAGCAACTGGTTCGCAAGAGACCACCCCTATCAGAAATGCCTCCAAAAGACGAATAAAAAAAATGGAAAATTCATGTATCCAGGCTCACCAATGATCGCAAGTCAGTTATTGCGATCATCGGATGTAATTACTCTGGCCGAACTACATCCAAGCGAGCATAAAGCGCTTGAACTCGCACTACCTAATGCTGTTTGCCGGCAAGTTGATGGGTTTTCAATGGCTCATTCGATACTTCCACCAACACCGCGTCGTGGATTAATGCTCATTGATCCTAGTTATGAGATTAAAGAGGACTACGACACCATCCCAACGCATATTAAAAAATATACGCGAACGTGGAATGTAGGAATTATTATACTTTGGTACCCAATTCTAATGTCATTTCCCCATAAAAGTATGTTGACTAAGTTACTTAGTAACCATCCTGACGCATTGAGGCATGAGGTTAGTTTTCCCCCAGCACGTAAAAGCCACAGTCTGATAGGTTCTGGTCTTTTCATAATTAACCCACCCTACGGGACCACCCAAGAAACAAAACATTTAGAAACCCAATTTGACATGTTGCGATAGGAACAAACAGGCGGCAGAAATAAATGTTTATTGCCAAACCAATTGGAGCGGTGAGCCTCAAATCTAGATGGCATCTATGTAAGATAGTGAGACCTTGGCTAATGTGTCCTCTCATCCTATAACTCCAAAATGTTTAAAGATTTACTCAATCGGCTGTTACAGCCTGAACCCGCCTTAATCGCAAATGACGATGCACGGTTGGCACTAACCGCTCTACTTGTGCGTGTGGCGCGATCTGACAATGACTACAGCCTTGGTGAACAAGGCCGGATCGACAATATTATTAAAGACCGCTACGGACTTTCAGACGCAGATACAGGTAAATTGCGGGCTGAAGCTGAATCAATGGAAGCCGAAGCTCCCGATACTGTACGTTTTACTCGCGCCATTAAAAACGCAATCGCTTATGATGACCGTCTCGCCATAATTGAAGCTTTATGGAAAGTTGCTCTAGCAGATGGACAACGTGCACAGGAAGAAGATGCAGTGTTGAGATTGGTTTCCAACCTATTGGGTGTGTCAGATCGCGATAGTGCATTAGCTAGGCAAAAAGTTACCAAATAATAATTGTTAGTCTCCATGCAACAAAACACTGCGCTGTAACAATTAGCTGACTAATCACTATTTCTATTCTCTGAATTGGATTCGAGTACGCTCTACTAAGTTATATTAATTCTGGTTGAGCTTGGACATCGTCAATTTTACTGTAGGTTGGTTTCACCAAAGACTTTACACCAATATTATCTTTTTGCGTTTAATCTGTACTAATAAGATAAGATGAAATGCGGTGTTTAACTTACTAAAACTTGTTGCAAAGCATAGACATCTTGTCAAATCGCGTTATGAAAGATTTCTAATCTCGAACGGGCACGCAATATTGTCAAATCAATCCGTCATCGAAATCCGCGACCTTCATAAAGCCTATGGTGACCTTGAGGTTCTCAAAGGTGTCGATATCACAGCAAACCGGGGTGACGTTGTATCTTTAATAGGATCCTCAGGCTCTGGAAAATCGACCTTACTGCGATGTTGCAATTTATTAGAGAATAGCCAACGCGGTGAAATGCGGTTCAAAGGTGAACAAATTTCTTGGATCGGTAAAAAACATGACCGTCGTCCTTCTGACCCAAAGCAAGTCTTAAGAATTCGCACAAATCTCTCAATGGTTTTTCAACAATTCAACCTTTGGGCTCACATGACAATTCTGCAAAATGTAATGGAAGCCCCTGTGACGGTGTTAAAGCGTAATCCTTCTGAAGTTGAAAGTGCTGCGCGTGCTTATTTGGACAAAGTTGACATAGGAGACAAGTGTGATTCTTATCCAGCTCAACTTTCCGGTGGACAGCAACAACGCGCTGCTATTGCCCGAGCCCTTTGCATGGAGCCAGAAGCACTATTGTTTGACGAACCTACCAGCGCTCTTGATCCTGAGCTTGAGCAGGAGGTAGTAAAAGTCATAAAAGATCTTGCAAGCGAAGGGCGCACTATGCTCATCGTGACGCATGATATGCAACTGGCCGCGGATGTAAGCGATTATGTAGTATTTTTGCATCAGGGCCTAATTGAGGAACAGGGTCCACCGAAAACAATATTCGGCGCACCCACCTCTGAACGATTGCGTGGGTTCATTTCTGCAGCTCACGCCATACAATAACAAAACTGGAGTCACAATTATGAAAACTATTCTTTTCAGTACCGTCGCTGTAGCAATGGCGGCATCCTTAGCCCTGGCTGACGGTCACTCTGTCGTGCGGATGGGTACCGAAGGTGCATACCCTCCATACAACTTTATCAATGATGCAGGCGAAATTGATGGATTTGAACGCGAGGTAGGCGACGAATTATGTAAGAGGGCCGAACTAACTTGCGAATGGGTCAAGAACGATTGGGACAGTATAATTCCGAACCTAGTATCATCAAATTATGATACCATTATAGCGGGTATGTCGATAACTGATGAACGTGATGAAGTGATTGATTTTACACAAGACTACTTTCCACCAACAGCTTCAGCATATGTCGGAGCAGCCGAAGCAGCAGATTGGGAAAAGGGCGTAGTTGCAGCGCAAACAGCAACTATCCAAGCTGGCCATATTGCATCAAGTGGCGCAACTCTAGTTGAGTTCGCAACGCCCGAGGAAACAGTTGCCGCTGTTCGTAATGGTGAAGCAGACGCTGTATTTGCTGACGCTGACTACCTGGCACCATTAGTTGAGGCATCCGGTGGCGGGCTAGTATTTATCGGTCCTGATGTCCCTCTTGGCGGCGGCGTAGGCATGGGTTTGCGTGAAAGTGACTCTGAACTTAAAGAGAAGTTTGACGCAGCCATTACTTCGATGAAAAAAGACGGTTCTTTGAATACGCTACTTGTTAAGTGGTTCGGAGAGGCTACCGCCCAGTACTAATTAGGAGCTGGACAGGGGCATCACTCTCCTGTCCTTCTACTTCAATACATATGTTTTCCTATTGCATCGAACCTGACGCACTAGCCACTTTCCAGTGGTTAACTTGTTATTTAACAACAGGTGTCCATTTTTCGTTTTATTTAAGTTTTTTAAATGTTTTGGGTATTCTTGCAGTTACAGCGCCAATAGCTTTATCGTTCGGATTTTTTGGCGCCATAGCAGCTCGCTCGCAAATTGTACCCTTATCCCTTTTAGGTAAGGGTTACATAGCAGTTGTCCGCGGCGTACCCGACATTGCTTTTTTTCTTTTCTTCGTAATTGCTCTGGACCAAGGTTTTGAATGGTTACGACATCAGGCATTGTGCCCTAATTGGACCGACCCTATCCGACAAGGTAACGACTTTTTAGTCTGTCCGCGAGCCAAACTACCGCTTGGAACTGCACCGCAAACTGTCCACCAGCTTTATGCATACGGACTTGCTATAATCACGTTTGCTCTTGTCTTTGGTGCGTTTGCAGCCAATGTCATTTTTGGCGCGATGCTGGCTGTCCCCAAAGCCCAACTTGAGACAGCAGAAGCGTATGGTATGTCTCAACATCAAATTTTCTGGCGTATTCTAGTGCCACAAATGTGGATTTACGCCCTACCCGGCTTATCCAATCTTTGGCAAATTTTGATAAAAGCCACGCCGTTATTGTTTTTGTTGGGCATAGAAGACGTTGTTTATTGGGCGCGAGAACTTGGCGGCACAAAAACAGCTCGGTTCACATCTTTTCCGCATGGAGATTGGCGCATGTGGTATTTTCTCGCTCTCCTTATTTTCTACTTATTTATGACTTGGAGTTCTGAAAAGTTTCTCAAAAAAATAATGCAAAAACTCACAAAAGGTCAAGATATGGCGGGCACAGCAATGAGCACCACGAGGGATTTTAGTTGAGTTGTTTAGAAACCATTCAGTCCTACGCCATGCGATCTTTAGGAATTGGTGAACGACTTTTACCGCGCAGTGATTTTACCCTTTGTGAGCAATTCACATTGATAGGTTCTGGCATGATTTGGAATATTTATTTTGGCTTGATGGCACTTTGTGTAGGTTTTTTTTTCGCAACAGCCCTAGCTGTTGCCAAGAGTACAACAAACCCTTGGGTTCGAAAGCCAGCTAAATGGTTCATCTTTCTTTTCCGTGGTTCACCACTATTTATTCAATTCTTTTTTGCTTATTTCCTTTTTCTAAATTTAAAAGGTGCTTTCCAATTTTTTTCACCTTTCACAGCAGCCTGGCTAGGCGCTTTAATTGTTTTGTTTTTAAACACTGCCGCTTATTCTGCCGAAATTTTTTATGGTGCACTTCAGTCAATACCCAAAGGTGAAATTGAAGCTGCGGATGCTTATGGTTTATCAGGCTGGCATAAATTTCGACGTATAATCTGGCCAACCATGCTGCGCCTTGCGTGGCCTAGCTACACGAATGAAGCAATTTTCCTTTTCCACGCCACAACATTAGTCTTTTTTTCAGGGTTCCCAGCTTGGCAGCAACGCGGCGATGCTCTGTATTATGCAAGTTATTTTGCCGACAAAACCTTCAATCCCTTCGTGCCGTACCCAATCCTTGCACTGTATTTTATCATACTAACTTTGATAATTATCAGCTTGTCTGGGCTGGTCAATCGACGGCTTAACAGTCATCTTCCAACGAACATGCGAATTCAATTTAAGTTCCGCCTAAATATAATCCGGTAGTATAGCGTATTTACCTCAAGAGAGGCTGTGCAGGTACAAAAGAGAACAAAAATGCAAAATTGGCTGAAAAAAAATCCAGAAATTCGTACTATCCGCGTGATAGCGTCCGACCTAAATGGAGTGGCTCGCGGAAAGCGTGTGCCCGCGCGTTATGCAGACAAAATTATAAAAGATGGCACACGTTTTCCCATGTCAGCCCTCAATCTAGATATCTGGGGAGAAGATATTCAAGACAGCGCACTTGTAATGGAAAGTGGCGATCAGGATGGTGTCTTACTTCCAACAGGGCGTGGTTTTGTTCCCATGCCTTGGCTAAATACACCGACTGGATTACTCCCAGTTTGGATGTATCGTGATGATGGACTGCCCTTTTTAGGCGATCCAAGACACGCACTTGCAGAGGTGCAAAACCGGTTTAAAGCCAAAGGATATACACCAGTTGTTGGAGTTGAGCTTGAATTTTTTTTGATAGATGACACTGGTGAAGAACCACAAATGCCAGTATCACCTCTTTCTGGCAAACGGCGTATTGCTGGCGAAATCCTATCTTCCCATGCACTGGATATGTTTGATAACTTTTTTACCGAACTTTACGACGCTTGCGATAAAATGGATATTCCCGCAGATGCAGCCATCTCAGAATCTGGATTAGGTCAATTCGAAATCAATCTATTACACCAACCTAATGCACTAAAGGCCGCCGATGATGCGTGGCTTTTCAAAATTTTAGTAAAAGGTATAGCTCGCAAAAATGGCTTTGCAGCGTCCTTCATGGCAAAACCATACCCAAATTATGCTGGATCCGGTTTACACATGCACTTTTCTGTTCTCGATCATAAAGGCCTCAACATTTTCGACAATAGCTCTGCCGAAGGGAGTGCAGCACTGCATAATGCAGTGCAAGGATGTCTTTCAGCCATGCCAGGCTCAATGCTGATCTTTGCGCCTCATGCTAATTCTTACGCTAGATTAGTACCTGAAGCGCATGCGCCAACGAGTGTTGCTTGGGCTTATGAAAACCGTACTGTAGCTATTCGTATACCTTCTGGCCCACCAAAATCCAGACGCATAGAACACAGATTACCCGGTGGTGACGTTAATCCTTACTTATCGGTTGCCGTAATTTTGGGAGCTGCTCTTAACGGTATAGAGGACGGCATTGAAGCGCCTACGCCCATAACTGGCAATGCTTATACACAGAAATTACCACAGGTTCCCGAGACATGGGATGGAGCCATCACCAGTTTTGAGAAGTCTGACCAAGTTGCGCGCATTCTTAACCCGGAGCTTATGTTAAATTTTCTATCAACAAAACGACAGGAGGCAAGCAAGATGGCAGACCTATCACCGGAGCAACAGATAGAAATCTACCTCGACTCTGTATGATCGTCCCTTTATCGTTATTCAGTAATCCTAAGGTGATCCATGAAAATTGGTATTCTTCAAACTGGCCATGCGCCAAACGAATTATTGGCATCCATAGGTGATTATGATGATATGTTTCGGAAATTTTTAGATGGCCACGACTTTCACTTCATTACATTTGACATTGAGAATATGGGTTTCCCTTCCGGTCCAGCTGAAGCCGATGCCTGGCTGATTACAGGCTCACGTCACGGTGCATATGAAGATTTACCATTTATTGCTCCACTTGAAGTTTTAATTCACGCTATCGTTGCGTCCAATCGTCCGCTAATTGGTGTATGTTTTGGGCATCAAATTATTGCCAAGGCAATGGGTGGCAAAGTAGAAAAGTTTCAGGGGGGATGGTCCATTGGGAATAATGAGTACACTTATCAGGGGAAAACAATATCGCTAAACGCATGGCATCAAGATCAGGTCACTAAAGTTCCGGAAGGAGCCAAAATAATTGGGTCAAGTCAATTTTGTAAGGTCGCAGCATTGACCTATAAAGATCATATTTTTTCAATTCAACCACACCCCGAATTTGATTCCACAATGATTGACGCATTAATCCAATATCGTGGATCGGGTATTGTTCCCACAGAAATGCTTGAAGAGGCAAAGAATAAGTTAAGTTTAACGACTAACAACGCTGATATTGCCGCCGACATGGCCGCGTTCCTAAAACGAAAGGCTTAAGCAATGAACGATGTTTGGTTGAAAAAACTTCCAAAACCTGCACAAACCTATTTAGAAGACCGCCGATTGGATGAGGTCGAATGTATCATCTCGGATCTACCCGGGATTGCACGTGGGAAAGCTGTTCCTGCTTTAAAATTCTCACGGCAGGATTATTTCCATTTGCCTGATAGTATTTTTTATCAAACAATTACTGGCGACTGGGGCGAAGCCGCGGACGACGATGGCTTCATTGAAAAAGACATGATCCTGCGCCCAGATATGTCTACGGCGACAGCAGCTCCTTGGACTGGCGATTGGACCTTACAAGTGATTCATGACGCCTATGACCGAAATGGTGACGCAGTACCATTTTCACCCCGTAACGTATTGAAACGAGTTGTCCAGCTATATCATGATCAAGGATGGAAACCTGTGGTCGCGCCTGAGATGGAATTTTATCTAATTGCGCGAAATCTCGATCCAGCTAAAGAAATTCGACCAATGACTGGTCGCTCGGGTCGTCCGGCAGCTGCGCGACAAGCATATTCAATGACTGCTGTTGATGAATTTGGACCAGTAATTGATGACATTTATGACTTTGCCGAATTACAGGGTTTTGAGATAGACGGTATCACACAAGAAGGTGGCGCAGGACAACTTGAGATTAATTTGCAGCATGGAGATCCGTTAACATTAGCTGATGAAGTCTTTTATTTTAAGCGGCTTATTCGTGAAGCTGCTTTGCGTCATGAATGTTTTGCTACGTTTATGGCAAAACCGATTGAGAATGAGCCAGGCAGTGCGATGCACATTCATCATTCAATTCTTGATATGAAGGATGGTAGTAATATTTTTTCAGGGCCACAAGGTGGCGATACAGATGCATTCTTCCATTTTATTGCTGGTCTGCAAAACCATATGCCTGCCGCTCTTGCAGTAATGGCTCCATACGTGAATAGTTATCGCCGTTATGTAAAAGATCACGCCGCTCCAATTAATCTAGCTTGGGGTCGCGACAATCGTACAACTGGTATCCGAATTCCACTATCCGAACCAAAAGCACGACGAGTTGAAAACCGGATTGCTGGTATGGATTGCAACCCCTATCTGGGAATTGCCGCATCATTAGCCTGTGGTTATCTAGGTCTAATGGAAGAACGTCGGCCAGTGGCGCAATTCAAAGGTGACGCATATGAGGGAGAGGGTGATATTCCCCGCGTTCTTGGCTCAGCGCTATCGTTATTTGATGCATCAGCTCCACTTCACGAAGCGCTTGGCCACGACTTTGCTCGTGTCTATTCAATCGTGAAACGGGCTGAATACGATGAGTTCTTACAGGTTATATCTCCTTGGGAACGCGAGCATTTACTTTTGAACGTATAGGCAACTACCCACCATCGCCAGCTTGGAAACTAAAATGAACCTACTTTATGCCAACGATGCCATGGGAAAGTATCCACATAGCTGGTACGCTGCAACTTCTGATATTGATGCTGTGCGTACACCATTAAGCGGGGAAGTGACAGCAGACGTCTGCGTAATAGGTGCTGGCTACACCGGCTTATCAGCTGCTCTACACTTGGCCAGTGCAGGCCGTAAAGTAATTGTTCTTGAAGCTCAGCGTGTCGGATTTGGAGCCTCTGGGCGTAATGGTGGACAGTTGGGATCTGGCCAACGGGTAGAGCAACGTAGTCTTGAACAGATGATGGGGGTGACTTCTGCACGCTATCTATGGGAATTAGGCCAAGAGGCAAAAAAATTGGTTAAATCCCTCATTTCAAAATATCAAATAGAATGTAATCTACGCCCAGGCATCGCCTGGACTGCCGAAACCAAGACTGATGTGGACGATCTATATCGTTATGCAGAACATATGCAAAGGAATTACAATTATCATTATGATATCTTATCATCCAGTAGTTTCCATGAAATTTGCCCATCGCCTGCCTATAAGGGGGGAATAATAGATTGGGATGCCGGCCATCTGCACCCCTTACGTTTTGCAATAGGGCTAGCGCACGCTACAGAGACTGCCGGTGGAATTATTCATGAGCGTAGCGCTGTTTTAGATGTAACCGAAGGCAATCGAACTACAATATGTACAGAAGATGGCGTGATTACAGCTAACCATGTGATTTACGCCTGCAATGGCTATCTCGGAGGCTTAAAAAAAAGTATTTCATCTTATGTTATGCCAATTAATAATTTCATCGCAGCAACTGCACCGTTAGGTCCAGACACGGTTAATGTGCTGACACGCGATATTGCAGTATCCGACAGTAGGTTTGTCGTGAATTACTTTCGACTAAGCCACGATGGACGCTTACTTTTTGGAGGTGGCGAAACATATGGATACAGATTCCCAACTAATATAGAGTCAACAGTCCGCAAACCTATGTGTCAGATTTTTCCCCAACTAAGAGACACTGCCATTGATTTTGTTTGGGGTGGAACTCTAGCAATTACAATGAACCGCTTACCACACATCGCACGCGTTGGGTTAAACGCTCTGTCCGCTTCAGGTTATTCTGGGCACGGTATCGGAACAGCCACGCACGCAGGAAAATTAATGGCCGATGCCGTGATCGGAGAAAGTGAAGGCTTCGACAGTATGGCAGCCATCCCCAAAATATCTTTTCCTGGTGGTAGAACCCTACGCTCACCTCTGCTTGCCCTTGCAATGGCATGGTACGGGATTCGGGATCGCCTCAGCTTTTAAGTAAGCTTTGAAAGCTTTTCTTGTAATTCTGCCAATTGTTTTTTGATAGATTGTAAATCTTCATCAGGTTCTTCTGACGAATTATGATCAGTTCCATTTGAGGACGTTGGCCATTTACTCAAACTACCAGTCATCATTTTCATAAATGCTTGTTGTTGCGCCTGCATCGCTTCAAAGCCAGGAATATTAGCCATAGGGTTGATTGTTTCTATTCCTTCAATCATCGTATTCTGCCCATCTCGTAACATATCAAAAGACGCTTGCAAAAATTGCGGTACAACACTGGCACCTCCGCCCATGTAACTACGGACAAGATCATTTAACACGTCTACGGGTAAAACACTTTCACCCCTGCTTTCATGCTCTGCAATAATTTGAAGTAAATACTGCCTGGTAAGATCATGACCCGTTTTCAGATCAACTATCTTAACCTCACGCCCATCACGGATAAAGCCTGATATGTCTTCCAAAGTCACATAATCACTTGTTTCAGTATTGTAGAGACGCCGACTAGCGTACCGTTTGATCAATAATGGTGATTTATTTTCTGTCACTCGCCTTCTCCCCACAACGGTGTGCTGCAATGCAGCTTAGGCGTACCTGAGAGAAAAAGAAAGATTGCAACAGCTATGTATTAGCTAAAAAAATGTAAAAAAGCGGGACCCTAAGGACCCGCCACGCTTCATCGCATCTTTATACGGAGGGGCTTGATGCGACTATTTTAAAACTTTACTTTGTGACAGAAACTTTTTTTGCAGCAGTAGTTATGTCACCTGTGGCTTTTTTTACCACAGTAGATGCATCTTCAGTGATATCTTTACCTGCAGCCATCATCAACTCAACCGTTTCCATCTGAGCTTTTTTCGCCACCTCAACAAATGCAGTCATATGCTCAGTTGTCACTTCAGCACAAGAAGATGCAAAGTCAGTTATTACCTTTGTGTAATCAGAAGCATCAGCCTTAGAGGTAGAGACATGTCCCAATTTGGACAATGTTTCTTGAGTCCATTTCGATGAAATTTCAGTGGATTTCTCTGCTGCGTCAATTGCAACGTGGCTTAGCTTCTCATTCAACGATGTTGCTGTTTTAACTACATCTTCAAACGAAGACATATCAACTGGGAATTTGCCCATAACGTCTTTAAACATTTCTGTTAAATCAGGATTCTTTGTCATAATATCTACCCTTAAATCGCAAAGAGACAGTCCCGTTTGCTCTGATTTCAAAAATTATATATATGCTGCGTCGCGGCATTGCAAGTATTAATTGCTGCGTCGCAGCATTAGCTGCTTAAAAGTATCTATATTGAATCATGGCCTTGATTTAACAATTACATACGTTCCAGGTGCATCACACAATACTGGATGCTTCCCCCGCCCCGGAACACGAGCCAAAACCCGCTTGCCACCGTATTTTTTTAACCACTTACCCCACCGCGGCCACCACGATCCCTCAATAAATTTTGCTCCTTTAACCCAATCCTTATGACTTAAATTCAAATCATCATTCAAATAGTGGCCATATTTATTCTTAGTAGGTGGGTTTACTATCCCTGCGATGTGACCAGATTGGGTCATGATAAATATTTTATCCTTTGACCCCATTTTCTGAACACCACTATAACTATCTTTCCAAGGCGCTATGTGATCAGTCTCACACGCAACAGCGCACAGAGGTACAACCACGTCGCTTAATCGTAAGTTATGCCCCATTAATTCAAAGCCACCTTCGGCTAATTCGTTGTTTTGACACAACCCACGCAAATACTGCATGGTCATTTTTGCGGGTAAATTCGCTCCATCACCATTCCAATATAGTAAGTCAAAGGCTGGCGGCGCTTCTCCCATCAAGTAGCTTTTTATTGCAGGTGTATAAACGAGGTCATTAGAACGCAAAAATGTAAAGGTTCTTGCCATTATAATCGAAGGCAAGATGCCCTTATCAGCACATTCAGCTTCAATTCCATCAATAAAATCATCTGATAAGAAAGGCGCAAACTCACCTTGGTCCGAAAAGTCAGTTAGTGCTGTAAAAAAGGTTGCTGATTTTATTGAATTATCTTCACGTTGCTTGAGTAAACTTAATGTCAGAGCCAAGGTGGTACCTGCAATGCAATAGCCAATAGCGTTTACCTGTTCTTCGTTGGTGATTACTTTAGCTTCCTGAATAGCAGCCAAATATCCCTCTTCAATATAATCCTCCATTCCCACCCCCGCATAGGCGGCATCAGGGTTCACCCATGACACTACGAACAATGTAAATCCTTGATCAATAATCCATCTGACTAATGAATTTTGTTCTTTTAGATCAAGAATATAAAATTTATTTATCCAAGGAGGAAACAGCACAACTGGTGTTTCGTGTACCGTTTTTGTGGTAGGCGAATATTGTATGAGTTCCATCATACGATTGCGGAAGACAACCTTACCTATCGTCGTCGCAATGTTACCTCCCAATTTAAAGGCAGTGTCATCTGCTAACTTAACAATTAATTCTCCATTGTTAGCCTCAAGATCTGAGATTAAGTTTTCGAGTCCCTGCACTAAAGACTGACCTTCAGTTGCGACGGCTTTTTCTAACGCGTCTGGGTTAGTTCCTAAAAAATTAGTTGGGCTCATCATATCAACGATTTGACGAGAAAAAAATGCAAGCCTTTGTTTTTCCTTGGCATCCAAATCTGACACATCGTCCATCGCTTTTTCAATCGCTTCAGCATTAATAAAATATTGATTTTTTACGTAACTAAAATAGGGGTGCGTTTTCCAAAGCGGGTTTGAAAAACGCTTGTCTTTGCAGTCTACTTTTAACAGTCCCTCAATTTCCTCAGACACTAAAGTTTTTTGACTTTCAACAAAATGCGTCACCGATTTGGACCAGTACTGCAACTGGTGCTGTAAAACTTTTGCCGGATCACGAAGCATTTCAGACCAGTATGCTGCAGCGGCCTTGGTAAACATCTCTTGATTCGGCCCGTCTAAAGCAATGTTATGCGTGCTGCGATGCGTCAAAACGTGGGTTAGACGTTGTGACAGTTCCTCAACTTTAAGTAAGTTACCATTCAATTTATCGAGGTTTATGTTTGAGACATTACAATCTGAGGTGTCTGTGGTTGTCATATTAACATCATCCTCGTAGTGTTTGCATGTGCAGCATTCGACTGCGTTTGTTTGCCGCACGTATATGTTCGCATGTTTTAGATGACAAAGCGACAAACCGTCCAAAATGCATAGCGCTTTGGGCCCATGCAGTATGAAGGTAATATTTTATGCGTTACATGATGAGCTACGATTTCATGGAAAACATCCGGAACACGAACCAATGGCTTGGCGCGACAGCACAAGCAATCGGCGAATATCCAGCCTTCGCATTTTTTTCCAATCCTGGGCTAAAATGGGTGCGTGCATGGGGTGAGGTAACGGAACGCACGTTTCAGCGAATTGTGACCAAACCCAACTGGGATATTCATTCATTAACTGGCAAAAATAGAGAGGAGTACCGGGTTAATATAGAAACCATTGTTTCAGGCGCTTTTGGCGATCTGATCCACTTTAATGTAGCTGGTCGTAAGACACGTAATCGGAAAGTTTTACTAGTTGCTCCAATGTCGGGCCACTATGCTACCCTCCTGCGTGCAACAGTGATTTCGTTGCTTCCAGATTGCGAAATATATGTAACAGACTGGCACAACGCACGCGACATACCATTAAGCGCAGGAAAGTTCGACGTGGAAGATTATGCATTATATCTAGTTGATTACATGCATCACTTAGGACCAGACATTCACGTAATTGCAGTATGCCAACCTGCACCTCTGGCGCTGATCGCAACAGCTTACCTCGCAGAACAAGACCCCAGTGCCCAACCGCGCTCGCTTACGCTAATCGGTGGGCCTATCGATCCAGATGCCAACGCGACAGACGTTACAGACTTTGGTCATCGCGTAACTATGGGTCAACTTGAAGAAACAATGATCCAGCATGTCGGGTTTCAATACCCTGGTGTTGGACGGTTAGTATACCCTGGCTTATTACAACTTCAGAGTTTTATATCGATGAATTCAGAAAAACATACTAAAGCCTTCGCAAATCAAATTAATAAAGTTGCCTGGGGTGAAGTAGATGATCAAGACAAACACAATAAGTTTTACGACGAATATCTTGCTGTAATGGACATGACTGCGGAGTTTTACCTATCTACTGTAAAACGTATTTTTAAAAATTCCGAAGTTGCTAAAAATAAATTCACTATAAGGGGCAAATGGGTAGATATTGGCAAAATCACTACGGTTGCAGTAAAAACAGTAGAAGGCGGCAATGACGATATTTCAGCGCCTGGTCAGTGCGTTGCTGCTCTGGACCTTTGCACTGGACTGTCTAAGGATAAAAAGGCCAGCCATCTTGAACCTGGAGCAGGGCATTATGGTATTTTTGCAGGCAAGAGTTGGAAAACTAACATTCGACCACTGGTCTTAGATTTCATTGATGCTAATCAGCCAAATGTGGACGAGAAAGCTGCAACAAAAAAAAATTTGGTATAATAACTTCGTTTTTTATTGACCTAATGAAACCAAACCTAGTTTTTCGATCCAAATGCTGGATTCCGAGTTAAAAAAGAGCCACTTGGACTTTTGAAAAAGGTTAGCGTTTTGAATAAAGTGTTCAAATGTGAATATTTTTAGCAAGCCAAAGATCTAGTAGCTGGAGAACGTCGCTGTTTGGACTGCTGAAAGGTGCACGGCAGGTACCAACAGGAATGCCCATTTTGTTTAACGCGTGCTTTAATCCAGAAATCACACCAGTCTGCAAAAGAATTTCGATCAACTCATTTGCTTTACCCTGCAGGGTACGGGCGTATTCTATATCGCCGTTTTTTACTGCAATTTCTATCTGAAAGTAGAAGTCACCAATCAAATTATATGTAGAACCAATTCCACCATCAGCACCCATTGCAGTAGCACCAAGAAACATCTCATCTGTGCCAAAATAAAACTTTTTTCCTGGTGCCTTTTGCCTCAATTGCTGAAATTGAAATAAATCATTTGCTGTAAATTTACACCCCGAAATGCGATTATCTTGCAGCAATGATAATAATTTTTGTGTAGTTAAGTTAGCACCCGTTAAACTAGGTATATTATAAATAATTACAGGCAGATCAGCAGCATCAGCAATAGCTTGATAGTATAATCTAATGTCGTCGAAATTATGCTTGTAGTAATAGGGAGGAATAGCAGAGACAGCGT
This sequence comes from uncultured Tateyamaria sp., assembly GCA_905480645.1. Classification (GTDB taxonomy): domain Bacteria; phylum Pseudomonadota; class Alphaproteobacteria; order Rhodobacterales; family Rhodobacteraceae; genus Tateyamaria. Next base: position 94,525 of record CAJQRC010000026.1, read on the forward strand.
CATAGCCCAGAGACTTCGAGGTTTCAGCAAGAGATACAGCATCAGCAGTTGAGGCAGCGCCAACATGCGCAATTAAAGTACATTTTCCACGCGCATATTCAGCTAGGGCTATCAGTAACTCAGCCCTTTCCTCACGACTTTGTAAAATGCTTTCGCCAGTTGATCCACTAGCGTATAAACCGTGCACACCTTTTGACAAAATATAGTCCACTAAAGGAGCAATACCTCTTGGGTTTACTTTGCCAAGTTCATCGAAGGGAGTAAGAAGTGCCGCAAAAATTGATCCTGAAATTTCCATTAACCACCCTTATCCATTAACTGCCCTTGCGAATTTTCTTATACTCAACTGAAAAAACCTCAGGACTCATCCACCAATTATAATATTTTTTAGATAACAAAATACTATATAATTCAAATTTTAATTAACGATCTTGATATTTCCTCAACGGCGCTTTCAATCAATTCTAAGCAGGATTTATCAGAAAACCGATGATCTGCATCCTTAACCAAGCTCAAACGCATATCAGGACATTCGGCATGGTTTAGCAGTTTTATGGCAGTTTCAGTGCTAACAGCAGTGTCAGCGGTACCTTGCAAACATCGCACAGGAAAAGGTAAATTAAGGGGTTCGCGTAAAACAAGATTTTCACGACCGTCCTGAATTAAACGGCTAGTGATAAAATATGTATCCATGTACTCGGACTGGATAGCAATCTTTCCCTCACGCGTAAGCAGTTTTTTCTGGTCGTTTGTGAATAACGACCAATAACTGTCTTCGGTAAAGTCAGGTGCAGCAGCGATTGTTACAAGACCAGCGATGCGTTCGGGCTTTGAACGACTAAACAGTAATGCTTGCCAACCACCCATTGAGCTACCAACAACAATCAGTTTTCCTTGGGTCAGTGCGGCCAGAATCTCGCGAGTATCCTCAGCCCAATCACCAATGCATCCATCTTCAAAAGCACCAGAACTTTCACCGTGTCCAGAATAATCAAAGCGTAAGAACGCCAGGCCCCGTTTCTTGCACCACTCTTCAAGATGGAGAGCTTTCGTTCCATTCATATCAGATTTTAATCCACCAAGGAAAACCACACACGGACCTTCCCCAGCAGAGATGTGGTAAGCTAATTTACGGTGTTGAGGGGTAGCTAAATACTGCGGCAAACTCATTATCACTCCGGTTTTGATACCGCTGGAGAATGCGATGAGTTTTGCCTTCTGTAAATGCTATACTAAAAAGAACAGACACGATATCGAGATAAATCCATGCGCTGCCTTTCCTAAACGATACAAAGTTGGGTTTGGTATTTCCAGCTATAATCATCCGAATATATCCTAAAAAATGAATACCATCGGCGCAGCACACTATAGATAAAATTAATCTGCTATCGCTGGGTGATTATTTTAGAACAAATTTCTTTTATGACTGGTATCACAGAACTTTTAACAACATATAGTCAACGAAACACTTGCATTTTATGCAGTTGAGCAGTGGATTAGGTGAAAATTTTAAAGTTTACTCGAACTGCTGACTGAAAGCGACATGTTACTACCTAGCCTCCAATGTATATACCGTTAGAAGGGCGGTAGAAATTTTTTTGATTGTGAAGACGACCTAACAATTCATGGATTTCACGAACATTTTGTTTTTCCATAGGCTTTTTCTTTACTTCCTGGGTCTTAGCCAACTTCGAAGCACGCAATGCGTCTTCGATAATAGTCATATCTGATACTGATAATTCAAATTTTGTGTTGAACTTTGCCATAAGACGCTCTCCATTATCGTATTTTCGACTTTAATATAAGTTTACAGCCCCATGTCCAGAAAAAAATGTCGATTTTGGATTAAAAAACGGCGTTTTTGTAGTATACGATTGTATACTGAATTGCCTGTTTATTAAGTTTTGTCGAATTTATTATAGAAATCCAATTCCAAGCCCAACATGACTTGACGACTTGCGCGCAGACTGCCACATCGCAATGATTATAACCCGCAACCGGGCGTTCCGTGGGCGCCAAACTGACGAGGATATCTGTATGACACAAATTTCTCTTACCTTTCCCGATGGCAGTGCTCGTAAGTACAATGCTGGGATTACCCCAGCTGTAATTGCAAATAACATCTCCAAATCCCTATCAAAAAAGGCTGTGAGTGCTACCGTCAATGGACAGCACTGGGATCTTGCTTGGCCCATCGAAACTGATGCGCAATTCGCCATTCACACGATGGCAGACGAAGAACAGGCAAACGAACTCGTACGCCACGATTTAGCGCACATTATGGCTCGAGCAGTGCAAGAAATCTGGCCTGAAACTCAGGTCACCATTGGTCCAGTAATTCAAGATGGTTGGTACTATGACTTTGATCGTGTTGAACATTTTACTCCCGAAGATCTTAACCTGATCGAGAAAAAGATGAGGGAAATTATCAATAAGCGAGAACAAATTCGCACTGAGATATGGCCTCGGGATAAGGCAGTTCAATATTATAAAGATCGAGGCGAACCCTATAAAGTTGAACTCATCAATAGTATTCCGGGCGATGAAGCCCTTCGCATGTACTGGCACGGCGAATGGCAAGATTTATGTCGCGGCCCACATTTGCAACACATCGGTCAAGTGCCAAGTGACGCATTTAAATTGATGTCGATTGCTGGTGCTTATTGGCGCGGTGACAGCACACGCCCTATGTTACAGCGAATTTATGGTGTCGGGTTTACTGGTAAAGAAAAACTTCGTGCTCACCTCAATATGTTAGAGGAAGCGGCCAAGCGTGATCATCGCAAATTAGGCCGTGAGATGAACCTGTTCCACATGCAAGAAGAAGCCCCAGGGCAGATTTTTTGGCACCCCAACGGTTGGACAATCTACACTTCACTTCAAGACTATATGCGCCGCAAGCAGCGCGTAGGAGGATATCAAGAGATTAATACACCTCAAGTCGTAGCCCGTAAACTTTGGGAAGCATCGGGGCATTGGGACAAATATCAAGAGCACATGTTTATAGTAGAAGTTGAAGAAGAGCATGCAAAAGAGAAGGCAATCAATGCCCTCAAACCAATGAACTGTCCTTGCCACGTGCAAGTGTTCAACCAAGGTCTTAAATCATATCGCGATTTACCTTTAAGGATAGCAGAATTTGGCTCATGCTCTAGGTACGAACCGTCTGGAGCTTTGCATGGTATCATGAGGGTCCGCGGCTTCACTCAAGATGATGCTCACATATTCTGCACGCAGGATCAAATCCAAGCAGAATGTGCTCGGTTCATTAATTTTCTCGCAGATGTCTACAATGATCTTGGGTTCCATGATTTTGAGATCAAATTCGCCACACGTCCAGAAAACCGAGTTGGGTCAGACGAAAGCTGGGATCATGTGGAGGGTGCGCTAGAGGCAGCCATCAGGGCCACTGACCGTAGTTACACACTTGAACCGGGAGATGGTGCATTTTATGGGCCCAAGTTAGACTTTTATTTAACAGACGCCATCGGTCGTGTCTGGCAGTGTGGAACATTTCAGGTGGACCCAAACCTTCCTGAACGACTGGGGGCCTCTTACATCGCGCCCGACGGCTCCAAAAAACGTCCTTACATGCTACACCGTGCCGCACTAGGCTCGTTCGAACGCTTCATTGGCATATTAATCGAAGAACATGCAGGCCGGCTTCCATTTTGGCTAGCCCCACGACAAGTTGTTGTAACTTCAATAACTTCAGAGGCAGAAGACTACGTACATGAAGTGGTGGAAAAGTTACTTGCCGTAGGCGTGCGAGCAGAACCGGACACTCGCAACGAAAAAATCAACTACAAGGTACGCGAGCATTCGGTTGCAAAAGTAACTGTTATTTTAGCTGTCGGAGCGCGTGAAGTTGAAAATAGAACCGTATCTATCCGCCGTTTAGGCGACAAAACTACTAAAGTTGAAACATTGGATGCAGTCATTGCGGACTTAAATTTAGAGGCTATGCCACCAGATTTAAGATAATTCAGAATTTTTGATACTTTAGAAAGTGAAATACTAATTACTGGGAGTGCTTTTCAGGATAGGAAAGGGAGTATCATCTTTTAAAAACAATTTATAAGCTGCTTATTGATCATAAGTTTGGGCCATTAGGTAATGGGTATATCGATACGCATGTTTTTGAGCGGTGTGTAGTGTACATTCAGCTGATCCCGAAAGCTGCCCGTACGTCTTTATTCCACCCGAGGTAAAGCTGTATACCGTCAACGATTAACGGACGCTTCATTATGGTAGGATGCTCCATAAGAAGAGTTGTAGGTGGTACTTTTCGCTGGCTCTCATTTAATCTATGCCATGTCGTAGACCTAGTATTTATTAATGCTCCATTAAACTGAGCATAAGCTTTCATCAATATTTCAACTGGTATACCTTGATCTCTCACATCAAAAAATTCTACTTGACCCAATAGCTTCAACGCGGTGCGACAAGTGTCGCAGGTTTTCAAACCATAAAGTTGCACAGCATCACCTCAGATTCATATTGCATCAAGCGACATTTAGCCTCGTTTGCATTCACAGTGTCTTGAATTTTTCAGTAATTGATCAATTTTTAAATTAATAGCAGAGTTATTTTAATAGAAAAAAGATTCGTTATGGTAGTAAGGTCTTATCATAGGGACTAAGGTAGAAGGAGGTGGATATTATGCCAACTGGTACGGTAAAATGGTTTAACACCGCAAAAGGCTATGGTTTCATCGCACCTGAAGGTGGAGGAAACGATATATTTGTTCACATATCAGCTGTCGAACAATCTGGTCTTACGGGCCTCGCCGACAATCAAAAAGTGAATTTTGAACTTGCAGAAGGACGCGATGGGCGCGAAATGGCTAGCGATCTTAAGATACTAGAGTAACCACTTTTGATATTTTGTGCTTCTAACCAAGAACCAAAATTTAATAACGTTGTCTCTACTACAATTATGTTAACCGACCATTTAGCTATTGTCGTTACCACTTTAAGTTTTACGGACAAGAAAAATATTCCTTAAATTAGCTTCTATTTTCTGTGATTGTTTTAGTAGTAGAACCCGCCTTATATCGATATTTATAACTCTAAATAGGTCGAAGCGATTTTGAATTTAAGAGCGGTTATTTTTTGGAATTACCACTCAATGATATGGACTATAGGCGAGGGAACTTTGAATGTTCATGGTAACCTACCCATACTTAGAACGGCCCAGGTAATCCTTGGCATTGTGCTATTGGGGTGTGGGATTATTGTGAATTAGTTGGGCAAATGCTCAATTTGGACAGTCACCCGACTATATGGCGCATGGAACATCACTCACTGACGTAAGTGGAAACCGTTTGGAATTTTAAAAATTTATTTTTGGGACCGACAAAGAAAAAGTATTTTTCATTCAATATTCTAACCACAAAGCATTCTTAGATCATGTACATAAGTGGACTATTATTTTTATTTAGAAGGACGCCGTGCTGCCAGATGGATAGCAGACTAGTAAACATACAAAGCATAAACATCTTCATAAAATAAGGTCAGCCTATAATTTCTTTGAATTCCCGCCATTCTCCTTTGGACATACCCGACGTTTCCTGAGTAACGTCTTCACCTTTCAGCATCCGCCGTACACACTTCAGAGCTTTGCCAGACATCGTTGCGCCACCAAGTCGATAGTCCTCAAACGCTCCATAAGCTGCCGGAACCCAATCCTTCACTAATTTACAGATCATATCAGCGTAGACTCGGATCTCATATTGAGCATGGTTATCTGCACGAAGCCGCAAAAAGTGAAATAGGTTGTGAAGGTCTACTTTCCAATACCATTGAGTGTAGATGTTAGCAGGGAGGTTCATCCTTGCTAACTCCCGCGCAAGACCAGATTGGCCATCATCTGAGATCATTTCTTCATAATGATCATAAGACCGGTTACTATCTGCTTTTAATATTTCAAGCACGCGAGCGGCCTCCACTCCTTCAAGGGTAGTGCCCCTCCCTTGATTGTTCACAACAGATTGCGCCGCCAATGCTTCTGGTTCAGGGATATAGAACTCACGATCTAGTATTGAATAACGAGCAGAATACTCATTTACATTAGCAGTACGGTGCCTAATCCACTGACGTGCAACAAAAACAGGTAATTTAACATGCAATTTAATCTCACACATCTCAAACGGTGTTGAGTGCCAATGACGCATGAGGTAACGAATCAAACCTTCATCATTTTGAACGGATTTGGTACCTTTTCCGTAAGACACCCGTGCCGCCTGACAGATCGCGGCGTCGTCACCCATATAATCAATAATACGAATAAACCCATGATCTAAAACTTCGTGGACCTTGTATAGATGCGTTTCCATTCCAGGCACAGTAGCCCGTAAGGTTGTCTGAGGATGATTCCGTTGAGTATCAATTTCGGCAATCTGTTCGGGGCTAAGCTGCATGAGAGGGGTCCTTATCAACAGAATCTATCAGGTGTCTTTTTTATATGGTAGATTGATCTGTGAGAACCACAATATAGGCGCTATTTAAATAGCAACTATTGCAGAACTAATATTTTGAGGTGATTTTTAGTGCAACTACTAAGCTAAGGGTTATTAACCCATATTTCTCAAACTTCAAAACTATCTTTAACTTTAAAAATTTAAATTAAAAGTTTAGACTAAAGGATATTTAAAATTATTCAAATGCCCAATATGTCTAGACCATTAACCAGATTTCATCAGGTAAAAAGAAAGGAACGAAGAGGTAAGCAGTAAAATTAAAGGTTGATTTTTTAAAAGTAAATTTTGCAAAAGACTTTTGACACGTAAAGCTTAGAAACTAAAATCGTTGAATGCGATGGACATCCCGGTACTATAAACCGTCGAGTTTAGCTAAAATTTTTGAAATAAACATCAATATGCAAAATTGCATGTATTTTATCACAACCAAAGGATACCAGCATGCCACTTACCTATTTACACACAATGGTCCGCGTAAAAGACCTAGACGCGTCAGTAGCGTTTTACAAGTTACTCGGTATGGAAGAGACCCGCCGGTATGACAGCGAAAAAGGACGCTTTACTCTTTTGTTTATGGCGCCCCCAGATCAAAAAGAATGTCCAGTCGAACTAACCTATAATTGGGATGGGGACGATGATTTACCAAGCGATAGTCGCCATTTTGGACATTTAGCCTATAGCGTAGACAATATTTATAAGACCTGCCAGTATCTGATGGAGCATGGGATCACCATAAATAGACCCCCTCGGGACGGGCATATGGCATTTGTTCGGTCTCCGGATAACATTTCAATTGAACTCTTGCAGGCTGGCCAGGACCTTCCTCCGGCAGAACCTTGGTCAAGTATGGAAAATACGGGCTCTTGGTAAGAATTGTTACCATTTTCACGGCTCTGTTTGCAGCATCCCCAGCCATAGCGTGCCGACTTGCGCTATTGCTGGCTTTGGATGTTTCATCCTCTGTGGACACCACTGAGGATGAATTACAACGAGGCGGACTAGCATCCGCTCTTCTAGCCCCAGAAGTACAAGCAGCGTTTTTTGCAGCAAAAGATCCAGTTTCACTGGCAGTTTACGAATGGTCAGGTCGCTATAATCAGCAAGTCATTTTGAACTGGACAATGATTAATAATCCGGCGACCTTGTTATTTGCAGCGGAGACCATAGCAAATAGCAAACGTAGTCATAATGAATTTCCAACCGCTATGGGCTATGCTTTAGGATACGGCGCAAAAATGCTAGCGAGTGGGCCTCGCTGTCTTGAACAAATATTGGACATAGCAGGTGATGGACAAAACAACGAGGGTTTCGGTCCAAAACTGGCTTACAGAGAGTTTCCTTTTAAGAATATTACAGTGAATGGGTTGGTGGTAAATGCAGGCGAATACGCGTCAGAAACAGACCTAATCACTTTCTACAAAAGTAAAGTTTTGTTGGGTCCCGGTGCATTTTTAGAGATAGCTCAGGGTTTTGAAGACTATGAACATGCTATGCGCCGTAAATTAGAGCGTGAGTTAAGTCCTCCGGTGATTGGTATACTATTGCGACAAGACCAAGCTGGATGAATTTACCCAATCTCTACATAAAACAATGCGCAGGCGTCTTGATATTACTCCTGCTGTTTGCAAATACTACATCAGCCGAATGCCGTCATGCCTTAGCCTTAGGGTTGGATGTATCAGGTTCAGTAAATGACCTAGAATATCGTCTACAAATCGAAGGGATCGCTGAAGCGCTCGATACTTCTAAGGTTCGACGAGCATTAACAATCAGACCCGACGCAACTGTAGACTTATTAGTATATGAATGGAGTGGACCACAGAATTCGGCTGTCATATTACCCTGGACAACAATACTGAATGAGCAAGTTGTTAGCAAAGTTATCACAAAAATTCGAACCACACAGAGAAGGCAAACAACGCCAGGGACAGCACTTGGACTAGCAATGCGCGAGGGCGCAACCTACTTATCATCTCGATCACATTGCCAGCACCGCACTCTCAATTTATCTAGCGATGGAAGGTCAAACCTTGGCCCACTTCCTATGGATGTAAAACCCGAAATTGAGATCACTAATATCACAATCAACGCTCTGGTAATCGAAGCGAGAAATTCATCATCTCACAATGAAACGCAAAAACAAATTGGGGACCTGCAGCGCTACTTCAAAGCCAACGTGATTGTCGGGTCTAATAGTTTTGTTGAAATTGCTTTTAGTTTTGAGAATTACGCCAAATCGATGGCCCGTAAATTAGAAAAGGAATTAGAAATATTTATGCTTTCAAAGCTAATGATGCCAGAATTATAGCAAAAGGATGCATGCGCTTGGAAAAGTAATCTAGTGAATTTTTCCAATTGAAGTTCTTCCAATTTTCTTGGGTGAATTTTTCGTGCTTATGTCTTTGCTAATTTAATAAATCCGATAATGCCTTGAACCAAGAAAAGGAGAACCCACCCAATACTCATCGGTGAAGCGCTTTTGCAATTACTGATATCAAACCTGAAAATTTTTCAGGAGCGTTATCTTGGCCTGTTACCCAACGATAAAGGTCCTGATCATTCTCATCCAGTAAAGCATCATAATGCTCTAAAGTAGACGAGTCCATTCTTGCCAATTCTGCATCTGCGAATGCTGATAAAATCAAATCCATTTCTTTGATACCGCGTCTCATTGACCTCATTTTTAAGCGCTTTAGGCGATGCTCAAGAAGCTCCTCAGCCATTTCGAGGCCCCTGCAATGCAATCCTTACTCGTTTTTCAAGACGCCCAAGCTGTTCAGCGCGCGCTAACAGATCCGTACGAAGGTCTCTTATTTCCGTAAGCAAATCACGCATATCGGCAGATACGGGCTCCATCTCATTTGGCCCATTAACACCCTCACCCTCACCGTTAATCAACCACATCATTGACACATTCAATAGTCCTGCCATCATGGAAAGACGGTTAGCCCGTGGTTCGCTGAGGTCATTCTCCCAAGCGCGTAGGGTTGCCAAACGGATTCCAAGCCTTTTAGCCAGTTGCTGCTGTGTCATGCCCGCCTGATCACGCGCACCGGCTACCCGATCACCAAATGTTGATGCCTCAGGACTGTACCAGTCATGCGTCTCTTCCATTCTATTTTCCTCTGAGTCATTCAAACGCTTGATTGCAGTCTGACCGCCACTTATTACCAGCCTATATATTTTATTGTTCGGAGGCCACAATGACATTCCTTTCTGCGACACTCACCCGTGTCAAACCGTCCCCCACGATAGCCGTGACCGCAAAAGCTGCTGAACTCAAGGCAGCGGGACGTGATATTATTGGTCTTGGCGCAGGTGAGCCAGATTTTGACACGCCACAAAATATCAAGGATGCATCCCTCATAGCAATAAATGTTGGCCATACAAAATATACTGCGGTAGATGGTATCCTTGAATTAAAGCAGGCCATTATTGCGAAATTCAAACGCGACAACTCCTTAAATTATTCTACTAAAGAAATCACTGTAGGCACTGGAGGCAAGCAAGTTCTGTACAACGCATTAATGGCAACAATGAACCAAGGTGACGAAGTTGTGATACCGGCCCCGTACTGGGTCAGTTACCCCGATATGGTCCTTTTGACTGGTGGAACTCCCGTAATAGTAACTTGCGGTATTGACAGTGCATTCAAAATGACACCTGAACAACTGGAAGCAGCAATTACTCCTAAAACTAAATGGTTAATATTTAATTCACCGTCAAATCCCACGGGTGCAGGCTACAGCTACGATGAACTTAAATTATTAACTGAAGTATTGATTCGTCATCCACATGTTTGGGTGATGACAGATGATATGTATGAGCATTTAGCCTATGATGCATTCAAATTTTGTACTCCAGCAGAAGTTGAGCCAAGCCTCAAAGGCCGTACTTTAACAGTTAATGGCGTTAGTAAAGCATACGCGATGACTGGCTGGCGGATTGGCTATGCGGCGGGACCAGAGGTGCTAATCAAAGCAATTCGCAAAGTACAGTCACAATCTACATCAAACCCTTGCTCAATCAGCCAATGGGCGGCGGTGGAAGCACTCAATGGTTCGCAAGATTTTATAGCTTCAAATAATGAAGTTTTCGTAAGAAGACGTGATTTGGTGGTTAAAGCTCTTAATGACATTAGCGGAGTAGAATGCCCTGTACCTGAAGGTGCCTTTTATGTTTATCCTTCGATAGCAGGGCTAATTGGCAAAACATCTGCATCAGGAACTCTAATTGATAATGATGAAACATTTGCTACTGCTCTGCTGGAGGAAACTGGTGTTGCGGTCGTTTTTGGGGCTGCGTTTGGCGTATCACCCAATTTCCGCATCAGCTACGCTACCTCTGATGAAGCTTTGAAAGAAGCCTGCGAACGTATTTTGAGGTTTTGCGCAAACCTGCAGTGACTACTGTGCAACCAAGTTTATTAGCATCTAAGCACAAAACTGGTTAAACTTTAGAAAATGGTTAAATGCAGGCTAAAATATAAACTATTCTTGCCAACAAATTCTTCAAAGCAATCAAATAAAAGCTTAACAAAGAATTTAAGAAAGCTAGTAAAAATAATTAGCGAGCCAGAGGCTTACTTTAAATCATAAAATATCCCAAATCTTAATTCTTTATGGATTGACTTAGGCTTCATTAGCAATCTGATATTAATAACACATTGACCGCAATAATTCCTGACTAAAATTGTCGGGTTGACATTTCTGACTATTTCAGTAAGAATAAAACAAGGTCCAGCCACCTCGAAACTACTGAGGAAAGCCCGACATAGAAATTATGCGAGGACTTGCCAATGCAGCTACTCAAAAACACAGATAAAAGCTGCACAAAATGGATTAAAAACTACCACACAAAGTTTGATTGGATACAGTCATGAGCTTCCATTCAACACTGCCTAAACGAAAATTAGCACCAAGCCCGCCTAGTTATGCCGCTCGTGATTTGACGCAGGATGGTGACTTGGCGCAAATTGTGTTAGACGAAAAAATCTACATCTTGCGGATAACGCGGGCTGGTAAATTGATTCTAACCAAATGACAGCAGACAAGAAAAAACACGGTGGTACTCCTGTAGGGGTCATCGCCGAACTTGATAGCATTGAGGCAGCATCCGTTATCTACTTTCGCCTTTGGCGTAACGGTTCTGTTGCCCAAGCACAAATTTGGAATGACTTTGCCTCAGTGCTTGGACCTAGTTACGGCAGAAAAGCCATGAAGTCATTTGAGGAACTATGTACTCTTTGTACTCGTCATGGACGCAGACCGCTGATGCGGCATTCTTTACAATGTAAATATCTCGGCGCAGATGAATCTTGCTTTGCTAACTTCATTGCAACAGCAGCTACCGGGGAGCGTGAAGATGCACTACTTATAGCCACTCTGCTTGTTAGACCTGATATGGCGCCTCTGATCGCGTCTTTAGCTAATTATGTTGGCCTTGCCTTTAAAAAAATGCAACTCGGTGCACCGAAAGATATTTCCTCAGAACAATTTCCTTTATCAAAAACTCTTCATTAAAGAGAGGTTTTGATGGATTTTTTGTAGTCAATTTATATAAATTTGATATCAAGAGAGCCGTTTATCAAAGTATCAAAGTACGAACCATGCCATACCTAACTGACCGACGTAGTTTATCAAATACAATTTCAATTTTTGATATGCGCCAAAATTTAATTTAATTATTTCATTACACTATACGCAAATTGGGCACAGCTATCAGCCAAAAGCGTATCATCAAAGCGGCACCAGCAAAGGCTAACCCAACAACAAGGCCAAGCCATACACCCACACCTTCCCACCCCAAAACAAACCCTAAAATGTAGGCACAAGGTATCCCAATTATCCAATAAGAAACAGCCGCAATAATCATAGGCATTTTTGTATCCTGCATGCCTCGCAACAAGCCAAGCGCAACAACCTGTGCACCATCCATCAACTGAAACAGGGCGGCCATCATCAAAAGATTGACACCAATAATAATAATTTGAGCTCGCGCGGGCTCACCATTATTCATAAAAATACCAATTAACAGCTCTGGCAATGCAACAAACAGAACAACAGTTACAATCGCTGTTAAAAAACTCATAAAGATCAGGGTCTTTGCCCCTCGAACAAGATGGAATATATCGTTGCGGCCAATAGCATTTCCTGCACGGATAGTAGCCACATTCCCTAAACCAAGATGCACCATAAAGGTGATTGAGGTGAGCTGCATAGCTATGCCATGCGCGGCTAACGGAACGGTTCCCAGCCATCCCATCATCAAAGCTGTCGCTGCAAAAAGTCCAACTTCACTCAAGGTAGTTAATCCGATTGGCCAGCCGAGCCTAAAAACGCGAAGAAGCATTTCATAATCTGGGCGCCACAAACGATTGAGAATGCCATGATTTGGTAGTGTATACAGCGCATAAGCCACAGCACCAATCAGCATCATCGCATTCGTAACAACTGAAGCGATTGCCGCTCCACTAATGCCCATTTCAGGCATACCAAAATTACCAAAAATGAACAGATAATTTGCAAAACAATTTAATAAGACCCCCAAAGACGTGATCCAAAAAATAATTTGGGTCCGCTCAAGTGCTGCAAGATAACTTTTGAATGTCATTAAAATAAGAGCAGGAAATATTCCCCACCCCGCAATTGCCAAATATGCAGAACCATCACGAGAAACCTGATCGCTTTGGCCCGCAAACAACAAAATTTCTTCAGACCAATACATCAATGGCATCACTGTTATCGCAAAACCTACACTCAACCAAAGCCCCATACGAGTAGCACGGCGCAGACTTACTTCATCTCCTTCTGCATCATAAGAAGCAACCATAGGCATCACTGCCCAGGCAAACCCCGCACCAGCTAGAAACAACACCAAAAAGAAGGACCCGGCAACAGTTTGAGCCGCTAGTTCGTCAACACCATACCATCCAAGCATAACTGTATCCGTTACACCGATAGCCACCTGGCCTAGATGTCCACCAATCAAAGGCAAACCAAGAGATAAAACGGCTATCCCATGTGAGGGGTAGGACATTATAGATGTGGACATTGTTTAGCCTTTCACCTGATAGAGCCCTATAACGGCGGTTTCTCTTTTCAAATAAAGCTTTTTAACTAGTAGGTTTTTGAAAAATTAAATGAATGGCAAGACTAACTGAATTGAAATAAACGCAATTATACCACCCGAAATAATTTCAATTACCGCCATAGTCTTTATGGCCTTTTCCCCAGACCAACTTGGAAGCGCTGTGCGCCGTACTGTGACCGCAATTAGAGCACAAAATAACGTTACACTGGCAGTGCCTAGACCCATTACAAAAGTGCCCGCTATTCCGGCCCAAGGTATACCAAATCCAAAACATAAGATCAGTAAAAATACTGCACCAGTACATGGTCGAATTGCAATTGAACCCACGATGGCCAGCGCATCCAACCAAGAAGTCATACTTTCAACTTGATGCAAACTTGGTCCGTGCGCATGACCACAGTTGTCGCAATGTCTATCAGAATCCATTGGATATACCAAAGTAGAAGTCCCCCGACGGACACCACGAAAAACTAACCAAAGTCCAACCAAGCCGATAGCAGCATAACTTGCAGGCGCCATTATCTCTTCTGTTAAAGCGGTCATCTCAGTGAGACCCCAACCCAGGACAAATGCACCAATGACAACTAGAACGATGGCTACCGTAGCCTGCGCCAGAGATGCCGCAACCGCCAGTAAAGATAATCTCAACGCAGTCATACCGGTTGCAAAACCTAAGCCCCCTATTACCAGCTTACCATGCCCCGGACCTACCGCATGAAAAAATCCATAAGCGGCACATATACTCATCAACGCAAGCCACGCTCCTGTTTCACCAGTTCGAACAGCACGTAATCCAGCAGCTAAAGCATTTTGAGTGTCACGTTGTTCAGTCACTACCCAGCGCGTGACATCGCTCAAACCACCAAAGCCAAAAATCCAAGTCAAAACAACGACGCCTGCAAACAAAAAAGCAAATTTTAAAATACGCATGACAAGCTGACGGTATCCGCAAATGCTTCACCGACTTTAGGAAAGTCATCCTCCGCTTTACTTGCCGGCATCGCATAAAGTAATTCTTCAACCATAGTATACGCAGCATCTAAATCCGCATTCTGAACTTTCGCAGTACAAGGTCCTTCAACAATTACTGAGCCAACCAAATTATAAGCGGTATAAAAAGTTGGGTCAAAAGCCTTAATTATAATTCCGTCCGCCATACCTGAGGAAGATCTAAAATGCGTTGAGATAACCAGGCCGTTTTCGACTTTTATACCATTGCGCTGAGGCGGTCCAAGAACAACAGGTTTACCATTACGTGTCGCAATGGTGTCACCGGCGAAGCCTTCAACCCAATTCAGATCAAAACCGTCAAGCAGCAATAGCTCATTGTCTTCAAGACTGCCGTTTCCATCTGGGTCCAGTCCCATATCTGTCAGTAAAAGTAACGAGTAAAAGTCATCATACATCCACTGCACCTCGACGCCTTCAAAGGCACCATCTTTATCCACTGACACGCGCAGTTTGACATCAACAAACACGTGTGGATGCGCGGCTGCGTCCGTCGGCATTATCAGCAGTATTACTAACATAAAAGTAGCGAGTATATTCTCACAGTAAGATTTTCTCATACAGATTTTATCACTCAAGGGTTGGAAAATTGCATTACATTAGTAGTGTGACATTCTTTATTTAGATTAACAGTGGTCGAGTTTTTAGCTTCATGTAAAGTCATAGTCCAATAAAAATACTTTTTTTAATCCCACATAGATAAGCGAATAATCACAAAACTCCACAAGTATAGAAACAAAAAGGCCCATGATGCGAATTGAAATACGTAATCTAAATGGTAATCAATTTGTAATTCGACACTGGGGAGATGCATCAAAACCTAAGTTATTGATGTTGCATGGTTTTCCAGAGTTTGGTGATGCCTGGGAAGATTTAGCACCATTGGTCGCTCACCGTTTTCATTGTATCGCTCCGGATCAGCGAGGCTACGGCGGCAGCTTTGCGCCTGCTAATGTTGGGGCTTATACTTTTTCAAATTTAGTTGCTGACATGACAGCTTTGATTGGGAACGTTGGACCGATAACCATAATTGGTCACGACTGGGGTGCTGCAGTGGCCTATGGGCTAGCAATGTTCCAACCAAACTTAGTGAAACGCTTAATTGTTGTTAATGGTGTGCACCCAGTACCATTCCAGCGCGCTGTGGCAGCAGGCGGATTACAATCCAAGGCGTCACAATACATCAACTATCTACGCAGTAAAAAATCTGACAAAGGGTTAGAAAAAGACGACTTCGCTAAATTAATCAAATTGTTTTCAGCCAATATGGACATGAGTTGGTTAGCAGGCAAGCGCCTAGCCGATTATAAAACTGCATGGCGGACCTCAGGCGTTACAAGTATGGTCAACTGGTATCGCGCTTCTCCTCTGGTTATAGCTAGTCCGGGCATGCCAGCGCCAATGCCTTGTCTACCAATCAAAAAATTGTTTGTAAAATGCCCACACCTCCTCATTTGGGGAATCAATGACGTTACTTTACTACCTCAGTCCACCGATGGTCTGGAAGAATTCGCGCCAAATTTGACTCGATCAAATATTGCTGATGCAGATCACTGGGTTTTGCATCAAAAGCCTCGAGAAGTTGCAGATATCATTTTAGACTGGATGTCATAAGGGTCAATTTTATTATGGATTCTTCAAAATTCTTCGTACCCTAGCGTTGATTCAGTTGTATAGATAATAATCCCACTTCCCCCCTTCTCATGCCTCTGACATAGTAGTTTAAAAAAGAGCGGTTAAAATGGCAGATCTTCTTAGCAGCGCGCCCAAGGACAACTATGATGCTTCTTCAATTCAGGTGTTGGAGGATATGGAGCACGTACGACTGCGCCCTGGCATGTATATTGGAGGCAAGGACGATCGCGCCCTACACCACATGGTCGCGGAAATAATCGACAACTCTATGGATGAAGCTGTCGCCGGACACGCCACATGGATAGAAATTGAATTGCATGAGAGTGGACGTATAACAGTCCGCGATAATGGTCGCGGCATCCCTACTGGGCCACACCCAAAAGATCCAGAAAAGTCAGCGCTTGAAATAATTTTTTGTACTTTAAACGCAGGCGGTAAATTTTCTGGAGATGCTTACGAAACTTCGGGTGGATTACATGGCGTGGGCAGTTCTGTTGTGAACGCTCTTTCTGATTACCTTCGTGTCGAGGTGGCGCGTAATCGTGAGTTGTTCGCCATGGAGTTTTCCCGTGGTGTACCTAAGAAAAAACTTACAATGATTGGTGCAGCACCAAATCGGCGCGGAACTTCGGTCACTTTCCACCCTGACCCTGAAATTTTTGGTTCACTTACCCTCAAACCTGCGCGACTTTTCACAATGGCGCGCTCCAAAGCTTATCTATTCTCAGGTGTGGAAATTCGTTGGAAAACGGAAATTTCTGATGGTGAAACGGCAACTTCGGCAAACTTCCATTTTCCAGGCGGCCTTGCGGATTATTTGAAAGAAGTCTTAGGCGAAGTAACTACGTATTCTAACGTGCCATTTTCTGGTACCGTGTCATTTGAAAAATTTAATGCTCCGGGCAAAGTTGAATGGGCAATTAACTGGACGCCTGCCCGTGATGGTTTCATTCAGTCCTACTGTAATACAGTCCCAACGCCGGAAGGAGGCACTCACGAAACTGGTTTTTGGGCTGCTATTCTTAAAGGCATCAAAGCTTACGGAGAGTTGGTTAATAATAAAAAAGCCAGTACAATCATTCGCGAAGATCTTACAACAGGCGCGGGGGCGCTGGTATCGTGCTTCATCCGAGAACCTGAATTTGTAGGTCAAACAAAGGATAGGCTCGCCACCGTCGAAGCCCAACGAATGGTAGAGAATTCTGTACGTGACCACTTTGACAATTGGTTAGCAGCTGACACTAAATCTGCAGGTGCCATATTGGATTTTCTGGTCTTGCGCGCTGAAGAACGAATGCGGCGTCGACAGGAAAAAGAAACATCGCGGAAAACAGCCACACAGAAATTACGTTTGCCAGGGAAATTGACTGATTGCTCAAGTAAGTCTCGGGATGGAACCGAGTTGTTCATAGTTGAAGGCGATTCTGCGGGCGGCTCCGCTAAAATGGCCCGTGATCGAAAAACTCAAGCATTATTACCGCTAAGAGGTAAAATTTTGAACGTTCTAGGTGCAGCTTCTAACAAGCTTGGATCAAATACCGAAATTTCAGACTTAACCCAAGCTCTCGGCGTCGGCTTGGGGACAAAATTTAATGTTGACGATTTGCGTTATGACAAGGTGATTATTATGACCGACGCCGATGTTGACGGCGCACATATTGCAGCACTTTTAATGACGTTTTTTTTTACTCAGATGAGACCAATGATAGATTCCGGACACCTTTATCTTGCCTGTCCACCCCTGTTTCGCCTCACCCAAGGAGCACGGCGTGTGTATTGCATTGACGATACCGAGAGGATAGAAATGCTAGAAAAAGGCCTTGGAGGCAAAGGCAAAATTGAGGTTTCCCGTTTTAAAGGGCTTGGAGAGATGGATGCAAAAGATCTGAAAGACACCACTATGAATCCCGCTACGCGAAAACTAATTCGTATATCAATTGATGATGACGAACCCGGTGAAACTGCTGATCTAGTTGAGCGATTGATGGGCAAAAAACCAGAGATGCGGTTCCAATATATCCAAGAAAATGCGCGTTTTGTGGCTGAACTAGATTTATAAAAACCTACCTTTTCGGTACACAGTCTCAGATTAAAAGAATACAAGCTTAAAGGTACTTCAATTTATTATAACATAGGAAGCTATCGATAGATAAAATTACTATTATTACTAGCCCTTTAATTGCTACGGGGGTTATCCTTTTGTTTAGTGAAACTGAGTATGTAGTGGTATTATCACGAAGCTATCTCGTGATATGAAAAACCTCGTTATCTACAGATTTTTTCACAGAATGACACAATTATAAAGCTATTTGATCTCAAATTTTTCACGATATTGCTTCCGTAAATGCGCAAAATACTGCTTTCCTTCTTGATTTTGACTTCATTAGTGAGCTGTGGTCGTCCATTAACAAAAAACGAAATTTCCTTAGCCAAAAGTATTCATGGTGATACCCTAGACATCAAGCGTGTTCGTTTAATCAATGGCGCTCCGACGCAAACTATAACATTTCAACATAAAGCCAGACCCAGAGCCACCTGCCGCGAACTTTTATTGCCTCCACCAACCGACGCGATAATTACGACCACGCCGGCAGCGGTGACAATTTTTTCGAGAGTGTTTTTTGATAAACGCTGGTTTCTAGATGACTATGCTGCCAACTATCCAAACAAACTTAACCTGTCAGCGGCAATGTTGTTGGCCCATGAGTTAACCCACGTTTGGCAATGGCAGAACCGACAATTAACAAGCTATTCACCCCTAAAGGCTGCAAGCGAACACCGTATACATGAAGATCCTTATCTGTTCAACATAAGCACCAAAAGGATGTTCAGCGAATTTGGTTACGAGCAGCAAGGATCTATTGTTGAGGAATTCGTCTGCTGTCGTACACTTGATCCACAATCCACGCGCACCCGACGTTTGCATGCGCTTATTAGCCAAGCCATGCCAGTAGCGCCTTTACCTCAATCACCAGAACATGAAGTGTACCTTCCTTGGGATGGCGTTAGAATTGAAGGAATTTGCCAATAATTAAAATTATCATTCTCTTAGAGCTAAAATTAAATATCTTGAGCAGCAAGATTAAGTGCTTGAACCCATGCTGTAGGATCAACAGTAACTGGATCAGCTATTTCTCGGTTTTGCCCCGGCAACCGTCCCCCTTCATCTGCACCCACAAGTGAGCTTAGCATAATCACCCGATTTGAAAAATCATCAGATGCACTGGGATCAATTAGCAAATAATATTGACCTAAGTCATGCGGAGGACCTTCCGAAGCTTTAAGCGGCTTTACATCATGAGATAAAACACCACCCGTCATGCCAGCAGCAAGCAGTTCTGCCATAAGGCCAAAACCCCAACCCTTATACCCTCCCATTGATACAAGGGTCCCACCAAGTGCTGCTTCAGGGTCTTCAGTTGGCTGACCATGGACGTCCAGTGCCCAACCTTTTGGTATGCGCTCTCCCGCAGCTTTGGCCATAGTAATCTTACCTAAAGCAACAGTTGTGGTGGATTGGTCAAATTGCATTGCTAGCCCGCCTTCTCCGTCCGGAACGGAAAAGGCGATTGGGTTAGTCCCAATGACGCGAGCCTTTCCCCCCGGTGGTGCAACGATCGGTGAAGCATTAGTGAACCCAATACCTATTAGACCAGCCTGCGCAATCTGTTCGGTAAAATATCCCAAGGAAGTGCATGTATGTGCATGACCAATAGCAAGACTAGCCAAGCCATATTCGCGCGCTGCGTCGAGTGCAGGTGCTAGACCTTGGGCAAAAGCAGGTTGAGAAAAACCCATTTTAGCATCTACATAAATAGCCGCAGGCCGTGGCTTACTAACTACGGGGCGAACATTACCTCTGACACGTCCACTGCGCAGTTGAAGGCAATAACTTTCTAAATAATAAAGGCCACAAATTCGGTTTCCCGTGGCCTCAGCCCGAGCCACGGCACGGGCGACTTCAGCTGCAGAAAATTTCCCAGCGCCATGCCGAAGCAGAGCAGTTTGTACTGTAGATTCAATCTCGCTTTGGGTAACACTTGTCATTTTTACACTCCACTCAAAGCTTGCATCACATGATAATTATAGAACAAAAACAGTTTTTTACGTCAAAAAACAGTTTGCCGGTACTGTTATCAAGTAAAGGCATTATAAATATCTGAAATTTAAATATATCCCAAAACATTAAGAGTTGGTATAGAAGGTTTGATACCAAAATTCATAACTAATATTAATAGTGTACGAAACATTTAGAAAATTAAAATTTTAAAAACCAATTAAAACTTGCGATTTTCTTGATAAAGGCTCACGCTAATTATTCAATTAGCTTTTATAAATATTTGGTTGGAGTAGAAAAAGTGGCGGCATTACTTTTTGCGATGTTTTCGGCGGCAATGTTATTTGGGTATCTACGTATGCCAAAATTCGCCTATGCCGCATTCGCTTTGGCAATTGCTGTCAGCTTATACTGGTTCAAATTCCACGCCACAGCTCAACTTACAATTCAACTGTAATAGGTACGCAATGTCACTTTCTCTTGAAACGTCTAGAATACTTAATGCGTTAGGAATGCTTGCAATCTGCCTAGTGTTAATTGTTGCTTATTTTTATCAATTTTTCCTTTATGAATTGCCATGCCCTTTATGCCTTCTTCAACGTGTTGGTTTTGTTGCCGTAGGCTTTGGGCTAGGTCTCAACTTACTCTACCATCCACGCCCACGACACTATGCGCTAGTTTTAATAGCAGCTATCTTTGGGGTTAGTGTTTCGATCCGTCAAATACTTTTGCATATTGTACCCGGAACTGGGCACTACGGGTCATCTATTTTTGGAATGCACTATTATACTTGGGCAGCTGTTGTATTTTTTCTGATAATCCTTGGCACATCGATAATGCTGTTGTTCGAAAGACAGTATGACCAGACAGTTGAGAGTGCTTCTGAAAAGGTCCTGTTCGGTGGAAGCTCTTTGGCAAAAGGAGCATTTTTCTTAATGGTCTTTCTGGGATTGGCAAACGCACTGACTACTTTTTTGCAATGTGGACCTGGAATTTGCGAGGAGTCTCCGGCTACTTATAAATATCTTGATACCCTTGAAAAAGGGTAGTCAAAACGCAGCTAGGCTCCACTAATTATACTTGAAAACTAGTAACCTAAACTGTCGATCTCATTAAAAAACTGTAAGTGAAAATGCTCACAGTAAATAGCTGACTATTATCAGAAAACTACAGCAACTGGCCATTTTTTAAAGTTAAAGTCCGGTCCATTCGCGCTGCAAGTGAAAGGTTATGTGTTGCAATCAGCGCAGCAAGACCAGTTCCTCGCACTAACTCCAATAAGATATCAAAAACTTGATCGGACGTTTCCGGGTCAAGGTTACCAGTTGGTTCATCTGCCAAAAGTAGGCTTGGCCCATTGGCAAGTGCTCTACAGAAGGCGACCCGTTGTTGCTCACCACCAGAAAGCGCAGCAGGCCTATGATCTGCTCTTCGACCCATTCCAACTCGTACCAATAAATCATGCGCATATTTTTCAGCATTTAACCGTGAGACACCCGCACTGAGTTGCGGTAATACAATATTTTCAAGAGCCGTGAATTCGGGCAATAAATGATGAAACTGATAGATAAACCCCACATCTGATCTTCGAGCCGCTGTTCGTCTACTATCAGATTCATCTGTCATGTTTTGTCCTGCTAGAGTCACTACGCCGTCGTTTGCATTATCCAGCAGACCTGCTATATGCAGTAAAGTTGATTTACCCGCCCCTGACGGCGCCACAAGTGCAACAATCTCACCTTTATCGACAGACAGATTTACCCCTCGCAGTACATTTACTGCATTAGGCAAACTTTGATTGTAAACTTTAATTATTTCATGAAGGGTCAGCACAGGTTCACTCATATCGCAATGCCTCTACTGGATTCATGCGAGCCGCTCGTCGGGCTGGGAAAATAGTTACAACAAAAGATAAGCCTAAAGATAATATCACAGCACTCAAAATATCTTTCAAGTTTAACTCAGCTGGCAGAGCATATATCCCGCGTATGGCCGGATCCCAAACTCCTCCCCCTAGTACATAGTTCACAAAGGAAAACAAAGGATCAATATAGATAGCGAAAAGACATCCAAGAATTACACCCAACACTGTTCCAATCAGACCAGTAAAAGCACCACAAATGAAAAAAATGCGTAAAATTGAGCCCTCAGTAAAACCCACAGTTCGTAGAATGCCAATGTCACGGCCTTTATTTTTCACAAGCATAATCAGCCCTGAGACTATATTCATTGCCGCAATCAAAACTAAGATTGAAAGAATCACAAACATGACATTATCTTCAACTTCTAGTGCTCGTAAAAACGCTCCAGAAGCATCACGCCACGTCCAAACTTGTGCTCCAGACCCTGCAATTTCCAAAAGCGCGTGGGTATACTGATCGACCATTTCTGGTGCTTCAACCATAACTTCGATTTCATCAACCACATCCTCGCGATTCAGAAATGATTGCGCTTCTTTAAGCGGCATATAAATACGCGTTCGGTCAATATCATAGCGGCCTGCACTAAAAATATAAGTGATTTCGTAGGCATTAATACGTGGACTTATACCAAACGCAGTCTTAACGCCATTTGGCGATATAAGCTTAACCCTGTCTCCGATGGCAGCTCCTAACTCTCGAGCAACACCTGACCCGATCGCAATGCCTTTTACGTAACGGCCAATATTGCCCTGAGAATTTAAAGGGTCAGCAATACGCGGCAAGGTTGCTAAATTTTCAGCTGTCATCCCATACACTTGCACGCCTGCATTTTGGTTTCGCAAGCTGATCATAACTTGACCTTTAACCAACGGTGCAACGCGGATAACTCCGCGAACAGAACGCAGTGCATCCGCTATACTATCATATTCGGCTATTGTTCGATCAATCGGACCATTCTCAGTGAAAGACCCAACATTGTAGATCGTCACATGCGCATTTGCTCCCAGAATTGTATCAACAAATTCTGCGCGAAAGCCTGATCGTACTGACAGTGTCGCTATCAAAGCAAATACAGCCAAAGTTATACCGATTAGGCTAATCCATGTCATTGTGCTGACCCCTCCTTCGGCGCGACGCGCACGCAAGTAGCGCCAGGCGATCATAAACTCGAATGGAGCAAAGGGGGGGGTTACCACGTTGTAAACTCCTAATCAAAAGAAGGCCCCAGCTTGGGCGTATCCTTAACAAAGATTAATGCCAGGTGCTTTTAACGTTGGATATAACTCATCAAGCACAAGCGACGCACTTTCACTATTTCACATACTTTACATCAAAAGGCTGATGGTGCCCAATTACACTACATATTGGCATAAATACTTATTACTTTCTGCACCGCTGATTCCGGTGACAGCTCCTCGCTCTCACCAGTCCGGCGCGAGGTCAGCTCCACTATTCCATTTTTTAAGCCTCGCGGCCCAATAGTAATTCGCCAAGGTATACCAATCAAATCCATGGTAGCAAATTTACCACCAGCACGCTCTTTACGATCATCATACAAAGGCTCGAGGCCAAGCGCAGTCATGCTATTGTATATAGCATCACAAGCTGCGTCAGCCTCTTCATCACCCTGCTTAAGATTTATTATACCACAGTGAAATGGCGTCACACCCTCAGGCCAAATGATACCTTTGTCATCATGGTTGGCTTCTATAATCGCACCAAGCAAGCGACTGACACCGATACCATGACTGCCCATGTGAACAGGTGACAGCTTACCATCAGGGCCTTGAACAACAGCATTTAACGCTTCAGAGTATTTAGTTCCAAAATAAAAAATTTGTCCAACTTCAATGCCACGCGCCACTCGCCGACGTTCTTCCGGCACTGCAGCAAACAAAGCTTCATCATGAGTTTCGTCCGTCCGTGCATACAAGTTTGTAAATTCATCCAGCACACCGGCGCATTGTTCCACATTATCGTAATCAATTTCACGATCACCAAAGGTTAATGCAATAACCGAATTATCATAAAATACTTCGCTTTCACCCGTTTCAGCCAATACTAAAAACTCATGTGTATTATCGCCCCCCATTGCTCCACTATCTGCTCGCATGGGTATGGCTTTTAAGCCCATTCGCTCATAAGTGCGCAAATAGCTCACAAGATGGCGATTATATGCATGGAGCGCATCTGCTTTGTTCAAGTCAAAATTATAACCGTCTTTCATGTAAAATTCACGGCCACGCATTACACCAAAACGTGGGCGTATCTCATCGCGAAATTTCCACTGAATTTGATATACAGTAAGCGGTAAATCCTTATAACTTCCAACGTGAGTTCGGAAGATATCAGTGATTAGTTCTTCAGCTGTTGGCGTGAATAACATATCACGATCATGACGATCTTTAATACGCAGCATCTCTGCTCCAAAAGCATCATAACGCCCACTTTCGCGCCAAAGATCCGCTGATTGAATTGTAGGCATCAGCATAGGCATGTGGCCTGCGCGTTGTTGTTCTTCATGAACAATATTTTCAATCTTGCGCAAGACCTTAAACCCAAGCGGAAGCCAAGAATAGATTCCAGCACTGGCTTGCTTAATCATACCCGCACGCAACATTAAGCGATGGCTTACAATTTGTGCCTCGCTGGGGTTTTCCTTGAGAACAGGCAGAAAGTAGCGGCTAAAACGCATAACGCGGCTCCTAACAGAAATTTTATAACTTGATTAGGGCAATCGCTCCACTGTCGCAATTGGCAAAGGCGCGGTTTGTTAAACAAGATGTTAAGATTTCTCATCTGAGTAGCCAGCTCGTGTCGCGAGGTGCAAAGCTACCTGAGTAGCTTTAGCCATATCTTGCACTGAAACCCATTCAAGGGGACCATGTACATTCTGCATCCCACAAAAAATATTAGGGCATGGCGTCCCAAACTCCGTTAAACGAGATCCGTCAGTACCACCCCGGATTTCGCCCATAATCGGCTCAAGCCCAACATCACGGACTGCAGCTTTAGCCAATTCGACTGGACCCATATCTCTTTCCAACCAGTATCGCATATTACGATATTGATGACTTATTTCACATGTAATCCGCGCAAGGGGTTCTGTAGCTGCTACAGCAGAACAAATATTACGTAAAAGTGCGCCTTTTGCCAATAAACCATCAAGTTCAAAATCGCGAAGAATAAATTGCATTTCGACCTCAGCGGCATCACCCGATTGCGCTATAAGATGAATAAAGCCCTGCCGTCCTTCGGTTGTTTCTGGTGTCATGTTCGCTGGCAGCATCAGCGTTATTTTAGCTGCAAGGGACAACGCATTAACCAGCTTGTCTTTGCCCCACCCAGGATGGATTGACACCCCAGTGACAGTAATACGACCTAAATCTGCAGAAAAGCTCTCATACTCAATTTCACCCGGCTTAGACCCATCAAAAGTGAAGGCAAAGTCAGATTGTAAATCTGCAGGTAATTTGGGCGTTACTCCACGTCCAATTTCTTCATCTGGTACGAAAGCAATACGAATGTTGCCATACGGTAAATTTTTATTTTTAAGCAAATGACGAGCAGCTGTCATGACTACAGCTACACCCGCTTTGTCATCAGCGCCCAACAAAGTCGTCCCACTAGCCGTAATTATATCTTCTCCAACTTTCTCAGCTAAATAGGGAAAGTTATGTGGTGATAATACAAGATTTGGCGCTTCAGAAAAACTTATATCACCGCCATTATATACATTATGCACAACTGGCTTTACCCCTGTTGCGTTAAATTGTGGGGCAGTATCCACATGGGCAAGCCAAGCCATCACCGGGGTAGAATTTTCTATTGTCGCAGGTATTGTAGCTAGCACAACACTGTCTTCATTCAGAGAAACATCTTGCGCGCCCATTTCTATGAGTTCTGTCATTAATAGACGAGACATATCGAGCTGGCAGCGAGTGCTTGGTACTGTTTGGCTGGCATCATCACTTTGACTATCGATGACGACATAACGCAAAAGACGGTCTTGTAATTCAGCATCAAATTGGGTGCGCATACGTTATCTCCATTAAAAACTAGCAAAATAAACAAAAATTGGCTGCGTATTGTCAATAACGCCGTTGACGCTTCACGTAGTACCGTTGTGCTTTATAAAACCCGATTCCTGATAATTGAATCAAATCTAAGAGGTTTACCAGCGGTCATCGCAGCTGCTCGATCTAGCGCAGATTTTACTCTGCCCGATAGGTTCGGCTTTTTGGGAGTGATATTTCAATGGTTGGTGTTGAGGGTTTTGTCTAGTATCGACATGATCAACACTCGAAACCAGTGATCTTGGTACTTACATCCAAGATGGACCTTAAAAGCTTGGAGTTTCACATCTTTCTTTCTCACTAAAAACCATGAAAATGCGAAGATCTATACTTGCAGCACTTGCACGACGGTGGAAATGCTGCATTACAGTCTAACTGATACTCTGGGCGCGTAGTTCTAAATAGATGCACAGAGCAATTAGAGTTAATCAGTGCCGGTTAATCAGCATTAATATAAGCGTCTGCTCTTTAAATTCTAGGTTCAAAAATGTCATTGTTGTTTTATGCAAGTAGACATTTTGGATTCCGTTTGATCACTCAATTTAACAAACGCGTGATACCAGTGACCCGTTTTCAGATGACCCGCGTAACTCTCATGAAAGTTGCAAAAACGCGACTTTATAAACTGGAGATACATACCATGAATACCTTAAGTAGAACTGCCGCAATCGTTATCGCAGCTTTGTCGATCAATTCCGCTGCCCACGCCGCCAACATCGTAGAAATAGCATCTGAAGACGAGCGTTTTTCAACTTTAGTTTCTGCTGTAAGTGCAGCTGGTCTTGCTGAAACTCTTCAAGGATCAGGTCCATTTACGGTCTTTGCACCTGTCAACGATGCGTTTGCTGCCTTGCCAGAAGGCACTGTCGAAACGTTGCTCAAACCGGAAAACAAAGAACAATTAAGCAATATTTTACTTTACCATGTAGACGATCGCAAACTGTTGGCTGAACAAATCCCAACTGGATCAAACTATTTTAAACCCGTCTTGGCATCTGAACGTTTATGTATCACCAAAAATTCGTCTGGAGTATCTATCTCAGATGGGACTGGAGATTTGGCCAATGTGATTATTGCTAATATTCAAGCAGATAATGGCGTGATCCACGTCATTGACAAAGTATTGCTTCCAGGAACTCGTCCCGCCTGCCACTGAGGTAAGCCCAACATCTTTAAAACAAAGGGGTCTTGCTATTGGCGAGGCCTCCTGCATTCCAACACTTGAATATTCTCGCCAAATCCGTGATGTCTAGTCCAACAACGCATGGAGTAGACATGAGCCTGCCGGTCAGTGATCAAGTTAAGTATTGGGGCATAGCCGCCGCCGTTTTATTCATAGTGCTTTATGCTCTTGGTAATCAACTTTTGCCTTTTTTCCTTGGCGCCGCGATAGCATATTTTCTCGACCCCGTCGCAGATTGGTTGGAAAATCATGGATGTAGTCGAAGCCTAGCAACTGGAATAATAACTATTTCGTCAATCATTGCATTTGTAATCATTGCGTTAATGATTTTACCAACCTTAATTCAACAGTCAGTGCAGCTTTTTAATATTATACCTACTTTAGCTCAAAACTTTAGTGACTTTTTAACAGAAAAATTCCCCAGTTTACTCGATGAGCAGTCAACACTTCATAAAAGCTTAGAGACACTTGGGCAAACTGTTTCCGAGCATGGCGCACAGTTGTTGAATACAGCGCTGTCATCAGCCGCAACGCTGCTGGAGGTTATAATCTTGTTTGTTATCGTGCCGGTTGTTTCAATTTATCTACTATTAGATTGGGATCGCATGATAGGTAAAATTGACGATATGTTGCCATTGGATCACGCACCAGTCATTCGAAGACTTGCTTCAGAAATCGATAAAACACTATCAAGTTTCATAAGAGGTATGGGCACCGTTTGCCTCGTACTTGGCACTTATTACGCCATTACTCTTATGTTAGTCGGGTTACAATTTGGCTTAGTGGTAGGCTTTATTGCTGGGCTGCTCACATTCATACCTTACGTTGGTGCACTCGTTGGGGGCGGATTAGCCCTTGGGTTAGCGCTTTTTCAATTCTGGGGTGAGTGGGTTTGGATAGGAGCCGTAGCCGGAATTTTTGCAAGTGGGCAAATGATAGAAGGTAACTTTTTGACACCAAAATTAGTTGGAAATAGCATTGGCCTTCACCCCGTTTGGCTCATTCTTGCCTTATCAGTTTTTGGTGCTCTGTTCGGTTTTGTCGGTATGCTTATTGCTGTACCACTAGCTGCAGCTCTCGGCGTTTTTGTACGCTTTGCAGCAGAGCAATATCGAAACGGTCCTTTGTATCGTGGGGTGACCGAGACAGGCCAATCAGAGCCAGCGACCAAAGATTAAATAATGGCAATCCAATTGGGGTTTAATCTACCTGCACGTACAGCGCTTGAACGTGACGATTTTATGATCGCACCGTCCAATACGGTGGCAGTAAAGATGATTGATAATTGGCGGAAGTGGCCTCTATCTAAACTAGTACTAACCGGACCTATCGGAGCGGGGAAATCCCATTTAACCCATGTTTGGGCATCAGAGACAGGCGCACGCATAGTTTTTGCGTCTGAACTTTTCGAAATGAAGCTGGATATTTTGGCTCGCAAACCGATAGCCGTAGAAGACGTTGATGTTATTTATAACGATATACTGTGTCAGACAGCTCTATTTCATTTACACAACCTTTTACAAAGTGCTGGGATACCCCTGTTAATGACAGGCATTCAATCGCCACGCCTTTGGGGCTTGAGTTTGCCGGACCTGCAAAGTCGTGTTGACGAAACACATCATGCATCACTTGAGGCACCAGACGACACATTGCTCAGCGCAGTTTTGGCAAAACTTTTTGTAGATCGTCAATTGAAATCAAAAGCAGACGTCATTCCATATTTGATAACCCATATGGAGCGCAGTTTTGCAGCAGCTCATCAGATCGTAGACGCCCTAGATACTGTCAGTCTTGAACGACAAAAACCAATTACGCGTAAACTCGCAGCCGAATTACTGGACAATAGTGTTAATTCTGAGAGATAAGCATACTTTAGCTCGAAGATTTTCTACCAAAGGGATCTGATGACAAACGCTGATTTTCTTGAATCCCCGTTCCCATGCTCTGTGGAACTAAATGACTTTGATCCAGCAGGGCCAGGGCGTTTTTTTAATCGTGAATTGAGCTGGTTAGGTTTCAACTGGCGCGTAGTTGAAGAGGCTAAAAACACGCGTGTTCCCCTTTTAGAAAGACTACGATTTTTGTCTATTTCCGCTACGAACCTAGACGAATTTTATACTGTAAGAGTTGCTGGTTTGCGCGAGTTAGCTCACTCAGGCAACACATCGCCCGCCGCCGACGGGCTGAGCCCTTCCGAACAGCTTGTTCTTATTGATGAAGACGCTCGCAATCTAATGCAAACACAACAAAGAGTTCTGACCCAGTTACAAAAAGAAATGGAAAAAAAGGGGCTATCAATACTGAAGCGCGATGAATTGAACGATGAGGATTGCTTGCACATTGATAAAGTCTTTCTGGCAAGTGTTTTTCCTGTCTTATCCCCTCTTGCAATTGATCCAGCACATCCTTTTCCCTTTATTCCAAACACTGGGTACGCGCTTGCTCTTCAAATGGAACGCGTGTCTGACAAGCGGAGCCTGCAAGCGCTTTTGCCGATACCAGCACAAATTAATCGTTTTGTTACTCTTCCCGGTGACGCGACCCGGTTTTTACCTCTCGAAGAGTTGTTACTGCTAAAAATCCCTACCCTGTTTCCTGGATATGTACTTAATGCACATTTCGAATTTCAGGTATTACGGGATAGCGATTTAGAAGTCGAAGACGAGGCTGAAGATTTGGTCCGCGAGTTCGAAGTCGCCCTCAAACGCCGCCGTCGTGGTGAGGTCGTACGCCTAACCCATTCAGCCGGAGCTCCAGCAAAACTTATGGCCGTCATAATGAACGAACTGGGCGTTAGCAATGCAGAAGTTATTGAACTCCAGGGCATGATAGGCATGGCAGATTTGAGCGAATTAGTAACAGAAGCGCGACCAGATTTACTTTGGCCTACCTTCACCCCACGCGTTCCAGAACGTGTTACCGATTTTGAAGGGGACATGTTCGCAGCAATCTCGCAAAAAGATATGTTGTTACATCATCCCTATGAAACCTTTGACATGGTTGTCAGGTTTTTAAAACAAGCTGCCCTTGATCCCAACGTGGTTGCAATCAAACAAACATTATATCGGACTTCCAAGAAATCCCCTATTGTCGAGGCGCTTTGCGAAGCAGCGGAAGATGGTAAGTCCGTAACCGCTTTAGTCGAATTAAAAGCACGCTTTGACGAGGCTGCCAATATACGTCAGTCTCGGCGTTTGGAACGTGCTGGAGCGCATGTTGTGTATGGCTTTATAGATCTAAAGACACATGCAAAAATTAGTACGGTCGTGCGTCGTGAAGGCAATAAACTAGTGACCTACACGCACTATGGAACTGGTAATTATCATCCCATTACAGCGCGGATTTATACAGATCTTTCTTTGTTTACTTGCGATTCTGAACTAGGGCGTGACGCAACAAAAGTATTCAATTATCTATCCGGTTACGCACCACCCAAAGGTTTAGATAACCTTGCTATATCTCCCACAACACTCAAGCCAAAGTTGCTGAAGATGATCTCGATAGAAGCAGAACACGCACGAGCCGGAAAACCTGCAGAAATCTGGGCAAAAATGAATTCCATTATCGACAGCGAAGTAATTGATGCTCTGTATGCCGCAAGCCAGGCCGGCGTCAAAATTAGTTTAATTGTACGTGGGATCTGTGGCTTACGCCCCGGGATTAAAAGTTTATCTGAAAACATTAGGGTAAAATCGATTATTGGACGATTTCTTGAGCATTCTAGAGTTGTCTGTTTTGGAAACGGATATGGTTTACAATCAAAAAGAGCGCGCGTTTTTATATCTTCTGCCGATTGGATGGGTCGGAACCTGACCCGCCGGGTAGAAACGTTGGTGGAAATACAAAACGCAACCGTCAAGGCCCAAATTGTGAGCCAGATTATGGCTGCCAATTTGGCAGATACATCACAAAGTTGGGTCATGGGGCCCGAAGGTAAATTTACTCGACCTGAGATTCCTAAAGGAGCCTTCGCCTTTAACTGTCACCGATTTTTTATGGAAAACCCCTCTCTTTCCGGCCGCGGTTCAGCTGGAGCAGCGGATGTACCAAATCTAACCCACACTCAAGACTAATGACTACAGAGGATAAATTCTAGACGCACTTCACAGCAACAGTGACAAAACTGATCTTACCACAGCGTAACGATACGTTGACCCAAAGCCACCACTAGTTCATCACTATTATGCAGAATGTGTCGTCAGGGGGCCATGAAAGTTTTGGTGGAGCCAAAAAATTTAGATGGCGGTCTATTTGGGCAACCATTGTTCAAAGATCCTTCTGCGCGCGCTCTTGCTCGAGTAGGCGTGGTTGATATTGGTTCAAACTCGGTCCGACTTGTCGTGTTTGATGGAGCGGCTCGGTCCCCAGCGTATTTTTACAATGAAAAAATAATGTGTGCTCTGGGTGCCGGTGTATCTGAAACTGGCTACCTAAATCCAAAAGGACGTATCAGAGCTTTGAGTGCACTACGCCGTTTTCATCAGCTCGCTGAAGGGATGCTACTATCCAGTCTATCTGTTGTCGCAACTGCAGCCGTCCGTGATGCGAAGGATGGAAAGGCTTTCTGTCGTGATATTTTGAACGAAACAGGATTGCATGTGCGCATTATCAATGGGCGAGAAGAAGCGCGCTTATCTGCTCAGGGTGTTTTATTGGGTTGGCCGGGATCCTATGGCCTAGTTTGTGATATTGGTGGATCTTCCATGGAACTAGCAGAAATATTTGACGGACAAGTTGGTAAGCGAGTTAGCTCTGACCTTGGCCCACTCAAACTGCAGGCCATTGGGGGCGGTAAAAAGGGACGACGGGCTCACGTGAAAGAAGATGTACAAAAACTGCATGACGTTTTGGGCAGTCAGCGTGACAGACTTTTTTTAGTTGGTGGATCGTGGCGGGCGATTGCGCGTGTAGACATGTTTCGGCGCAGATACCCGTTACACGTTCTTCATGAATATCGTATGACCGCGTCATCTGTATCTACAACTGCAAAATTTATAGCCGACCACCCAGATCACAGGGCATTGGCTGTAGATTGTAGAATTTCCTCTTCAAGGATGTCCCTAGTGCCCATGGCAACTGACGTCCTCTACCGCTTGGTAAAAACTTTTCGGCCCAAAGACATTGCAATATCCAGTTATGGGATTCGCGAGGGTATGCTCTATGAGCAAATGCCTGAACGATTACGGAACCGTGATCCATTAATCGAAGCGTGCCATTTTGCTGAAGCCAAGGATGCCCGCACTCCTGGATTTGGCATACTGCTCTACCGTTTTATTTATCCACTCTTCCGCTCTGTCTCACTTAACAAGAAACGTATTATTAAAGCCGCCTGTTTGTTACATGACGTAAGTTGGAGGGCTCACCCCGATTACCGAGCCGAAGTTTGTTTCGACAATGCAACTCGAGCCAATTTGGGTGGTCTCAAGCATTCAGAACGTATCTTCCTTGGATTGGCACTATTACACCGCTACTCCAACGAGCACAGAGGTGTTCAATTCCAAGAATTATGCAGTTTAATTGACGAAAAGGCACGATTAGATGCACTAATTGTAGGTAAAGCCATGCGATTTGGTTCAATGCTTTGGATGGAAAATGATGCTGACCGAGGAGAATTGCGCTGGTTTCCCAAAAAAAAGCTAATGGAACTCCACCTCTCGCAAGATGCGATGCCCCTATTTGGAGAAGTTGCCGAGACGCGCTTGAATTCCTTAGCCTCGTCACTTGGAGCAGAAGTAAAGGTTAGGACCAGAGCGCAATAGGTTTGGGTAAAATTTTTAAGTTGTTAATATCAATGCAGTTTTTGCGGCCTGCGCGAATTCGCATTAGCAGT
This sequence comes from uncultured Tateyamaria sp., assembly GCA_905480645.1. Taxonomy (GTDB): domain Bacteria; phylum Pseudomonadota; class Alphaproteobacteria; order Rhodobacterales; family Rhodobacteraceae; genus Tateyamaria. The sequence continues at coordinate 127,809 of CAJQRC010000026.1, forward strand.
AGTAAGTCAGCCGCGACTATTCTGAATTTCTTCCCATGCATAATTGATATCTATCATTCTTTTTTCCGCCAAGCGTACCGCTTCTTTTGGCACACCGCGCGCCATCATTGCATCAGGGTGATTTTCAAGTACCAGCTTACGCCATTCAACGCGGATTTCTTCGAGTTCAAGTGCAGCACTTACGCCCAAAACGGTATAGGGATCCGTAAAATCGTCAGGCACAAACCGTGCCCGTAAGGCCCTAAAATTATTATCTGGTACTGAAAATATCTGCGCCACACGCTCCAAAAATGCATTTTCATTTGGATGATAAAATCCATCAGCCATAGCAATATGGAACAAACCCTCTAATAAATCATTGAGCGTTTCTGGCGAACCAGCAAACATAGTATGAATACGTTTGGCGTAATCCTCAAATCCTGCAACGTCTGTTCGCGCAAAATCAAAAACACGAGCCGCCCCTGCTTCATCTTTGGAAGCAATGTAGAATACCTCACGAAAGGCTCTAACCTCATTACGAGTTACAAGCCCATCAGCCTTAGCCATTTTTGCTGCAAGGGCGATTACGGCAATAGCAAAAGCCACACTTCGCTCTGGCGGTGTGCGAAGTTTATCAAAAACAGCAGTAAGACCGTCACCAGCAGACAGGGCGGCTAAAGCTTCTAATATACGGGTCCAAAGTGACATTATTTTACTTTAGTCCACATTGATCCCAGTGTCAGGCATCTTCAGTGTAAAGAAAAGTTCAAAAGAAGAGAGGTTAAAAACTGTCTTACATTATTTTCAAATATCAATTCATGGAACATTCCACTCAACTCCATTTGCTCGATTCTATAGATAAAAATTTTCCTATTTAGATTTGGTATTGCTTGTCTAGATTACAACCAGCGCTCTCCATTTGCAGTGTCAAATACAGCTTGCATCGCAATGGGTCCTGTTTCTATCGCCACCCTATCGTCTTGTAAGTTTTTAGTAATTAATTCCGCAAGATCTGCACCTTCAGGATGTAACAAAGTAAAACGCCGCAACTTGATTCCTCTAGGTACAAGATTTACGGTCGGATGCACTCCTATTGGCCATTCTATTAAAGCAGGCCATAGGTTGTTGAATGGTGTAGTACCCTCATCTGACACCGCCATACGCCAGGACAACTGCCCACGACATACCTGAACCGGCGAACCAACGCCTAGTGGCATCATTGGTAAAATAGCATCCATATTTTCAACAGCGCAGGCCCAATTAGAAAGTCGCGCTGGTCCAGAGAAATTATCTAGATCAAACCAACGGGAACGACTAGGCTCCGGCACTGCTGGATTAGGTGCTATAGCCTCTAAATAGATGCCATCTTCCAGACCCAACAAAGCGTTGTGCGTCTGGAACACAGCATGCGTCCCACCAGTTTGCATTGAAACACCTAGTGATTCCTCGATGTAGGACTGTGCCGCATTTAAATTCGCCGAACCTACTACCAAATGATCAAGGCTCAACATTGTCTTAAAACTAACAAAATATTCTTTGAAAGATATTTCATGCAAAGCTCTCCCAATTAGTCAGTGATAGAAGCTTAAGAAAAGGCTCACGCTCATTATATGAACCGTTTTTCAAATCAAGACCATTACACCGCATTTTTAATAAAGAATTACCAAATATCTTTAGTGATTTTTAAATTAAGCACGTGTGCCTTGAATGATCGTTAAAATATCCTGAGCAGCATCTGGAATGTTTGTGCCTGGGCCAAAGATTGCCTTGACGCCAGCATCATAAAGGAACTGGTAATCCTGCTGGGGAATTACCCCACCACAAATCACAATAATATCATTTGCTCCTGCGCTTTTGAGTGCCTCCACCAACTTTGGTGCCAGCGTTTTATGACCAGCAGCCTGACTGGAAATTCCAATCACATGGACATCATTGTCTATAGCATCCTGGGCCGCTTCTTCCGGAGTTTGAAACAAAGGCCCTACATCAACATCAAAACCGATATCAGCAAAGGCTGTTGCAATCACTTTAGCGCCCCGATCATGGCCATCCTGCCCCATTTTAACAACAAGCATTCGAGGACGACGGCCCTCGTTTTTTGCAAAATCCTCCACAGATTTTTGGATTGCTGCAAAACTAGCATCACCTTCGTAAGCTGCACCATACACACCTGCCAGTGTTCTAACCTCAGCACGATGACGCCCAAAAACGTTTTCCATAGCCATGCTGATTTCTCCAACTGTTGCACGTGCGCGGGCAGCTTCGACTGCTTTTTCTAAAAGGTTACCCCCATTAGCGGCAGCCTCGCGCAAGATATTTAGCGTCTCCATGCAAAATTTATCATTTCGGCTGCTTCGAATTTTTTCAAGCCTTACAATCTGGTTTGCGCGAACTGCCGCATTATCGATATCAAGAATTTCAAGTGCTTCTTGTTTATCTCGACGGTACTTATTGACACCAACAATAACTTCATCACCGCGGTCAATGCCTGCCTGTCGGTTTGCGGCTGCTTCTTCGATCCGCAACTTTGGCATTCCAGAGGCAACAGCCTTGGTCATGCCTCCCATTTCTTCAACCTCTTCTATCAGTTTCCATGCCGCATCAGCTAAATCATTGGTCAGCCTTTCAATATAGTAACTGCCAGCAAGCGGATCTACCACGTTAGTTACCCCAGTTTCTTCTTGTAATATTAACTGTGTATTTCGGGCAATACGTGATGAATGATCTGTTGGTAATCCAATGGCCTCATCCAAAGAATTGGTATGTAGGCTTTGGGTTCCCCCCAGAACTGCAGACATAGCCTCATAGGCTGTGCGCACCACATTATTGTAAGGATCTTGTTCGGCAAGGCTTACTCCAGAGGTTTGACAATGAGTACGCAACATAGATGACTTTGGATCCTTGGGCGCAAACTCCTTCATTATACGATGCCACAACAATCGAGCGGCGCGCAGCTTGGCCACTTCCATGAAAAAATTCATTCCAATTGCAAAGAAAAATGACAAACGACCCGCAAATTTATCTACGTCCATACCTCGCGCGATCGCTGCACGTACATATTCACGTCCATCCGCAAGCGTGAATGCAAGCTCTTGAACAAGGTTCGCACCCGCCTCTTGCATGTGATAACCTGAAATTGAGATTGAATTAAAATTTGGCATATTAGCGGATGTATACTCGATAATATCTGCTACAATCCGCATCGATGGCTCGGGCGGATAAATATACGTATTTCGTACCATAAACTCCTTTAGGATATCATTTTGAATGGTGCCCGAAAGAGCCGCACAACCCACACCTTGCTCTTCTCCAGCCACTATGAAATTTGCTAAAATTGGAATTACAGCTCCATTCATCGTCATCGATACAGAGACCTTATCGAGAGGAATACCATCAAATAGTATTTTCATGTCTTCAACACTATCGATGGCCACACCCGCCTTACCAACGTCACCAACAACGCGTTCATGATCACTGTCATATCCACGATGGGTTGCTAGATCGAAAGCAACAGAAACTCCCTGCTGACCAGCTGCCAATCCGCGGCGATAAAAAGCATTTGATTCCTCAGCCGTTGAAAAACCTGCGTATTGTCGAATAGTCCATGGGCGACCAGCATACATGGTAGCCTTTACGCCACGCACAAATGGGGCATTGCCAGGTAACGAACCTAGGTGTTCGACTCCGTCTAGATCATCCTGAGTGTAGATCGGTTGCACCTCAATACCTTCAGGAGTGTTCCAAGTCAGATCGTCTACTGAACGACCGCGCAACTCTACTTCAGCTATGTCGCGCCAGGCATCTTTCTTTGATGTCATTTCATTGTCCTTTGTTTCCGGATTCAGCCAGCAAGTTATGTTTTGCGTAGTAACGATCTGAATTCTCTTTCGATATTTAGTGTTTATTGTCACAAGAAATCAGCGAGCTTTTAAATTTTACGTGAACTGTTCGATTTATTTGACAAAACTGTTCATGTTGTGTGGTATAAATATAAAAACCATCCATAATTGGCATAATTTATCAAACGGACCAGTAGCTTGTTCGGGGTTTAAAAGATTGCTTAATACTCTTGTAAAACCTGAAATATATGACTTATTCCAACAGCCGCAGGTGCAGCTATTAAAATTAATTACAGCGCCAGTCGCATTTCTCAAATAATTGACTAGAAGAACTAGAGCAGGTGGGCGTATGAGACAATTTTTATTTATTATTTCAATGGGACTTTTGGGAGTGGCAGCGCAAGCAGCAGATAAACCAATGGAAACAGACCCATTTGCATATCTTGACACCAACATCTCAGACTTAGATGAATTTACTTGGCAAAAGCGACCCGTTATTGTCTTTGCCGACAGCCCAAATGATCCAAATTTCCAACAACAATTAGGTTTTTTCCAGAGCGAACCAGAACCATTAACCAAGCGTGATGTGGTAGTGCTTATCGACACTGACCCTTCATCGATGCAACCACTCCGCGAAAAATTTCGTCCACGAGGTTTTATGCTAGTTCTAATAGGCAAAGACGGCAGTATTAAGTTGCGTAAGCCCTTCCCCTTAAGCGTTCGGGAATTATCCCGTACGATTGACAAGATGCCCATGCGAAGAAGAGAAATAAAATCGCGTTGAATATAGGATTTCTCATTATAATGATGCTTAAGAGATAGTCTGAAACACGCATTAACACACCTTGAAACTAAAATTATGATCCAAAATTTGTTCATTCAAATTCCATAATCACATCATCAACCGACAAACTGTCACCAGCGCCAACATTAATTTTGGAAACTGAACCTCGTTTCTCTGCACGAAGGATATTTTCCATCTTCATAGCTTCAATAGTACAAAGCGCCTGCCCTTCTTGTATTTCTTCACCTTCGGACACATCCAATTTTACCAACAACCCAGGCATAGGGCATAGCAACATTTTAGACATATCCGGTGAGTTTTTTTCCAGCATAAGCTGTGCCAGTTCTGACTGACGCAACGTACGCACGTGGACCTTGAGGTCGGCACCTCGAGTTCGAATACGGAATCCACCCGATATCTTATTGACCTTTAAAATTAAAGGCGAACAATCCACGGACATGACTGCAAGAGATTCTCCAGGCTTCCAATCTCCTGCAACCCTTAACTTAATACCACCGTCAAACAAAACTGTTGTTCCGTCGTGATCTGCCTCTGTCGTTAAATTATAGGATTCACCTTGAACAGAAACGTTCCAATTGGTGCCTATCTTTCGCTCATGATTACTCATTCGTCCAGAAATACGGGTACGACGTATCTCACTAACCCGATGCATCGCAGCACATGTTGCAGCAACTCGCTGCAACTCTGACCCTGGCAACCTTACACCTTCGAAGCCGTCTGGGTATTCTTCTGCAATAAAAGCAGTCGTCATTTCACCCTTAATAAATATTGGATGATCCATCACAGCACTCAAAAAGGGAAGGTTATGTCCAATTCCTTCGACCTCAAAGCTATCCAAAGCAACCCGCATCGCCTCAATTGCTGTCGCTCGATCAGGGCCCCATGTGCACAGCTTGGCAATCATTGGGTCATAATACATACTGATTTCACCACCTTCATAAACCCCTGTATCGTTGCGCACAGCGGTTGCACCTTCTGCAACATCACTCTGCCATTTTCCAGCATCCAATAATGGACCTGCCGCCACTTCGATAGGGGGACGATAGCGCGTCAAACGGCCAATAGAAGGTAAGAAACCACGATAAGGATCCTCAGCATACAAACGATTTTCGATTGCCCAACCAGATAAGCTCACATTTTCTTGCGCTATACTGAGTGGTTCCCCTGCTGCAACGCGGATCATTTGTTCAACAAGATCTACACCGGTGACTAACTCAGTTACCGGGTGTTCAACCTGAAGGCGGGTGTTCATTTCGAGAAAGTAAAAATTCTTTGTACCATCGACTATAAACTCGACCGTTCCAGCACTGGCGTAACCAACCGCTTGTGCAAGCGCCACCGCCTGTTCCCCCATTGCACAACGGGTTGCTTCGTCTAAAAAAGGACTTGGAGCCTCTTCAACAACTTTTTGGTTGCGCCGTTGAATAGAGCATTCACGCTCACCAAGGTAAACACCATTCCCATGAACGTCACATAATACTTGAATTTCAATATGACGGGGTTGGGTCACATATTTTTCAATAAAAATTCGATCATCGCCAAAACTGTTGGCGGCTTCATTCTTGGAAGACTGGTAGCCTTCACGAGCCTCTTCATCATTCCATGCGATACGCATGCCCTTTCCGCCACCGCCAGCAGAAGCTTTTAGCATTACGGGATAACCAACCTCATGCGAGATTTTAACTGCTTCATCTGCGTCTTTAATCAGTCCCATATATCCTGGCACCGTATTAACACCTGCGTTTTGGGCAATTTTCTTTGAGGTAATTTTATCACCCATCTTTTCTATTGCGCCAACGGGTGGACCGACGAATACTACTCCAGCAGCTTCAAGCGCCTCTGCAAATTTGCTATTTTCACTCAAAAACCCATAACCTGGATGAACGGCTTGCGCTCCTGAAGTTTTGACCGCATCCATTACCTTATCGATTAAAATATAAGACTGATTGGCTGGAGGTGGTCCAATATGAATTGCTTCATCAGCCATCTGAACATGTAAAGATTTTGAATCTGCATCAGAGTATATAGCAACAGTCGCAATACCCATCTTACGAGCCGATTTAATAACACGGCAGGCGATTTCACCTCGATTGGCGATTAAGAGCTTTTTAAACAAGATGCCTCTCCTTAGAGTTGAAAAACTGCAATACATAGTTGTGCACTAAGGCCACACAGGTAAACTGCATCGTTGAAAACGTAAAAAAGTTAAGAGATTGACAAATTTCGGCATCAGGTTGAGTTTCTTTGCAGGCAGGGCGGCTTGCAAATCCCTAAAGAAAACTTCGACAATAGTCTAATCTGATTGGCAGGGAATTGTACCTCACATCCGTTATAAACTTTCAGTTTAAAATACATACCCAAACCTATTCAAACGCTTCAGGAAAAGTTGTTCGTGCAAGCTTCTCATTAATAACCAATAACGCTTTGTAATCTGCCAAATCAAAAGGATCAGTGGCTGGAATGATCTCTCGGCCAAACAACCAAGACAGACGGCCAGCATCCAAATTTCCTCTTTCAAATGGCTGATCACCAAAATGTTTCCATAAAGCGCCGAAAAATGCAGCGTCAGCGCGCTGATCTGTTGGTCGGCGATCGGAATAACGTTCCCGCCTTGTTAAAGTTGTAACTCCTCTAGGGTTTGGACGGCGGATAATAAATTGAAAGTCCGTTCCAGACAGGCGTCCAGGAAAAGCACGATGTTTCAACATTACCATGTCCTCACAAATACGGGTGACAGAATATTAAAGTTATGCATATTCAAAAATCATCCAGCACACAGCCTTCATCAGATAAACGAAAAGCTTCAAAAAGTTGAGTCAGATCCAGATTTAAAACCCCAAATGCTACTGGCTTATCCATCATCGAGATTACAATAACGTCTGAATTCAAGTCGTACACTATCAAATAAGTACCGACCATATAATCGCATAAGTATGTGAAGTCAGCCTCCGTAGTTTCGTAAGAAATCGTATAAAGTGAGCGTGTAATTTGAGGCGCAACAAAGCTGTTCTCAGCCAATCTTCACCATCAACAACGTCCTCAAGAACTTCTATTAACAAAAGCCGTTGACCAGATGGTACAAATTCAGATTGCGCAGAAAGTGGAAAAATTACAATAAAAACAACAGTATACCAACCATATACCAATTGCCGCTTACAGCTTTGGGTTGCTTCATTAAACATTTTGCAAGGATTATGAAAAGCTATGTAATCTTTAATTTCCAACAGCTTCATGATCTCAATCCTGCAAATTTTAACCATCTTGCACGATTTTTCTCATCACCCAAAACGGTCTCTGCACGCTCCAAAATAATTGGTGCAACCTTTCCCATTATGCGCCCCCCGGCGGTCACAGACCAGCCAGTTAAAATCGGGTCAAGTCTAATGACAGGCGAAAACCCACGTACATGCCTCAAAGCTCGCCAAAGGTCTTGGCGAATTTGATGGGCTAGGCGAAGAGGATGACCGCGCGGCAAAACTGTGACCGCAGAGAAATCAAATCTAGGCGGATACGTTAAATACAAGGTTATAGCGTCACCGTTTTTTGAAACATGCCATCGCGTTTTCATATTAGGCGCCTTGCTATGCGATCAATTTCGATTAACGCACCTATTACTGGAGCCATACCTGCAACTGTGGTGTGTGCTGGAAGAAAATCTACTTTAAAATAACGCTGATAAGTTTTATTAACATTAGCATAATCGCGTTCAAACTCTGTCAGATAACATCGGCATTGATCTACGTGACCAATTTCTGAATGAACACCAGCGAGGATAATCACCAGATTTTCCATAACACGGCTTGTCGGCGCGACTATTCCAATAGGCAGCGGAGCATCTGGCAACTTCGGGTCCGTCGGAATTTGACCCATTAAAAAGAACCATTCATTACTCTCTACTGCTTGAGAAAACGGCGCGACAGAACTAGGACCACCAGAAATCATATGAAATATTGGATCAGACATTAAAGCCACTGACCTTTAATTAAAGTGGGATATTATCGTGTTTTTTCCAAGGGTTCTTTAAACTTTTCCCGCGTAAGGAGGCAAAAGCACGACTTACCCTCTTTCGAGTGGAACGCGGTTGGATCACCTCGTCTATAAAACCCTTCTCCCCGGCAACAAACGGGTTAGCAAAACGGCCTTCATAATCCCGCGTGTGAGCCGCAATCTTGTCTGCATCACCTAAATCCGCACGATGGATAATCTCGGTGGCACCTTTCGCACCCATGACTGCAATTTCTGCCGTGGGCCAAGCATAGTTGAAATCTCCCCTTAAGTGTTTGGACGACATAACATCGTAGGCGCCACCGTAAGCCTTCCGAGTGATCACAGTCACTTTAGGCACCGTTGCCTCCCCATAAGCAAAGAGTAACTTAGCCCCATGCTTGATGACCCCTCCATATTCTTGTCCGGTACCAGGCAGAAATCCAGGTACGTCGACAAATGTCAAAATGGGAATTTCAAACGCATCACAAAAACGCACAAATCGAGCAGCCTTACGAGAACTATCAATATCTAAACAACCCGCAAGCACCATTGGTTGATTTGCCACCACCCCAACAGTTTGTCCTTCAATTCGAATGAACCCCGTAATTATGTTTTTTGCAAAATCTTCCTGAATTTCATAGAAGTCCGATTCATCTGCCACCTTCAGAATGAGTTCTTTCATGTCATAGGGTTTATTTGTGTTATCTGGGACAAGCGTATCCAGAGATGCTTCAATTCGCTCGGGCTCATCAAAAAATGGTCGCTGTGGGGGTTTTTGACGATTATTTAATGGTAAGAAATCTACCAACCGTCGGACTTCAGCCAGAGCCTCTACATCATTTTCAAAAGCGCCATCAGCAACCGATGACTTTTTCGTGTGAGTGGAGGCACCGCCCAATTCTTCAGCTGTAACTATTTCATTTGTGACAGTTTTAACAACATCTGGACCAGTCACAAACATGTAGGACGTGTCTTTCACCATGAATATGAAGTCGGTCATTGCGGGACTATATACGGCACCACCCGCACAAGGACCCATGATTATTGAAATTTGCGGCACTACACCTGAAGCTAAAATATTCCTTTGAAACACCTCAGCATAGCCGGCCAGTGAAGCTACACCTTCTTGGATCCGAGCACCGCCTGAATCATTAATACCAATCACTGGTGCACCGTTCTGTATGGCCATATCCATAATTTTGCATATTTTTTGGGCATGCGTTTCGGAGAGAGACCCGCCAAAAACAGTGAAGTCCTGACTGAACACATAAATCATGCGTCCATTAATCGTACCCCATCCAGTTACGACACCATCACCTGCAGGTTTTTGTTTTTCCATACCAAAGTCGTTACAGCGATGCGTAACGAACATGTCAAACTCTTCAAAAGAATCATCGTCCAATAGCAATTCCACACGCTCACGTGCTGTAAGCTTGCCACGGCTATGTTGCGCATCAATGCGCTTTTGTCCGCCACCCAACCGGGCTTCCTCTCGCCGTGACTTAAGTTCTGTCAAGATGTCTTTCATAATGTCCCCGCCCTGCACTAGCAACTGTATATAACGCCAATGCAGCTTCGGAAATGGAATTTTAGCATATTTGCAAAATATTTTCATTAAGCAATTTGCAAAATGCAAATTTGCAAATTGCTTAACTTTACTTTGTTAGGCACTGGACAGACCATCAACACAACAATACGCCTGACCAATGCAAATAAAAACACAGGTCAAATTTTTAGACCGTACTAACCCACCACATATCGTAACACTGATCCTATTAGCTGGTTTTTCCGCAATGGTTATGAATATGTTTTTACCCAGCTTACCAAACATGACAGAGCACTTTGCTACTGAATACCGGCTGATGCAGCTATCTGTTTCCCTTTATTTAGCCGTCTCAGCGATAATGCAGATCATAATTGGACCAATTTCTGATAATCTTGGCCGCCGCAAAGTCTTACTTTGGGGTATTGCTCTGTTTTTGATTAATACGCTCGGATGTATTTATGCCACTACCGCAGAGGTTTTTCTATTCTTTCGTATGGGGCAGGCAGTGATTGCGGTAGCAATGGTTTTAAGTCGCTCAATCATTCGCGACTTACATGAACAAGATCAGTCTGCCTCTATGATTGGCTACGTAACAATGGGAATGGCAATCGTTCCTATGATTTCACCTGGGTTTGGCGGCCTTTTAGATGAAGCGTTAGGTTGGAAATCTGTTTTCTGGTTTTTTGGGGTAACAGGAACGTTGTTATTTTGTTTAGTTTACTTTGATGTTGGTGAAACAGCACGACCATCTTCGAAGTCACTGGTCGAACAATTTTATGAATATCCAGAATTACTACTCTCACCTCGTTTTTGGGGCTATTCGTTAGCAGCAGCCTTTTGCTCTGGATCATTCTTTGCATATCTTGGAGGTGCACCTTTTGTTGGGACCGAGGTATTTGAAATGACCCCGTCCAAATTAGGCTTTTTTTTTGGAGCGCCAGCAGCTGGTTACTTTATTGGAAACGGGGTCAGCGGTCGTTTTGCAACCACTTTTGGAGTAAACCGTTTGGTACTTTGGGGGGCTACCATAAATGCAATTGGCACTCATATATCTCTGTTAATTTTTATTTCAGGCAACGGTTCCCCTTTCACATTTTTTGGTATGATGACATTAGTAGGCCTCGGTAATGGACTAGTTATTCCAAACGCAACGGCAGGTCTGTTATCGGTACGACCACATTTAGCAGGCACTGCATCAGGTCTGGGTGGTGCCATTATGATTGGAAGCGGCGCTGCACTTTCAGCTTTGGCTGGGTTTGTGCTAACCCCTGAAACTGGTGCTTTTCCACTTTTATTTATCATGTGCGCATCTGGAATCTTAGCATTATTAGCCATTGGAGCAGTCTATTATCGCGAAATGCGTCTACGCCTGTTATGAAGGTTGCAAGAGACGCTTTGCAAACTTAGCCTAGCCTCACTGCAAACTTGCAAATGGAATTCGTATGACCACGCCCAAATTATATGCTGGTGCCAAACTGCGCGAAGTGCGTACTCAGATCAGTATGACTCAAAAAGACTTTGCTGCCAAACTAGGGGTATCTCTTCCCTATTTAAACCAGATGGAGAATAATAACCGTCCTATCAGTACGGCAGTAGTGTTGGGCTTGGCGCAAGAGTTTGGACTGGATGTAACTGAGCTCAGCACTGGGGATGGCGAACGCCTAGTGTCGGATATGAGAGAGGCTTTGGCAGATCCTGTATTCTCTGGAAACATGCCACTACTGGCGGATTTGCGACTGACTGCATCCAATGCCCCAGCTATTGCTCACGCTTTCATCGAACTACACAAAACTTATCGGCAAACCCATGAAAGATTAGCTTCTCTAGACGAGGCACTGGGTCGCGAAGATGCTCGAACTCATCCAAGCCCATGGGAAGAAGTACGCGACTTCTTCCATTACTGTGATAACTACATTGATGCCGTTGATATAGCGGCTGAACATTTTGGCGCCCCAACCGGTCATAGGGAAAACATTCGAGAACTCGCAATTTCCTTACTAGAAAATGCAGGAATAAGTGTATCATTCAAGGACACTGACACTCTGCGAGAATTTGATTCAAAACAGCGCAGTTTGTTTATCTCCACTCGGTCAGCGTCAGAAAGCCAAACTTTTCAGATACTACTACAGGTCGCATTGGTTCATCAAAACAAATTATTGGACGCGACACTCGATTCAGCTCAGTTCAAAACCAAAGAAGCCAGGTCAATTGCAAAAATTGGTCTTGCCAACTATTTCGCCGGAGCCGCTATGATGCCTTACAGGGCATTTCTGGAAGCAGCACAAATTACACGCCATGATATAGAACGTTTAGCTACTAACTTTGGAGCATCCATTGAACAAGTCTGTCATCGGCTTTCAACTCTACAAAGACCTGGAGCTAAAGGTATTCCGTTCTTTTTCGTTCGTGTAGATCACGCAGGCACTATTACCAAACGCCACTCTGCCACACGGCTGCAATTTGCCCGCTTTGGCGGCGCTTGTCCCCTTTGGAATGTGCATCGCGCTTTTGAACAACCAAGTCAATTTTTGCGGCAACTGGCGGAAACACCAGACGGTATCCGCTACGTAAGTTTGGCGCGTGACGTATCCAAAGCAAGTGGAAGATTTGGCGCACCAGTGCGTCGCTTTGCCATCGCTCTGGGCTGTGAAGTACAACACGCATCAAATCTGGTCTTTGCCGACGGCATGGATGTAGGCCGTCCTACAGCCTTTGAACCAATAGGCATTTCATGCCGTATTTGTGAGCGCAAGACATGTCATCAACGCTCAGTACCACCATTGGAACGGAGATTATCAGTTGATCCCAATAAACGGGAAGTCTTGCCCTATATAATTAACTAGATTGAAACAACTTATTGCCCACACGCATTACAATTTTCATTAACCAGTCTCTATGGTTGACAATTGCACCTAACATAAAGTTATCGCTGCTCTGTTTTCCAATGTGGATGTATCCAAGGCACGTCATTACTACGGGCCAGCGGGGTACGACCGAGAATGTGGTCACTCATCTTCTCCCCCGTCATAATGGATGGACCATTTAGATTGCCATTCGTGATCCTTGGAAAAACCGAGCTATCAACCACGCGCAACGCCTCAATACCAATCACGCGCCCCTCAGGGTCTACAACTGCGTTGGGATCATCCTTCCGACCCATTCTGCAAGTACCACATGGGTGATAGGCGCTTTCAGCATGCGCTCGAATGGCATCGTTCAATTGATCATCAGTCTGGACGGAAGCACCAGGCTGAATCTCATGCTTTACAAAAGGTAAAAATGCCTTTTGAGCAAAAATTTCTCGTGTCAGGCGAATACATGTACGGAAATCAGCCCAGTCCTGTTCATCACTCATATAGTTAAAACGGATAATAGGGTCAGCTTTTGGATTCGCTGATCGCAAGCTTACATTACCTCGGGAAAGAGACCTCATCGGGCCAGTATGGGCTTGAAATCCATGCCCTTCTGCCGAGGCTCTGCCATCATATCGCACAGCAATAGGTAAAAAATGATATTGTATATCTGGATATGGCACACCGGCTTTACTTCTAATAAAGGCTGCGCTTTCAAATTGATTAGAAGCGCCAAGCCCCTTGCGGGTTAAGAGCCATTGCGCTCCAATAAGCGTCTTAGATACAAAATTCCAATGCTTATACAAAGTAATCGGCTTTTTGGAGGCCATTTGGATATACATCTCAAGATGATCTTGAAGGTTCGCGCCGACACCAGGCCGGTTAACCACAATCTCAATTCCATGTTCATTAAGATGAGCAGCAGGTCCAATCCCAGACAACATCAATAATTTAGGCGAATTTATGGATGAGGCAGCCAAAATTACTTCACATCGAGCAGATATTACCCTACCTCCAGATAAAATCACACCAACTGCGCGGCCATCTTTAACAACAACCTTTTCAACTAAGCCGCGTATCAAGTCACAATTTTTTTGCTTGCAGGCAGTGCGAAGGTAAGCATTGGCAGCTGACCAACGAGTGCCTTTATGCACCGTCTGTTCCATGGGACCAAAACCTTCCTGCTTCTGCCCATTATAATCGTCAGTAACTTCATAACCAGCTTGCTTACCTGCCTCTACAAATGCAGAAAATAACGGGTTTTTCCGCTTTCCACGCGTAACATGCAGTGGACCGTTTACACCTCGCCACAAGGGGTCACCTCCGTGACCCGCATCATTCCAAGTTTCCATCCGCTTAAAATACGGCAAAACATCAGCATAGGACCACCCATCAGCACCAGCTTCAACCCAATGATCATAATCCATTGCATGGCCCCGCACATAGACCATGCCGTTAATCGACGAGGATCCACCAATGACTTTACCCCTCGGACAAGCAAGACGCCGATCACCTAAATGAGGTTCCGGCTCAGAGCTGTACCCCCAGTCATAAGCCTTCATATTCATAGGGTAACTCAAAGCTGCCGGCATCTGGATCAAGGGGCCAGCATCAGTACCACCATGCTCAATAACCAATACTGACTTCCTTGCTTCAGCAAGCCTATAAGCTACTGCGCAACCCGCGCTACCAGCTCCAACAATTACATAATCTGCTTCCATTATCTACCTTTTACGCGCTCAATGCGAAAATAAGCCAATTAAAATTTTGCGTCACAGTTATGATTTAGTTACCGGTGTCGTTGGTTTAAATTTTTTATGCCTTAACATAGCCTCCCTCCATGTGATGAAAGTAATTGAGGCTAGAATAAGTCCGCCACCCATAATAACCCAAATATCAACTGGTTCAGCAAAAACTAACGCGCCAAGTAAAACTGCCCATACTAACTGAAGAAACGTTATGGGTTGCGTAACCGTTACGGGAGCAGACGCAAAAGCAAGTGTCATTGTATAATGCCCGGCAGTAGCAAAGCAGGCTACAGCAAAAAGTAAGCCTAAGTCTCTTAGAGATGGTGTAACCCAATCAGCGAGAGCAAATGGTGCCAAACCAATCGTCACAAAGATTGATAGCATAGCCACAACTACAGTCGCTTTAACTTCGTCCGCCATAATTTTTGCCAAAAGATAAGATCCAGCAAACACAATAGCTGCAAAAAGCATTGAAACGTGCCCTTCCTCTATTACCCTAAAGCCAGGACGCAAGATCACGGCGGCTCCGATCAGCGCAATTAAAACTGCAGCAATGCGTCGAGCAGCAAATCTTTCACCTAAAAAAATGGCAGCCCCGATCGTAACGTAAATTGGAGCAAGGTAATTCATGGCAGTGACTTCTGCTATCGGGATTCGGGTCATAGCAAAAAACCACAATATTACCCCAGCTGTATGAAAAATACCACGTAAGGCAAACAAACCCCACTGCCTACGAGACAAACGAGCGGTTCGAACAGAGGATAACATCGGAAACAGAAAAACTAAGCCAAGTAAATATCTTAAAAAAGCAGCCTCAGCAGGGGGTACACGCGGCCCCATATATTTAACTATTGCTGTGACGGCCACAAAGCAAAGTCCTGTGATCAACATCCAGAATATGCCAACAATTGGCTTTGGAGAAGAAATAACCATCTGCATATCAATTACGAAGTTGGTGATAGGTGCAAGTCGTCTTAACCATCTTATCGACCTTGCCTTAATGTAATTCAGCACTGGTAATAAACCTAAAGAACAAACGTGACGTTGTTCAATGTGAAATAATTTTTAAATAGAGTTAGGTGCAATATGTAGAATTGGATGAGCGTTTAGAAATTTCGCTTTTCAGGAAATTGATTGTTACTTACTGCTACCAAGTAAAATAAACGTGAAGGTCACAATAATCTGACTTTTCATCATTAACGTACACCTAGTAATATGTTTATTTAAATAAACTATAAAAAAGAGCAATTTCTAATGACACTTAGAACACACCAAGTCGACCTTACCGATAAGGAATTAGAATTAATTGAAGTCGCGTTACACACTCAGGAAAAGATTCTGTCAGTGCAAAGTCGAGCCAACGGTGGCGCCGCACAGGCGGAATTAAATATTCTTAAAGGGCTTTTACGCCGATTACGTCGGACAACGTTACCAGTTCATCTAAGTAGTACGCCCAGTTGGAGCCAAGTTGCCCGCCAATTTTTTTTCTAAAATCTTTTGGTGAATGCCTTCAACCATTTTAATCGCGTTGATCTTTTTTTCATGTTTGAAAACGAGTTAAATTAAAAAATAATTATTTCTGCATTGATAGATTTACGCCGCCCTTAATATCAGCCTGCAAGTTGTTCCATCACTTCGTCACTTGCCTCAAAATTTGTTGTAACCTGCTGAACATCATCATCGTCTTCGAGGGCATCGATAAGCTTCATAAGCTTGTTCATTGCGTCTAAATCCATATTTGTTGTAGTAGTTGGCCGCCAAGTCAACTTAGTTGAATCAGACTCTCCAAGGGAAACCTCAAGCGCATTCGAAACCTCGTTTAAATCTGTGTCGGCACTCCAGATCACATGCACTTCCTCGCTAGATTCAACATCTTCAGCGCCAGCTTCAATAGCAGCCATCATGACAGTATCGGCATCACCAACATCCACAGAATAGGTAACGGCACCTTTACGATCAAACATGAAGCTTACGCTTCCAGTTTCTCCTAAGTTGCCACCATTTTTTGTGAAGGTTGAGCGGACAGCAGACGCCGTACGATTACGATTATCAGTCATTGCCTCCACAATCACAGCAACGCCATTAGGACCGTATCCCTCATAGCGAATTTCTTCGTATTCATCGCCTTCTCCGGCTTGAGATTTTTTAATAGCACGGTCAATCACGTCCTTAGGAACAGAATTTGATTTTGCTTCTTTTACAGCAAGGCGTAACCGAGGATTCTTATCCGGGTCCGTATCACCCATTTTTGCAGCTACAGTAATTTCTTTAGACATCTTCGAAAAGAGTTTAGCGCGAATTTTGTCCTGACGCCCCTTGCGGTGCTGGATATTCGCCCATTTTGAGTGTCCTGCCATGGAGGATCTCCTGTCATAATCTCAAACCAGTAAAAAATTTCAGCATCTATAAGCTAACGGCCTGTCTAGGAGCAAGCCCACATAGCCAACAAGGTAAACACACATCGCAAATACGGATTTATTACGTAGTTCAATAATAAAATTTTTTAACCTTGATTTTTTAGAGATATAAAGTTGTTATAATCCGCAGAGAAAAAATGGAGGAAGAATATTGGCTGTTTTTGTAATTGCAGAAATCAAAGTTACTGATGAAAGTTGGGTTGCAAATTACGCTGAGAACGTACATCCGATTGTTGAAAGACATGGTGGTAAATACTTGTCTCGGAGCGGTAACATTCAAGTCTTAGAAGGTGAAGACCGCGGCAATACTCTTATTGCTATTTTGCAATTTCCAGATGCCACTTCTGTAGAAGCTTTTGCAGCTGACCCTGAGTACGCCCCTTTTGGCCAAGCTCGTCAAGCAGGGGCAATAAATAGTTTTCAAATGATTGATGATACAGACCTTGTTGGAACAATACCCTATTTAACTGCTGGTTAGACTCATAACAAAAATATATCAGAAACTGTTGGCTTAAATTGATTAAGTGGACCAAAAGTCAATTGCAGACATGAATAAATACCAAACATATCCTTTGTAATTAAAAATGTTGGTTTTGTAATTAAAGTGACAGTATAGATCACAGTTGCTATTACATATGGCCCCGATATCTCGAGATAAGATAATAGTCTGACAGTATGTTCTGTTTCTTTCGCGCTATATCCAGTAATCAGAACGATTTCTGAACTAGAATTTGTTAGTCTAACAGAGATAGCAGTATAGAAATCTTTATGCTCCACAATTGTTTCACCTTGCGGTCACAAAACTTGTGTATGAGATTTATAAAGTAGCACTGGCATCAGTCATAATACCGTCCTAGGCTGACAATATGACCACAGATCAAATTATTCTTTTTTCACTCTTTGGACTTGTTTTTGGCCTTTTACTCTGGGGCAAATTTCGGTACGATATAGTCGCTTTCACTGCGCTTATAGCGGGCGTAATTATGGGAGTTATTCCAACAAAAGACGCTTTTTCTGGTTTTGGTCACCCCGCTACAATTATTGTTGCATTGGTATTAATTGTATCCGCAGGCTTAGTAAGGTCAGGCGCAGTTTACTTAATTACGAGGACGCTGGTGAATGCAGGCCGTTCACTCGGTAGCCACATTATCGTAATGGGTGCTATTGGTGGTGTCCTATCAGCCTTCATGAACAACGTCGCAGCCTTGGCACTGCTAATGCCTGTAGACATTCAGACCGCAAGAAAAGCAGATCGCAGCCCAGGATTGAGTCTCATGCCACTCAGCTTTGCTACTATCTTAGGCGGGATGGTCACACTGATTGGTACTCCACCAAACATTATAATAGCTGCAATACGCGAAGAAAGCTTGGGGGCGCCTTTTCGTATGTTCGACTTTGCGCCAGTTGGAGGTGTGGCGGCAATAGCTGGACTGATTTTTGTCGCCCTAATCGGCTGGCGTTTAATTCCTATTCGTGAGCAAAACCACATTAATCCTGATGACTTGTCTGAATATATTGCTGAATTGTCCGTACCAAAAGATAATAAATCCATTGGAAAACGGCTAAGTGAGTTAGATGAAGATGCTGAAAGCGCAGACGTTGCTATTATTGGACTGATCCGCGACGGTCAGCGTCGCTATGGTCAGGCTCGCAATACTACTTTGACAGCTGGTGACTCCTTACTGATTGAAGCGACACCAGAAGCTCTGGATGAATTTCGTGCTGCGCTCGGTCTTGCTGTAGCTGATGCTCAACGCGAGGAAAAATTAAAAGCAGCAGGGGAAGGTGTGGAAATTATTGAGGTCGTGGTGACTGATCAATCCCGTCTGATTGGCAGAACTGCACAGGGCGTAGGTCTAAGTTGGCGCCAATCCACTGTGCTTATGGGAATTTCTCATAGAGGAAAGCGCATAACTAAACAAATTCGAAAAACGCTGATACAATCAGGTGATATTTTACTGCTACTCGTTCCGCGAGACAAAAGCGCTGATGTTACCCATTGGCTAGGGTGTCTTCCTTTAGCCGGCCGAGGGCTGTCTGTCACTGCAGACGAAAAAGTGTGGTTGGCTATTGGTTTCTTTATAACTGCCGTCCTAGCGGCTAGTTTTGGGCTGCTGTATCTTCCAGTAGCTCTTGGGCTAGTAGTTGTCGCTTATGTTTTATCAAAAATAGTGCCATTGTCCGAACTCTACACCCACATCGAATGGCCAGTGGTAGTACTACTCGGATCAATGATTCCATTGGGGGTAGCATTGGAAAGATCTGGCGGAACACAGTTGATTTCTGGTTGGCTAGTTAACCTTACTACGGGTATGCCAGCTTGGGCTGTTCTTACGGTTTTGATGATTGTCACGATGAGTTTATCTGACGTTCTCAACAATACAGCTACCACAATAGTGGCTGCCCCCGTAGGCATTCAGATGGCCAAATCTTTGGATGTCTCACCAGATCCTTTTCTAATGGCTGTCGCAGTGGCGGCATCTTCAGCTTTTCTTACCCCTATAGGACATAAGAACAATACTCTAATATTGGGTCCGGGAGGATATAGTTTTAGTGACTACTGGCGCTGTGGTCTTCCACTGGAGATCATTATTGTTGCAGTTTCTATTCCGGCAATCTTAACATTTTGGCCATTATGATAATGACCAAAATACTTATACTTAAACGGAGAAATACTTTATTGTTCAAAGGAATAGATCAGGATCATGGAAATAGAACAGTCCTGCATGCAATCAAAACAGTTTAAATGTGAAAAATATTTCGGATAAAATCCAGCTTCAAACAAACCGGTTATCTATTACCAAACTGAATTCTGATATTGTTAAGGGCCACTCTGCTGCAACAACCCACCTTGGCGTACCATTTCGATTCGTTGAGCGTGGCCCTCGTTATCTGTTTCAATATACACTCCAGACAAGGTTGCATCCCCTAAGGCTGGTGTAAAACGTTCTTTTGGCATACCGGTTATAAACCGACGCAATGGTTCGTCGCGTTGCATACCAATCACGGAATTGTAATTTCCACACATTCCTGCATCACTTAGATATCCGCAGCCTTTTGGTAAAATCATCGCGTCACTTGTGGGCACATGGGTATGTGTACCTACCATAAGGCTCGCTCTACCATCACACCAGTGACCCATAGCCATTTTTTCAGAGGTCGCCTCCCCATGAAAATCAACTATAATAGCATCAGCTAGCCCACCTAATGGATGTGCACGAAACACAGCTTCAAGAGCAGAAAACGGATCATCAAACGGCCGTTTCATAAAAACTTGACCCAAAGCTTGCGTAACCAGCACTTGCTTACCGGTCCGAGTAGCAAACAATCGTGCACCTTGTCCCGGTGAGGCTTTGGAAAAGTTTAAAGGTCGAATGATTCGGTTTTCATTATCAATGAATTGTAACATATCTTTTTGGTCAAAAGCATGATCACCCAAAGTTATGCAATCAGCACCCGCCTCGATTAACGCGCTTGCATGCGAGCCAGATAACCCCATGCCCGAGGTAGCGTTCTCACCATTGACGACTACAAAGTCGAGCTCCCATTCATCACGCAAACGTGGCAATTGGTTCGTGATAGCCTGCCGACCCGAGCGGCCCACTACATCACCCAGAAAAAGAATGTTCATGCCATGAGACCTAATGCGCGCATCGTCGTTCGGCAATAGCACATCTAAAATTCTCCAGATCCAAACCGTCTACAATTAAAACACCAGTCTTAAATATTATTGTATCCAGCAACATCAATTACCTCAGTCTCAGTTACAATCATATTCAGCGGTTGATCAGTCGCCTCCAAAGGCAGTGAAACAGCCTCTTGTGCACTGAAGGCAAAACCAATCGCCATGGTGGGCTGATTGGCCCTTAATTTTTCTAATGTGCGATCATAAAATCCACCGCCATAGCCCAATCTCCCACCAGCACGCGTAAAAGCAACTAATGGAACAACCACAATTTCAGGGATAATGAAGTTATCAATGGCTGGTACTTGAGCTCCAAAAGGGCCATCACGCAGAACTCCATCTGGGCTCCACTGCGAGAATTTTAAAGGCTGCCCAGTCGCAACTATCACTGGCATTGCAACAGGTCCGTAAGCTTCTGCTTCCATCATGGCAGGCAGTGGGTTAATTTCTGATCCTATCGGCATATACCCGGATATAGGAACACCACGATAACCAGCAAGAACAGAAGATAGCAAACCAGCAGTTCCTCTTTTGTTTAAATCAAAAGCGGCCTTACGGAGTGCAAAAGCAGATGCTCTTACCTCTCTTTTTCTATCGCCTAAATCCATTGCGAACTCCATTGAAGGCACTAACAACGATCACCACAGCGTACTAATTGCTAGCCTCGTCTTACTGATCAAAACAATACAATTGCTGCTACACCGAGAAAGGCAAAAAAACTAATGCATCAGTAACGGTGGAAACAAATGCGCCTGAAGCTAATGCTGGGTCAAGGCCTATTCGCTATAAGACAACTGGAATGACTGTACCGGCAAAACTAGCCACTACCATATTCATAACCATGGCTAAACCTATCACGTATCCAACAGATGGTAATCCAAACCATAGAACCCCTACGAAATTGATTAAAATAGCACATATCATCCCGTTTATGAGGCCTACAAAAACTTCTCTACGAATTACTCGCCACACGTTTGCGCCAGTTAAGTCTTCAGTAGACAACGCTCGCACAGCATCAGTCAGTCAGTGATTGAGTACCCGTATTCCTACACATCGATGCAACAATTGGCATTAATACAGCAAGAGCCACTATTTGGGCTAAGATAACTTCAAACTGTGCAATAACCATAGAAGCCAAAATAGCGATACATAAATTCACAGCCAACCAAGGTAACTGCTGACGAGTTGTTTCAAGAACATTATCAGAAAGAGCCGGCTCTCGCCCTACAGCCACCAACCGCAAAATATCTTGTTCGTGCTCTTCCTCCAATACCACCATTGCGTCATCAATTGTTATCGGACCAATCAGTCTCCCCTCTTCGTCAACGACCGGTGCAGAAATCAGATGATATTGATTAAAGGCATAAGCAACATCACTCTCATCTTGGGTGGCAGGAATAACCTAGAATATTTCTTCAACCAATTCGGTGAGCATAACTTCATGACATGACCGCATTAATTCACCAAGATTTACATTCCCGACCGGACGTAATCTTGGATCCAGAAGAACAGTATGATAAAACTGCGTATGCATTTTGTAATCGTTTGCAGTCCTCAATCGATCGATAGCTTCTCCAACGATCCAATGCTCTGGTGCCATAACCACTTCACGCTGCATCAATCTACCTGCAGAATATTCTGGAAAAGATAGTGCCTGCTCGACCAATGTACGATCTTTGTCTTTAAGTGCGTCCAGAGTAACGTCTTATTGGCTAACACCGAGATCCTCAATCAGATCTACTACATCATCACTTTCCAGATCACGTACAGCTTCAACCAGAACCGATGGACAGAGCACTGCGATCACTTCTTCACGAATTGCCTCATCTGCTTCAGCCGGTATTTATCCATTAAGTTTTTGATCGTATAACCGGATCAGGCGAGATCTATCAAAACTATTAATTTGCTCTAAAAGGTCTGCAATATCTGCGGCATGCAGAGGATTCATTTATTTATTAAGCTGTTCTCGATCCTCAGCATCTACAGCATACAGTATTGCAGATACATTATCACGCCCCAGTATATAGGCGTCATTATCCAAGTTTTCTGCAACTTCTTTTATTTCATCCAACTTTACCGTCCTCTACCCTACCACGGTGGTAAATGGGCGGCATCCCAGAAACAATTACCTAATGATGAGCATTAAATCTGTTAATCCACTTTTTTATAGGCACGGACAAACAAAAGTATAACGGATTTAAAATAATATCTGTCAAAAGGCCTATCACATAAGAAAAATGCATGATTTTGATTAATAATAAGACATAATTATTTCAATTTCCATCACATAACTGCCGTGCAAGCGTAGACTGAAGTGCTATTGCTTCACCAAGATTAAACGTGGTTATTTGCCCATCCCGCACGACCTGTCGACCTTCCACAAATAAATCGCGCACAGTAGTAGGACCTGACAATAACAAGGCACTTTTATCCCAACTGCCTGCAGATTCTATTCCAGAAACATCCCATATTGCTATGTCGGCACGGGATCCGATGGAAATTCTGCCACAATCAGGTCGTCCAAGCACATTGGCACCGCCACGCGTGGCCAATTCCAATGCTTCACGAACGCTCATAGCATCAGCTCCATTAACAACCCTTTGCAAAAGCATTGCTTGTCGTGCTTCAGCAATCAGATTTCCTGCATCATTACTTGCAGAACCGTCAACGCCCAAAGATACTGCCACTCCTGCATCTTGCATCGCGCGAATGGGAGCTATGCCCGAGCCAAGGCGGCAATTTGAGCAGGGGCAATGTGATACTCCAGTCCCAGTTTCCGCGAAAAGAGCAATTTCTGTGGCGTCTAATTTGACACAATGAGCATGCCAGACATCAGGGCCTATCCATCCAAGGTCATGCGCATACTGACCAGGACGGCAACCAAAATTCTGTAAGGAATATGCAATATCTTCGTCATTCTCAGCCAAGTGCGTATGCATCATCACACCTTTGTCTCGCGCCAAAATGGCAGTGTCTCGCATTAGCTCTCGGCTAACAGAGAATGGAGAACATGGCGCGACCCCAACGCGACACATCGAACCAGCTGAAGGATCGTTAAACGCATCAATCACTCTGATAAAATCTTTAATAATGCCCTTCTCATTCTCGACTAAACTATCAGGAGGCAGCCCACCGTTACTTTCTCCTATACTCATTGCACCACGCGTTGGATGAAACCGAAGTCCCACAGTAGCGGCAGCTTCAATCGTATCTTCAAGTCGGCTTCCATTTGGGTAGAGATACAAGTGATCAGAACTCAATGTGCATCCCGATAGAGCGAGTTCTGCTAATCCAATTTGCGCTGATATGAAGATGTGCTCAGGAGTAAACCTCGACCAAATCGGATACAGTTCTTTTAACCAACCGAATAATAAAGCATTTTGAGCTTCAGGCACTGATCTGGTGAGGGTTTGATATAGATGGTGATGTGTATTCACGAGCCCGGGTGTTACTACGCAATCCTGCGCCAAAACAGTTTCACCAACTGTACTTAAACCCGAACCTATTTCGGCAATTACCCCGTCTCTTATTAAAATATCGCAGTCTTTCAGTTCCCGCCGATCCTCGTCCATTGTCATTAAATGGGAACAGTCTTTGATCAACCACTCGTTCACTCCAAGTGTCCCATGATCTGGAGTACTTCTTTGTGAATTTCGAAATTGGCAGCAGCGATCACACGACCACCTTGATGCACAGGTTTGCCACACCAATCAGTAACAATTCCACCAGCGGCCTCTATCAACGCGATTGGGGCTTGTATATCATAATTATTTAAACCTGTTTCAATTACCAGATCAATTTGCCCAGCAGCCACCAAGGCATAAGCATAACAATCCATACCATATCGAACCAACTGCGTCTGTGCCGCAACGGCTTCAAATGCAGCTCTGTCTTGCAAAGTACCTATTTCAGGAAATGTCGTAAACAGAATTGCATCTGATAATTTGCGTCCACTGCGCGTCCTTATTATTTTTGTGTCATGCGGTCCAAAAAGTGTAGCCACGCCACCGCACCCAACAAATCGTTCACCAATATAAGGCTGGTCTATTATTCCCAATATCGGGCCACTCTTTGGACCTACTGCAATTAAGACCCCCCAAGTTGGGGTTCCCGCTACGAAACCACGGGTGCCATCAATCGGGTCGAGCACCCAAGTCAGACCGCTAGACCCTTCTGTTATCCCAAATTCTTCCCCAACTATAGCGTCATTCGGACGTAAACACGCCAAAACTCTACGCATCACTTCTTCGGCAGCCCGATCAGCGATCGTAACCGGATCATAGCCATTTCTCATTTTATTTTCGGTTGTGAGATTACCCTTACGAAAATACGGCAAAATAGCGGCGCGCGCTTCATCCGCCAACACATTTGCGACGTAATTCAAAGCATCAAGGTCATAGGTCATGTGAACTGGGTGCCAGAGGTTTCCACTTAATGCAATCCTCCCACACCCTACAATTAATTTCTAAAATTATATATCAGCGTTCCAAATCAAGCATACTGCACAAGAGACAATCTTAAAATCAAATGAACAGTTAAAATTTTTATATCTTTGTCTGAAACAGTCCTTTAAACGGATCAACCGCGCCAAGATTTGCCAACGTTTCTTCATATTTCAGAAATATATGACAAAATGGTCGCAATGTTTTGATTAATCTGCTCATTTAAAGAAAAAAAGTACTTGAAAGACAACGCATCTAACCCGATATTGTTGTAGCGGGCGGAAATCCGCGGCCGGCAGGAAAACCTGTCGGGAAATGTATCAATTTGGAGGTCAATCATGGCTGAGTTGAATACGATCCGGTCGGCGGCCGGAACACGCGCCGCCGAGATCGATATAGGGCTTCGCGCCCACATGAATAAAGTATATGGCAGCATGTCGATAGGTATGTTGATAACTGCTGCGGCAGCTTGGGCAGTTGCAGGACTTGCAGTCACATCTGACCCAACAGGTGCTACGGTAGCTCTCAGAGAAGGACAATACCTAACTGGATTGGGTGAATTGTTGTACACTACGCCTCTGCGTTGGGTGGTTATGTTCGCACCTTTGGCATTTGTATTGTTTGGTTGGGGTGCATTAATGCGCCGAGGTTCAGCTTCTGCTGTACAACTCGGGTTTTTCATTTTTGCCGCCGTGATGGGCGTCTCAATGAGTTCAATTTTTCTGGTGTACACACCCTACTCCATTACCCAAACCTTTTTGGTTACATCTGTAGCTTTTGCAGGTCTTAGTTTGTACGGCTACACGACCAAAAAAGATCTTAGTGGTATGGGGACGTTTTTGATGATGGGCGTAATCGGCCTAATCATCGCGATGATCATTAATATTTTTCTACAGTCGCCAGCAATGATGTTTGCGATTTCAGCTCTGGGTGTGTTAATATTTTCAGGCTTAACTGCATTTTACACGCAGGGTATCAAAAATACATATGTCGAACATGCTAGTTATGGCGATCAAGAATGGCTTGACAAAGCAGCTATCGATGGTGCGCTAAGCCTTTACATAGCATTTTTAAATCTGTTCCAATTCTTGCTGATGTTTATGGGTCAACAAGAATAGCTTATAACTATCTCACACAAATAAAAGGCCAGTCGTAAAGACTGGCCTTTTTAATTTTAGGTAAAGATAGTATTAAGGGAAAAAATAAATCCAAGGCGTGGGCGCGATTAAACAACAAAATGATGGTGATAGAGTATAGTTATAAAAGCTTTTAGTTGAAGTGCTGATTCAACGCCTCCTAATTACCATACCTAATTTTGCACGCTTATTATTTAAATTTTTAAACTAATTACTTATATTTTAGGTAAATTCGTCATCTTTGATTGACCAGCATTACAATCAAATTGATGTATTAAATCAAATTTAAAACCTTCATTCTTACAACCGCAGAAATACATTCAAATGAAACTGGCTATGTTCAACACGTGATTATCAATAGTATATAAGATTAGAGTGATGCCCCAAATGAATAGCCAAAAGCTACCATAGCAAAATGTCATTCAAGAAATGTTCTTTCTACTGAAAAAGAGATACTCTTTGGTACTTCGGTTAGTGAAACTGTAGATCCAAATGGAGACGTTCCTCTTCGGACTGGATCTTGGGCCAGAGCTGAAAAATTTAGTACTGGTTATCTTGTTGGAGACACGCGAAGATACGAAGATACGAAGATACGAAGATACGAAGATACGAAGATACGAAGATACGAAGATACGAAGATACGAAGATACGAAGATTAATAAAGTGATAGACTTGGTCAACAAACCGAAGATAGTTTAACAAAATTACCACACATGTCCATATTTCCGATAAGAAATATATTGGGAGCAAGTGCCTTTTTGGTAAAGCGTCTTTATATCAAGAGTTAGTTTTTAGATCAACGTTTGTTCATCTACAATTTACACTACAAACTACGTTGCAACAGCCTTGAAATTACCTGTTACCAGAAAAAGCCGCAACCTCTAAGCGCGACAAAAACTAACATAGCTAAATATAAAGTTTATTTTATTTTTCCTTCTTTATACTCAACATGCTTACGCACGACGGGGTCATACTTTTTGACCATCATTTTTTCAGTCATGGTACGTGCATTTTT
>CAJQRC010000027.1 GCA_905480645.1 uncultured Tateyamaria sp.
GTCATTTGACCAGCACCACTATCACCGATACGGCGACAAAGTTTAGCATAAGGCTGCACAACGCGCTCCATGCGAGAATAGGGCTCTTGGTCACCGCCACACATAATAGAAAGCGCTCCATTTTCCGCTCCAGCCTGCCCGCCAGATATAGGAGCATCAATAAAACTGATCTGACGAGTAGCTGCCTCTTTATAAAGATCAGAGGTTACGGCCGCTGAAACAGTTGTATGATCAACAAACACCGCACCATTCGCCATTCCTAAAAAAGCACCTTCGTCTCCGAGACAAACAGAGCGCAGATCATTATCGTTCCCAACACAAGTTATCACAAATTCGGCACCTGCAGCAGCCAAACGAGGAGTAGCCGCTGCCTGACCAGTATATTTTTCAACCCAATCATTCGCCTTAGACGCTGTTCTATTATATACGGTTACCTCATGACCCGCCTGTTGCAAATGTCCGGCCATGGGTCCACCCATTACTCCTAAACCCAAAAATGCAAGTTTTGCCATTTCTTTCCTCCTGTCTTATGTCCCACGCATCTTGCGCTTTGATCCATGCCTACCTAACAATCAGTGCTCAAGGGTCAACGGCAAGATATAAAATAAAAGGATTATAAATGGCGTTTATCTTTCGATGGTTAGTTCGAGCAACAACAATTATTATTGTTGTAACATTGCTCAGTGTCATAACCGTTCGTTATCTCGCTTTAAGATCTTTACCAAGCTATGATGCGGTTGTACGCGTACCTGCTATCTCGGCACCAGTAGAAATTGTTAGAGACAACGCAAACGTCCCTCATATTTTTGGTGCCAACGACGCAGACGTATTTCATGCACTCGGATTTGCCCACGCACAGGACCGACTATGGCAAATGATGATGCTGCGTAGAACAGCCCAAGGACGACTATCTGAACTCTTTGGCAAAGCAACACTTAATACAGACATTTTTTTACGTCGTCTGGATATTTATAGATTAGCGGTTCAATCTGTAAATTCGCTTGATTTAACAACAGTCACCATTTTGGAGGCTTACGCGGCGGGTGTTAACGCACGGCTAGATCAAATTAATACGGAAGCTTTAGGACGCGGTGCACCGGAAATGTTTCTGTTCAATGCATCCCTTGCGCCTTGGCAACCTGCTGATAGTTTGGCTATAATTAAATTGATGGGCCTACATCTGGCAAGCCAAATGGATAATGAGATCCTAAGAGCTCGTATGTCTTTAAACCTCCAAGATCCAGAACGTTTATTAGATATTTTACCTAATGTTCCTGGGCCAGGGGTTGCAAGTCTGGCCAAATACACCGCACTAGTTCCCGGTACAACTGTACAATTTTCAACATCCCAACAGCAAAATTATATATCGCCGTTCAAATCGCAGGACTTTGCTGGTGCATCAAACGCGTGGGCAGCCGCTACTTCGCGATCTGCATCAGGTGGAACACTATTGGCTAATGATCCTCATATGAGTCTGACAGCACCTTCTATTTGGTATCTTGCACGCCTCAACTTACGGACTGGTGACGTTATAGGCGGCACAATACCCGGAATGCCACTTGTGCTTACAGGACGTTCAGATAAACTCGGTTGGGGCTTAACCTCAGCATATGTTGACGACCAAGATTTGTTTATCGAAGAAATTAACCAAAACAATCCGCTTCAATATCGAACACTCCACGGGTTCAAAGAATTTGAAAAAAGTACTTCAATAATAGAAATTAAAGATTCTGATCCAATAACATTGACTTTACGATGGACCGAGAATGGCCCTGTGTTGCCTGGAAACTTTTACAACCTAGAGACAGTAACTCCACCGGGACACGTGGCCGCCCTCAGTTGGACAGTCCTCAGCTCAGTAGATACATCAATGCAAGCCGCCTTGCAGATTATGAAAGCACAAACAGTAGCTGAGGCAATTAGCGCTTCCGATAGCTACATTGCTCCAGCTCAAAACCTTACTTTGGTTGATCGTGGAAGCATAGCAATGAAAACCATCGGCGCAATTCCAAGGCGTGATATTAATCATGAAAGTAAAGGGCGCATGCCAAGCCTCGGTTGGAGGCCTCAAAACCGTTGGCAAGGACGCATGCCCTATAGCTCAAACCCAGGGTTTGTTGCCCCTTCGGGCGGTATTTTGGGAAATACAAACAATAAAACTATTGAGCGAGCATTCCCCAACCATGTCAGTTTTAATTGGGGTGATACACAACGTATTCAAAGATGGAAAAGGCTGATGCAAGCGCGCGAAGTACACACTCGTGACAGTTTTATTGAGGCACAATTAGACACTGTTTCATTTACAGCCCGCTCTTTATTGCCATTAATTGGAACTGAACTCTGGTTTAAGGATGAAGCTGCACCCAAAGGCACAACTGAACGGCAACGACAAAGAGCCCTTAATCTTCTGGCAGAGTGGAACGGCGAGATGAACGAACATTGGCCAGAGCCCCTGATTTATGCAGCATGGTTGCGCGCTTTGCAGATTCGATTAGTTCAGGACGATCTGGGAACGATGTCTAACTCACTCAAACATGTCGAGCCACTTTTTATCGAACGGGTCTATCGCAATGTAAACGGGGCAGCCATATGGTGCGACGTGCGTCATTCAGCACCAGTAGAAACATGTGCGGATATGGCACGACTTGCATTAGACGATGCTATAATATGGATAGAGGAAACATGGGGTCCTAAACTTGAAAGTCTGCGCTGGGGTGACGCCCATCAGGCTATTCATAAACACGAAGTTTTGGGTGAAATCCCACTTTTAAAGTACTTTGTTAATATTGAGCAGTCTACCTCAGGTGGTGATAATACTTTAATGCGCGGACTAACCAAAGGCACGGGACCAGACCCATTCCATAATGTTCACGGGGCCGGCTACCGAGGTGTTTATGATTTCGCAGATCCAGATTCCTCAGTTTTTATTACGTCTACTGGACAATCTGGTCATTTTTTATCTCGTCATTATGATGACCTTTCCGAACTCTGGCGCCGAGGGGAATATATTCCAATGTCATTGGATGAAGGACTTGCTCGGGCGGGCAGCGTTGGCGTAACATGGCTAGAACCCCTTAAATGACGCAAAAAATGAAATTATTGTTTCTAAAGCAATCTCAATGACTACTATTATTTTCAATAAACCTTTTGGCGTACTATCACAGTTTACAGATAAGGGGTCTGTACGTTCCAAACGATCAACTCTCTCAGATTACATTAACGTACCTAATGTTTATGCAGCAGGTCGTTTGGACTTTGATAGCGAGGGCTTAATGATCCTCACTAACAACGGAACTTTACAGGCAAAGATTGCTCACCCAAAGTTCAAAGCAGAAAAAACTTATTGGGTACAAATAGAAGGAATTATCTCCAAGGAGGCCCTGTGTTCTCTAAGAAATGGAATAACCCTGAAAGATGGGGAAACCCTTCCCGCCAAAGCAGTCGCCATACCAAGACCTACAAACCTGTGGGAGCGGTCGCCACCAATTCGTGTACGGAAATCTATTCCCGATAGCTGGATAGAACTCAAACTAATGGAAGGACGAAATCGTCAGGTTAGAAGGATGACTGCCCACGTAGGTTTTCCTACTTTACGATTGATTCGCGTTCAAATTGGCCATTGGGGGTTAGCGGGGCTCGCTTCAGGTAGTTGGCGTAAAGAATAGATTAGAGTTCTAATTAACTCCTAAAAGTATGAAAAAAAACAGAATAAAAATGTAAGTACGGTTGGTTTATTACCAACTTTTTGATGATCGCACTACAAAAAATTAGAGCAATCCTGTAAATAATCAGCACAGCACATAAGAGCAAACCGTTGTTGAATTCAGATTAGCAATAAAAATATACTAAAAATTTTCGTTTAAAGAGCATCGAAACGCGCTTTTTGTAATGATGTCCATTTAACTTCAAACTCAAACCCATCTTCGCTTTGTCGTTCAACTTCAACCACGTCCTGTTGAAATAACCATGCTCTTTTTCGACCCGCCGTAAATGGTAACACGAAAGACTCAGATAAAAATGCCTCTATGAGATTTTGAGCGACACTGTCCAACAATTCAGAAATGCCCTCACCGGTAACAGCCGATATCGCAAAAACGTCTTCTGCACGTGCGGCACGAGCCTGAACGGCCAAAATATCTTCGTCTGAAAGGAGATCTAGCTTGTTCCATAATTCAATCTGGATTCTGTCTGCGCCAACACCTAAATCTGTTAATATCGCCGCAACATCGTCACACTGCGTTTCAGTCTCAGGATGGGAAATATCACGTACGTGCAAAATGATGTCTGCTGCCAAAACTTCTTCGAGTGTAGCCCGAAATGAAGCAACAAGTTCGGTTGGTAAATTCGAGATAAAACCCACAGTGTCAGACATAATTACTTCAGGCCCAGTATCGAGTTCAACACGGCGCATTGTTGGATCTAAAGTGGCAAAAAGCATATCTTTTGCCACCACATTAGCCCCAGTTAGTCGATTAAATAGTGTAGATTTTCCTGCATTAGTATAACCAACTAAAGCGACAATCGGGTAAGGGACTTTGGCACGCGCCTCACGATGTAACTTACGTGTTTTAACGACTTTCTCAAGTTGCCGGCGCAAACGCACGAGTTGCGTATCAATTGCACGGCGATCTGCTTCAACTTGAGTTTCGCCAGGTCCGCCAACAAAGCCCAACCCACCCCGTTGACGTTCCAAATGGGTCCAAGCCCGCACCAACCTTGTCCTCTGATAACTCAGAGCCGCCATTTCCACCTGTAAAACGCCTTCACGAGTTGCTGCACGATCAGAAAAAATTTCAAGAATTAAACTTGTACGATCAAGTAATTTAACCTTAAATTCTTTCTCTAAGTTGCGCTGTTGGACCGGAGTGACCTCTCCATCGATAAGAACAAGTTCAACCTGATTTATTCTAAAAACTTGGGTTAACTCTTCAATCTTTCCTTTACCAAATAACATTCCTGCACGGACGCGCGGCAAGGGCACAATATTCTGGCCTACCACTTCCAGTTCTTGCAACGCATATGCTAATGATAAAGCTTCGGCTAATGCGAGATTAGCGTCACGCCGATTTTTATCAGATTTAATTTCAGGATGAAGAATCCACGCACGAGTAACCCCATCCGCCTTTCCCATCAGGATGCGTCTTCACCCTCGTAAAGACTAATTTGTTGACTAGGCATGATAGTCGATATCGCGTGCTTGTAAACCAACTGGCTTTGCCCGTCACGACGCAAAAGCACACAAAAATTATCAAACCAAGTGATTACGCCCTGTAGCTTGACACCATTAATCAAGAAAACGGTGACTGGAACTTTTGTTTTGCGTACGTGGTTTAAAAATGCATCCTGCAAATTTTGCCTATCAGAAGCCATCTTGGGGAACCCTTTTTTATTATTCTGGCCTGCGTATCAAGCCGTCCCTTTATCAGAGTATGAAGTGGCATTGATCAAGATTCCACCCCAAAAATTGTCCATTACATTCCACATCAATAACAGTGATCAATTTCTCCACAAATCCTGAGTAATCAAAGCTATAATGGCTAATGTTTCAAGCCTACCAAGTACCATCGCAGCAGCAAAAATACACTTAACAGAGCTAGTAGTTTCGACCAGCCTTATAGGACCATCTCCACCAAATTCCAGCAACGGCCCTGTCGTTGATAGACCTGCAACCGTCATCACTAATGCAGTGTCAAAAGGTACATCTAATGCTGTAAAGGCGATCGTAACTAGAGCCAAAGACAACGCAAACAGCATAAAGAAAATCCAAGCAATAAAAGCCCCATCTTTTTGTAATCTTTTACCAAAACCGCTATTATCACTAACTGAAGAAGGATGGATTAGGCGTTCCATTTCCCGCAGCCCATTTTGATAGAGTGCAAATACCCTTAACAACTTCACACCACCAGCAGTTGTAGCAACACCACCTCCAATCAAAGCCAGCCCCATCAAAAGTACGCCTGGTGTTTCAAGACCAGACCACGCTTGAGCCGCGCCCCAATCACTTGAGGAAAATCCTGTTGTTGTCAAAAACGATAAAACCGTGAACACGCTTCCCCACATTGCAAGAAACGCGCCTCTTATATCAGTATCTAATGCAACGTTATAGGCACCCCAAAAGTGGCGGAAAAACAAAAAAAATGGAACAAAGACCATTAAAGCCAACCCAATGCGAAACTCAGGATCACGCAAAAGACCGCCAGTATCAGCTATCACAGTATCTTTAGAAAAAGTTAATCGAGAGAGAGCAAAAAGCATAAAAAATAAGATGAATACTTCACCCAAAAGACCAGAACTAGTTTGAATCAATCCGCCCACTGGAGAAATTCCAGAAGTTGCCATTACAGACATTGCATGACACACTGCTACCAGTGAACTGTCTCCGCTAAGTGCCAATAAAACCCAAAGAAGTCCGGTCAAGCCAGCGTAAATAGGAAGAAGAACCAAACCTACACTGACAATATGAGCACGCGTTTCGGGTAATGCCATGCCCAGATTAAAAGTTTCACGATTTTTTACTTTAGCACGTGCAGTGACCTCAAAACCACCGAGATTCAATGGTGCAAGGATCGCTGAAGCTGCGACCCACATCAGCAACCCTCCCATCCAACCAACAATTGCACGCCATAAATGCAGCGAGTCATTTAACCGTGCAGGTTCGTCATACAAAGTAGCCCCAGTCGTGGTAATTGAACTGACCATCTCTATATAGGCGTGGAGAAAAGTTGTCGTTTTTAAACTTTCATAAAACGGAACAGCTAACAGCAACGGTAAAAAAACAAAGGCGCTGAATAAAGATAAAAGTGGTCCCAATGCACCTTGTCGGGTTTTACGACCAGAGTGAGCTAAAGCAACCAAGCCAGCAATGATAAGTCCAAGAATACCGCTATAAAAAAAAGTTCTAGCGGTCTCCAGTTCCCGAATAATGCTGGCGTGAACCGCCGGTACCATCATTGTAGCTGACGCAATACCGCACAAAAGCAAAAAGAGTGGTAACCTCAACAAACGTGACCGCACTGTTTGATATTGGTTAATTCGATAAAGCATTAAAAAAAGTCTATAGAAACTTGCATTAAGCGTTCCACTTCGGGAACGTCTTTGGTTAAAGCAAAGATTGCAATTACATCACCTTCGTCAATTCGTGTTTTACCAATCGGCCGCATTATTTCGGCCCCTTTGCGAATTGCGCCTACCAGCACGCCTTCTGGAAAGTCTAACTCATTTATTGTTTTACCAGCTAATGGAGAGGTCGATAAAACTTCAGCCTCTATAACTTCGGCATCAGCGTCCCCAATCGAATAGACAGATCGCACCCGACCATGGCGGATATGGCGCAAAATTGAGCTTACAGTGGTAGCACGTGGATTAATATAGGCATCAATCCCCAAGGCTCCCATCATTGGAACAAGCGTCGGATCATTTATTAACGCAATTGCGTAAGGACAGCCTTCAGATTTAGCCCGAACAGCAGCTAGCATGTTGGTCTTATCATCATCGGTTACAGCCAGCATGGCATCTGCTCGTGCCACGCCAGCTTCAGCAAGTAATCCAACGTTCAAACCATCACCATGCAAAACTATTGTACGTTCCAAACTTTCCGCAGCCAATTCTGCGCACTGCCGATTTCGTTCAATCACCTTCGCCCGTACTCGACTTTTGCGATCCTCTAATACACGGGCAACTGCTAAGCCTACGTTTCCACCACCTACGATTACAACACGTTCTTGTTTTCTAATTACTTTACCAAACACTTCCATCGTTCGTGTTACATCTTCAACATGAGAAAAAATGTATGCTTCATCGCCCTCAAACAATTGGTCGCCAGCATCAGGAACAAAGAGCATTCCCTCGCGCCGCACACCAACTACCATGACTCGAAGTGTCGAAAATAAATCAGTTAATTGTCGTAACGGGGTGTGAAGAACAGGGCACTCTGCGTCTAAGGCTATACCCAAAAGCTGCGCTTGCCCATCAATGAACAGTTCTGTGTCAAATGCTGCTGGCGCACTTAGTCGCTGTAATGCTGCAGCAGCCACCTCGCGTTCAGGGCTTATCACAACATCTATTGGCATGTGGTCACGTCTATAAAGATCGGAGTAAATGGCAGTTAAATATGCTTGACTACGCAAACGGGCAATCTTTCGGTTGACTCCAAAAACTGAGTGAGCAACCTGACAGGTAACCATATTTACTTCATCAGAGTAAGTGGCCGCAATTATCATATCTGCATCAGGAGCCCCTGCCCGATCAAGCACCTCTGGATAGCTAGCAAAGCCGGACACACCCTGAACATCTAGCGTATCCATAGCACGGCGCACAAGTTCAGGATCGCTGTCTACGATTGTAACATCGTTGCGTTCTCCAGACAAATGGCGCGCAATTTGCCAACCCACCTGACCAGCCCCACAGATAATCACCTTCACGATACATCCTCGCCATTACGACAACTTGTTTAATGCAATTATCTGTCAAATAACAGACTCTCTGCATGGCAGAGCATTGGGGCATGGTCAACGGTAGCATCATCAACGGGCAAATCAAACATACTGAGTGCAATCAAAAACCAAGATTCAATAAGCTCAATACAGAAACAATATTAAATCAACAAAACCTAAAAATCTTATTATTGTTTGAAGTTCGTTTAAATTTACATCAACTTTCAAATTGTACGTTTTAAAAATATTGCTGAATTAACCTACATCAAACTCATGTCCGTCTAAACGTGCTATTCGCGCACCTTCTTTAGATGACGTAACGACCCCCAAAGACTTGAGTTTTCTATGCAGAGCGCTCCGTTCCATCCCAACAAAATTCGCAGTTCGACTGATGTTACCACCGAACCGATTGATTTGCGTCAACAAATACTCACGTTCAAAAGATTCACGCGCTTCCCGCAAAGGTAATGCCGCTAATGCACCAGACAAAATTACACGGCCTTCGTCACTTTTTGTTTCTTCCAGACCAGGTAATTCATGCGCTTCGATAGGTCCTGACCCATCACCAAGGATCAATACACGCTCCACTATATTCTTTAATTGACGAACATTTCCAGGCCAAATCATCGTTTGCAGCAACGCAGATGCATCTTCACTTAATTCTCGCTTTGGCAGGCCCTGTGCACTATTAAATTCAGAAATAAAATGGTCAGCAAGGACTGGAATATCTTCACTACGTTTCTCTAATGGCGGCACCTGGATTGGAACTACATTTAATCGATGAAATAACTCTTGACGAAATGTCTCCGCTTCTATGGCCTGTTCTAAATCTTTGTTAGTTGAAGAAATTACACGAAGGTCAACTGTTACGTTATCGTTTCCCCCAACCCTTAGAAACTGTTGATCAACCAAAACTCTTAAAATTTTTGACTGTGTACCCACTGGCATATCTGCCACCTCGTCAAAATAGATAATACCACTGTGAGCCTGCTCCAATAACCCTGGTTCAATTCCGCGCTCGGGTGTCTCCCGACCAAATAAAACCTCCTCCATCCGCTCTGGCGCAACACCTGCGCAGTTTACCGTTACAAACGGAGCATTTGATCGATTAGAATTGGAATGAATGTATCTTGCCGCCACTTCCTTCCCGCATCCGGCAGGCCCTGTCAACATAACTCGACCGTTAGATTTGGTTACCTTGTCCAATTGACTTACCATATTACGGAAAGCGGTAGATCCACCGATCATTTCGGCTTGTGAGTCATCTTGATGACGTAGCAACTGATTTTCATGGCGTAATCGGGAAGTTTCCATCGCACGACGTATCACAACAAGCAATTGATCAATATTAAACGGCTTTTCAATAAAATCGTATGCACCTTGTTTTATAGCAGCGACTGCAATTTCTATATTGCCATGCCCAGAAATTATTACGACTGGAACATCGGGATAATCTGTTTTTACAGCCTTAAGAATATCAATGCCATCCATACGGCTGTCTTTAAGCCAAATATCAAGTATCATAAGTGCGGGAGGTTCGGTATTTACCGCTGTCATCGCATCGTCAGAGTTGCCGGCAAGGCGTGTCGCATAACCTTCATCTTCAAGAATATCAGATATTAATTCTCGAATATCGAGCTCGTCATCAACAATAAGAATATCACTCACTTTACTTACTCCTGCTCAATTAAGCTGTGCGCAATAGGCAGCGTTATCACGGCCTTGGCACCAAAATGGGCACAACCCTCAAATGGGGCAGCATCATCGAGGCTCAAAGTCCCCCCATGCTCTTCAATAATTTTCTTAACTATCGGCAAACCTAGACCCGTTCCTTCAGTCCGTGTTGTAACGTAGGGTTCAAACAGTCGGGTCCGATCCTCCGGTAAACCAATACCGCTGTCTGAAATAGTGATAACTATATCAACAGGACTAGTCTGCATTTTAACTGTTATAAGAGCTACGTGGTTGGGTGGGATATTATCATTTCGAAGAGTTTCAACAGCTTCACCCGCATTTTTCATCAAATTCGTAAGCGCCTGCGAAATCATTGTAGCGTCTATCTCAGTCAAAACTGGCTCGACCGGCAAGTCATCTAAAATCTTGATAGTGGGTTGGCCTAGTCGCTGTAACAAAACGCTGTCACGCACTAAAGCAGCCAAATCATGAGTTTTGCATTCTGGTTCTGGCATGCGCGCAAATTTTGAAAACTCATCAACGATGCGCCGCAGATCACCCGTCTGGCGGATAATTACGTCCGTCATTTGTTCAAGACTTTCACTATTCTTGCCAAGCCTAGGACCAAATTTCCGTTTTATGCGCTCTGCACTTAGTTGGATTGGCGTTAAAGGGTTTTTTATTTCATGCGCAATACGCCGCGCAACATCACCCCATGCAGCCATCCTCTGGGCACTAACAAGATCAGTAACATCATCGAAAGCGATCACATAGCCTTCCAATGTTTCATCTTCACCACGACGCGTCGACATCCGCACAAGTAAATTTTCTAAGCTACCATTTCGAATAACTTTGACTTCATCTTGTACTACTTCCATTCGACTTGCTTTAAGCATTAAAAATAATTCTTCAAACTCTGGAACAGCTACAGCCATTGGGACTGCATCCTTACCTTCATCCCAATCAAGCAATCTTACCCCTGATCTATTTACAAAAGTAATGATACCACTAGCATCTAAACCAACAACACCAGAAGTAACTGACCCAAGTACAGAATCAAAAAGCCTTCTTCTCCGTTCAATTTGATTATTATTGTCAACGAGAGATTTACGTTGTCTTTTGAGCTGCTTGATCATTTGATTAAAATATCTGCCTAGCATTGCGATTTCATCGTCGCCATCTTCTTCTAAGACTTGTACATCCAAGTCACCTGTTCCAACTCGTTGGGCAGCTCCGGTTAATCTTCCAATAGGACCAGACAGCCGTTCAGCAAACCAAAATCCCATCCAAATAGCAGCTAAAATAAGAATTAAAGCAAACCCAAGATAGATGAGCCCAAATTCAAAAACAACGCGTCCTCTTTCACTTTCCAGTTGCTGATATAGGCGGACAGTCTCTTGAGTTTCATCCAATAAAGATAAGATTTCACCGTCAACATCGCGACTTATATATAGATATCTATCAACAAAACTCGAAAGCGGGACCAGAGCGCGAAACTCGTTGTTAGCCCAATCTTCTATAATCAAAAATCCTTCAGCTTTAGCATCCAAAATTTCTTTTGGTAAAGGTTGTTCAAAATCAAATAAGTAAGAACGGTCACCACGGGCCCTCAGTTCACCTGTTCCATCAACCAAATATGCCTCTCGAAGACCACGTTGAACTTGTAACTGTCCGTCCGTCAGCACTTCACGATCCCCAACAGGTTGTGCGTTGCGAACGGTGTCGATATAGCGTGCTAAGGCTAGTCCATCTGTTGCCAGATCGCCGCGTTGTTCCGTTTCATATGCCTCAGCAGCAGCAAGAGAGGAGCCGACCACGCTACTTACTCTTTCAGAAAACCAGCCTTCAAGACCAATATTCAACGTCAAGCCAGCAAATATAGCTACAGTTACTGTTGGTATCAGTGCTAACAGAGCAAAAGCTCCCGTCAAACGAAGATGCAACTGAGATCCCGCTGATTTAGCCCGACGTGCGGCAACAAGCCGTCCAATTTGAGATAATACCAGTGCAGCAACAATTAATACATAAACAAAATCTGCAAGTAAAATCAGCCTTAATGCTGGAGCACTGGCACCTTGATCCAATGGTCCAAGAACAAGGAAAGTCGTCAGCGCTAGAATCGGACCAAGCAAGACTAAGGAAAATGCTAGTCCGGTGCGTACCCGCTTTGTACGGCGCAAACGATCCAACTTCTTTGACCAAGTCGTGCGTGTTTTTAATGCCACGTAGCATGCCCTCGATGATGCGGTGCTTAAGCACCATTACCGCTATATCCAGTGGTCATTAGCGCAATGCGCCCTATCGGCCACGAGTTGTGTGGCAGTATTACATCAATTTACGACGCCGTGTCACCTGTATATCGAGATCTGAGATTTTTTTCCGCAGCGTGTTTCTATTAATTCCAAGTAAATTCGAACATTTAGCCTGATTTCCTCCAGTTGCATCCAACGCAATTTCCAGAAGAGGAGCCTCTATTTCTCTCAAAATACGGCCATAAAGACCCTCAGGAGGCAATATATTGCCATGCAAATCAAAATATCGGCGGAGATGTTGCGCAACAGAAGCCCCCAATTTTTCGGTATCCCCCGCCCTTCGCATCGACTTTATTTCTGGTTGATTTCCTAAAACCTGCCGGACCTCACCAGCGGTAATTTCGACCGCGCGGCTAATTAACCCAAGACTGCGAACCGCGTTTTCTAACTGGCGAACGTTTCCTGGCCAGCTATAATTTCTAAAGATTTCGGCCGCTTCAAGAGATAAAACGCGTGGAGCTTGGCCTAATTTCTCTTCACGTAATAAAAAATGTTCCACTAAAAGTGGTATATCATCAACCCTTTCGCGCAATGATGGGACATCAAGAGTTGTCCCAGACAAACGATAATACAAATCTTTTCTAACAGCCCCCGCCTCCATTGCTGAGGTTAAATCGCTTTGACTAGCGGCTAAAAACCGAGGGGTATATTCACCAGGAGTATCCATCATGCGCACAATGCGTGCCTGTTGTTCATCTGAAATATCACTAATTTCATCAATTAAAAGAGTACCACCTTTGACCCTAGCCAAAATACGTGCAGGACCCTCCAAATCTTGTAAATCTGATGCAGAAACCGTCATAAAAGGCAAAGTCCGCCGGTCTGAGAAATCGTGAATAGCACGGGCAATCAACGATTTTCCTGTTCCACTTTCCCCCCAAATTAGGATCGGAAGATCAGTGTGCATAACACGAGCCACTACGCGATAAAGAGATTGCATTATTGCAGTACGACCTATCATCGGTAAATCATCAGGACGGTCATCATCCGCGCTACGATAAGACCTGTGTGCCTGAAGCTCCAATGCCTTAGCTGTACGCTTCATTAGATCAGGGAGGTCAAAAGGTTTTGGCAGGTAGTCATACGCCTCAGCTTCTGCCGCTTGGATGGCAGTCATAATGGTATTCTGTGCGGAAATAACGATAACAGGCAGACCCGGTCGATCCTTTGCTATTTTTGGCAACATTTCTAATCCGTTGCCATCCGGCATCACCACGTCACTTATTACCAAGTCACCTTTACCTTCGCTAACCCAACGCATCAAAGTGGTGAGGCTTGATGTTGCATGAACTTTGCATCCAGCACGGGTCAACGCTTGCGTTAATACAGTACGAATTGTACGATCATCATCAGCAACTAAAACAGTCCCATCCATTTATCAGCCCTCTTCAATTTTAGCAGTAGTTTTCATCTGTAAAGAACGCGGCAGTGAAAGGCGAAAAATTGTTTCGCCCGGTACGGAGGTGACTGAAATCCAACCACCTAAG
Organism: uncultured Tateyamaria sp.; assembly: GCA_905480645.1. Taxonomy (GTDB): domain Bacteria; phylum Pseudomonadota; class Alphaproteobacteria; order Rhodobacterales; family Rhodobacteraceae; genus Tateyamaria. The sequence goes on from CAJQRC010000027.1 coordinate 13,906, forward strand.
TCAGATATAATTTTAGATACTAGTGCCAAACCGAGACCAGTGCCGTTTTCCTTGCCCGAGACGAACGGGTCAAAAATATCGCCCGCAATACTTTCAGGCAATCCAGGCCCGTCATCAATAATTTCAATTTGTAAGGGAAGCGACTGCCCGGACCCATCTGCTCGGCGTAGACGGAAGGAATGCTCGAAAAAGCTACGCATTCTTACTGTACCACCATTCTTACCAGCAGCTTCAGATGCATTTTTCAGAAGGTTAAGGACAACTTGAAGTAGCTGGTCCGGATCACCAAACGCCAGTGGAAGAGATGGGTCATAATCTTCAATAATTTGCATTTGCGCACCAAAGCCAAGTAACGCGGATCGCCTAGCTCTATCTAAAACATCATGAACATTAACAGGTTTAAGAATAGGTGGTGACAGATTCCCAAATTGTTCAACCTGCTCTAAAAGTTTAACAATTCTTCGGCATTCACCTACAATTAGGTCAGTTAATTCCAAATTTTCAGTGTCTAAATTCATACTTATAAGTTGAGCTGCGCCTGTGATTCCAGCGAGCGGGTTTTTGATTTCATGAGCCAACATTTCGGCCATTCCTATTGCAGACTTAGCAGCAGATTTAACAGAATGATTTTGGGTCATACGTCCAGCAAGTTCACGCGGTGAAATCATTAAAATCATGTGATCTGGAGCCCCTAAAAGAGGAGCTATTTGTAGCGCACATTGTAGAGGTGCGCGTTGACCATTTCCCACATCTACATCATTTACAAAAAGGGGGGTATTGTTTTTCCGAGCTCTTAACAGGCTTTCTTCTAACGGCGCATCAACTGTTAACTGATCCCAAATAGGAGAACCACTCATCGCCTTGCTAGATGAATTAAAAAAACCCTCTGCCGCTGAATTAATATCAATAATCTCATCTGTGGGCCCAATCACAATAGCAGGAACCGGTATGGAAGCCCAAAGATCACCATCCACCTTCATGCTGCTAACTTTTCATCCATCGGTTGCAGTGCTCTACGCAATAAATCAATAGTTTCTGACGGTGCCTTTGCGGTCAAAACCGCACGCCTCATTTCAGTAGATGTTTTTACTGTATCCATAAACCAACCTAAATGTTTTCGAGAAACGCGAAGACCAGTTGTAGCTCCGTAAAAGCGTAATATTTCTTCATAATATGCAATAACCATATCGACGAAAGCATCACCCGTTGGAACTGTCGGCGCAGGAGTACCGTAAATTGAGTGGGCCACTTCCGCCAACATCCAAGGACGCCCTTGTGCGCCACGACCGATCATAACACCATCTGCACCAGATAACGATAAAGCCTCACACGCTGTCTTGGCATCTACGATATCCCCATTGGCTATCACAGGGATTTTCACGGCCTCTTTCACCTTTTTAATTGCAGCCCAATTAGCCCGTCCATTATAAAACTGACAACGGGTGCGGCCGTGGATTACAAGCTGGTGAATACCTGCTGCCTCTGCACGAACCGCAATCTCAGAAGCATTCATATGTCTTTCGTCCCAGCCCAAACGCATTTTCAGTGTAACTGGAATATCCACAGAACTAACTACCGCATCAATCAATGATAGTGCGTGATCCGGATCGCGCATGAGTGCCGAACCTGAATACCCTTGCGTCACCTTTTTGGCTGGGCATCCCATATTAATGTCAATTACCGATGCGCCCTGGCCAGCAATTATTCTTGCAGCTTCAGCCATCGGAGCAGTTTCTCGCCCTGCTAACTGCACCGCTGTTCCAGTCTTCCCAAGACCAAGTTGTGTTTTTTCCCAACTACCTTGGCGATGATTTAACATATCGTGGCTGGCAACCATTTCTGAAACTACCATGCCAGCGCCAAAAGTTGTGACCAACTCACGAAACGGGAGATCCGTAATTCCTGCCATCGGCGCGAGCATCACCGGAATATCCATTTTTAGTTCTACTGTTTTCATTATATTTAATTTGAACCCTATGACGTAGTCACTCAACACAATATTGCGACTATACTCAATTCATGAAACCACAATATTGCACACAAAATTAGCTACTGCTTAAAAAATAAGCATTTAGAACAGCATGGACAGTGAATTACCAAGACCTTACAAAGACGAAATGAAGTGCGTTAAACGAAAATGACGGCCTCTGCTATAATTGTGGCTGCGGGGCGAGGGGTCCGGGCGGGTGGCAACGTGCCAAAACAGTGGCAACTGCTACTTGGTAAAACTATTTTTTCACATACTATTGATGTATTCCAAAAACATCCTGCCATAACAGAAATTATAGTCGTTTTAAACCACAATGACATGGTCCACTTTAAAAATTTTAACAAAGAAGGCAATATTAAAGTAGTGTTTGGCGGCATAAATAGGGCAGCCTCTGTACGTAATGGATTGGCCGTAACAGAGCAAAACCAATTTGTACTTATCCATGATGTCGCGCGTCCCTTAGTTAAACTTCAAACTATCTCGGATGTTTTGTCAGCATTAAAAAATTCTCAAGGAGCAGCCCCTGCTCTACCCGTCACCGATGCAATATGGACTGTTGTCAATGGCCAAGTTACAGGAACAAAAAATCGTTCTGGACTTTTTCGTGCACAAACGCCCCAAGGTTTTAATCGTAAAGCCATAATCGAGGCACACTCTGCTCATCAGGGTGAAGCACCAGACGACGTTACAGTAGCGCAAGCCTATGGGCTGAATGTGACTACTGTAGCGGGCGATGAAGAAAATTTAAAAATAACCCACCCTGCGGATTTCGAGCGGGCACAACTTATCATGCGAGGACGTAATGGACGTTAGGCTAGGTAACGGTTTTGATGTACACTCATTTGGCGAAGGGGATCATGTTATTCTTTGTGGAGTTAACGTGCCGCATTCTAAGGGGCTCATTGGACACTCAGACGCAGATGTCGCTATGCATGCAGCAACAGATGCAATTTATGGTGCTTTAGCTTTAGGCGATATTGGTCAACATTTTCCACCGTCTGATCCTCAGTGGAAAGATGCCAAAAGTAATATATTCTTAAGCCATTCATATAGTTTAGTTACTAGTATGGGATTTATAATTTCGAATTTAGATTGCACAATTATTTGTGAATTTCCTAAGATAGGGCCCTACTCAGCAGCAATGAGTTCATCGCTGGCAGATATCTTACAAATTGACAAAAAACGCGTTTCAGTAAAGGCTACCACATCGGAAAAGCTTGGCTTTACAGGACGTGGCGAAGGAATTGCTTGTATAGCAACAGCAGCGCTAGTGAAAATATGATTGCGCGTTTAATAGGTACAGTCTGCGGAGTGGGCTATCTTAAACCAGCTCCCGGGACTTGGGGCTCAGTTGTTGCACTATTTCTGGCTTGGTTACTTCATTCAGTTGGCGGTTTTGGATTACTTTTTTTTAGTATACTCATTTATTTTACTGCTGCTTGGTGGGCAACGTCTCAAATGATTAAAAATCAAGAAGATCATGACCCGAGTGAAATAGTAGCTGATGAAGTGGTCGGACAGTGGATAGCAATCATCCCAATTAGTTTTACAGCATCTGCGCGCGGGTTGGATATTCTAGAAATGTGGCCAGGCTGGTTAGCTGCATTTGGACTTTTTAGACTTTTTGACATTTGGAAGCCTTGGCTGATCGGTAAAGCAGATCAGCGGGGTGATGCCCTTGGCGTGGTGCTTGATGACGTGATCGCAGGTTTATTTGCAGCAATTGGCATATCGGCTTTGGCAATGCTCGCGCATGGAACAATTCTATGAGAATTGCCACAGAAATAATAAAGATAGCCAAAAAAAAAGGCATCATGATTGCTACCGCAGAAAGTTGTACGGCTGGGATGGTCGCAACAGCCCTTACCGATATACCCGGGTCATCTAACGTCATAGACCGCGGCTACGTAACCTATTCTGATGATGCCAAGACTGAAATGCTTGGGGTACTGTCGACCACATTAGCTTCTCACGGAGCAGTCAGCGAACAAGTTGCAGCGGAAATGGCAATTGGAGCTTTAACTCAAGCACCCGTGCATTTGACTGTTTCAGTCACTGGAATCGCTGGGCCAGGTGGATCTCAATTCAAACCAGAAGGTCTTGTTTGCTTTGGCTTAGCAAATGCTCAGCATGTCAAAACAAAGCTAATCAATTTTGGCTCTATCGGACGCGAACAAGTTAGGCTTGAAGCGAGAAACTACGCGTTGTCCATGATTTACAAGTTCTTGACAGAAGTCCAATAACAAGACTTTCTATTTTGGTTAAATTATAGGCACAAAACTATTTCAAGCGATTAAATATTAGTCAGTTTACATTTTGCATCAGAATAGAGCACTTTTAAACAATTTGCTTCTTTTTTCCACAATGCAGCTCAGCCAAGTCTTTCATAAATGAAACAGGAGATAAATATGGACGGAGCAGACACAGCATGGGTCATTGTGGCAACTACGCTTGTACTTATGATGACACTGCCAGGCTTAGCGCTTTTTTACGGAGGGCTTGTACGAGCACGTAACGTTTTAAGCGTATTTATGCACTGTTATGCAATCGCCTGTTTGATGAGCATTCTTTGGTTCACCGCAGGTTACTCTATTGCATTTGGTAGCGGAGACAGCGGATTATGGGGAGGACTTAGCAAGTTTGCTTTGAGTGGAGTTACAATTGACTCCCTCAGTGGAACCATACCAGAAATATTATTTTTTGCATTTCAAATGACTTTTGCAATTATCACGCCAGCACTAATCGTTGGTGCATATGTCGAACGAATAGGGTTTGCTTTCGTCCTACTTTTTTCGAGCTTGTGGATGCTTTTATGCTACGCGCCGGTAGTTCACTGGATCTGGGGAGGCGGTTTCCTTGCTGATGGTGGGATTTTTGGAAATATTGGTGTTAGAGACTTTGCTGGTGGCATTGTTGTGCACGAAACAGCAGGCATAGCAGCGCTTGTTCTTGCAGTATTTCTGGGTCCTCGCAAAAACCATACAACACCGCCGCATAGTCCTGGCATGGTGATGATGGGAGCAGCTTTGCTCTGGGTAGGCTGGTTTGGTTTCAACGGTGGCTCTCAACTCGCCGCAGATGGAGGTGCCGCCATGGCTTTGACAGTTACTCATATCTCTGCAGCTATGGCATCGCTTACCTGGGCTCTTTGGGAAAAAATTAAGTTTGGAAAAGCGTCTTTAGTAGGCATGGTCACTGGAACAATAGCGGGGCTGGCCTCTATCACTCCAGCAAGTGGTTTTGTCGGTCCAATTGAGGCCTTGGTAATAGGAGCAATTGCTGGTGTTTTATGTCAAGAAGCCGTTACTATAATGCGCAATGTACTTCAAATTGATGACACTTTGGATGTATTTGCTGTCCACGGAGTTGGAGGTATATTCGGAATAATCATGATAGCAGTATTTGGGGCAGGAAGTTGGATTGCACAACTCGGATCCCTTGCAATTGTGGGCATTTACACAATGGTGGTAACAGTAATTTTAGTTTTTATAATACGGGCTGTTACACCGATGCGTGTAGATGAAGATACAGAAGTTAACGGACTTGATCTGGCCATACATGGGGAACGAGCTTATGATATTACCAGCTAATATCGTGAGAAAATTTTTAAATAAACTCAAGTCAAATGGGCCTTAAGTTTATTTACTTTCGGACCATTCGTTTTTTAATTTATAAAGGTGATATATTTGCTTGTTTTAAAAGTACTGCAGCCAAGTAAGTATACACGCACACATATTTTTTAATCAGGTTTTTTAATACCATGACACTCAATATCGGAAATTAAAATCACCTTACGTTAGGCGTATAGAGAAGCAGCCCTTCTTTCAAAAGCACGGACAATACGCTGCATGGCCTCGTTAAATACAATTCCTATGATCCCCTGTAAAATAGCATTACGGAACTCAAAATCCACAAAGAAAAATACCTCGCAGCCGCCGTCAACGTTTTTAAAAGCCCAATTAGACTTCATATACCTAAATGGGCCATCTAAGTATTCTGTATCAATCATACGACTACCTGCCCAAAGGACTACACGGCTGGAAAAACGTTCCCGAAAAACTTTAAAGCTAATAACTAGATCTGCCGACATCACTTCGTGGTCAGCTAGTGGCGTGATTTGACGAACGCGGGCAGCAGAGCACCACGGGAGAAACTCAGGGTAAGATGCTACATCTGCTACTAAATCATACATTTGCTCTGCCGAATATGGCAGGAAACGGGTTTCGGAGTGAGTAGGCATTGCGTTAAACTAGACCTCTGGTTCAATATAGTAGCATGTGTCGCTTAAACACCGTGGAATCAAGGGGAAGAAAATGTCTAAGCAGCAATATGTAATAGATCAAATGATTTCCGCAAAGACTATTGCAGCACGTATTGAAGATCTCTGCCTTGATATTCAGAAGGAATTTTCGGGTACTGATAAACTTATCGTTGTGGGCTTATTAAGAGGAAGTTTTGTATTTATTGCAGATTTAGTGCGCGAGTTAGACTTACCAATTGAAGTCGACTTTTTAGAAGCCTCATCCTATGGAGACGACATGGAAAGTAGTAGAGAAGTCAGAATACTTAAGGATTTAAGAGGTGCTATTGAAGGGCGCGATGTCTTAGTTGTAGAGGACATTGTGGACACCGGGCACACCATGCACCACGTCACTAGGCTTCTAAAAGGACGCAAACCATCTAAATTGCGCACTATTGCCCTACTCGACAAACCCAGCAGACGCGAGGTAGATTGCAAAGCAGACTGGACAGGCTTTGAAATATCTGACGAATTTGTTGTGGGCTATGGCATTGATTTTGCACAACGCAATCGCAATTTACCGTTTATCGGAAAAGTTCGCTTTACCTAAAAGAAATAAAAATTGGATTACCATTTTATTAAATTCGGATATAATCGGGTTTTATAAAAAAGCTATAAAACTCAAAATAATAGTGGAGAAAAATATGCAGAGTAAATTCAGTCTAAGCCTTTCCGCTTGTATCCTAATTATAATGACAACATTAGCTGGTGCAGATAACTATTCTAACTCAGAACTTAAGAAAGCTACTGCTGCAAGACATTCCCAAATGCAAATGATAGCGTATCATACAGGCTTGCTGAGTGAGATGGCAAAAGGAAGTACTGCTTATAACGCCGACCTTGCAACCGCGGCGGCTGAAAACTTAGCTACTGTCGCTTCCATGAAACGTATCACTCTTTGGTTAATCGGCTCTGAACAAGGCGCTATTGCCAAGTCTCGGGCTAAATCTGAAATTTGGAGTGATTCCATAGGATTTGAGAAAACAGCATTAGCTTTTGAAGCAGCTAGTAACGCTATGATAATTGCAGCTGGTAAGAATGTAGACACTTTGCGCACAGCTATGAGCAGCATTGGAAAAAGTTGCCAATCTTGCCACGAAAGCTACCGCGGTCCAAAAAATTAAGGTTATCTAATGGGCGCTAAGGGTTTTATCACCATTGCATTGACTGTTTGTGTTTTCGCAGCTTTTTATTTCACTCGTCCCGCCGCGCTTACTATTAGTTTTGCCTCAAACTACGCTCCTAGCACTGAAGCAGGGGCGCTAGTTTTTCATGCGGCTGGATGCGCCACTTGTCACATCGCGCCAGATGCAGAATTCTCCGAAATGCCGGAGTTGGCTGGTGGTATAGCTTTTCCAAGCCAATTCGGTACCTTTTATGCACCTAATATTTCACCACATCCTACACAGGGTATTGGAGCTTGGGACTTAGACGCTTTTGCCAATGCAGTAATGCTTGGCGTGTCTCCTGACGGACAACACTATTATCCAGCATTCCCGTATTTAGCCTACCAGCACATGACAGAAAAAGATGTTGCTGACTTATTTGAGTACATTCAAACACTGCCAGCCAGCGGAACTTCCAGTGTGTCACATGATTTGATATTTCCTTTTAATATTAGGCGCGGCTTGGGTTTTTGGAAATTGGCATTTACGGACAATAAATTTTTAAAAAAAGCCACCAAAAATCCAAACATTGATCGTGGAACTTATCTAGTCGAGGGCCTTAGCCATTGTGCCGAATGCCATACACCCCGTAACGCTGCAGGAGCATTGGATAAAAGCCAGTGGATGGCGGGAGCTCCAAATTTATCTGGTAGCGGGTTAGTTCCAAATATTACTCCCGCTGTACTTGATTGGAGCGAAGCGGATTTGATAGAATATTTTACCTCAGGATTCACTCCCGAATATGACACCGCTGGTGGTAAGATGGCCGACGTAATAAATAATCTATCAAAGCTACCACAAGAAGATAGAGAAGCAATTGCAGCATATGTGCTTGCAATAAAGCCTCTTCCATAGGTTATAATCTAAACTTCTTCTATGCTCAAAAACAACTATTATACTTGGAGTCTTTGAACACGCGACTTTTGTATTGACGAACTGAGCGAATGGGATTCAGTTGTTTGTATGATCCGTCCTTACTTCCTCACTGCTGCAGATCGCCTTGAACTCTTGTCCTGTGTGAAGGGCCAACGTGAAGATCACGGAGTTGCTCGGCGCGCGAATGCACTTTTGTTGCTGGATGATGGGATGTCATGTGCCCAAATCGCAAAGGTTTTGTTTCTGGACGATGACTCGGTGCGCAGCTGGCACAAGCAATATCTGGCTGAAGACTGGGAGTCCTTCGCCTACGATGGGTAGAAAAGGCGGGCAATCACAGATGACGATTGTTCAAGAGGCGGCTTTATGCGAATGACTTGAGGAACGGTTCTGCCGTTCACCGTCGCAGATCAGAGCCTATATGGGCGCAAAATTTAACATCCACTATTCTCATTCTGGCTGCATCAAGCTTTTAGTCCGCCTTGGGTTCGAGTATCACAAGCCAAAGGCGCTGGCCCCTGTGGCGAACGTTGAAAAGCAGGCTGAATTCATCGCATTTTATGAAAACCTACTGAATAACTTGCCTGCTGACGAGGCCGTATACTTCTCAGATGCCGTTCATCCGTAATATCAAAGCAAACCCAGCTATCCAGACAACATCTGGGCGTGGGCGCGTGAACATTCACGGCGCTCTGAACCTGGAAACCTTCGACGCGCCCTTCGTTGAACCAACTACCGTCGATGGTATCAGCTCCGTTCAGCTTCTCACCAAAATCGAGGCTAGGAACCCTGACAAACGTATCATTCACGTCATTTGGGACAATGCCCCATACCACAAAGGCCCCGATGTCAGAGCGTTCCTATCGCGCAAAAACTGTCGCATTCGTTTGATCCA
>CAJQRC010000028.1 GCA_905480645.1 uncultured Tateyamaria sp.
TTTCTTTTTGCATAGTTTGGGCTAGTGCCGCTCCGGCGACATTAGTGCACATTATGATGATAGCATCTGGTTGAGCGACGGCAACGGTTCGTATCATGTGGGCTATAGTCTGTTGTGGAATAGACGCAAAATCATTACTAAATTCTCCATTGTCATGAGCCGTTGCTACGACCTGGAACCCTAAACTTTTGTAGTTCCGAGTAATCTGATTGGTGACGTCTGCGGTGTATGGAGTAACTATTCCTAAACGTCGTGCTCCCAGTGCTGCAAGTTGGCGGTTTATTTCCAAAACGCAACTACCGGCGGAAATACCAGTTTGTTTGTGTAACTCCTTAATAAAACGCAAATCAGTTCCAATCCCTAACCAACTCGCTGATGTGCCCCCCCAAATAATTACGTTCACCTTAGCATCGCTTAAAAGTCTAGCTGCGCTCACCTGTTTTTTTAATTCGAATTGTCCCCGCGAGGTATTGTCCATTTTAACATCAAGAACTTCTAACCGTGAAATATGAATTGTACCCTTGTCTTTGACTTTTTGGGCTAAAGGCTCAAGAACTACGTTGGATGAAGGTATCAGCAGGCCAAAGCGTTTCATACAATTGATGTTCGAGCTGAGATCCCACCGTCGACAGTAAAGACAGTACCCGTAATGTATCCCGCGCGATAAGATGCCAAAAATGCCACTAAATCTGAAATTTCGCGGCAATGAGCAGGCCGGCCTAATGGATAGTTGGAAGCTAACTCTTTGTATCTACTAGCATCGCCAAGATCTTTTTCAGCCCATTTTTTCAGCATTTTGTATATGCGATCGGTATTTACTGGACCTGGATTTATCCCCACTACACGTATGTTGTCGTCTAAAGCATAGCCACCAAGTGCGCGGGTGAAGCCCATAAGGCTCACATTACCTGAAGCACCAGCGATGTATTTACTATCCAGCACTTCACCACCATTGCCTATAATATTGATGATAACGCCACCACCATCATCTTTCATCTTTCGATAAAATTGACGACACATGTTGATATAACCAAAAACTTTCAGGTCAAACCCTGCACGCCATGCGGTTTCATCCACGTCAAACAAATCACCACTTGGAATTGCGCCGGCATTATTGACTAGAATATCAATATTGTCGGTCATTTGGGCAAGTCGTTCTGATGCGCCTTTGCTTGTCAAATCTAATGGATGGAGCGTCACTGAGATATTTGATGATTCAGTTATTTGTGCCTTTAATATTTCAAGTTTATCCTCACTACGCGCTGTAAGGTGTAAATGGACTCCCTCATTGGCAAGAGTTCTGGCGATATGCTCACCAATACCCATTGAAGCGCCCGTGATTAGTGCGGTTTTCCCATCGAGTTTAAGATCCATTTTTAATTTGTGCCTTCCATTTTTAAAACAGTGCGTCCTTTGACACGACCCTCGGTTAGGGCAGTGAGGGCAGCGTTGATATCTTTAAAGGCCACCTCATTGATCACTCCCTTGACTTTGCCGCCTGCAGCTAAGGCTAAAAGTTCGTTCATCTCCTGCCGGTTTGAGGCGGAGCTGCCGGCTACGGTTAAGCCTCGTTCTACAACTTGATAGGTGTAAAAAGCCATTTCGCCAGCGGGTACGCCGGTCAATACAATTCGTGCACGTGGATTGCAGGCTTCCAGCATTATGGGCCAAGTCTCGGTTACTGGTGCAAAGTTTACGCATCCATGCGCACCACCTAAAGCTGTGATGTTTTCACCGGCCTGATCATTAGCGATCACTCTTTCATCTGCACCAAGACTTTCTGCGGTGGCAAGCTTATTTGTGGATATATCCACGGCGATGACCCTTAAACCCATAAGTTTCGCGATTTGAACTGCATACTGTCCAAGTCCACCCATACCGAAAATTGCAACAGTATCACCAGTTTGGACGCCAGTTTTTTTAATTGAGGCGTAGGCTGCAGCACCTGCACACATTAAGGGTGCTGCTTCAATTGGGGTAATCTCATTAGGAATTTTATTGGCCCATTGATCACGTAGGCAGACATATTCAGCAAAGCAACCCTGAACTGAATACCCTGTCGCGTCAAAATCAGGGCAGTAGTTCTCCCCACCTGTAAGGCAATCTCGGCAGTGACCGCAGGCCGCATATACATAGCCGATCCCAACTCGGTCTCCAATCTTAAGCCGAGATGCGTTTGGCCCCAATGCCACAACTCGCCCGACTCCTTCGTGACCCATAATTAGAGGTAGGCTGGGAGGGGCGTGTTCGCCCTTCCAGATGTGTACATCTGTGAAGCACAAGCCACTTGCCTCAATTTTAATAAGTACTTCGTCATTTGTAGGTTGTGGTATAGGTATATTTACTAATTCTAACGGCTTGTAAAACTCTTGTAGAACGGCCGCAATCATAGTTTTTGGAGTTGGCATTGTCTTTCCTCTGGTCATTTTGGTATACCAACTGACAGCATTTAATAAATGTCAATATCTATAAAAACATTATATTTATTATAAAATTGATAAAATTTTAATTGTACCATGAATTTTCTAATTGCATATTTGGTATACCAAATGGAGGCTCGACATGTCTGAGATTGCTGATTTATTTTTTAAGCCTAAAATAAATAGGGGTTTTTTTTATGGGGGGGGCTTTCAAAACCCTACTTGTGAAGAGACTATTGAAGTTCATAATCCGGCAACCGCGGAGCTTTTTACGCATGTTTCTGTTGCAGGCAAAGATGATGTGACCGCGGCCGTGCGTGCTGCGCGTGCAGGCTTTGAAATTTGGTCAAAAATTGACCCTATTGATCGTGCTCGTCATTTGCGAAAGTTTGCTGATGTGATCGAAAAAAACATTCCGAATCTAGCGCTTTTGGAGACAGAAGTGACTGGGCGATCTATTAAGGAGATGCATGCGCAAATGGCTCGTATTCCTGAATGGGTTGAATATTTTGCAGGAATCGCAATGGGACTAGAGGGTGAAAGTAACGTGGTTAAGGGGGGGTATGTTACGATGACCCACTACGAACCTCTTGGTCCTGTCGCTTTGCTGACACCTTGGAACCACCCAGTACTTATTTTGGTAAAAAAAATGGCAGCAGCTTTGGCTGCGGGCAATACCTGTGTGATAAAACCGTCAGAACTCGCCCCAGTTTCGTCTTTAGTTCTTGCTGCACTTGCTACGGAGGCGGGATTGCCAGCTGGTGTTGTGAACGTTGTGACAGGCGGGCCAGTTACTGGTATGGAGCTTTGTGGGGCAGAGGATATTCATTACATCGATTTAACTGGAGGCACTGCAACTGGGCGTAAGGTGGCGGCGCAAGCTGGGGAGCGCCTGATCCGTTCAACAATGGAGCTAGGTGGCAAGACTTCTATCATCATTTGTGAGGATGCGGATTTTGATGGTGCAATTGCGGGAGCTTTGTTTTCTGCTTTCGTGGCATCGGGCCAGACCTGTGTCTCGGGTTCTCGGTTTATCGTGCATAGGTCTATTTATGATCGCTTTACTGATGCTCTGGCAGTTCGAGCAGACGCAATCGTAATTGGGGATCCAATGGCAGAAATCACACAGATGGGGCCGGTTATTTCTAAAGCCAGTCAGGTCAGGTGTCTCCGCATGATTGGAAAGGCTAAAGCCGATGGAGCGGTTCAGATTGCAGGTCTAACTTCACCAGATTTAACAGCGCCGTTTGATAAGGGATTTTATATCCGTCCGACTATATTTAAAGATGTTCAATCAGATCATGAATTATTTTTGGAAGAGGTTTTCGGACCTGTAATCTCCATGACACCGTACACAACTGAGGCAGAGGCCTTAGAATTAGCTAACACAGGTAATTTTGGACTGGGCCTTTCTATCTGGTCGCGTGATATTGCCCGCGCACATCGTCTGTCACTAGGTGTCCGTGGTGGAGTTGTTTGGTTGAACGACCACCATCGCAATGATCCTCGCTCTGTGTGGGGCGGTGTGCGAGACAGTGGCTTTGGTAAAGAAAACGGTTGGGATGCGCTTAAAGCTTACACGACCAAGAAATCAGTAGTTGTCCGAACTGCACCGGGGTATGATGACTGGTTTGCAGGATCTACGCGGTATGGATGATCCATGTCTATAAAGCGAAAGGCAGATATCGTTGCTGAAAAGCTGAAGTCTGAAATCATCAATGGCACCCGTCCACTAGGTACGCGTTTGGATGAACGTGGACTTGCTGTGCAATTTAATGTTTCCCGAACTCCAGTAAGAGAGGCTATCCGCCAGCTTGCTTCGATTGGGTTACTTAATGATTTTGGACGCTCCGGCATAGAAGTTGTACGACCAGACGCAGCTGCAATTCTTGACTCATTTTTGATTGTATCCGAATTGGAAGGTATTGCTGCGCGACTTGCTGCACAACGCATGACGATCGATCAGTTGCGAAAAGCAAAACGCGCTAATGATGCCTGTAGCAATGCTTTATCTGTTGCGGACTTTAATTCTGCCAATATGGAATTTCATAATACTATAATCTCTGGGTCCCATAATAAAATGTTGCAAGAACAGTTGAAAATAGCACGGCCAATAACTTTTCCTTACCGACATCACCTGACTTATGTTCCAGGCTATACTAAGAAGTCTATTGTGGAGCATACGGAGATCATTGCCTTTATTGAAAAAGGAGATTCAAAGGCCGCTAAAGCTGCAATGTGCGATCACGTAAATCTTCAGGGAGAGGAGATCATCAGTATTTTGCAGGCGCTTGATCACGCTTAGATACTTTCAATTTCAGATTTCAGAGTTTGTAATGCAAGGTAAAATATTTTTTAGGTGCTGTCTTTTTCTACTTGCACAGAAGAATCAAATTGAAATGCATCAAGAGCCTCTGTGACTAATGAAATTGACAGTTGATCTTTGGCTGAGAGCACCACGTCAACCTTGAGTCCGCGTGCGCCTCCTGCGACAATATCGACATGCGCGTTTGGTAGGCCTAATTCGTCGTGCAGTAATTTAAAAACTATTAGTTTGGCTGCTTCACAACGTAAGCTTGGCTTAAATATTTTTCCAACAGAAGTTAGTGGAATTGCATCAACGATTTGTATTATCTTTGGCCAAGCTGGACGCTCATCTATATTTTTTTGCGCGTAATCCATCAGTTCGTCGAGGCTAATGACAACACCTTCATGAATTTGAATAAAACACATTGGCAGTTCACCAGCGTATGGGTCAGGCATCCCCACTGCGGCTGCTAACGCCACAGCAGGGTGTGTGCTCATAGCATTTTCAATCATTGTGGGGTCAATGTTGTGACCACTTCTGATTATTAGGTCTTTTGAGCGACCTGCAACGTACAGACAGCCCTCGGCATCTTTATACCCTAGATCCCCTGAATTCAGCATATTTTTTATAAAAACGCCATTATTATGAAGCTCGTCATTGTAGCCTGGGGATAAGTGATCGCCACAAATTATGATGACCCCAATTTCTCCAGTGCTGCAAACTTCTCCAATAGTTTCATCTGAGTTAAGTTTATGGACTTCGACTTGTGTGTAAGGCAGAGCCCATCCAACAGATCCCGTTCTGCCTTGACCAAAAGGAGGGTCAATGCTGACCAATCCAGAGGCTTCTGTCATACCGAGGATCTCAAAAAGGACACATCCTGTCGTATCTTTGAACTTTTGCCCAACAGATGGTGGTAATAGCGAAGCACCAGTTAGACCGGCGCGAACAGTACTAATGTTTTGGTTGCCTAAAGGTGTCTGTAAAACTGCTCCAATCGCTGTTGGAACGCCTGCTATCAAAGTGACTTTATGGTTTGAAACCAGCTGCCAAAAGTTTGCAACTACTGAGGGATTGCGTAGTCCTGCAGGGGTCATAACAAGCAGTTGAATTCCTGCCATGAATCCACTTAGGCCGGCAACTATAGTTCCTGCTACATGAAATAGTGGAAAGGTAGCCGTTAAAATGTCATCAGGTTTATAGCCACACATTGTGGCCCCTCCAAAGGCAGCAACTAGCTGACTTCGATGGGTATGGGCAACAAGTTTTGGTACTCCAGTTGTGCCGCCAGTATGAAAGTACGCAGCGACATCAGCACCTCCCCGCACTTGATCAAATATCAGATGAGTTTCAGGTTGCGCCATTAAGGCGGAATCAAAATCAATTACACTTTTCACTGGTGGGGTGCCTGGAGGCGAAATGCGCAATAATAAAAGACCAGGAATGTTTTCTCTTATCGTAACAGCCTTTTCCCAAATATCCAGTTGCGGATGCGGCCCCAAAGCAACTAGTATTTTTGCGTCAGATGCTCTGATTAGCTCTGCAATACTTTCCGGTTGCAACAGAAAATTAATAGGTACTGCGTAACCTGCGGTCTCTGCACCCCATAAGGTTACGTGCGTCTCTATCAACGCGGGTAACATAAAAGCGACGCCTGGCCCTGTGCCAGCTATGTCTGTAAAGAGATTAGCCGCCCGCCGGATTTGCCCTAATAAATCTTTATAGCTGATGTTGCGTGGATTTTCGCCAGTTTTTCCCGTCATTAACATACTTATTGCTGTGGCGTCGGGGGTTCTTTCAGCGGTATTAATGAAAACATCTAAGATACTATGTTCTGGTAAGCGCTCTTGAAGGGTCAATTCACTTTCAAAGCGCTTAAGGTCACTTTTGTTCTGAATTGGCGGGTTACCCAGATTGGCCATGAATTTTATCTCCAATCTCGATTCTTAACTATCCTACTTTTTACCAGCCACGCAAAATTGGCAAGTATTTCGCCCAACCTATTTATTCATAAACCGTTCATTTCGTATTAGTTTACAAGAGGACGATTTTGCCAATGGCAAAATGCAGGACGTATCTAATACATAAAAACATTTTCGTTGTGAATAATGAAATTTTTACCATGTCCTGTGACATGCAATTTTGACATCGCCTATCTGTCATTAGATGATATTGCAATGTTGCTTAATTTAATCAAATTAAACGTAAATTATATAAAATATCTATTTCAGTTTTTGGCTTACTTCAGTACCACGCACTCTCTTGTAATTTGGCAATGTGACCTTCTTGATGACTTTCATTTACTGAATTTGTCAAATGTGGTCAAAACCCAAATAGACCATTACAAAATAACCGTCTGGTCCAGCTTTACTGTCTTGCGGCTTAAAGAGCGCATCAAGCTCTGTTGTATATTTTCCAAAGTGCCCGATAGGACTGTTTTTATCTTCAAAGTAAAAAGCTTGCAAAGTGTGGTCAGACAGGCTGGAATTGTGACACGAATAGCGAATTAGATACCAGCCTATCTTTTTATTATATAAGTTTGAAAGTATTTAATCTTTCTACTCTGCTAGGTAATTTTTTAATTTTTATAGTGTACAACCTTTACTTTCTCCGATTGATACCAGCCGTTTCTTTCGATTTTCCGCTGCGTCAATCGCTTCCTCCGCATTGCTGTAAGTTACCAACATAGCTGGCCAGAAGAAGACTGCTGCAGCAACATTAGTTCCTGTTACGCCTTTTTCTTTTCGCGCTTGTTTTTCAAAATTTTCAGCTTCTGCAATTTCTTGTTTGATCTGACTACAAGACAAATTTTCGTCACCTAATTCTCTCTCATCAACTACTTCTGGGCTTGCGCAGGCCGACAATAGTGTGAGTAACACAATACTTGATGATAATTTTTGCATAAGACACCCCCAAATTTTTTATGATGATTGTGCGATAACAGGTTTTTTGCATTTGTCGATTTAAAAATTTTCGACTGTTTATAGGAATTATCAGTCACATTATATATTGATGAATATTTGGACTACTGGTCTGAATACAGTATTTACTGAAGTGGTGCTGTGAGAGAGGATTGAACTCTCGACCTCACCCTTACCAAGGGTGTGCTCTACCACTGAGCTACCACAGCGTGTGGCGGGTGATTAAACTCAATTGACACAGCGCGCAAGCCCATTCTAGACGTCCAATCTTGCCTGCGGTACAGAGGTTTATGAATGATAAAAAAACTTACGTATCCAAATTGTCTAAAGAAAAAGAAGTCCGCCTAAAGGCGGCGCTTAAATCGAACCTTGCTCGGCGTAAAGCGCAAGCAAAAGCGCGTGATCGCATAAATAAAACCGAGGAGAAAGATGATGGATAGTATTGTGGTACGAGGTGGCTCGCAATTAAATGGTGAAATCTTGATCACTGGGGCTAAAAATGCATGCCTGACACTTATGCCCGCCACTTTGCTGAGCGATGAACCACTTACGTTGACTAATGCTCCACGTCTTTCGGATATTCGTTCTATGACGCAATTGTTGCAGTCACTTGGCGTTGAAGTAACCTCATTACAGGACGGACAGGTCATTGCGATGTCAACTCATGGTGTTGTCAATACCCGAGCAGAATATGATATTGTTCGTAAAATGCGGGCTTCTAATCTTGTGCTAGGTCCACTTTTGGCGCGTGAAGGGCATGCAGAGGTCTCCCTGCCAGGTGGCTGTGCAATTGGAGCACGTCCAATGGATATCCATACTGACGGATTAGCCAAGATGGGTGCGGAAATAGATTTAAGAGAGGGCTATCTTCATGCCAAAGCCATTGGTGGAAAACTCAAGGGCGCAGTTATAGAGTTTCCTTTTGCCAGTGTTGGCGCCACAGAAAACATTATGATGGCTGCTACTTTAGCTAAGGGTTCGACCGTTATCAAAAATGCAGCATGCGAACCTGAGATAGTTGATCTTGCCAAATGCTTGCGGGCAATGGGTGCCCAAATTGAAGGTGATGGTACTTCAACCATTGTAATTCAGGGCGTAGACCGTCTCCATGGTGCTACTCACCGCGTGGTAACTGACCGAATTGAATTAGGAACATACATGCTCGCTCCAGCGATTTGTGGTGGGGAGGTGGAATTACTAGGTGGACGAATTGATTTGGTTAATGCGTTTTGTGAAAAATTAGACTCGGCTGGCATAAGTGTCACTGAAACGGCAAACGGCTTGAAAGTAACTTGTAAGAGCAGGCGGGTTCAGGCTGTCAATGTCACAACAGCGCCCTTCCCTGGTTTTCCAACCGACTTACAAGCTCAAATGATGGCTCTGCTATGCACTGCTGAGGGTATATCTACGCTGGAGGAAAAAATATTTGAAAATAGGTTTATGCATGCGCCTGAATTAATTCGCATGGGTGCCAAAATTGATGTGACTGGTGGCACTGCAAAGGTCATTGGTGTGGATAAGTTAAAGGGAGCACCTGTTATGGCAACGGATTTACGTGCTAGTGTGAGTCTCATTCTTGCAGGACTTGCTGCAGAAGGTGAAACTTGCATCGCTCGTGTTTATCACCTTGATAGGGGATATGAAAATGTTGTCCAAAAGTTTTCAGGGGTTGGGGCTGACATAAAACGGGTACAGGGTGAATGACCATTGATGCAAAATTTGAAGACGGCAGTGAAAAACCACTTAATATTGGTGCATTTGATGTTGACGATTTAAAAATTTTTTCTTCTTTGGTACAGGATAGCATTTTTCCAATTACAGAAATGCAATGGGATACTAAAGCACATCGTTTCGGTCTTTTGTTGAACCGTTTTCGATGGGAGGGTGTTAATAATGAACGCTTTGCTCCGGAACGGGTTCAAACACTGTTGGTATTTAATTGTGTTCTTTCGGTATCCAGCCGGGCCATTGATATAAATTATAAAAAAACGATCTGTTCGCTTTTATCAGTTAGCTTTGAAATGAAAAAGTACGGTGCTGGGGACGTATTACTTACACTGTCAGGAGACGGCAGTATACGTCTGAGTGTTGAAACTATTGAGGCCACGCTTAAAGATGTAACTCGTCCCTATTCAGCTCCATCTAAGGCTATCCCGCACCATGACGACTAAGCGGTGTATTTACTGAGCATCTTAGTGATTAGAAACTAATTGTTACTATTTGAGTATAAATTAATTAGACGCAATTCTGATGATGTGCCTTTGTCAGAAAAGAACAGAATTTCAAGGTAATGAAGCGTTAGACTTGTTCCTGATAACTAACAGTTACCTTGCCACTGGTAGTCCACTTGGAATTATTTGGGGTATGCCTAACGCGCCACGAACACTTTGTGGATCTGTAAGTGCTTTCAGGAACATGATGATGTCTGCAACTTGGTTGTCTGATAAATCAACTGGCATGAGGCTGTTAGCTGCTGCTATTAAATCTAACTCTACTGGATCGGAAATAATCCGTAGGTCATCAGCTTCAAAACCTGGCATGACTATTTGTGTTGGGTCGTAATTTTCTAAGCTTTCTACTGGATTAAGGTGGTGGCGGACAATGCCCTCAAGGGTCGCGTAAGCACCACTGTGGCCGTATGGAGCAGTATGTTCAATATTTCGTAATGTTGGTGTTCGAAAGGCGTAGGCGTCTTCAATTCGGCCTGTTACACGCATCCGGCCCGTATCACGTGCATGACTTTCAAACCGCGCTCCTTTACCAGGACCAATTTGAGGTATTGCGATGGCGTGAAAGTCATGGTCGGTCTGAAATCGGCCTGAGTGGCATGAGCTGCAACCGGCATCACCATAAAAAAGCTCCATTCCACGCATAGCCGCATCGTTCATTGGCAAGTCATTGCGCAGATATAAGTCAAAAGGGCTGGCTACGCCGCGCCATTCAAAATCTACAAATGCGGCTATTGCATCTGAAATATCAGTGAACTTAATCGGTTCTGGCCCAATGATTACATCAAAGCGTTCGCGGTATTCAGCAATACTCTCAACCCTTTGGGATAAAAGGCTCCACGCACCATCTGGTCCTGTGATTAAGCCCTGCCGTACGGCTTGAGCTATATCATTTTCCGCATAATGCCCTGCCATTTCATCTGGAGAAAGAACGGGAAACATAGACTGAGCTGATAAAGCTGATGCAAACCCCAATTCCATTTCGGAGCCTAAAGGTGTGCGAATACCTGAAAGACGTCCTTCGTCTTCTTCAAGCCGTCCATCATGAAAGAACACTTTGAACTCATTTGCACCAATATTAAACAGCGCCGGTGCATTACGTGGTATTCTTTGTTCTGGCATGTTGGTTGTATCTGCTTTGCGATCTGGTCCGAGACCGATAGCTCCATCACCCAAGCCCAACGAAACTCCATCTCCAGTTGCAAAGCGTGGGTGGTGACAAGTTGCACAAGATATTGTTTTTGACCCTGACAAGACTGGATCGTAAAATAGTAACTGGCCAAGCTCGACTAATGTGTTATCCACAATGGGATACACAGGTTCATCGTATGGCAATGACCCGGCTAAAGAAGGTGTTGCTAATAGGGCAAGGAAACAGGCTTTATACAAAGCGTGATACATAGTTTTCAATTATTTCCTGCCGCCCAGATTGTGGCTGAGGGTCGTGGCCGCGTGCTAAAAACTTTTCAGAAATTGATGTAAAGTCACTGTCTAACATCGCCTTTGCTTCTGGTGAGTCCCAGCCGGCGTAACGCTTTGTCAGCATATCTTCGAGCCCACCGTCTTCGATCATAGCTGCAGCAGTTTTAAGACCTCGTGCGCAGATGTCCATTGCGCCAATATGAGCGGCGATCAGATCCTGTGCATCAATTGACTGACGGCGTAATTTAGCGTCAAAGTTTGTTCCGCCTTGTACCAAACCGCCAGCTTTAAGAATATGGTAATAGCAAAGAGCAACTTCTGGCACATTGTTAGGAAATTGGTCGGTATCCCAACCGGATTGATAGTCATTTCTGTTCATATCAATCGACCCCAGCATGCCATTTGTAGCGGCTACAGCGATTTCGTGTTCAAATGAATGTCCAGCTAAAATGGCGTGACCTTGTTCGAGATTTAATTTGATCTCGTTCTCTAACCCATATTTGCGTAGGAACCCAATGCAGGTCGCCGCGTCATAATCATATTGATGTTTAGACGGTTCCTGTGGCTTTGGTTCAACAAGGATTTGTCCTTTGTAACCAATCTTATGTTTGTATTCTACCACCATGTGCAAAAAGCGGCCCATATGGTCCAGCTCTCGGCCCATATTGGTGTTTAGCAATGTTTCATATCCCTCTCGCCCGCCCCACAACACATAGTTTTGCCCACCCATTTTGAGTGTAGCATCCATGCAAGATTTCACTGTTGCGACAGCATAGGCGAAGATTTCAGGATCTGGATTCGTCGACGCGCCGGACATCCAGCGACGATGACTAAACATGTTAGCTGTTCCCCATAAAAGGCCAACATCACGGTTTTCCATTTTTGACATGAAATAGTCTGTAATTTCATCCAAACGCGAGATGCTTTGAGCCAGAGTATCACCTTCAGGCCGCACATCTGCGTCATGCCAACAAAAAAAAGGATTTTGCAGCAGATCAAACATTTCAAAAGCAACATCGGCTTTCATTTTGGCTCGACCCATCTCATCTTGTGGATGCCATGGGCGCTCAAACGTTGGTCCACCAAAGGGGTCTCCGCCTTCCCAAGCGAAAGAGTGCCAATAAGCGACGGCAAAACGTAGATGTTCTTTCATTGATTTGCCAAGAATTATTTCGTCCGAGTTGTAATGATGAAACGCCATAGGATCATTACTGTAGGCGCCTTCAAATTTGGCGGGCTTAAGGCCCTCAAAAAAACCAGTATTCATGGCATCACTTTCAAAGTTTTGTATGCGGCTGCAAAGCCGCGATAGGCGTTGTCATATTCAGCGGTAAAATTTTGATCAGGTTCAATGGTATCTTTAATTTTGGGTTTAATCATTACATTTTCTGGCTTAACCCCCAGAACACCACAAATCGCAATACGCGCGGCTCCCAAAGCGGCCCCAAAAGTACCAGCCTCAGGGCGTTCCAGTGGAATATTGAGTGTAGTAGCCAGAATACGGGTCCAACGATCAGATTGGCTGCCGCCACCAATTGCAAGTGCTGTTTCTAGTTTTGCCCCAGTTGATCGGAGTGCCTCTAAGCTGTCACGCATTGCAAAGCTGACGCCTTCCATTACAGATTGGGCTAATTCTTGTGAGCCGGTGGCTATATCAAGGCCAGTAAATCCTGCTCGCACTTGTGCATCGTTATGGGGCGTTCGTTCACCAGATAGATAGGGGTAAAACTTGCTTGGGCATACCGGACCCAATGAATCATCTAGGGATCCTGACAACTCACTTGGACTTTTACCAGTCAGCTGTGATAACCAATTTAAGCTGTCTGTGGCTGCCAAAACTACCCCCATTTGGTACCAACGTCCCGGCACTGCATGGCAAAAAGTATGAATGGCACTTTCAGCGCTTGGGGCGTAGGAATCGCGTCCTGCTAGAACAACTCCAGAGGTTCCTAAAGAAACAAATCCGTCCCCTTCACCCAAGGCGCCAACACCACAAGCCGCTACTGCATTGTCAGCGCCACCGGCAATTACTAGTACTCCTGCTGGAAAACCTAAATCAGAGCGATCGGGCTGGAGTGGTCCAACTATATCGGTTCCTTCTAGCAGGTCGGGCATCTGATCAATGCTCATATTCCCAGCTTCTAGCAGAAAATCTGACCATATCCGCTTTTCAACATTTAGCCAAGCAGTGCCTGCGGCATCAGACATTTCAGTAGTGAATTGCCCTGTTAACCACCATAATACATAGTCTTTTGGTAGCATCACTTTAGCTACTCGAGCAAAAATCTCTGGTTCATGGATCGCAACCCAAGATAGTTTTGGAGCAGTGAAGCCTGGAAAAACGATGTTGCCACTTAAATCCCGCACACGCGGTGTGGCATCTAAAACCATTGCTTCTTTGTGACTGCGCGTATCGTTCCACAAAATGCAGTCTCGCAAAACATTTCCATGCATGTCGACCAGTACGGCGCCGTGCATGTGGCCGGAAATGGCAAGGCCTTTTAACGCATTATATTCTTTTGAATGGTTTTTTTTTAAAGATAAGAGTGCTTTTGAAACGCCAGTAATCCACGCAGTTGGGTTTTGCTCGCTCCAACCTGGCGCAGGATTGGTTCCTTCATAAGTTGCGTCTGCGCTGCCAACCGTTTTACCGTTGCTGTCAACTAACAGCGCTTTAACGCCTGATGTGCCCAAATCAATACCAATAAACAAAGAACGACCCCCACTACTTCAATTAAAGCTTGTAATTTATTTTTCAAAATAAACAACGCGTCACTAGCAGTTTTACAAATACTTATGCACAAGAAGACAGTACTGATAGGAGTTGTTATGCGAACAGCACTAGTAACAGGATCTGCCGGGTTCATTGGTTTTTTCACTGCTCAGGCTCTTATGCGGGCTGGTTGGCGTGTGGTCGGGCTGGATGCAATGACCGATTATTATGATGTGACTTTGAAAGAACGCCGGCGTGCGATGTTGAGGCAGGCTCCAGACTATATTGATATTGAAGCTCGGCTCGAGACATCAGGCACTTTGCTAGATCTTTTTCGCACTCATCGCTTTGAAGCCGTCATCCACCTTGCTGCACAAGCTGGCGTACGCCATTCTATTGAAGCACCACGATCTTACATGAAAGCTAATCTTGTTGGAACGTTAGAGCTTCTTGAAGCTGCACGAGCATTTCCTCCCTTGCACATGCTGTTGGCATCAACGTCTTCCGCTTATGGTGCGAACACTGTGATGCCCTATGTGGAGACAGACAAAACTGACCACCAAATGTCCTTTTATGCAGCCACAAAGAAGGCAATGGAAAATATGGCGCACAGCTATTCGCATCTCTATGGCCTGCCGATCACAATGTTTCGCTTTTTTACAGTGTACGGACCGTGGGGCAGGCCAGACATGGCGCATTTTAAATTTACTAAATCAATTCTGAATGGCGACCCCATTGATGTTTATAACCACGGGCAAATGCAACGTGATTTTACCTACATCAATGACCTGACTGCCGCTATCTTAGAGCTTGTTGATGTTGCGCCTGGCGAAACACCAGTTGAGGGAGATAGTCTGTCGCCTGTTGCACCACATCGAATAGTTAACATTGGAAATGGAGCGCCTGTCCAATTGATGGATTTTATATCGGCGATTGAAACAGCTTGCGACCGCGAAGCGATCAAAAATTTTCATGATATGCAGCCTGGCGATGTTCCGTCTACTTATGCAGATGTTAGTTTGCTGAACCGGCTTATTGGGCAAAGGCCTAATACTCCTATTCAAGAGGGAATAAATGCATTTGTTAAATGGTATCGTGACTATCATCGTTTGTGATTTACAATTTAAATAACACTCTGCAATGGGTCTGTTTCCATATGGAAAAAGGCTATATACTCTCACATAGTTCATACAGGAGCTCATAATGTCATTTGATCGTGCGATTAAAATCGCTCCATCCATTCTAGCTGCAGATTTTGCCAATTTTGGGGCAGAATGTGCTGCTGTGGAGCGCGAAGGAGCAGACTGGGTTCATGTGGATGTGATGGATGGGCATTTCGTGCCCAATATTTCCTTTGGCCCAGCTACCTGTGCAGCTATTCGTCCATATATAAAAGGTGTAATGGACGTTCACTTGATGATTAATCCTGTTGGTCCTTACATTGATGCTTTTGCACAGGCTGGTGCAGATGTATTAACGGCTCACTTGGAGGCTGGGCCTCATATCCACCGAACTCTGCAGGCAATTCGAGGCAATGATATAAAAGCCGGTGTTGCGTTGAATCCAGGCACACCTGCTGCCGCAGTATCTGAATTATTGGACATGGTCGATTTAATCTGCGTAATGACAGTGAATCCTGGATTTGGCGGGCAAAAATTTATCGATATGAGCGCTAAAATTAAAGCTCTGAGATCGCTTATTGGTGATCGACCTATTCATATTGAAATTGACGGGGGTATTGATCCAACGACTGCTCCTTTAGTCGTTAGTGCCGGTGCCAATGTTCTGGTCGCAGGCTCATCAGTATTTCGGCATGGTTCAGCAAATAACTCTAGTCCCTATGGCGAAAATATTCGTGCAATTAGATCTGCAGCTGAGGGTGTTTGGGCGTAATTATTTTGTAGCTTAAACGCGGCCAACAATTCTGGTGTATTTTAAATATGCAAATAACTGGGCAAATGTATCTAAAAACCTGTATTTTAAAGTTTTTCCAATAGCTGCGCGAGCATGGGTAACCCAAAAGGTACGATGCGGGGCGTATGTGCGACTGCTGCTTTCTGTTCAAAGATGTGGTGCTGGACCGTGTTCCACTCTGCACTTCTAAATACCGTTGACCAATTTGGGGCCAACCATCCCTGTATTTTCAGGATTGTGTGCAAACATTCAATATCGGCTTTGTTTAACTCACCTTCATGGCTGATCTTGTTTGCAAGCTTAAGGGATAAATTACCCTATAAAAATTGCGCACTTATTTGCAGAATGTTTTTCTTTAGTTGTAAAACTGAGATCTACCGTTCAATTTGCTTTGTTTAAATCGTCAAAAACCCTACCCTCGGCGACCAACCGTTTTAACAATGGAGCCGTCTGCCAAAAGTAAGGGTCTTCCTGAGCATAGCACTCGATGTCGCGCAGTAAGCCCTCCAATCCAACAATATCAGCCCATTTCAAAGGGCCGCCCCAGTGCCTTGGAAATCCGTATCCAAAGAGTAAGGTCATATCCACGTCCAGCGGTCTGCGCGCAATGCCCTCACCAACGACTTTGGCTGCCTCATTTACCATAGCGGCTAAATAGCGGCGTACAATTTCGGTGTCACCAAATTTCCGAGGTTTTATTGCTTTTTCTTGGCGCTCTGCTTCGATTAACGGCATAACATCTGGATTTGGGAGCCTAGATTTTGCACCCGCTGTATAGTCATAATAACCTTTACCAGTTTTCTGCCCAAAATGCCCATCTTCGCATAATTTATCTGCATAGCATGCGTCGCGTGTTCGTGGGTCAAGTCCTTCTGCTTCCTTGCGTTTGCGAACTGCCCAACTGATGTCTAGCCCAGCCAAATCAGCGACGGCGAAGGGGCCCATCGCAAAGCCAAATTCTTCAAGGGCTTTATCGATCTCAAATGGTGAAGCTCCATCCAAAATCATATGATCTGCAGCTGCTCTATATGTTGATAAAATTCTGTTGCCAATAAAACCATCACAGACGCCTGCACGAACGCTAATTTTACCCAGCGTTTTACCTAAAGCGAAGCCAGTTGCCGCGACATCAGGCGCTGTTGCGTCAGCGACTACGACCTCAAGCAGTTTCATTACATGTGCAGGAGAAAAGAAATGCAGACCCAAAACATCTGCTGGGCGTGATGTGGACGCTGCAATTTCATTGATATCCAGATACGAAGTGTTGGATGCTAATATTGTGCCTGGTTTGCATATGCGGTCTAATTCTTCAAATACCCGTTTTTTGACAGCCATCTCCTCGAATACAGCTTCAATTACGAGGTCCATATCACTTAACTTTCCATAATCAGTGACAAGCTTTAGAGAATGGTTGACTATTTTTTCGTATTGCTGTGAGTCGATCTTACCTCGTTTCTTGGCGCCTGAGAGGTTGTTCTCGATGCGATCAAAAGCTGCTTGAGTGGCATGTTTGTTCATTTCGAGTACAGTAACGTTCAGTCCTGATAAAAGAGCCGAGGTGGCAATGCCTGCGCCCATGGTGCCACCACCAATTAATGCTATGTTCTTCAGTGGGCGAGGGGTTATGCCTTTGAGCTCTGGAAGATTGCTTACAGCACGCTGGGAAAAGAATGCATGGATCATTCCTTGGCGTTGTTCGGTTTGCATTAGATCGTAGAAAATTTGACGTTCGGCCTCGAGGCCCTCCTCAAAAGGTTTTTCAACTGATGCTTGTACTGCACGTACACACCACGCAGGAGAAATCTGACCACGACCACTTTTTAATGCTTTTTCAAACGCTTCATCCCAATTGATTTTTTCTGGAGCAGGCATATCGCTTACCGGGCGACGTGGTGTATTTTGATCTAGTAGCTTTTGGGTGTAGGCAATACCATTCAGATTTGGATCGCCATCCTGTATTTTGTCTATGATCCCTAGTTTGTGACCTTCTTCGGCGTCAACGTGCCGTCCAGTGGTCATTAATTCAAGAGCAGCGATCACACCGGCTAAACGGGGTAATCGCTGCGTCCCACCTGCTCCAGGCAAAAGGCCCAGATGTACTTCTGGAAGGCCGACACATGCTGTTGGCACAGCAATTCTATAGTGGCACCCGAGAGCGACCTCCAACCCCCCACCCAGCGATACTCCATGCATTGAAGCGACTATCAGCAAAGGTGACGACTCTATCCGATTAATTAGATCAGGCAGATGTGGCTTTAAGGGAGGTTTCCCAAATTCCGTTATGTCAGCTCCAGCAAAAAATGCACGCCCTTCACCAACAATCATAATGGCTCGAATGCCCTGCTCTGCTTCTGCGCGATCCATTCCATCCCAAAGACCCTGACGCACTGGCTGGCTTAACGCGTTAACAGGTGGATTTTGTACTGTCAGAATGGCAATGTCGCCGTGACAGGAATACGAAATTTTATCGCTCATGTGGCCTCCGCTAATACTTTACGATACAAATGTTGTCATACTTTTGACGTTTGTATTAGCCTAAGGTTCATGGCAAAAAGGACAAGTCGTTAGGTGAAAAATCGCCACGTCACTGCGCATATGTAGAATTATTACAAAAGTATTTCCAATAAGTCACTGCATGCAGATCCCTATTTAAAAGTTCAAGGCTGCTTATGGTAGAAATAATTGTTAAATTCTTGATGCCTTTGTCAATAAAGCGTGTATGGACCATTGATGTGAAATTTGTTTCATTGGTTTTGACTAATAATTAAAAAAGGATAGTGAATGTCACCGCTGCTCGAGGTACAGAACTTGTCCATTGGTTTTGGCGCTGAGCCACCCGTTGTTTCATCCGTCAATTTTACAGTGAATGCGGGAGGTACACTTGCTATTGTTGGCGAAAGCGGTTCTGGAAAAACTTTAACATGCCGTTCCATCCTTCGTATTTTACCCGCTGCGGCACAAATGCGCAGCGGTATGATTAATTTCGGTGTAAATGCCTCTAAACAGGAACTCTTGGCCCTTTCTGCGAATGACATTCGAGATGTGCGTGGTAGTAAAATATCAATGATATTTCAAGAGCCTATGCGGTCTCTTTCTCCATTGCACCGCATCGGTAATCAGGTCAGTGAGGTTCTTACGCTACACCGCAACATGTCACTAGTCGAAGCGAAAAAAGATGTGCTTGCAATGTTTGAACGTGTTGGTTTTGCAGATGTCGACCGGGCCTATCGGTCTTATCCTTTTGAAATGTCTGGGGGAATGAGACAACGAGCAATGATTGCAATGGCGATGGTAGCAAAGCCTGATTTGTTAATCGCAGATGAACCAACAACGGCTTTAGATGTTACTACTCAAGCGCAAGTGTTGGGTTTGATGAAGGACTTACAATTCGATACCGGAATGGCGTTGATTTTGGTTACACATGACCTTGGCGTCGTTGCTAATATGGCTGACAATGTTGTGGTGATGAACAAAGGTCGCATTATGGAAAGTGGTCCAGCAGCAATTGTACTCGGATCGCCTGCCCATGGGTATACAAAAAGACTTTTTGCAGCAGCGCCTATGATTCCTGAGATTGCGCAACCAGCTGATCCAATATTACAAGATGATCCAATTCTTAAGTTGAGTAATGTTTCGAAAACCTATGTGTTGCGCGCAGGTGGATGGCGGAAAACAATTAAAGTTCATGCCTGCAAAGATGTGACCCTTTCTGTCCAGCGCGGGAAAACCCTAGCAGTAGTTGGTGAGAGTGGATCAGGAAAGACAACCTGTGCCCGAATAGCTTTGGGCGCGGAGCAGCCAGACGCTGGTTCTAAGATCATATTTCAAGAGGACAAAAGTGGAGTACCCGTCTCTGTTAATGAAATGTCACGGGCTGAGAAAATAGCTTTTCAACGTCAAGCACAGATGGTTTTTCAGGATCCTTATTCGTCGCTCAGCCCGCGGATGCGTGTTGAGCAGGCATTGATGGAACCGATGGAAATTCATGAGATTGGGACCAAGGCGTCGCGTTGGGATAAGGCTGCTGAGATGCTTCATTGGGTAGGCCTTAAACCAGATATGCTAAAACGCTACCCTCATGCATTTTCCGGTGGGCAGCGTCAGCGACTGTCGATTGCCCGTGCACTAACACTGGACCCCGTGCTACTCGTTTGTGATGAACCAACATCGGCGCTGGACGTTTCAGTTCAAGAACAGATACTTAATTTGCTTGAGGATATTCGCGATGGCATGGGACTAAGTTATCTTTTTATCAGTCATGACTTGGCAGTAGTCGCGCGCATAGCCGATGAAGTGGCCGTGATGCGCCAAGGGGTTGTCGTTGAGCAGGCACCGCCTGAAACGCTTTTTTACAATCCACGTCACCCGTATACGAAGGCCCTTATAGCAGCTCAACCGGAACCTGATGTAAACCGCCCTATCGATCTTGATAAGGTTGCTATTGGCGCAGGATCTTCTGCATCATGGCCAGAAAAGTACCGTTATGAAGGTGCTAACGCACCTGACCTTATTCAGATTGAACCTGGACACAAGGTACGCTGCAATGTTTGATAAGTTCACTGTTATTTTACTTACGGGATTTATGGCTTGGCCTGCATCGGCGGAGCCATTTGTTAAAGAAAGTGCTTTTTGGGCAGTAGAAGTTGAAAACGGTGAGCTTGATCCAGCGCCACTGCGAATCCCGCAAACCCCACTGATAGTAGATTTAGAGGACAAAGGTAGGCAATTAGGTGAACAGGGCGGCACCTTGCGCACTATGGTCACACGATCCAAAGATGTTCGACAGATGGTAGTTTATGGCTATGCAAGGCTGATTGGATACGATCATGAATACACCTTGCAGCCAGATATCTTACGTAAAGTTGATGTTGAGGATGGCCGCATTTTCAGCATGTATTTGCGTCCAGGCCACCGTTGGTCTGATGGAGCACATTTTACATCTGCAGATTTTGAATATTGGTGGGAGCATGTGGCTCAAAATGTTAAGCTGAGCCCTAACGGTCCGCCTGAGGTTATGCGATCTGGTGACGAGATCGCTACTATGTCTTTCCCTGATGCCTATACTGTTGTGGTCGAATTTCCGCGACCAAACCCAGAGTTTCTTCAGTTGCTTGCTGGAGCTAGTCCTCCATTCATTTATAGGCCTGCGCATTATCTCAAACAGTTCCATGTTGCGTTTAATACTGCTGAGGCGATGCAAGAAATGATTGATAAAAAGCGTGTGCGAGGATGGGCTCCTTTGCACAACAAACTCGATAATATGTATAAGTTTGATAATCATGAATTGCCAACTTTGCAGCCATGGATGCCGGTAACAACAGGTGGTGTTTCGCGACAAACATTTGTGCGAAACCCCTATTTTCATCGAATTGATGCGCGCGGAACGCAATTGCCCTATATCGATGTAGTTGAAATGGCTGTTGTGGGATCTGGGCTCGTAGCAGCCAAGTCAAATGCAGGCGAAAGTGATTTGCAAGCCAGAGGCCTTGATTTTCGTGACGTATCAATCCTTAAAAAGGGTGAAGTAGACGGCGCAGCTTACCGTACATTTTTATGGGCTAATGGTGCAGCAAGTCAGATCGCAATTTATCCCAATCTAAATTTTGCTGACCCAATGTGGCGTGATATCATGCGTGATGTTCGTTTCCGGCGTGCACTTTCGATGGGTATTGATCGCCGAATGATCAATCGAGCTTTATATTTCGGGCTCGGCACGGAGGGTGGTATGACTGCGCTTGCCAGTAGTCCTTTATTTGATGCCAGTAATCTGTCTCGATGGACGCTGTACGACCTGAAAGCTGCAAATGTACTGCTGGATGAAATGGGATTATATCAGCGTGACAAATCAGGTGTTAGATTATTGCCAGATGGGCGGCCGATGGAATTTGTTATTGAGACCGCAGGAGAACGCCAAGAGGTTGAAAATGCGCTTGCAATAATAACAGATACATGGCGTGATTTAGGCATTAAGCTAATTATGCGGCCGCTTGATCGGGATATTTTACGAAACCGAATTTTTTCTGGTCTTACAATGGCATCCGTATGGTTTGGATGGGATAACGGTAATCCACAGGCTAACACGCCACCGGCTTATCTAGCTCCAACAGATCAGGTATTTTTTGCCTGGCCGAAATGGGGCCAATACTATCAAACACACGGTGCTGCAGGTGAACCGGTGGATATGGTGCCCGCTAGACGCCTTTTGGAGTTAAACGAGGAATGGGGGCAAGCCACTACTGATTTGCAACGCACAAATATATGGATGGAGATGTTAAAAATACACTCGGAGCAGCAGTTTGGTATTGGTGTCTTATCAGAAGCGCCGCAGCCTGTAGTAGTCTCAAATATGTTGCGCAATGTACCAGAGTTTGGGGTATGGGCTTGGGATCCTGGCGCTCATTTTGGCCTCCATCGTATAGATGAATTCTTTTTTGTGGACCATGGATTAGCACAGGTGACCAAATGATGTTTTTGCGTTATGCTGGTTACCGGTTTCTTACAATGCTGCTGACGTTAGCTGTTGTTTCAGTCCTGATCTTCATTATTATCAATTTGCCTCCCGGAGATTATTTATCAAACCAGATTGCGGAGCTACAGGCAACTGGCCAGGCTGAAGGGGTTGCGAAGGCAGAATTCCTGCGCAGAGAATATGCATTGGATCGACCTCTTTGGGAACAATATCTTATATGGGTTGGAGCACTTCCTGGACCTCAAGGTTTTTCCGGATTGCTTCAGGGTGATTTTGGTTGGTCATTCGAATTCGATGCGCCCGTTGCCGATATTGTTGGTGACGCGTTATGGTTAACGGTCTTAGTAAATCTAGCTGCGGTTTTGTTTGTTTATATGGTGGCATTGCCGTTAGGGGTACTTGCCGCTGCGAGATCTGCCACATGGGTGGATTATAGCACTGCTTTTATTGGTTATCTTGGTTTGGCGACACCCAACTTTTTACTTGCTTTGATACTATTTTACTATGGACACAAACATCTAGGGTTGCCGATTGGGGGACTAATGTCCCCTGAATTTGAAGGTGAGCCAATGTCCTTTGATAAAGTTAAGTCTATTTTAGTGCACTTGATTATACCAACGTTTGTGATTGGCACGTCAGGGGCAGCTGGTATGATGCAAAGGTTGAGAGCTAATATGCTTGATGAACTGTCAAAACCATATGTTGAAACGGCAACGGCTAAGGGTCTCTCACCCACTCGCTTGCTCACAAAATATCCCTTAAGAATGGCCTTCAATCCCTTTGTTGCCGATATTGGCAACCTGTTACCTGCAATGGTCTCGGGATCTGTCTTGGTTTCTGTGGTTCTAGGACTTCAAACAATCGGGCCTGCCTTGCTGACTGCCCTTAAATCCCAAGACCAGTTTCTTGCTGCTTTTGTGCTTATGTTTGTGGCTTTATTGACGCTGATAGGAACTATGATTTCCGATCTGTTGCTGGTCTTACTTGATCCACGCATTCGTTACGGCGCACGGGAAGGATAAATGATATGAGTATTCTTCCTGATGGCCGTTTTGTTGATGACGCACCCTACGACCCTAATGTTGACCTGTCCGCTGTTGATAGATCAGATATGGACGCGTCTAATTGGTTATTAGTGTGGCGCAAGTTTCGTCGCCATCGGTTAGGGCTTGTTTCAGGAATTTTTTTGTTGGTTGCCTATTTAGCCATTCCATTTGCTGGCTTTTTCTCTCCATACACTCCGAATGAGCGCAGCGCAGAATATTTGTATCATCCTCCGCAGGCGATCAATCTATGGCATGAAAATGAATTTATTGGTCCCTTTGTATATCCGACACAAGCCAAAGCGGATTTAGAGAATTTTCGTTGGAACTACACTGTCGATGAAACCCTGCCAATGCCACTGCATTTTTTCTGTACAGGGGCAGAATATAACCTTTTTGGTTTTGTACCAACCAAAATGCATTTGTTCTGTGCACCTGAGGGTGCCACAGTTTTTATTCTTGGTTCTGACCGTCTCGGGCGAGATATTTTTTCGCGTATTTCTTATGGTGCCCAGTTATCATTAACCGTTGGTCTGATTGGTATCACTGTTTCATTCCTGCTAGGCATTACCCTAGGGTCGGTTGCAGGCTATTTTGGAGGATCAACAGATTGGTTAGTTAACCGTGCTATAGAAATTTTGCGTTCTCTGCCAGAATTACCACTTTGGTTGGCCCTGTCGGCAGCGGTACCATCTAATTGGGGACCAGTTTCAGTTTTTTTCATTATATCAATTATTCTTGGAATATTGGATTGGCCAGGTTTGGCGCGTGCAGTCAGAAGTAAATTTCTCTCATTGAGAGAGGAGGAGTATGTCCGAGCAGCAGAGATGATGGGGGCCAAGCCCAGCCGAGTAATCCGTCGCCATTTGCTTCCAAACTTCATGAGTCATTTAATTGCGTCAGCGACGCTTTCTATCCCTGCAATGATTCTTGGAGAGACAGCATTATCATTCTTGGGGCTGGGATTGCGTGCACCTGCTGTTTCTTGGGGGGTAATGCTAAATGACGCTCAAAACCTTGCCAGCATTGAAATTTACCCTTGGACGGCGATTCCCATGCTACCAATCATAATAGTAGTTCTGGCCTTCAACTTTCTGGGTGATGGATTACGTGATAGCCTCGACCCTTACAAAGTTTAAAGTGTGAGTTGTATTAGCACCCAATTTATACTTTACGGCGTGGTGGCTGTGAGCCTTCAGAAGCTGCGGCGCGTCTTGCTTTGTTCTTCTTACTGTTTGGCTTGCCGACTTTTGGAGCCGCGTTACTATGTGTCCTGTTTTTATTTGTTTTATGACGTGGTTTTTTCAATTCCGAAACACTACCATCTTTGACCGCCTTTTCAAGTGTTGAGGGTCCTTTTGAGAAGCGTGATTTTCCTTTTGTTTTTGGGATTATTTTTGAACTAATTTTAGGTTTTTTAATTCGTGGAGCGGGTGCATCATCCCAATCTATTGGGCCAGCGGGCTTAGTGTTTTCCGTTTCAGAAGAATTTGTTTTCCACACCCGTTTGGAAGATGCAATTGCAGGTGTATCTTTATCGTTTGAATTCGCCTTTGGTCGGTTGCCACGGCTGTTTTTTGGGCTGTTGGAAACAGATTTTGTGTTTGATTTTGACTCAAATCGAGGTTTAGGCAAATTGCTAACCTCCGGGGCCTCTTTCAGTCTAGTTACAACGAAACTACCTTCAATTTTTCTATCTTTACCAAGTGCGCTGATGAAACCTTTTGCAGTGCTTTCCTGTATCTCAATGTAAGTGATGTCGTCTTGAATGCGAATCGCTCCTATATCGTCCTTGGTAATATTGCCTGCGTTGCAAACAATCGGCAAAAGGCGCCTAACTTCAACGCCTTGATTGCGTCCACCATTAATGGAAAACCAAACACTTGGACCAAAGGGTGCGCGCTCTTTGTGGGTTTTTTCAGAAGTCACTGCAGATAAATGCTCAGGCGCAGAATGTCTCAAGTTGTACGTACGTAAGATGGCTGCAGCCAACTGAGTTGCATCGAATTTATTGGTGAGGCTGGCTATTATATCTACCTCTCCTTCAGTCACAGCATCTGTCCACATTGGATCGGATAGCAATCGAACTTCATCTTGTGCTCGGATTGAATCTGCAGAAGGTGCGTCGATCCATTCGGCATCTAGTTTCGCGCTCTTTAGGATGCGGATTGCTTTGGAACGCACCTTTGACGTGATGATTAGGGCGGAGATCCCTTTGCGGCCTGCGCGGCCCGTTCGACCAGAGCGGTGTAGCAGAGTTTCGTGGTTTGAAGGTAGCTCTGCATTTATTACTAATTCGAGGTTCGGTAGGTCGATGCCGCGTGCTGCTACGTCAGTTGCCACACAGACACGTGCACGCCCATCGCGCATTGCTTGCAGGGCGTTTGTTCTTTCTGATTGAGTTAACTCGCCTGACAGGGCTACAACCAAAAATCCACGGTTTGAGAGGCGAGTTGTGACCCGATTTACCATCGCCCGGGTGTTGCAAAATACAATAGCATTCGGGGCTTCATGAAATCTGAGCAAGTTTATAATGGCATTTTCGGCGTCATGATTTGCGACGAACATTGCTTGGTACGTGATGTCAGCATGTTGGCTGCCACCGCTCTCTACAGCTAAACGAACTGCATTTTTTTGATAGGTTTTTGCCAGTCTGGCGATTTGTGCTGGTACTGTGGCCGAGAACATAAGGGTCCGACGGTCCTCGGGGCATTTTCCGAGAATGAATTCGAGGTCTTCACGAAAGCCAAGATCCAGCATTTCGTCCGCTTCATCCAGCACGACGCCCCTGATCGTGGAAAGATCAATCGAACCTCGCATAATATGGTCACGTAATCTGCCTGGGGTCGCGACGACTATATGAGCGCCTCGGGTCAAAGCGCGACGTTCATCACGCATAT
Organism: uncultured Tateyamaria sp.; assembly: GCA_905480645.1. Classification (GTDB taxonomy): domain Bacteria; phylum Pseudomonadota; class Alphaproteobacteria; order Rhodobacterales; family Rhodobacteraceae; genus Tateyamaria. The sequence continues at coordinate 26,339 of CAJQRC010000028.1, forward strand.
CCATTCCGCCAACACATGAGGCCATTACAACGCCTGTTTCGGCATAAAGCCATGCAAGCTCGCGTTTGACTTGGATAGCTAATTCGCGTGTTGGTGCTATTATCAATGCTAGCGGCGCACTTGCTGCCGCAAACCTATCTCTATTCCCCAATAATGTTGGTCCCAGCGCCAGACCAAACCCTACGGTTTTGCCTGATCCAGTCTGAGCTGATACGAGCATATCTGAATCAACCAAGGCTGTGTTAGTGACGGCGGTTTGGACCGGGGTCAACTCGGTGAACCCGCGGGCAGTCAGCGCGGTCTGGAGCGGTATCATCAAAGTAATGATCCTATCAAATCAAAAGAAACCGGTTCATACCAGTTGTCAGGCCTGCGCGCCTATGCCCTTTTCGACGCTATGTCGAGAGAATTATCTGGTCTTATCCTTTTATAGCGACTTAATCTAAATTCTTTTTTTCAATGGTCGCTACTTTGGGTCTTTATGACAATTATAGATTTGGTATTCTGGACTGGGTGGAATTTTAAATTTGAACCATAAAAACGCTAAATTTCTGGCTCACAATTCTTTATGAAAGCAATGCTAGCGGTTGTGCCATTGCAAAAAATCTGCTGATGGCATTTTATTTTTGCAATGAGTTATAACCTTAAATAGGCCCTCGACATTTTTGATTAATGAACGCACAAAGAAAATTTACTTCCATTTGTATCTGTTGGTTTTTTTGATGCAGCGGGAGGGCCTCGGGAAATAGATTGCTGTGAATTATACAGATTTAAGTTTAATGTGTGCAGTAGAGATACTAATTTTGAAGTTTAGATAATGGCAAAGTCTATGGTCCAATTTACACCCAAACCCCCAGTGCAAACTGGGGCAAGCTCACGCCGCGTAGTTTTATACAGCCACGATACATTTGGTTTGGGCCATTTACGCCGTAGTCGTGCCCTAGCTACCGCACTAACTGAAAGTGGCGTTGCAGGATCTGCTATAATTCTCACGGGCAGTCCGATAGCTGGTCGTTTTACCTTTCCAAAGGCTGTTGACCATGTGCGGTTGCCCGGGGTAAAAAAGTTAAGTGACGGTTCCTATGTCAGTCAGGTAACCGGAATGAACATCGATGCCACCACTGATTTGCGTGTGGGATTGATTAAGTCGACGCTCCAGCAATACCAGCCAGATCTCTTAATTGTTGATAAAGAACCCACTGGGTTCCGTGGAGAATTGTTGTCGAGCTTATCAATGTTGAGCCGTCTTGGTAAGACACGCATTGTGCTGGGGTTACGTGATGTTCTTGATGAACCGAAAGTTTTAGCTGCTGAATGGAAACGAAAAGGTGCTGTTGAAGCTGTTGAAAAATTTTATCATGAAACTTGGGTTTATGGTGTGAAATCTATCTATGATCCAACACTAGGCCTGCCGTTGTCAGATGCATCACGACACCGGATGTTTTGGACGGGTTATTTGCGTCGTAAAATCATAGATCCAGTAAGTGTGCCTAACCAACCCTTTGTACTTATAACACCCGGTGGAGGTGGTGATGGGCAAGCTATGGTTGATTTGGTATTGCGGGCTTATGAACTGGATCGGACGCTTACCCCGAATGCACTGCTTGTTTATGGGCCTTTTCTGTCTGGTGATGCCCGAAATTCTTTTGAGAAAAGGGTCGCAGCATTGAATGGTCGTGTGTCGACTACGGGCTTTGAGAGTCAGATTGAGTCGCTTTTTTCTGAAGCGAAAGGCGTCGTGTCCATGGGAGGGTATAACACCTTTTGTGAAGTTCTTTCTTTTGATAAACGTGCCATAATCGTTCCAAGAACTAAACCAAGGCTTGAACAATGGATACGCGCAAATCGAGCTGAAGAAATTGGACTAGTCCGCAATCTTGACGAATTTCGCGATGGTTTAACGCCACAGAGTATGATTGCTGCAATTCGCGGTTTGCCAAGTCAGCGTTGTCCATCTGAAGCGGGAGCTGATGGTCTCCTTGACGGCCTCAACGTAGTAATCGAACGAGCTCAACGTCTAATGTCTACGAGTATCAGCGATGCAGCGGAATGACGAAGCTGGAGCCTCAGCTTGCTATTGTTGTTAAAGGATGGCCACGATTATCGGAAACTTTCATTGCGCAAGAGTTGGTAGCGTTAGAGCGCTCCGGCTTAGATTTTGAAATCTGGTCTCTTCGTCATCCAACAGATAAAAAAACGCACCCTTTACATGACCAGTTGCTCGCAAAAGTAATTTATTTGCCTGAATATTTACATCAAGAGCCAAGACGCGTGCTTCTTGCCTTTATGACAGTTATGCTCCGCCCTAACTTTTTCAAAGTGTTTACTCATTTTTTACAAGATTGGCGCCGTGAAAAGACCCGCAATCGCGTGCGACGTTTTGGTCAGGCGTGTGTAATGGCGCGAGAAATGCCAAAAGGGACTGAGGCGATTTATGCGCATTTTTTGCATACACCGTCGTCAGTTGCCAGGTATGTATCTGGTCTTAATTGTGTTCCATGGTCGTTTTCTGCACATGCTAAGGATATCTGGACTTCGCCTGATTGGGAGTTGCGCGAGAAATTAAATAGTAAAACAATCGGTGCTGCCTTTGGAGCCACGTGTACTGCTTTTGGTGCAGAACATTTAAATAGTTTAGCTAAGACTACGCCAGTTGACCTAGTCTACCACGGCTTGGACCTTAAACGGTTCCCATTATCACGCGACCGTACATTCCGCGCAGCAAACGAGTCCTTTCATATGATGTCCGTGGGACGTTCGGTTGAAAAAAAAGGTTTCGACCGACTTATTAGTGCCCTCGCATTATTGCCCAAAGAAATTGATTGGCATTGGACCCATATCGGGAGCGGTGCTTTGGACATAAAAATGCGAGCTCAGGCTGAGGCTTTGGGGCTCACCCCTCAGATTACGTGGCTTGGTGCTTGTGATCAAAATGAAGTGATTGACACGATGCAAGTGGCAGATCTTTTTGTTCTTCCTAGTCGTGTTGCAGTTGACGGTGATCGTGATGGTCTGCCTAATGTGCTCATGGAAGCAGCTAGTCAGATGTTGCCAATTTTGTCTACGCCTGTATCTGCCATCCCTGAATTCATTGATGATGGTGTGCATGGAATTTTAAGTGATGACACACCAGAAGCTTTGGCTGCGAATATGGTTCGTTTGGCGCAAAATCCAGATTTTAGTGCTGATCTAGCTAAAGCAGCATATAAAAGACTGTATTCAGATTTTCAGATGCAGCCTGGAATCAATCATCTAATATCGCGTCTAAGAAGCGTAATGGGTGGAATTTAAATAGAATGACACTAGCTTTTTTTGCTCCGCTTAAGTCGCCTAACCATCCGGTTCCATCGGGTGATAGAGCGATGGCACGTGCGCTCATGGTGGCCCTGACAAAGGGAGGGTATAATGTCGAACTCGTTTCTGAATTACGCCTTTATGAAAAGTTAGGTAATAAAAAACTTCAGGCGGTACTGAGGGTTGCTGCGGAAACAGAAATTATTAGGCTCCTACAAAATTCTGCAGCGACTTCATGGAAGCTTTGGGTAACTTATCATAACTATTACAAGGCCCCAGATTTAGTTGGGCCAGCAGTTAGCCAAGCTCTGGGTATACCTTATGTTCAAATCGAAAGCTCCCGAGCGCGCAAACGACTAATTGGGCCGTGGGCAGATTTCGAGGCTGCTGCAGAGTTTGCCAGTAACGCCGCTGACACTATCTTCTATTTTACTCAAAGAGACGCTAAAACTTTGTATCGTGATGCGCCAGAAGGTCAGAAACTAGTTCATCTAGCACCGTTTTTATCAAGGACTGACTTACCAAAAGAAAGTAGTCGGCAAGGTCCCTTTTTAAATGTTGGTATGATGAGATACGGGGATAAACTGGACTCATATCAATTGGTTGCAGATGTGCTCGCTTTGTTGCCTGAAAGTCTTGATTGGCGATTAAATATAGTTGGTGATGGGCCAGCGCGATCAGAGGTTGAGCAAATGATGGCGCCTTATAAAACACGTGTTAAATTTTTGGGAATTCAGAGTGCATCTGCCTTAGCTGAACAATATGCGCATTCGTCTTTATTTTTCTGGCCAGGAGTAAACGAGGCGTTTGGATTGGTATATCTTGAAGCTCAGGCTGCCGGTTTGCCCGTAGTTGCTCAAAATAGACCTGGGGTCCGTGATGTGGTTTTTGGTGCCCATCCTCTTCCTGGTGAAGGTGCAAAAGCTATGGCTAACCAAATCATGCATTTGATGACAGATCAGTCTGAAAGAGATATTATAGGGCAGTCTGCACGTGAAAAGGTTCAATCGTGCCACCTTTTAGATACTGCTGCTCAGACTTTAAACACTGCATTGGAGGTCTTGATGTGATCCGTCTGGCATTGCTGCGTCACGGTCATACGGCATGGAATCGTGCTGGGCGTATACAAGGCCATACTGATGAACCACTCGATGATGAAGCACGTAAACAGCTGTCGGATTTGAGCCTGCCAGATCAATGGTCGGAAGCTAATTTGGTATCGAGCCCACTTAGTAGAGCGGTAGAAACTGCAAATATTGTGACTGGGCGCTCACCTCATATTCAAAAAGACTTGATTGAAATGAACTGGGGGAAATGGGAGGGGTTGAAAGGCGTTGACCTTCGCGCAGACCCAAGCAATGGCTTTCGTGATATCGAAAGTTGGGGATGGAATTACTGTCCTCCAAATGGCGAAAGCCCTAGGCAATTGCGTAATCGGCTTGAACCTTGGATTTTGGGTTTGAAACAGGATACGGTTGCAGTCTGCCACATTGGAATTATGCGGGTGCTCATGGCGATGGCATATAACTGGGATTTTAAAGGTGTGGCACCATTTCAGATAAAACGAAATCGCCTGTTTATTATTCAAATCTCCGATGCTGGAATACATGCTGAACCTAATTCCCTACGTTTAGTGCAAAAACTATCATGAGGGTGATGATCGTTGTTACTCATCTGCTGGGCACGGGTCACCTGGCCAGATCACTAATCCTTGCTAAATCCTTTGCGCAAAAAGGCGATGAGGTGACGTTGGTTACCGGTGGAACAGTTGTCGATCATTTTGAAAAAGCGGACGTTATCATTGAGCAATTAAGCCCTGTACGATCCGATGGCATTGAATTCCAAAATCTTTTGACCAGTGATGGGTTGCCGGTTGGAGCTGATCTGTTGGCTGGACGCAGGGAGCAGCTTTTGATTACTTTGGCTCACTTCCAACCAGATATATTAATTACAGAACTTTTCCCGTTTGGTCGACGTGTATTGCGCGATGAATTTACCGCCCTTTTGAGCGCAGCCGCCGCAATGCAGCCTCGCCCGCTAATTCTTGGATCTATCCGTGATATTCTAGCTCCACCCAATAAACCAAAAAAAATAACATTTGTAGAAAACATAATAACCAAGTTTTATGATGGTATATTAGTTCATTCTGATCCTGAAGTTGTGAAGCTGCAAGAAAGCTGGCCTGTCAGTGATGTTCTGGCTGCAAAGCTATATTATACAGGATTTGTAGCGCCTAAGCTCAAATCTTACGTTGAATGCCAAGATGAGCAGGTGCTGGTAAGCGTTGGAGGGGGGGACGTTGGAGAAGTTGTCTTCCTTGCGGCCTGCAATGCTGCGCTACTAATGCCTGAACTGCATTGGCGAATGTTCGTTGGTGGGACGAATGAACAGTTTGAAAAATTAGTAAAAATTGCGCCGTCCAATGTCACTATTGAACCCCCGACCTTGAAATTTCGTCAAATACTAATGTCCGCTAAAGCGTCAGTTTCAATGGTTGGCTACAATACAGCTCTAGATGTACTACAAGCAGGAGTGCCTGCTGTCTTGATCCCCTTTGACAGTGGAGGAGAAATTGAGCAAAGCCTGCGAGCCAATGTTTTAAAAACACTACCTGCAATTGAGGTTATACAGCAGAAATCATTGAACGGTGCTAATTTAGTGGATAAAGTCAAAGCTGTGATCTTAGCAGGGCGCCGGCACCCGCGCACTAAAGGTATGGATGGCGCCGAAACTACTGTTCAAATAACCCACTATCTCCGTACTAAGGCAATATGACTGTGTTGAATTGGAACCCATTGCGTAAGGCGTTGGCAATGTGCCGACACAAAAATGTTGCAGTTCCAATTTGGTGGCGTGATGATGACGCGGTTGCTATGACATCTCATCTTGCCAGATTGAACGAAACTTCGGTGCGTACAGGTATCCCAGTACATTTAGCTATTGTTCCTGCGAATGTTGACCCTTTGTTACCATCATTGATTAATACCTCGCAGTTGTTGCCTGTCGTGCATGGTTGGGCTCACTTAGATCACAGCGATAGTAGGACAAAAAAAAACGAATTTCTCACTAAGCGATCGGGTGCGGCGCATGAAACGCTCAACGCGATAAAAGTTATGCAGACGCTCTTTGGGGCAGATATGCGGCGAATGTTTGTGCCGCCTTGGAACCGAATTAATGCGGAAATCAGTATGGTTTTGAAAAATCAGGGATACCGTGTTTTATCAACTTATGGTGCTCGTACTGCAACTTCGGCTGCTGGGTTAGATTTAGTGAATACTCACCTGGATCCAATTTTTTGGGGAGGAAGCCGTGACCTTATTGATCCAGATGTTTTGATAGCCAAAACCGCAGCTCATTTGCATTCTCGTACTGAAGGCAGAGAGGATGCGTTTGAACCTTTTGGGCTCTTATCACATCATCTTGTACACACGGAGGCAATTTGGTCTTTTATCGAAGCATTTTTGAATGAAATGAGAATGGGTGGTGCCACTGTTTGGTCAATGGAGAATGACAAATGAGTAGATTGGAATCAATGCGGCGGCGTTTGACTGCACAGATTGATGGGATTAATTGGGCCACCAATCAGATTAAAGCCGTTGATGGGGATGTTTTAGAGCTTGGCTTGGGCAATGGTCGAAGCTTTGATCATTTAAGGCAAGAAATTAAAGGTCGTCGTATTTGGGTCATAGACCGTATTTTGGAATGTCACCCCAGCTGCATTCCTCCAGCTGTAGATTTTTTGTGTGGTGAGGCTGAAGATATGCTCGGTAATATGGCTACAAATCATACTCGGATAGCTTTGGCTCATTATGATTTTGGTTTTGGTGTTAAAGATTTAGATGTTCAGGAAGGTGTTAAATTAAGTCCTTCAATTGCATCTGTTATGGTTCCGGGCGGGTTAGTGTTATCCCAACAACCTTTAGTTGGTTTTAATCAAATCAGTGGTCCAGATACGATTGACCCCGAAAGGTATTTTTTTTACCGTTCGATTTGAACGGGTTTCAAAATTTGAAAGTTTTTAAAGCAAGTCTTGTCTGTAAATTTTCTATCTTCTACTATATGCAGAGGCTACGATGCGCTCTAAGAGAGCCTATGGTGTAAGGAGTTCTTAATGACACTTTTGAAGACGATGGTAGCTATTTTATTGATGACAATAATTACCACAACAGCTTTTGCTGATCCTCTTAAACTTAAACTGGCGAGCCCTCAGCCTTCTGATCTTAAATCTGGACTAGCTGTAAAATACGCTTATCCATTAGATGTTAAGAACTTGAAACAAGCGACCCGTGCCTTGAAGTATGCTGAGCCAGGATCGCCACTAGCGGGACTAGATTATCGTGATACTGCAAATGGTGATTTAACCTTGACCTCAACGCAGGCTCATAATGTGGTTGCGATTATTTCTGGATATGTGAATTTTGATGCTTCTGGTGTTTATACAATAGATTTTCTCACTAATGATGGGTTGGATGCTTCAATCGGTGGCCAGCAGGTAGGGTACTTCAATGGTCGACAATCGTGCAATGAAACTAAACCGGTTCAAGTGGAAGTACCAAAGGCAGGGTGGTATGAATTGAAGGCCATTTACTTTCAGCGTGTTGGTTCGTCCTGTTTACACATGCGAGCGGGTAAAGGTTCACCTGATTGGATGCCCAACTCGGCTTTTGGCTACAATTAAAGCATGCATTCTTATGCCTGACCCGCTAAATCGCTTGGTTGCGCAATATTTGGACAGTTAAATCGTTTAAATAAGAAATAATTAAAAATAACCAAAATATGCTTGTGAGCCTTGATATTAAAGTGGACGTTAGTTTCTGGCATATGGGCATTTATATTTATTGATAACTTTTACTTTAAGCTTAAACCGTAGGGATAGTGCTTTATAAGGTGATAAAGGTTATCTATGCACAATCAAAATTATGCGTTATGTGGAACTGATTAAGGCTCGTTTTTCAGTTGTCCATTTTGAGAGCACTAATGAAAGCTTCTTGCGGGATATCTACTTTTCCAAATTGCCTCATCTTCTTTTTTCCTGCCTTTTGTTTGTCTAAAAGCTTTCGTTTGCGGGTTGCATCGCCACCGTAGCATTTAGCAGTCACGTCCTTGCGCATGGCTGATAGAGTTTCTCGCGCAATAACTTTACCCCCAATGGCAGCTTGTATTGGAATTTTAAACATATGACGCGGGATCAGGTCCTTAAGCTTTTCAACCATGGCGCGGCCTCTCATCTCGGCTCTGTCACGGTGCACCATCATTGACAGAGCATCGACGGGCTCATCGTTGACCAAGATCGACATTTTTACCAAGTTATCTTCGCGATAACCAGTCAGTTGATAGTCAAATGAAGCGTAGCCCTTGGTCACAGACTTAAGCCGATCGTAAAAATCAAAGACTACCTCGTTTAATGGTAAGTCATAAACGGTCATTGCCCTTGAGCCAGCATACGTTAAATCCAATTGGAGGCCTCGTCGCTCTTGACAAAGTTTCAGAACGTCGCCGAGGTATTCGTCTGGAACAAGTATTGTTGCTTTTATGCGTGGCTCTTGCAGATGGTCGACAGTAGAGAGGTCGGGCATGTCCGCAGGATTATGCAGTTCGATCATAGTGCCATCGCCCATAAATACTTGATATACCACCGAAGGAGCCGTAGTAATTAACTCGATGTTATATTCTCGTTCGACTCGATCGCGGATGACTTCAAGGTGTAGAAGTCCAAGAAAGCCACAGCGGAAGCCAAAACCAAGGGCAGCAGAGGTTTCCATCTCGAAAGTAAAAGAGGCATCGTTTAGCGCTAACTTGTCGATAGCTTCGCGGAGATCTTCGAATTCTGCCGAATCTACCGGAAAGAGGCCGCAAAAAACCACTGGTTGGGCTGGTTTAAAGCCAGGAAGTGGTTCAACCTCTTTGCGCTCGTGGGTGATGGTATCGCCGACCCTTGTGTCTCGGACTTGTTTAATTGATGCAGTGAGAAATCCAATTTCTCCAGGACCTAGGCTGTCAACCATATCCATTTGAGGGCGAAAAACACCTATTCTATCAACATGGTGGACCGTATTATTTGAGAGAAAACGGACTTTTTCCCCCTTTTTCAAATGACCATCAATTACTCTTATAAGTACAATTACTCCCAAATAACTGTCATACCAGCTGTCGACGAGCATAGCTTTTAGTGGGGCCTCCGGGTTACCAATTGGTGCTGGTAATTGCTGGACAATTGCTTCCAGCGTTTCGTGGATGCCTACCCCGGTCTTTGCTGAGACCTGAATAGCGCCTGAAGCGTCAATTCCAATTACATCCTCAATCTGTTCGGCTACGCGATCACAATCGGCGGCAGGTAAATCAATCTTATTCAGTATTGGTACGATTTCATGATCTGCATCAATGGCCTGATAAACATTGGCTAAAGTCTGCGCCTCAACTCCTTGAGTGCTGTCGACTACCAAGAGTGAGCCTTCAACAGCTCGCATGGATCTGCTTACCTCATAAGCAAAGTCTACATGGCCAGGCGTATCGATTAGATTAAGTACGTATGCTTCACCATCCTTGGCAGTATAGTCTATGCGGACAGTATTAGCTTTGATGGTTATGCCCCGCTCTCTTTCAATATCCATACTATCGAGCAATTGTTCCTTCATGTCTCTGTCGGCGACCGTGTTAGTTGTCTGAATTAGTCGATCGGCAAGGGTGGATTTCCCGTGGTCGATGTGCGCGACTATGGAAAAATTACGGATATGTGAAAGTGGAGTCATTATGCTGATATGTAGAGGAAATGCTGGCTGGTCAACTCCCCTCGATATCTGCGTTGTGTGATCATTGCTTGCTTTGCTAAGGCTTTAAGGAGGATATAATTTGAAATTGTAAAGTACCAGATTTTTGGCATAAGACAGAGTAAGGCTCCATACAGCATTTTTTTTAACTAAAGCCATTTTTTTCAGTGCTTACTTTCTCTTTGCACTGTTGAATTGCTCTTGTCCTAGCAATCATTCATAATGTTCAAAATGAGTAGTCCATAAGCAGTAAGGAAAACTGCTACATTACCCCAGAGGCCATTAAATGACGCGAGTTATTGTCTGCTTTGCAGCTCTTTTAATACTATTTTCCTGTGGATCTTCTAATTCTTCAAGATCGTCGGGATCAGTTAAGCTTTTTGCGAAAGGCCCAATTTATTCTGCTTGCAAAAGTGCTGGCCGTAAGAAGGCCACTAAACAACGCTGTGGCTGTGTGCAGGCGATTGCTAATAAATCGCTTACAGCAAATGATCAGCGCCGGGGAGCATCTTTTTTTAAGAATCCACAAAAGTCGCAAGAAGTTCGTCAGTCGAGCAGCAACAGGGACAAGCGATTTTGGAAAAGGTGGAAAGAATACAGTAACAACGCGGCAAGGAGTTGTTCTTGAGAAATTTAAGTTTCGGTACTTTTCATCCATGAACTGATGTTCTGAAAGGTACTGTTTGATATGTATCATGCCTTTATTTTAGGTGATGGTTCTATAGGAAAACACCATTATTCTGGCATTTTAAAACAATTGCTATACTGCTCAGAATTTTAATACGGGGTTACCCCAGCGTTCCGTTAAGCGATCAATGATTTGATCACGAGCTGCGCGATAGCTATCAAGCTTTGCCTCTCGGGTTTCACCTAAGCCAGTGGGATCCAAGATTGGCCAGTATTCTACTTCAAGGTGATAAAAACGAGTTAGCTCCAATGCTCTTCTCTGGCTAGCTGGCGAAAGAGCGAGAACTAGGTCAAATGAGCTCAGGTCTTCACCCCATTGTTCCATCTCGTCGAAGCTGCGGGAACGATGACGGCTTAACTCCACTCCCAGCTCGGCACACACTGCTATAGAAAAGCCATCAATTTCCATGTCGTTAGTGACACCGACTGACTGCACATAGGTGCCGGCACCGTAAAACTTTTTCATCATACCTTCCGCTATAGGCGAACGTACGGCGTTGTGGTCACAACAAAATAGCACAGACTGGGGGAGGACTTGTCTCATCTATCCGCCGAAATGAAGAACACAAATCAAAGTAAACAAACGGCGAGCAGTGTCTTTGTCTACTGTCACCTTGCCTTCTAATCGTTCTTGAAGCACTCGGCTGCCTTCATTGTGAATGCCACGGCGTGCCATATCTATTGTTTCGATTTGGCTTGGTGGTAATTTCTTGACGGCATCAAAATAGCTTTCGCAGATTTGAAAATAGTCTTTCACGACCTGTCGAAATGGACCCAGTGATAAATGAAACTCTGCTGTGGGCCCACTTGATTCGGTTGAAACCTTGAAAACAAGCCGCTTTTCGCGGATTGATAGTCCAACGTGGTAGGGACCATCGGGAATTGAACGCTTTTCACTGTTGGGCAGGATAAAAACATTGCGTTCCAGAAGATCAAAAACAGCAACCTGGCGTTCTTGATCAATCTCAGGGGTTGGCGGCGGTAAGTTAGCGTCGTCCAATGTAATATTAATGATACGAGTCATTCATATGATACTTTTAGTCAATTGATCTGAGCGTGGGTATAGCAGCTTTGAGCTTGGAGCAATGCTCATGTTTTTTTATAACTATTCTGTATTTATTTTGACGCTTCATTTATTTATTGTTGGTTCACCTAATCGAAATATTCTTAGAAGTGTCCTTTAGCCAATAAATCATAGTATTATTCATTGAGCTTGTGTAGTCGTGCAGTGACAGAGAGGCAGTGTGCTTGCAGGCTTTCGGAAGTGGCTAAAATTTCGGCATTTTCCCCAATAGCGAGCAGGGCTTTTGGGGTCATTTGTGTGAGTGTGGTTCGTTTCACGAAATCCATGACAGACAGGCCTGACGAAAATCGTGCGGAGCGCGCGGTGGGTAGGACGTGATTGGTTCCGCCAATATAGTCACCAATGGCCTCTGGGGTCCATTTTCCTAAAAAAATTGATCCTGCATGGGTGATTTTTTTAGATAATTCGTGTGGGTTAGTAACACAAAGTTCAAGGTGTTCTGGTGCAATTCTGTCTGTCAGACTTGCGGCTACTTTTAAGTTGGGAACAATAATTATAGCACCGTAGTTACTCCAGCTTTTACCGGCTATTTCACGTCGCTCCAATTTTTTTAGTTGCGCATCGACCGCTGCAGCAACTTTTTCAGCAAGTGCAGCGTCTGTTGTGATCAAAAGCGATTGTGCGTTTTCATCGTGTTCTGCCTGGCTGAGTAGGTCGAGTGCAATCCAGTCCGGATTATTGTCACTATCTGCAATTATCAAAATTTCTGATGGGCCGGCAATCATGTCAATTCCAACCTTGCCAAAGACGCGTCGCTTAGCCGCCGCCACAAAGGCATTTCCAGGACCAGTGATTTTGTCGACAGGCGCAATGGTTTCGGTGCCATAAGCGAGTGCTGCGATAGCCTGCGCGCCACCAATACGGTAGATTTTGTCAACGCCGGAAAGTTTTGCGGCCAGTAAAACTAGCGGATTCAGTACACCATCTGGTGTAGGTACAGTTACCGTTAAGTGTTTGACACCCGCCACCTTGGCAGGAATTGCATTCATAAGGACTGACGATGGATAGCTTGCCAATCCACCTGGCACGTAAAGCCCCGCTTTTGAGATTGGCGTCCATCGCCAGCCTAATGAAGCGCCAACCTCATCAGTCCATTCTAAATCTTGGGGTATTTGGCGTTTGTGATACGAAGTGATGCGCTTTGCTGCTAATTCTATTGCCATGCGGTCTTTGGGTGCAACTTGTGAAATAGCTTTATCAACGTCTCTTGATGCAATTTGGATAGTTTCAGGTGTGAGCGTGACGCGGTCAAATTTTTGTGTCAATTCTATTAAAGCTGTATCACCCCTGCCACGCACGTCAGTTATGATATCTGCTACGATTGCGTCAACGTCTGGGCTGTCTTCGCGCTTGGCTGTGAGCAGCGCGTGGAAGTGAGCCTCAAATTCTGGAGAATTGAAATTTAAAAATTGAGGCATATTGTCGTCCTTTGATTTTTTCATCAGGGCATAATGGGCAGTGAAGCTGGCCTCAAGATTAAGCCGCCTTAGTATATCACTATTTCATCATCTTGTGATTTTTAAGATTTGGTTGGAAGTAATGTGCTGCCACTTGCTCCATTTACTATGAGGCCATTTGATTCGCAGTCGGACAATTTTTTGGTCGCCTAATCCAAAATGCTGAGGTACCGCTGTGCCTCCTGCATGTCCTCCACCAACCGTGATTTCACGTGATTGTATGGACTTAGTATTATCTACTTCAATCCACGCCCCAACTGCTTGTGTGTTAGCTCCTTCCTGATGAAGCGATATACCTAGCCAGTTTTTGGAAGTTGGTGTAGTATTTTGCCAGATTTGAAGTGGCGCGCGACGATTTACCACCGCCAAATCCAGAAGGCCGTCATTATTTAGGTCGACTAATGCCGCACCGCGGCCGCGGTGGAATGAGGCGACCCCAGCCACATCGCCCCTTTCCACGAAACTGCCATCGACTTGACCTATTAAAAGGTTGTTTGGGTCTTTTATGGCGTTACCGGGCATTTGCTGTACGTTGCCCTTTGCTATAAAAATATCATCGTATCCATCATTTTGGATGTCTCCAAAGGCAATATGCCAGCCCGTTGAGGGTCGTCCGTCATCTCCAATATAAGGACGTTGGGCTGCCGTACCACGCGCAAAAGGAACGTCTTTATATGTTGGTCCTTCACCAACCTGTTCCATTAGTCGTTGATCTCCCATGGAACTAAGGAAGACCTCGTCCCTACCGTCTCGGTCCAGATCTCGCGTGGCAATACCCATTCCCCAAAGCATATGGCGCTTCCAGCCTTCTGTTTCGCTATAAAGTTTAGGCGGGTTAGCCATTTTCCAAAGCTGTTCCTCTCCTTTGTGAACATAATAATGTCGATCATTGGAAATACGCAGGTCGGCCGAACCTTTACGTGCCCAGTCAGTGAAGAGCATTGATAACGCACAGTATCCTGGATTTAACTTAATCAGGCTATAACCTGATGCGGTAGGTCTCATAATTATGTTTGTATCGCAAGCTTCGAAAGGACCTTCGGCGTTCGCTTGGTCAACGTAATGACCAAAAGCGAAAGTAGGTTTAATCTGGTTGGCTTCCCATGTCGCGGAAAAGGCAGTTGACCAATGGTCGCCAATTTCAAGGGGAGCAGGAGAAAAAGTGCAATCACCTGCACCGTGCAGTAAAATATCGGAACCGACACGCAGCACCATGAGATCGAGCAGGCCGTCATTGTTTGCATCTATTGGGTAGACACCTGTCGTTCCTTTTAAATCGAGATTTTTAGGTGTTGCTGCGACAAACGAAACTTCCCCAGCAACTCTGGAGGTATTGCGCAATAAAATCGGAAGATTTGTTCCACCGGCCGCTACTAAATCAGGTTTTGAATCGCCATTGCAGTCGAAAACTGCAACGCCGCCACCAACAAAATGTTCCCATCCACCATCGTAAACATGATTTGGAACGTCTACTGGTATAAATTGGGGAAGCTCTGCAAGTGCAGATTGTGCCAGCGATGAAGAGATCAAAAATACAGCGATTAATAACGATCTAACAAGCATTTTTTGGCTTTCATCTTTATGATGGATTGTTAGCAAAATCTATATGCGTTTGGTACCTTCAAGAGCTTCAACTGCAGTATCTTGAACAAAGTTCAGAGCGTAGGCAGCAGCGCCGCGGGCCCACATTAAATTATCCCATTTGTGTACAACAACATCTGGTGCGGGTTTGTCGACTTTTACTATTGATTTTTGCATTTCGTCTATCACCGCATCGGCGTATAAATGGTCAAATTGTATTTGTTCACCTGCTAGTATGATCAATTCTGGATCAAAAATATTGACCAGATTTGCTAGTCCCATTGCGAACACTCGACCAGCGCGTTCGATTACTGAATTTGCTGTTGTGTTTCCGGCGCGAGCGGCTTCTAAAATGGCAGTGACTGACTGTGATGTTGAAGAGTACAGGCTTAAATTAATAATGCTATTTGCTTCTCGTACAAGTGCATAATCTGCGACATAAGCTTCCAAACATCCGCGTTGACCACAGCGGCAAAGTGCTCCTTCCAGTTGAACCTTAATATGGCCAAACTCGGCTCCACAACCGCGCGTACCACGATAGATTTGTCCATCAAGAACTATGCCCATGCCAACACCACTCTCAATAGTGATTACAATAAAATCTGAGTAATCTTTACCAATGCCAAATACCAATTCGGCCATTGCCACAAGGTTTGCATCGTTATCAACGTAAGTTGGCGTCCCCAGACATGTCGATAAAATTTCACCAAAGGGTACATTGCGCTGATTTAACGAAGGCGACCAATAGACTAGGCTATCATTGGCATCGACAACTCCAGATATTCCAACACCGACTCCTGAAATATCATCCAGTTTGCGGCCAAGATTTGATGCTAAGGCTTTCAATCCTATCGCAATCTCAGTGGCTAAAGCATCAGGCGTTTGGCAAGCAAATGGCATATTGCGTTCATGGTTGGCCATGTATGCCCCATTAAAGTCCATTAATACAAATGAAATTGATGAGTCAGAAACTTTAATACCAGCTATAAGGTGAGCGCTTCCAGCAATTCTTAAATCTATGCGGGGACGACCACGGGTAGGTCCATTTCGCTGAAATTCGTGGGGCACCTCTTCGATTAACCCGCCTTGTAAAAGATCGGCAGTTACAGATGTAACAGTCGCTCTACTGATTCCTGTCCGTTCCGCTAAATCAATGCGGGGTAGGGGGCCATGTTGTGAAATTTCTCGCAACATTAACCTCCTACTTTCCACCTTTTGGTGTCCGAAGGACATGATATATCTCTCTTTTGTTCTTTAATTAGTATAATAATATTTACGCTACAATAAATGAATTTTATGCGAATTTTACAATTGTTATATTTAATTTACTTCTCAAATTAAATAAGCTATCTCACTGGGACCGTAATAAAATCATTTAGAATACGGTTGGTAGTCTTTGGGAGGACACACATGAAACGACGCACTTTAATTGCAGCTCTGACAGCTGCGACAATATTTTCCACACCAGCTTTTGCAGATGGTGTTACCGTTGGCGTTAGTTGGTCTAACTTTCAAGAGGAGCGATGGAAAACTGATGAAGCGGCTATTAAAGCCAAGCTTGAAGAGCTAGGAGCAACATATATCTCATCTGATGCGCAGGCTTCGGCATCAAAGCAACTTACTGATGTTGAGGCTCTAATCGCCCAAGGAGCTGACGCTCTAATTATTCTAGCTATGGATAAAGACGCTATTGGCCCTGCAGTGGATCAAGCTGAAGCGGAAGGTATTCCAGTGGTTGGTTATGATCGTTTAATAGAAGATAACCGTACGTTTTACCTAACTTTTGACAACAAAGGTGTTGGACGGATTATTGCACAGGCAGTGACTGCGGCGCAGCCAGAAGGTAATTTTGCTATTATCAAAGGTGACAAGGGCGACCCCAATGCAGGCTTTCTTCTAGAAGGAATGATGGAGGTAATCGGTGATGATGTTGAGTCAGGAAAAATCAAAATTGTTGGGGAAGCTTTTACTGACGGTTGGAAGCCAGACAACGCTCAGAAAAATATGGAGCAGATTTTGACAGCTGCTAACAATAATATCGATGCTGTCTTAGCCCAGAATGATGGTATGGCGGGTGGCGCAATCGCAGCATTGCAGGCTCAGGGACTGGCTGTTCCAGTAGGTGGGCAAGACGGTGACCATGCCGCTTTGAATCGTGTCGCACGTGGTGAGCAAACTGTATCGGTTTGGAAAAACTCTTTGGATTTGGGAAGCAAGGCGGCTGAGATTGCTGTCGCCCTGGCCAATGGTACGGCGTTAGCCGATATTGTCGATGCTGAGCAGTGGTCAGGTGGTGCAAATGGGGTAGAGATGAATGCAATTTTTCTCGACCCTACACCTGTAACTCAGGATAATATCAGTGCGGTTATCGATGCAGGTCACATTGCTAAAGAAAAAGTATGTGCGGGTGCCGCTGCCGGTGTAAAAGGCTGTTAAAACTATACTAATAATTTTGCACTGGCGACATTTTTGCCAGTGCCTTCTAAAGTTTCTCATATCACCTGTACAACCTTGTCCAAGATTTTCTTGCGGCCACTGTTGTCCTAATATTTGGGGTTCCGTGATGACAAATACTTTGAACACTGGTGGTTCCGATGCTCCAGTAAAAAAAAGCCATATGAACCGTTTTATTCAATCGACTGAACTGGATACCCGACTTTTAGGAATGTTGGGAGCATTAGCTCTAATTTGGTTCGGATTTCATATTTATGGCGCTGTGGTGAACGGTTTTGGTGCCTTCTTGACGCCTCGTAACTTATGGAATCTTAGCGTTCAAACATCCTCAATAGGAATTATGGCCTGCGGCATGGTTTTGGTGATTATTACCCGCCATATTGATCTTTCTGTTGGCTCAGTTCTGGGCTTTTGCGCTATCGTTATGGGGGTTACACAAGTTTGGATATTACCGGAACTCATAGGATTTGAACACTGGTCCATATGGATCATCACAGTAATTGTTGGACTAATTGCAGGTACTCTGATTGGTGGATTACATGGGTATTTGATCGCGTATCATTCAATTCCAGCCTTCATAGTTACACTTGGCGGATTATTGGCGTGGCGAGGTGCAGCATTTTTAGTTGCGCGCGGTGAAACAATTTCTCCAGTCGATAGTACATTTCGTCTGTTGGGTGGTACAGCTGATGGTGCGATTGGCTCTACAGGTTCTTGGGTTGTCGGTTTAGTTGGCGTTACTACTGTGATTGTGTCGGTTTCATTGGATCGTCGTAAAAGAAAAACCCATGGTTTTGCGCTACGGCCTGTCTGGGCAGACTGGTTCATTGCTGTCGTTGGCTCTGCTGCACTTATCGGCGCAGTCATCTTAGTTAATTCATATTATTGGCCTCGTGGTATTGTGCGCAAATTCGCAGATGAGAATAATATTGTTATTCCGGATGCGGGTCTTTTTATTAGCTATGGGTTTGCCATACCTGTTCTTATTCTTGTCACAGTGGGAATAATCATGTCTCTAGTAATGTCGCGGACCCGTTTTGGCCGTTATGTTTACGCTATTGGTGGTAATCCTGAAGCGGCCGCGCTTGCGGGCATTAACACTAAGTGGATGACTGTGAAAATTTTTGGCTTAATGGGGCTTCTTACGGGCCTTTCCGCTGCTGTGGCCTCAGCGCGTTTAGGTTCGGCTACTAATGCGCTGGGTACGTTGGATGAACTTTATGTAATCGCTGCAGCAGTTATTGGTGGAACATCATTAGCGGGTGGTGTTGGCACGATTTATGGTGCCATACTTGGTGCCGTGGTTATGCAATCACTTCAGACTGGTATGGTTTTAATTGGCTTTGATGCAGCAATTCAACAAATTGTGGTTGGCTCTGTACTCGTATTGGCTGTTTACCTAGATAATCTTTATCGGAGGACTGCAAAATGAATGATAAAGATAAGATTGATTGCGCGATAAAACCGCTTGTCGACATGCGTAACATCTGCATCTCATTTGGTGGCGTTCATGCTGTGGATCATGTGTCGGTTGACCTCTACCCTGGTGAAGTTGTGGGCCTTTTAGGTCATAATGGCGCGGGTAAATCTACTCTTATCAAAATTTTGTCGGGTGCATATGCTATGGATTCAGGCGAAATTTATGTGAATGGTGAGAAAGCAAATATTAACAATCCACGCGATGCTAGGTCATATAATATTGAGACTATTTATCAGACTCTTGCTTTAGCTGACAACCTGGATGCAGCTTCAAATTTATTCTTGGGACGTGAATTGGTATCCCCAATTGGATTTGTTGACGATGATGCTATGGAAGCTGAAACTCGCAAAATTATGGGGCGCCTTAATCCAAATTTCCATAAGTTTAAAGATCCGGTAAGCGCGTTGTCCGGCGGGCAGCGTCAATCGGTTGCTATTGCCCGTGCGGTCTACTTTAACGCAAGAATTCTGATAATGGATGAACCTACTGCTGCACTTGGCCCGCATGAGACCCAAATGGTTTCAGAATTAATTGCGCAATTAAAAGCGGAAGGTATTGGTATTTTTCTTATTAGCCATGATATTCATGACGTTATGGAATTATGTGATAGGGCGTCGGTTATGAAAAATGGTCAGTTAGTAGGAACGGTAGATATTGGTGATGTGACGGACGATGACCTGCTCGGCATGATTATTTTGGGCAAACACCCAGACGAGCAATAAATGGTAGAAAGCTTGTATCTGGTCGCTGATGTAGGCGGAACTAACTGCCGCCTCGCATTAGCTGATGTTAATGGAGTGCGTACGGACACTATAAATCGTTTCCAAAACAAAAAATATGCAAGTTTTTCTGATATTGTACGTGTCTTTCTGTGTGATAAACCTAAAACTAATGCCGCGGTGGTTGCAATCGCCGGACCGGTAGATAGCGGTTGTGGGCAGTTAACTAATTGGGACTGGTATTTTAACGCTGAAGATCTTGCGCATGACTTGCTGTTAGATAAAGTGTATCTGCTGAATGACCTTGAAGCTTTGGGGTATGCAGTTTCTGTTTTGCCAAAGTCATCTTTGCGCTGTCTTAGCGGAAGTCCTAACGATAACGAATTTCAGGCTATCGTGATGGGTCTTGGGACTGGTTTTAATATTAGCTTGGCATGTAACTCATCAAATACTGTTTTTGCTGCTGAGATGGGACACGCAGCGTTGCCGCAACCAGTCGTTACAATAATTCACAATGCAGTTGGCGAAGTCCATGCTTTTGAAACTGTAGAACATTTATTTTCTGGCAGGGGCTTGGCGAAGCTGCATGAGATACGGACTGGAAGTTTCTGTAAGCCCGAGGATGTAGAAAATTCTAAAAACGGCTCGCAGACATTAACAATAATGGCGTGCGCTCTGGGTGCCTTAGTGCGAGAAGTCGCTTATCTTTATTTGCCTGAAAATGGTATTTATTTTAATGGTAGTTTGGCTCATACCCTTTTGTCAGCGGCAACTACCGAATTTGTCTTGGCGCCTTTGAAAGTAGATGACAGATTTGGTGGCCGTATGGCACGAATTCCAATCTGTATACTGACGGATGACATATCAGCTTTATATGGTTGCGCGCATTATATCTCATTGCAGTCTTGAAAAGTTCCTGTCTTGAAAAGACTTAAAATGCCCAAAATCCGTTCGAGTAAAATGTGTGTGTTTTATCCCTAATCTGCAGTAATATCATTAAATTTTTTAAGGAATATTCTTAAGCATCAACCTACTGCTGACGCAGGAATCTTTTCGGTAATCACAACTCATTAGCCCATGGTGGGTTAGCACCCGTCCGTGACACCGTAACGGCCGCTGTGCGATTGGCTGTGGTAAGCATTTTAGTGAGTTTTTCATAGCTAAGTGTTTCTAGAACGCTAGGGGCCAATGCGTCTTCAGCCCGTAGAGTAGCCAGGCACGCTGCATTAAACGTATCACCAGCACCAACAGTATCAATAATCTCAACTTTAGTTGCTGCAACATGGACTGGTTTTCTGCCTTTTATTAACGCAGTAGCTCCTGAGCTACCTTGGGTTAGCAAAAGGAGTTTTGGTCCCATAGCGAGAACAGCATGCCCTTTTTCAACAAGTGAAGCGTTCCCTTCTATCAGCCAGTTTATATCGTCATCTGAGAGTTTTACGATATCAGCACGTATCAGTAGGGATTTCAAACGGCTACTATACGCAGTTTTATCTGTAATAAAACTTGGGCGAATATTCGGATCAATCATCACAAGCTTGTCTGCGGGCTGTGCCAATGCTATTTCTACTAGAGTATCGGCGACAGGCGGATTACAGAGGCTAATACCACCAAAAAAGATGGCTTCTGTATCATCAGGTAATGTTTTTAAGTCGGCAGTTGTGATTTTCCGTGTAGCAGTGTTGTCATCATAAAACGAATAAGTTGCTTGGCCATTCTCAAGATGTACAAACGCTAATGTTGTGTTGCGATCATTGTGTACCGCATGGGCCGTGCTAACTCGGCTTGCAGCAAGTGCCGTTTTGATCATTAAGCCAAAAGGGTCAGATGATAGCCCCGTGATTAAACTGGTAGGAACGCCTAAGCGTCCTAATGCAACTGCTGTGTTTAATACAGCTCCACCGACATGCGGAACAAAGGTTGCGCCGTCTGGCTCAGAAATCATATCAATAAGCGCTTCACCGCAGCAAATGATCATTTGGGATTTCTCGTGAGCTTAATATCGGCGAACTGTTCGTTAGTTATAATAAAGTCAGCATTTCGCAAATCATTATCTATTGCACGGATCTCAGCATCTGCTTTGGTTAAGCCTTGATCTAGCCATCGCTTTATGAGCCTTTTTTTCAAAACATCGCGCGATATCGCCAGAGAAATTGTAAGTGACCAATGTTTCGAAAGTCCTTGCCAAGGCTGGTTTTTTAGCAAAACGTAGTTGCCCTCAATTACAACTGTTTTAACGTCTACATTGACTCGACCTGCTCCCGCTATTGCAATGTCTTGGCCGCGATCAAAAAGAGGATAAATGACCGCCTCATCTGATTGTAGTGCTGCAACCAAACGAACAAAACCAGTAGCGTCAAAAGTTTGTGGTGCGCCTTTTTTTTCGCGATTTCCATCTTCCTTTAATAGTCTATTATCGAGGTGGAACCCGTCCATTGGTACTACAGCTGTTTTTTCATCCTGAGCATTTAGCAGACCGGCTAAATGCTCAGCGGTTGTAGATTTTCCACTACCTGGTGGACCAGAAATTGCTATCAACCGCCGATGAGGACCAAGCGGAGCTTGGATAATTCTTTCGCAGATTGCATTTAATGTCAGTTCAGGCTGCACGGTCAGGTTCAGCTGCGCCGGTCATATAAGAAACTGCATCAGACATTGAGTGATCTTTGGGATCAATCACTGTCAGTCTTTTACCAAGGCGATGAATGTGAATACGGTCAGCTACTTCGAATACATGGGGCATGTTGTGGCTAATCAAAATAATTGGGATACCACGTGATTTAACATCTTGGATTAGTTCCAGAACTCTACGGCTTTCTTTTACCCCTAGTGCAGCAGTAGGTTCATCTAAAATAATAACTTTAGAGCCAAATACAGCTGCACGTGCTACCGCGACGCCTTGGCGCTGCCCTCCGGAAAGCGTTTCAACCGCTTGTTTTATATTTTGAATTGTCATGAGCCCAAGCTCAGATAGCTTGTCTCGGGCAAACTTCTCCATTGCCGGACGATCGAGCTGACGAAAAACCCTACCCCTAATTCCGGACCTTAGTATTTCACGGCCCATAAACATGTTGTCTGCAATGGATAGTGCTGGGGACATCGCCAGTGTCTGGTACACAGTTTCTATTCCATGTTCACGCGCTTGAATCGGTGAGGTGAAGTTAACCCTTTCTCCATCCAGATAAACTTCACCTTCATCAGGAATAACCGCTCCTGAAATAGCTTTTATTAATGTGGATTTCCCAGCTCCATTGTCGCCAATTACACCTAGGATCTCGCCTGGATACAGCTCAAAGTCGCAATGGTCTAAAGCAGTTACGCGACCATAATGTTTAGTGAGACCAACAGCTTTTAAGATAGGTTCCATTATGCGGCTGCCTTTCTAATCCATTGGTCAACTGTAGTCGCTCCGATGATCAACACCCCAATTAATAAAAAAGTCCATTGCGGGTCGGCCCCATACATCCGTAGCCCCAATTCAAATACGCCGACAATAAGTGCCCCAAACAGTGCTCCAAGTATGGAGCCGCGTCCACCAAATAGTGATATACCACCAATAACGACTGCCGTAATTGATTGTATGTTTCCTATAACACCTGTCGTTGCTGACGGAGAAACAGAACCAAACCTACCTATCATTACCCATGCTGCAAAGCCACAAATTAGTCCGACAACGGCATACACAGAGATAATTGTTCCTTTAACGTTGACGCCTGCAAGTTCCGCGGCCTCTGGGTCATCGCCAACTGCGTAGACGTGCCTGCCCCAAGCGGTATGGGTCAGTACATAGGTAAGTAGGGCAAATAATATCACCATGAAGATCACACCGAGAGTGAACGTTGCGCCGGCAAATTTCAAGGTATGTCCAAACATTTGCAACATTGGCGCTTGTGCTTCAATATCTTGAGATCGGATTGTTTCGTTCGCTGAATATATATAATTTGCAGCAAGGACGATCTGCCACATCCCAAGCGTAACAATAAAAGGGGGTAGTTTTACCTTTGCCACAAGCCATCCACTGGCAGCTCCAATAGCTGTTCCAGCAACTAATCCAATAGGGATAGAAATAATGGCTGGAAATCCATAGCGAAAGGTAAATTGTCCCATAACTACAGAGCAAAGCACTGCGATTGCACCGACACTTAAATCAATACCGGCTGTGAGGATTATAAGGCTTTGCGCGGCAGCGAGAACGCCAACGATCTGCACCTGCTGCAAAATTAATGTGAGTGCAAATGGGGAAAAAAACTTATTTCCTACCAAAATTGCGAAGACGCCCAATGACATAACCAATACGATTAATGGTACGAGTGCAGGGTTTTCATGCAATAAATGTTGCACTTTATCCATGAAGCTGCGCTTGTTATTATCGAAATCTACAACATAATCAGCAGCTTCTGTCAGGTTGGATTCGTAATCCTGACTCTTTGGAGGTGTCTTTGACATGGACAGAGTTCCTAGACTGAGTAGGTGAAATAAATTTAGTTGTTTTGTGGTGATGAAATTTATTTGGGTGAATGGGCGGACGATGCCGCCCATTCTTATTTCAACCTATCAGCGTTAGCCCCAGCAGCGTGATTTTCCTCTAGCTACTGAGATTGAATCCACGCCTTTGACTTCTTTGTCTGTGACCAGTGCAACGCCTGTGTCAAAAAATGACTTACCAGGTGTGTTTTCTGGTTTTGTGCCATCCTTTGCCCATGCCGCAATTGCCTCGACGCCTAGTGAGGCCATCAATAGCGGATATTGCTGGCTAGTGGCACCGATTACGCCGGTTTCTACGTTTTTCACGCCTGGGCAACCGCCATCAACAGATACTATCAAGACGTCTTTCTCACGCCCAATCGATTTTAACGCTTCGTAGGCGCCAGCAGCAGCAGGTTCGTTGATTGTGTATACCACATTGATGCCAGGATCTATGGCTAGCAGGTTTTCCATAGCGCGACGGCCGCCTTCTTCATTGCCGGCAGTAACGTCATGACCGACAATCCGTGGGTCATCTTCATCACCCCATTTCCCTGGATCTTTGATGTCTATACCAAATCCTGTCAGGAAGCCTTGATCACGTAGCACGCCGACGGATGGCTGGCTAATGGCAAGATCGAGCATGCCAATCTTAGCGTTTGCAGCATCTGCGCCAAGCTGGGCTGCAGCCCATTTACCACCGAGTTCGCCAGCGAGAAAATTATCAGTAGCAAAGGTTGCGTCTGCAGCATCAATGGGTTCGAGTGGGGTGTCTAAAGCAATGACCAGTAAACCGGCATCCCGTGCTTGTTTAACGGACGTAGTAATCGAAGATGTGTCGGACGCAGTTAACAGAATACCGTCGGCACCATCTGCAATACATGTTTCGATCGCCTGTACTTGGGTTTCGTGATCCCCATCAACTTTACCGGCATATGTTTTAAGTGTGATGTCGAGTTCTTTTGCTTTTTTTGTCGCGCCTTCTTTCATTTTTACAAAGAAAGGGTTTGTGTCTGTTTTTGTGATCAAGCAAGCAGAAATAGAGTGGCTGCCTGCTAAAGCCGCTCCTGCCATCGATGTGATGGCAAGTGTTGAGCTTAAAAGTAGTCTCTTCATTGTTTTCTCCCAAAAGGTTATAGTTTGCAACGCGTAATAGCACGAAGACTAACTGAAGTAAAAAAGACCCGATTCTCCGTTGAAGTCAATTATCAAACTAGCTTGATTAATTGATTAAGCTAGGCATGCTACTGCAATGACGGAGGTAATGAAATGACATTGAAACGCGCATGCAATTTGTCTGGTGGTATTAATTCAGACAGGTTTGCGCGCTTATAATGAGCGATTATTGATATCTGTTTTACATCGAAATGGTGCGATGGCCGGAGTAGAGCTTGCCCGGAGGACCGGTCTTTCTTTACAAACAACGTCAGTGATTTTGCGAAAATTGGAACGGGATGGTTTTTTGCGGCGCTGTGATCCACTGAAAGGATCTGGTAAAGTTGGTATACCTTCTGTGCCGTTTGATTTTGATCCTGATGGTGTTCTTTCATGGGGTCTTAAAATTGGGCGTCGTAGTGCTGATTTGTTAGTACTCGATTTGAAGGGGGGCGTCTGAAAACAACTGCGGCAGAAATACAATTATCCGATGCCTGATAATATTTTTAGTTTTTTGGTGGATGGATACGCGACCTTGAAAGCAGAATTTCCTGACAAAACTTGGGCCCGACTTTGTGGGTTGGTAATAGCGGCGCCCTTCGAGCTATGGAACTGGCATGAATTAGCTGGTGTACCCGCTTCAGATTTTGCCGCATGGCGCAGGGTAAGTTTTCAGGATGAGGCTGCGCAAATTACCAACCTACCGGTTGATGTCGTGAATGATGCTACAGCTGCCTGTCGCGCTGAGCATGTATTTGGTCGCGGACGTAATTTTCGTGATTATGTATACTTTTTTTATTGGGGCATTTGTTGGGGGGAATTGTGCTTGACTACTCAGTTTTTGAAGTTGACCAAAGAAATGCAGGTGCTTTTGGACCGCTTCCCGTTGCGGATATCACGGGAAAGTAAGGCCAGTTAACAGACCTAGGTTCGCTTCGGGGGCTTGAGTTTCGTCTTGCGAAAAGTGGTCTTGACCCCCAACAATTATGGAAAAGGCCTCAAAATTGGTCTGATTTTGATGAATACGTACAGCCTTGGTTAGAACAAACTGCAGGCGCACTGGCTTACGCCAGTATTTCGTCGTGCTCTGTTATTGATTTTGAAGCAGTAATTATTGATGGGGCTATGCCGTGTTCTTTGCGAGAAAAATTAGTTGACATGATCCGCTTGCGCTTGGGCAACCAAGATACACGTGGTTTAGTCGGTCCCAATATTGTGGAAGGAACGGTGGGTGATAGAGCGCGGAAAATAGGCGCGGCAGTAGGGCCAATCGTAAGCCAGTTTCTTTTGGATCGAACATCCTCACTTTTTGACCAGCATTAATAGAGAAAAATCCTAATAAGGATACCTTATTATGAGGTTGATAAGAGCGGATGTTCGATCCAAACTAGACGTGAGGTGAGCTTGTGTTATAAGTCCGCTAAGACATCTTCTGGATTGTTAAAATATTAAACGGAATAGATATCCCATTTTTATCAAACGTCTCTTTGATTTTCTTAATCATGTCATACCTAACACCACCATAATCAGATACATTACACCAAAGCCGGGCCGTCAAGTCGACTGAACTGTCTCCAAGATTTGTCACACGCACCCATGGTTCAGGATCCTTAAGGATACGGTTGTCCTGACTGGCTAAATCGAGAATGATCTTCATTGCGAGATCGGCACTGTTGCTATAATCGATACCGATTACTAAGTCACATCTGCGAGTATCATGGGCGGAATAATTAGTGATGACTGTACCCCAAGCTTGTCCGTTGGGTATGACAACTTTTAAGTTTTGAGTGGTAGCCAGCTCTGTAAAAAATAGATTTATCTCGTTCACCGTCCCAGATGTACCCTGGATGGTAACAAACTGCCCCAACTTATAAGGCCTAAACAGAATTAACATGAAACCTGCTGCAAGATTACTAAGTGTCCCCTGCAGTGCCAATCCTATTGCCAGAGTAGTTGCGCCAAGCATTGCTACAAGGCTGGTAGTTTTGACACCAAACAGGCCTAATACTGTTATTAGGACGACGGCAAGTATCACCCACTTGACGATATTAGCAACAAAGTAACCCAATGTATCGTCAATATGTGGGGCGGCGCTGACCCGACGACGGATGATTCTACTGCTTGTACCTGCAATAATCCATCCACCAATCAAAACGATAACAGCTTTAAAAAAGTGTATAAAAATTTCTTGAAAATGCCCAGCGAATAACTCGCTGTAGTGCCTGATTAGAGTATCGTCCATTTATAAATTCTCTTATTTTTTATATATAAATATTTTACTTTAAAGCCTAAGTCTGAGCCAGTCTATTTTTTAAATTTCAAAAATTCAGATAATAATTCAGTTGTAATTGTCACGTCAATTCTACCTGAATAAAACAATATCATCTGATTTCGTTGAAATAATTTTATTGATAAATTCTGCGACGGCTTTGTCCTCATTAATTTGCTTTTAAACGCTGAGGCAGGGCTGCATCCATTGCTCAGGGTTTACAGATTGACCTGTTCGAGCACTTTGTTGTGCAGCAAGTCCTATAGCTACAGCCGCCCATCCATCTGACAGGCTCACCTCCACTTTGTTAGTGTCTCCACGAACTAATGCAGCGAACTTTTGGTGCTGATAAAATGTTGCCCCATTATGATCACCTGCTTCCAATAATTTAGAATCTACCACAACTTTTCGAATTTCTGGCCCCTTTGGATTGCGTGGGCTTGTGACCAATTTTGCCACAGGAGGTGTGCCAAGATGTTCAGGCCAAAACCGGCCTGGACCCGGGACATAGGCCTCGACTTTACCGCATGGTCCCACTGCAGATAATTCTTCTTGATATGTGCTGCCTTCTGCAAACATGCATAATTCTAACATCCCGCGTGCGCCATTATCAAAGTCTACTATAACATAACCATTATCGATAATATCTGGAGTTTCACCCGCGTAAGTTTCGCTCAGATGATTAACATCCTGGGAGGCGCTGGCCATTACTCGGACTGGCTCAGCATTCAATACAAACCGCATTAAATCAAAGAAATGACAACATTTCTCAACAAAGGTTCCCCCTGTAAAACGGTTAAAACGGTTCCAATCCCCCACTTTTTTTAAAAATGGAAATCTGTGTTCTCGAATCGAAATCATTTTTATTCCACCTGTTGTTTTGTTGGCCTTTTCGAGGAAGTGGGAGATGACAGGCATGTAGCGATATTCCATTGCGACCCAAATAGGCGAAGGATAATTTCTACGAATTTCTGTGAGATGAGTAGTATTTTCTGGGCAAGTAAACAGTGGTTTCTCCACCATTAATGGAAGTGGCCGGGTTTCCATGATAGCCATTATTTGCTCAACATGGCGGAAATTGGGACTGATGATGAGCAGACAATCAAGATTTGGCTCTGCCAATAAAGCTTTGATAGTATCAGCTCTTTTTGCAGTTGGTGTAATTGCCTGTGCAAGACTTGCCATTTTTGGATCAGGGTCAAAAAAAATGGTGACACTGGCATTCGGCAACAAGGAAATATTACGCATGTGCTCTTGTCCCATCATGCCACATCCAATCAGGCCATAGTTAACGTGTTTTGCCATGTGGAACCTCCCTACTTCAGCCGTTGCACATAAACAGCACGCTTGTGATCGAACCACGTGCGTGAAAATTCAATTGGGATGACTGAAGGCCCCCAACTAAGGCGTTCAATGTAACCAACAGTCTTTCCCGGAGCCTCTGGGAACGTCTTTGGGGCCCACTCAGGGATTTGCCCAAGACCTACACGGTCCTCAGCGCGCTGAATCCATATTCCAAGATCTTCGCGGTAGGTGACATATAACGATTCAGATATTTTGTTTTTTGATATAACTCCTGCATTTGCGTCTAACCAAATTTCTTCCAAGCCTACAATTGTTTTATTAAGGGAGCGAACTCGGCGAATTCGGGTGCCCTTGTCAGATGTTCCAAATGCTAAAAAATTTTGTGGTTTGGTAAGTATTCTAATATCGAGGACCTCTGCGTGAGGTAATCCGCCTCCCTCTAACAATTCCAGACGAAACATAGCATAAATAGTGCCTGTATCACCGTCGGTACGAATATAGTTTCCAGAACCTTGAACACTTTCAATCAGGCCTTTTATGGCCATATTCTTTAATGCCTTGCGCAATGTCCCGACTGATACTTTGAATTTAGATGCCATATCTCTTTCAGGCGGCAATCGTTCACCGTTGATGAGCCTTCCAGCGACTATATCTCGCGTCAATAGTTCAGCGATCTGTACATAGATTGGCAAAGACTGGTGAGATTGATGTGACGAGGGCATGCGAATTTAAAAATTTTCATAATTGCAAATTGATACATTATTGATTTACAATAATCACAGTGATACGCAAGAGCAAGTTAATCGCTTTCAAAGGTTTTGAATATGACAGTTGTCCCTATTACTTCAGATGGCCTTGATGCTATTGAGGTATCATGGTTTTCTGCACTTTGCTCAGATGACTATGAGTTTTTAGGTGTACCAGATGGCGCTCTGCGCTCAAGCTGGATGCATTGCTCTGAAATCGTGAAAGAAGCTGAAGTGCAAGGGTTTCGAAATATTCTTTGCCCATCATCTTATCAAGTTGGGCAAGATACATTATCGTTTGTTGCTGGTTGTGCACCTATTACGAACAAAATTAATATGTTGGCTGCAGTTCGCTGTGGTGAAATGCAGCCTATCATGCTGGCTCGAACAATTGCGACACTTGATCATATGTTAGAAGGGCGCTTGACGTTAAATGTTATTTCATCTGATTTTCCAGGAGAGGTTGCTGACAGCGAACTACGGTATCAGCGTTCACGCGAAGTAGTTGAGATACTCAAGCAGGCTTGGACGCAGGAAGAGATTAACTATCATGGCCAGATCTACAATTTTGATAATGTCTCGACAGATCCAGCAAGGCCCTATCAGTCTGGTGGTCCTTTGCTTTATTTTGGTGGTTACTCACGTCCAGCTTTAGAACTTTGTGGGCAACATTGTGACGTTTACCTAATGTGGCCAGAGCCGATAGAAAACCTCAAAAAAAGAATGCATGCCGTAAACAAGGTAGCCGAGAAGTATAAACGTACAATAGATTACGGTTTGCGAGTGCATACAATTGTCCGAGATACTGAAGTTGAGGCACGTGAATATGCAGACTATATCGTATCCAAGTTGGATGATGAACATGGCCAGATGATCCGCAATAGAGCTCACGACTCTATTTCTTTGGGGGTGGTGCACCAATCTAAAACGCGTGAAGAGGCAGATAAGTTTGGTTATGTCGAACCGAACCTCTGGACAGGAATTGGTCGAGCAAGATCTGGTTGTGGGGCGGCTTTGGTTGGTTCAGCCGATCAGGTTCTCAGTAAGATTGAAGAATATCGCAAGATGGGAATTCGCGCTTTTATTTTCTCTGGTTACCCTCACATTGACGAAGCTAAGCATTTTGGAAGTAAAGTTATGCCCTATTTGAAAACCTGCTCGTTTCCAAATGCTTATGGGCGGGTACCCACAAGTGCACCAGAAACCCCCCTCGCTGTGGGAGTGCGAAGCTAATGGATCGTGTTCAAATTTCTGATGATCTAAACTTTTCGCGTCTTGTCTATGGCATGTGGCGGATAGGCGATGATACCAATACTTCGGTTGGTTATGTAAAAGCGAAAATCCATGCATGTCTAGATCAGGGGATCACTACGTTTGATCAGGCAGATATTTATGGTGGATATAACGCAGAGTCATTACTCGGCGAGATACTAAAGGCAGATCATGGTCTGATAGGGAAAATGGAAATCGTCACTAAATGTGATATTGTTGCACCCGTGGGCCGCTATGCAGATGCTCCAATTAAATATTATGATACCAGCCGAGCTCACATTGAAAAATCAGTTGAAAATTCTCTGCGAGATATGGCAATTGAGCAGATTGACTTATTGCTTATACATAGACCCGATCCTTTTATGGATCACTATGAAACTGGTGCAGTTCTGGACGATCTTGTTGCTTCTGGGAAAGTGCGTGGTGTTGGGGTTTCAAATTTCCGACCATGGGATTGGAAGCTGTTGCAGTCAGGTATGAAATCTCAACTTTTGACTAATCAAATAGAGATAAGCCTTGCTGAGATTACACCTTTCACCAATGGAGATATTACCTTTCATCAGCAGCACAACCAAAGACCAATGGCATGGTCACCTTTAGGTGGTGGAAATTTAATTTTAGGTGATAGTAACTTGCATAAATTGATGGATGAAATAGCTGGAGCTTACAATGTAGATCGCGCTGCTGTTGCGGTTGCATTTTTGCTTGCACATCCTGCTGGAATTTTACCGATTTTAGGTACCAATAATTTAGAGCGGATCAAAAAAATTAATGATGCTAATCGGGTGGAAATCGATCGTGTTATTTGGTTTCGATTGTACGAAGCAGCGCTGGGGCATGAAGTGGCTTAATGACAATGCAGAGCTCAGATAAGCCATCTAATTTTCTAGCTGATAAATTAGGTGGTAGACATTTGCGTGATGTTTTTGGTCGTTTTGTGACTGGTATCACTGTAATTACTGCGCCAAGTTCTAGTGGCCCAATTAGCATAGTTGCTAACAGTTTTTCATCTGTATCACTAGATCCTGCTTTAGTGTTATGGTCTGCGGACCGGTTGGCAAAAAGATATAATTATTTTGAAGCGGCGGATCACTACGCTATTCACGTGTTGTCGGTAGAACAAAGCGGTCTTTGCAAACAAGTGTTGCGCAGTGCTTATGCTCTAAATGAATATCCACACCTTCTGAATGCTGATGGTGTCCCATTAATTGATCACTGCCTTGCACGGCTGGAATGCCGTAGAATAGCTGCTCATGACGCCGGTGATCACGTTATTATTGTGGGGCAGGTTCAAAGGACTGAAATACGTGATGGCGCACCACTTACATTTTTTTCAGGGGATTATGGTACGTTTACTAGTCTGGAAGGGGAATTGGATTAAACTTTAGTGGAATATTTATGCAGAAATTAAACATCGTAACAATTGGAAATACATTTAGCGCTATGCTGTTGAAGCCAGTTTTATATTGAGAAAAAAAGTGTTCATATGAGCGTGCTACTTATGGTTTTAAAAACAATCAGCATGATTAATTTGAAGTTGCTGAGATTGGGGTGTTGGGTAGGGATACTGGCTATGTCTGTAATGGTAGCAGCAATCTTAATTCAAGTTGTTGCGCGCTACCTTTTTAATAATGCGTTGCCCTGGCCGGATGAAGCTGCGAGGTTTTGCATGTTGTGGATGACGGGTCTAATGGCACCAACTGCTTTTCGGCGTGGTAGCTTCGTTGCTCTTGATATAATAACTAGTTTTTTGTCTAAACAAATTGCAACAATTTTAAATTTGTTACTGCTTTTGACTTCATTGCTTATCTTGCTCATTGCTGTTCAGATTGGCTGGAAAGAAGTCACAGGTTTTGGTGGGAAGTTTGCAACAGCTTCACTTTATTTGCCAAGCTTTGATGGATGGTTCCGGATTCCGCGGAGTTGGATGATGCTGTCATTACCAGTTGGCATTGTTTTACTGATTAGCGTAAACATAGAGATGATAATTCGTAAAATTATCTTATTTATGGGTGGAGAGCAAGCACTGCTCGCACTTGATGTTGCTGAGACCAAAGGCGCTGACTGATGCTCCTATGGTTTCTCCCACTTTTTTTGGTTTTCTTACTTGTCGGTTTACCAGTATTTTTTGGTTTGCTGGCTGCACCAGGCTTGTTGTTGTGGTTGAATGGACAGGAAAAAGATATCACGCTGCTTTATCGGAACGTTTACAATGGTATGGATAGCTTCCCATTGATGGCTATCCCGTTCTTTATGCTTGCTGGTGAATTGATGAATAAGGGTGGTATAACCATCCGTCTGGTCCAAATCTCACAGGCCTTGATGGGGCATTTACGGGGTGGTTTGGCTCAGGTTAATGTGCTGTCCTCCATTCTTTTTGCGGGCCTATCAGGTTCTGCGGTCGCGGACACGTCTGCGCTTGGTTCAATGCTGATACCTGCTATGGAAAAAGAGGGCTATACTCGTCGCTTTGCTGCGGCCATTACTGCTGCTAGTTCAGTAATTGGACCAATCATTCCGCCTTCCGGGATTATGATTATCTATGCTTACGTAATGGGTGAAAGTGTAGCCGCACTGTTTCTAGCTGGTATTGTGCCGGGTATTCTCGTGGGTGTGGGCCTAATGGTTATGGTTCGATTAACCGCCGATCATTACGATCTGCCTGAAGCTAAACGGGTCGCATTTGATGGTGTTGAACTTGGTAACTTGGAAAAATGGGTATCTTTTTTACTGATCCGGCTGAACCTTGGGCTTGTAATCTGGGCAATAATTCCAATGCCAAAAACAAGCGTCTTATTACTATGGGTTTCTTTTTTGGCATCGGTTGTAATTATACATGCGCTATTGCTCGCGTTGCGTACTCAAGTAAGTAATGAATTTCGAATGATCTGCAAAAGGGCAGTAGTACCACTGCAGACACCGGTACTTATTTTGGGTGGTATTTTAGGCGGAATATTCACTCCGACTGAAGCTGCGGCGGTTGCAGTCGCCTACGCCATATTTGTAGCGTTTTTTGTCTTGCGAACCATGTCATTAAAAGACTTACCTGACATTCTAAGTAGAGCCGGTCTGACGTCTGCTGTTGTTCTTTTGTTAGTTGGTGCAGCCATGGCGTTTAAGACCGTTGTTGCTCTCTCCTACGCACCACAGCTCTTAGCCGACTATATCCTTACACTTTCAGAAAATCCGTTGATACTTTTGTTTTTGATCAACTTGTTACTATTTTTCGTGGGAA
This sequence comes from uncultured Tateyamaria sp., assembly GCA_905480645.1. Classification (GTDB taxonomy): domain Bacteria; phylum Pseudomonadota; class Alphaproteobacteria; order Rhodobacterales; family Rhodobacteraceae; genus Tateyamaria. The sequence goes on from CAJQRC010000028.1 coordinate 60,308, forward strand.
TGTTTCTTGATGCTGGGCCAGCCATAATTATCCTTGGCCCAATACTTGCTCCTATATTCACAGATCTGGGTGTTGACCCTATCCACTTTGCCATAATTATGAGTGTGAATTTGACTGTTGGACTGGCGACGCCACCGATGGGGCTAGTTCTTTTTGTCGCAGCGGCGGTCAGCCAGGAGAAAGTTGAAACCATATCCAAGGCAATTTTGCCTTTCCTATTAGTTGAAATAGCGGTTATTTTTTTGATTACCTACGTTCCTGCAATTTCGATGACGATCCCCCGTTTGACGGGGTTTGCTAACTAAACTTTAAATTATGTAACTGGAGGAAATGACATAATGATCAAGACAACGATTAAAACACTGGCGGTGGCGGCTTTAGTTGCTGGTTCTGCTGTCATGGTGTCTGCGCAAGAGTATAAAATACGTGCAACCGCTAATTCGAACACAAACGATGAAGACTATGATGGTCTTGTGGTGTTTAAGAATTATGTCGAAGCATCGTCTAACGGCGCCATCGCAGTAGAACTGTTCATTGGAACACAGCTTTGTTCTAACGGTGCAGAGTGTCTGCAAGGTGTAGCAGATGGCTCAATTGACGTTTATATCTCTACGTCGGGTGGTGCAGCGGGTATTTTCCCATATGTACAGGTATTAGATTTACCTTACTTGATGGCCGATGACCGGATAGCAGAACACGTTCTCTCGGGTGATTTTACACGTACCATGCGTGAAATGGCCCTTGAAGATTCTGATAATATGATCCGATTGATGACCATTGGTAACACTGGCGGTTGGCGAAATTTTGCAAATACTAAACGGCGTGTTGCGGAACCTAATGACATGGATGGCCTAAAAATTCGAACTGTTGTAGCTGATCTGCCTCAAGAATTAGTGAAAGCGCTCGGTGCTTCTCCGACTCCAATTCCTTGGCCAGAGCTGTTTACGTCGTTTCAGACTGGTGTCGTAGAAGGTTCCAAGAACGGCATCACCGACATAATGGGTATGAAGTTTCCAGATGCTGGCCTACAATATGTCACTTTAGACGGTCACGCCTACATGGGTGCCTTATGGTGGATGTCAAATGCTAAATTTATGTCGATGCCAGAAGACATGCGGCGTGTTGTTGTAGATGGTTTCTACGCCCTACAGCAGGCTACTTTTGCATCACCTAAGCGTAAGTCGATTCAAGCTTATGAGGATTTTGTAGCCGGTGGTGGTGATCTTTATGTGCCAACTCCCGAGCAAAAGGCTGCATTCACTGAAGCAGCAGCCCCAGTTTATGATTGGTTTAAAATCAACGTTGCACGTGGACCAGAAATATTTGATGCACTGACTACAGCTGTTGCTGTGGCTGACACAGACGTAAACGCAGCTCGAGATGCAGACCTAAAATAAATGATTTCTGCATTATAGAAAGTGAAGGCTGCCTTTAGTGAGGCGGCCTTTGGTCATTTTGGGATTAATTATTTACGAGCAATCAGTTTAAAGTCCATGATGCATTTCTGATGGCTTGATAAATTCTGTGCTACCTTATGTCTTAGGTAAATTTTCGGAATAATTTTGTTTGATCAAATATGGTTTCAAGTACCTCCATGCGATTCTTTGTTCTGCCCCATGTCAAATTTTGAACCTCTGAAATCATAGTTTCGAGTAATAAAAGTGGCGTCGCTGCTGAATCCCAAGCTGATGGAGCAATAATGCGACTACTTAAAATGATATCAGCCAACAGGTGTATTGGGGACCGCCATTGATCTGTAAATAAAATCAATTTTGCGCCCTTATCGTGTGCAATCTCGGCTAGTTTAAGTGTATTATTCTCATACCGGCGCATATCAAAAATAATAAAAACATCATCCTCTTTTACATCCAGTAGGTACTGTGGCCATGTATTAGAAGTTGATTGAATATGAGTAATCTTCGATCGAATAACTTGCATATGCATAAAGAGATATTCGGCCAATGTATGGGTTACGCGGCCCCCAACAATATACAGGTGGTTTTCGATATTGGCGCTCATAGAGCAGGCTTTATCGAAATCATCAGGATCAATTTGGTTTAGAGTGTGTCGAATGTTATTTATCACGGCATCAGTAAATCTGTTTAAAATATGCTCAGATGGAGCGCTTTCTGCCCAAATATTGTGCTTTGCAATGGGACTATTTGCCTTGGCCTTTAACTCTTCACGCAACTCTGTTTGAAATTCAGGATAGCCTTTGTAACCGAGTTTTTGAACCATTCGCGCAACTGTTGGTACAGAAACTGCAGCACCCTTTGCCAAAACGCTCAGGGAACCCAAGCCTGATGCTGGGTAGTTTTCCAAGATTGAATGTGCCAACTGCCGCTCCGCTCGTGTGAGTTCATCCAGCTTGTTCTGAATGCGATCTGAGATCGTCAACGTTGCTTTTATCATCGGTGTACCTCGTCTTTGATAAAAATATAACAGCTGAAGGACAGGTGAAATTATTGATTACAAACATGTTGACAGTAAGTCGTTTTGGCAAGAGGCTAGTCGAATTGGAGGGGTGTTTTTGAGCGGCTTTGTTGATAAATTGGAACGCCATGCAATGGTAAAAAACACAAATGGGTCATCATCCATAGTTATTGTATGTGAGCATGCCTCGTCTGATATTCCAGCTTCTTTTAATTCTTTGGGGGTTTCAAAAGAAGTGCGCAAAAGCCATGCAGCCTGGGACCCAGGAGCTTTGGCTGTGTCTATACGGTTGTCAGAGCAACTAGATGCAGCATTGATCGCAGGCGCTGTGTCAAGATTGGTCTATGATTGCAATAGACCGCCAGATGCACCTGATGCAATGCCATCAAAAAGTGAAATTTTTGATATTCCAGGGAATGCACACCTGTCACAGTCTGAACGAGATTCGCGTGTAAAAACATTTTACCGACCTTTTCAATTGGCAGTGAGACGTTTGATGGAACGTGTGAATGATCCAATTTTAGTAACTGTACATAGTTTTACACCTGTTTATCATGGTAAAAAGAGATCAGTGGAGATCGGTATTTTGCATGATAAAGATGCACGCTTTGCAGACGCGATGTTGGAAACAGCCAATGACCATACCAATGCTATTGTCCGACGGAATAAACCTTATGGGCCTGAAGATGGGGTGACACATACTTTAAAAGAACATGGCATTAATGGTGGTTATTATAACGTCATGTTGGAAATTAGAAATGATTTAATAAAGACTACTCAGCAACAGGATTCTATGGCAAAGGTTATTGCGGGATGGATCGTTGATACTTGCATGGCTTTGAAAGTTTCAGGAAGCATTCAATGTCAAGAATGATCCGAGCTTATATAGTTTTGATTGATGCAGTGAACTATCGTGTTGGTCGCCTCATCATGTATTTCATTTTTGTTTTGATGGGCATTTTGTTATGGTCATCGATAAGCAAAACATTTTTCTTACCATCTCTTTGGACGCTTGAAATGGCGCAGTTTGTGATGGTTGCTTATTATGTATTGGGTGGTCCTTATTCTATTCAACTCGGTTCAAATGTACGGATGGATCTGCTGTATGGTGACTGGTCGCAAAGCAAAAAAGCTTGGTTTGATTTGTTTACAGTCTTGTTGTTAATTTTCTACTTATGTGTTTTGCTTTATGGTGCAGTCAGCTCGGCAGCCTACTCATTTGGATACTGGGGTACAGAACCATTTAGTTTTTTTCTCAGCTTGTTGACAGGTGGAGAAGAAATTGGTCGTATTGAACGCTCTTCAACTTCTTGGCGGCCATATCTTTGGCCTATAAAAGCAGTAATGATTTTAGGTTTTTTTTTAATGCTTCTGCAATGTGTTTCAGAATTTCTAAAGGACGTTCTTCGTCTTAAAGGTGAATCCGTCTGATGTCTTATGAATTGATTGCAACGTTAATGTTTTCGTCCATGATGCTGATGTTGCTTACAGGCCAGCGCGTTTTTGGTGCGATCGGATTTATTGCTGTGGTGGCTGCATTGCTGCTTTGGGGGGATCGTGGAGGCTTCGACATTGGTTTCTCCGCGGCAATGAAACTAATGAAGTGGTATCCGTTGCTGACTTTACCGATGTTTATTTTTATGGGTTATGTGCTGTCTGAAAGTAAAATTGCTGATGATCTTTATAAGATGTTCCATGTTTGGATGGGGGGACTGCGTGGCGGTTTGGCGATTGGCACTATTGGATTGATGGTATTGATCTCTGCAATGAATGGACTGAGTGTGGCGGGTATGGCTATTGGATCAACTATAGCGCTGCCTGAGCTGTTAAAGCGAGGATATGACAAGCGCATGGTGACTGGGGTGGTACAGGCCGGGTCTAGCCTCGGCATTTTAGTGCCACCGTCGGTGGTTCTTGTTCTGTACGCAATGATCGCGCGTCAACCAGTGGGCCAACTATGGTTAGCTGGTGTAATTCCTGGTTTGATGATGGCATGTCTCTTTATAATTTATATAGTTGTACGGTGCCGTGTAAATCCAGCGCTAGGACCCGCTTTACACTCGAGTGAGCGCGACATCCCAATGGCTGAAAAGCTGCGGTTGTTACGTGCTGGTTTACTGCCTGTTCTGATTTTTGCAGTTATGATGGTGCCGTTTGTAAATGGCTGGACATCTCTGGTTGAAAGTTCTGCAATTGGGGCGATGGCAGCATTTCTGGCTGCACTTATGAAAGGGCGCATGACACGTACAGTTTTTGAAAATTCTGTGCGTAATACACTCGGCATCACATGCATGTTTATGTGGATTATCCTCGCGGCTTTGGCCTTTGGTGCAGTCTTTGATGGGCTTGGTGCAGTAAAGGCAATTGAAACCCTTTTCACCGAACGTTTGAACCTTAACCCTTGGATTATTTTAATTTTGATGCAGCTCAGTTTTATTCTGATGGGAACCTTTTTGGATGACACTGCGATGTTGGTGATTGTAGCTCCATTATATGTACCGCTGGTGGGGGAGTTGGGCTTTGATTTGGTTTGGTACGGTATTCTTTATACTATTACCTGCCAAATTGCTTATATGACGCCGCCTTTTGGATATAATTTGTTTCTCATGCGCGCTATGGCCCCGCCGGAAATCACTTTGCGCGATATTTATTCCTCTATTACTCCCTTTGTATTTGTCATGGTCGGAGCCCTTGTGCTGGTCATGGTCTTTCCGCAGCTTGCGCTTTGGCTGCCTACTTATGTTTATGGAAATTAAAACCAAGGCTTCACAAACGGAGCTTAACCTTGAAAAGGAGAACTAAATGACAACAAGACGTAATTTTATCCGCAATGCGGGAATTGCTGGTGCTGCCACTCTGGCTGCACCTTCCATTGCACGTGCAAAAGAGGCAATTAAATGGCGCTTCCAGACTTATGCTGGCGCGGCATTGGGCGAGCATGTCACAAAACCAGTTATCGATTACATTAATAATGCTGCGAACGGTGAACTTGAGATCGAGTTGTTCTACGCGGACCAGATTGTTCCAACTGGTGAGCTGTTTCAAGCCTTGCAACGTGGGACAATTGACGGTGTGCATTCTGATGACGATTCAATGGCGTCGCCGACACCGTTGCAACAATTTGGAGGATATTTCCCCTTTGCCACAAAACACATCCTCGACGTTCCAGTGCTGTTTAACCAATATGGTTTGAAGGAAATCTGGGAAGAAGAATATGCGAAAGTAGGTGTTAAATGGCTGTCTGCGGCGGGTCAGGATCCGTGTAATTTTAATACAAAAAAGGAAATTAATAGCGTTGCTGATCTCGAAGGACTTAAGCTGTATACCTTCCCGACGGCTGGCCGCTTCTTATCCAAATTTGGTGTTATACCAGTAAATATTCCCTACGAAGATGCAGAAGTTGCAGTCCAAACAGGTGAATTGGACGGTATGGCTTGGTCAGGAATAACAGAAGACTATACAGTTGGTTGGGCTGACGTGACAGACTACTTCTTAACAAACAATATCTCGGGTGCCTGGATTGGGTCTTGGTTTGTCAATGAAGAACGCTGGGCAGATTTACCAGACCACTTGAAAGCGGTGGTTATGGCGGGGACAGAAGCTGGTCACACGTATCGCAATCAATGGTATTGGGGTGGTGAAGCTGCTCTTCGCGCAAACGGTGACAAGCTTGCCTTACGTTCAGTGCCATCGGGCGAGTGGGCCGAAGTGGAAAATGCCGCTAAAGATTTCTGGGAAGAAGTCGCTCAAGAAGGCGAAGTTCACCAGAAGATTGTTAATATTTTTAAAGAATACAACAGTGTGATTAATCAAGCTGGTGTTCCATATAACTTCGAATAAATTAAAATTTAGCGCCCTGCTGTTTGTGGGGCGCTTATCGATCAGTAAGGATTTCTGACATGCCTGCCATTCTAACGTTTATCGACTTGAAAGAGGCTGTTTCCTCAGGCGAAATTGATACTGTTCTTACCTGCTTTGTCGATATGCAGGGCCGCTTGATGGGCAAACGCTTTCATGGAGTAAATTTTGTAGAAATCTCATTTGAAGAGACTCATTGCTGTAACTATCTTCTGGCAACTGATCTAGAAATGGCAACTCCTGATGGTTATGCAGCTTCAAGTTGGGAGCGTGGTTACGGTGACTATGTCATGAAGCCAGATTTAACAACTATTCGTCGAGTGCCTTGGCTGGAAAACACGGCAATGGTGCTTTGTGATATTTTAGATCATCACAATCACTTGCCTATCAGCCATTCTCCTCGTGCAATTCTTAAAAAGCAAATCGTAAGGCTGAAAGATTTGGGTTTTGAAGCTAAAATGGCCACAGAGCTTGAATTCTTTCTCTTTGAGAAAAGTTTTGATAATATCCGTAAAGATGGTTTCCAGAATCTTGAACCCATAAGTGGTTATAACGAAGACTATCACATCTTCCAAACCACTAAGGAAGAGGGTGTGATGAGGCCAATTCGAAATCACCTTTATGCAGCTGGCTTGCCTATTGAAAACTCTAAGGGTGAGGCGGAAGCCGGGCAAGAGGAACTAAACATACGATATTCAAACGCGTTAGCCTGTGCTGATCATCATTCTATTGCTAAGCACGCAATTAAGGAAATAGCTTGGCAAAATGGGTGGGCGGCGACTTTTTTGCCTAAATGGCACCATGATCGAGTAGGATCCTCTAGCCATGTCCACCAATCCTTGTGGAAAGATGGTGAACCTGTTTTTTACGACCCTGCCGCAAAACATGGTAAATCTAATTTGATGGACCATTATATGGCTGGCTTAATCAAATATGCGCCAGATTACACTTATTTTTTAGCCCCTTATATTAACAGTTATAAGCGTTTTGCTAAGGGTACATTTGCGCCAACTAAGACCGCTTGGTCTGTTGATAATCGCACAGCTGGCTTCAGGCTGTGTGGCGAAAATACCAAGGGAGTGCGAGTGGAATGTCGTGTTGGCGGGTCAGATCTCAACCCGTATCTAGCACAGGCAGCGATGCTGGCTGCTGGTATTAAGGGAATTGAGGATATGATGGACTTACCACCTGCCACCACTGGCGACGTTTATCAAGACGCGAAGGCGGCAGATATTCCACAGACGCTTAGGGCTGCAACTGGAACTTTGCGTAACTCCCAATTTCTGCGTGAGGCGCTTGGCGATGATGTAGTTGATCACTATACTCGGGCAGCCGAGTGGGAACAGGAAGAATTTGACCGCGTTGTAACCGATTGGGAAATATCACGTGGCTTTGAAAGGGCATAACCATCATGACCATTAATTGTATTTCACCTATTGATGGATCGATTTTTGTATCTCGAGAAACCCTTTCATATAAAGACGCACGTGCAGCTACGGTACGAGCCAAGGTTGCGCAAGTATCATGGGCCGCTCTGCCGCTGTCTGATCGCATTGCCTTGGTGCGAGCTGGTGTTGCAGCAGTTGGAGCAATGAACGATGAGATAGTACCTGAAATAGCTTGGCAAATGGGCCGACCAGTTCGCTATGGGGGGGAGTTTTCAGGATTTAACGAGCGCGCAAGTTATATGGCTGAGATTGCTGAGGCTAGTCTTGCACCGATTGAGGTGGAAAACAGTGACTATTTTCGTCGTGTAATTAAGCGGGTTCCTCATGGAGTTGTATTGGTGGTAGCACCTTGGAACTACCCATATATGACAGCAATAAACACTATTGCTCCAGCTTTGATCGCTGGTAATTCAGTAATATTAAAACACGCTTCCCAAACGCCGCTTGTTGGAGAAAGAATGGCGCAGGCATTTCATGCTGCGGGTATTCCTAAAGACGTATTTCAAAATATATTTCTCGAACATCAAACCACATCTTCTTTAATTGAAGATCGTGCATTTGATTTTATAAATTTCACAGGTTCGGTTCAGGGCGGCAAAGCTGTAGAGACAGCAGCAAATGGCACTTTTACACCTATTGGTTTAGAGTTGGGCGGTAAAGACCCAGGTTACGTCATGGATGATGCTGATTTGGATAAGGCTGTCGATACGCTGATTGACGGTGCGATGTTCAATTCTGGTCAGTGTTGTTGTGGAATAGAGCGGATTTATGTACATGAAAGTCTTTTTAAAGACTTTGTAGATAAAGCTGTTGCAATCGTTAATAATTATAAGTTGGGTAATCCACTAGATTCGGAAACAACTTTAGGGCCTATGGCGCATGTGCGTTTTGCTGAGGAGGTTCGCGCACAAACTGCTGAAGCTGTAACTGCTGGGGCAATAGCGCTTATTGACCCTTCTAAGTTTCCTACAGATGGAGGCGCCTATCTTATGCCGCAACTCCTGATAAATGTGACACATGAAATGAGGTTAATGCGTGAAGAGAGCTTTGGCCCTGTAGTTGGCATAATGCCAGTAAAAAATGATGTAGAGGCCATTGCACTTATGAATGACAGTGATTTTGGTTTAACTGCCTCGCTTTGGACTCAAGACACTAATCGTGCTGAAGCTATTGCTGATCAAATTGAAACTGGTACAGTATTTATGAATCGTGCTGACTATTTAGATCCGGCTCTTTGCTGGACTGGTTGTAAAAATACTGGCAGAGGTGGTGGGCTTTCCATTATTGGTTATCATAATTTAACCCGTCCTAAATCCTATCACCTAAAGAAAGTTTAAGCTGATGAGTATTACTGCCAATTGGTCTTATCCAACAGCCATTCGTTTCGGTGCTGGACGTATTTCTGAAATTGCAGACGCTTGTGCTGCTGCCGGTATTACTAAACCGTTATTGATCACGGATCGTGGCTTGGCTGATATGAGCATTACGATCAAGACCCTAGATCTGTTAGAATATGCAGGTTTGGGGCGTGCAATTTTTGCAAATGTTGATCCCAATCCAAACGAAAAAAATGCTGAAGCTGGTGTAACTGCATATTTAGAAGGTGGTCACGATGGAGTAATTGCTTTTGGTGGTGGTTCTGGCTTGGACTTGGGTAAGCTTGTAGCATTTCTGGCAAGACAAACCCGACCTCTGTGGGATTTTGAGGATATTGGAGATTGGTGGACGCGTGCCAATAGCGATGTAATTGCACCAATAGTTGCAGTTCCAACAACGGCCGGTACAGGGTCTGAGGTAGGCCGTGCTTCTGTCATTACCAATTCTGTTACTGAAGAAAAAAAGATTATCTTCCACCCTAAATTTTTACCCACTGTTGTGATTTGTGATCCTGAATTGACAATTGGTATGCCTAAATTCATCACCGCAGGTACAGGTCTTGATGCTTTTGCACATTGTGTTGAAGCATTTAGTTCGCCCCATTATCATCCAATGTCACAAGGTATAGCTCTGGAAGGAATGCGGTTAGTTAAAGATTACCTGCCGCGGGCCTACGCTGATGGCAGCGATATTGAAGCTCGTGCACAGATGATGTCTGCTGCCACCATGGGGGCTACTGCATTTCAAAAAGGCCTAGGAGCAATTCATGCGCTTTCTCATCCTATCGGCGCTATTTATCATACGCATCATGGGACAACAAATGCCGTTTGTATGCCTGCCGTACTGCAATTTAATAAGATAGCCATTTGTGACGATATTAAGCGTGCCGCTAATTACCTTGATATAAGAGGCGGTTTTGATGGTTTTTGTGAGTATGTCGACAACCTGAACACCTCTCTTGGTATTCCCAAAACTCTGACAGAGTTGGGCGTTAAAGATCCAGACATTAAACGTATTGTGGCGGGAGCTCTGATTGATCCTAGCACAGGTGGTAACCCTGTCGTCATGACTGAAGAAAATACAACCAAACTTTTACTTTCTTGTATTTAATTTTTTAGATTGGTTAATTAGTCTAATAACCTCAGTGAAAAGCGGAGCTTTCTGTTTGTGAAATTGATTCAGAATTACGTGTAGCTAATTTTAGTTTTGCTCGTATTGATTACGACCTTCGCAGAGGCTAGAGTAATCACTATGAAACAAGTCCCTAAAAAAAATACAGATGAAGCTCTTATTCAGGAGTTTTTAAATAAGGGTGGTAAGGTCAGCGTTGGTAAGACTAAACCCATGCCGAATGAATTAGGCCTCAGTAATAATGTTTGGAACAATAAATTGACTAAAGAGGAGAAGGCTGCTCGCGATAAAAAATAGATTTATTGTCTTTGAGTCAACATTGCGAGTACTCTTATCGCGTCTGATTGATATGTCTAGTTTTAACTCGTTTGGGCTGCTTGCATACTTACTAGTCTGTTACCCATCTGTTGTACCGAATGAAGCACGGCCAATGCTATCGTATGCTTCAAAACCGGCCAACCCAGCATCCTTGGCTGAATAGATATTCCGCAGGTCGGCCATTCTCGGTGAAGTCATACTGCTTGCAAGCTTCTTGAGGTCAAGCGCCCGAAATTCATTCCACTCTGTGAGAATAACAAGCAAGTCTGCACCACATGCTGCTGTATAGGCATCCTCGACCCAATCTACACCAGGCAAAAGCGCCTCTCCCTCCCGTTTTCCCTGCGGATCGACTACTAATAATTTAGCGCCGGCGCTAATTAGTGCAGGCAAAATTGTTAAGGCGGGTGCGTCCCGCATATCATCTGTATTTGGTTTAAATGTCACGCCGAGTATAGTCACTGTTTTACCGCTCAGTGTTCCGTCGCAGATCGCAAGAATTTTGTCGAACATACGCTTCTTTGTTTGTTCGTTCACCTTAATTACAGTTTCTGTGATCTGCATTGGGACGCCATTATCTTGCCCGATTCTTGCCAAAGCTGTTGTATCTTTTGGAAAACATGATCCTCCGTAGCCAGGTCCAGCATGCAAAAACTTATTGCCAATTCGACCATCAAGACCCATTCCCTTGGAGACTTGCTTAATATCAGCCCCAACACTTTCGCAAAGCGCTGATATCTCGTTGATAAAAGTAATCTTAGTCGCCAGAAATGCATTCGATGCGTATTTTATGATTTCTGCGCTCTCCAGATCAGTGGCCACAATTGGAAAGTCGCGCAGATACAAGGGACGGTAAATATTATGCATTACCTCTTTGGCTCGGTTGGATTCCACACCCAACACAATTCGGTCTGGTTTCATAAAGTCTTCAATTGCAGCGCCCTCGCGCAGGAATTCAGGATTGGAGACTACGTCAAAGTCAAGGCTCGGATTTGCGGCCCGGATCGTCTTTTCTACCAGTCTATTGGTACCTACCGGTACGGTAGATTTAGTTACAACAACGGTATAGTCTCTGGCTAGGAGTGCAATCTCTTCGGCAGCAGCCATTACATAAGTAAGGTCTGCGTGACCATCACCTCGCCGCGTTGGCGTACCTACAGCAATAAATATGGCTCCTGCACCATCGATAACATCTGCTAAATCGAGTGAGAATGATAGTCGATCAGCATCAACATTCCTTGCCATTAGAGTGTCTAGTCCGGGTTCATATATTGGAATGTCGCCATTTTTTAACATTTCGATTTTTCGAGAATCCTTGTCGACACATACCACATCATGTCCAAAGTCAGAAAAGCAAATACCCGATACAAGGCCGACATAACCCGTTCCAATTATAGCAATTTTCATGTTTAGTTGCCTTTTGAAGTGATGATTATTTTCAAATTTGCATTTTGTTTTATAGTAAATTGAAGTACTAGGGCTGCGTTGTAACTAGCTTGTAAATATTTAAGTCCTGCGGGTTCCAATGTCGGAAATGTATCAACAGTAATTGATGCGATGCTTTAAATTTCACCAAAAGATAGAGACCTTTAGTGCTGTAATTTGTATATAATACTTACCTTTATCAATAATATTATACCGGATGTAACTTCTGTAAAGATATAATTCTGGTCAGAATGACGTGAGCTCAATAGCTTTTAATTCAAGTAAAATATCAACAGGATGCCTACATAATAGCTGCAGTATACCTTAGGTGAGATGAGCGGTTTCCGGTACAGATGTGATAACTTGCCCACTTTTGATTTGCTCCAGTAGGTTGTCGACCACTAATGCACCCATAGCGGCACGCGTTTCATGTGTCGCGCTTCCTACATGAGGTAATAGAATAACGTTTGACATCGTTTTTAGTGCATCGGGTATCCTCGGTTCTCCATGAAACACATCTAAAGCGGCATAGCCTAATCGACCTTCTTTTAATGCCGCCACCAAAGCAGTTTCGTCCACTACTGAGCCGCGTGATACATTAATTAAGCGTCCCTCTTGACCCAGTGCGTCGATAACTTCCGCGTTAACAATCTGATTTGTTGAAGGGCCACCTGGAGTAATGCAAATTAAAACATCAACTACCTTCGCCATATCTTTAAGTGAGGCATGATAAGTATATAGCACTTCTTTTTTGTTCCGAGTATGGTAGTGAATATCTGCATTAAAGGCTTCAAGTTTATCTGCAATAGCTTGACCAATACGACCCAGTCCGAGGATGCCAACCTTGCGATTGTCAGCACTATAAGACAGAGGGGCATTGCCGTTTTCCCATTCGCCAGAACGAGCGTGTGCTTCGTCAGTGAGAAAATTACGGTAGCTTGCGAGCATGAGCAGGATTGCTGTGCTTGCGACTTCTGCGTTCAGCACATTAGGCGTGTGGGTGACAAGAATACCTCGCTCTGCCGCTTTGTTGGTGTCGATGGCGTCATAACCAACACCATAACAACTGATTAACTTGAGGTTTGGTAGGCCAGCCATGATTTCAGCCGGGACTCCATCGTGGCCATTGGTTGCCACATGGGTAATTTTTTCGTTGGGGTAATCGCCTTCACCCAGTTTATGGATTTTGAATGCTACCTCAAGACGCGAGCGCATAACATCGGTGATATCGCCAATTTGCAAAAGGTTATGCATCTGCGCGGACCTCTTGGCGTTGCTTTCCAAGACTTTCGATTTCCAGCTCTACTATATCACCTGATTTAAGATATGTTGGCGGCTTCATTCCCATTCCAACACCAGGAGGTGTTCCCGTTGAGATGACGTCACCGGGGTGTAGTGTCATAAGACCGCTCAGGTGCTCAATGATTTCAGCCACGCTGAAAATCATTGTGCTAGTATTTCCATCTTGCATGCGCTTACCGTTCACATCGAGGGTCATTGCCAGATTGTTGACGTCTGCCACTTCATCGCGTGTTACGAGCCATGGGCCGGTTGGACCAAAAGTGTCGCAAGATTTTCCCTTAGTCCATGTACCGGTCAAGTTAAGTTGGAAATCCCGCTCGGACACATCATTAATCACACAGTAACCGGCAACATAATCCAGTGCATTTTCTTTGCTCACGTATTTAGCGCTCTTACCAATGACTACACCCAGTTCGACTTCCCAGTCGGTTTTGGTTGATCCACGCGGTATAAGTGTATCATCGTTTGGACCAACGATAGCTGAGTTTGCTTTCATAAAAAGAATGGGGTGATCTGGAAAAGGATTGCCAGTTTCAATTGCATGGTCTTTAAAATTCAGGCCTATGCACATGAATTTACCAATGCTTCCGACACAAGGTCCGATGCGTGGGGCGCCATTAACGGCTGGTAGTGTATTTAAATTGATATCACGAATTTTATTAAGACTGTCTTCGCCTATGGTGCTGCCGTCAATATCGTCTATGACGCCTGATAAATCGCGGAGCGTGTCGCCGTCCATAATGCCGGGCTTTTCGAAGCCTACTTCGCCGTATCGTACTAATTTCATTGTCGGCTATCCTTGTTCGTATCTTGTTTGAAGTTTAATGCTTTAATCTTAAAATTAATGGTTGTCTCGTGGCATATGTTTGCGAGATATATCTTGATATTCAGTTGCGCCTCTCAAGGTCATTCCTTCGTCAAATCTACCGACCCGGTCACGGAAAATTTCTTGCCACGGGCTTTGATTTTCGGGAGATGCGAATCCACCCAACTTTTCTAGAGCTAACGAGCGTGTTGCCAGTTCGGAAGCATCAATCAACATGTCCGCGGTGCATTTTTTTAAATCAATGCGGACCCTGTCGCCATTTTGCAATAATGCCAGTCCGCCGCCATCTGCCGCTTCAGGTGACGCGTTTAAAATAGAGGGCGAACCAGATGTTCCTGACTGCCGCCCGTCACCCACACAAGGCAACTCATCAATTCCCTGCTTTAACAAGTATGCAGGTGCCCGCATGTTAACGACTTCTGCGCCTCCGGGGTATCCTTTAGGGCCTGCACCACGCATAAAGAGAATGCAATTATCATCAATTTTTTCGGCAGGATCATCTATCCTGTGATGGTAATCTTCTGTTCCGTTAAAAACCACTGCTCGTCCTTCGAAAGCTTCAGGATCATTCGGATTTGATAAGTAGCGCTTGCGGAACTTTTCAGAAATCACTGATGTTTTCATGATGGCACTATCAAAAAGATTGCCACTTAGGTTGATGAACCCGGAATGCTCCTTGATGGGTTCGGAAACTGGGCGGATTACACGCTTATCAGCGCTTCGGATATTTCCACAGTTCTCTCGCATTGTTCGACCGTTCACTGTTACAATGTCTGGGTGTGGTAAGCGATCGGCCGCGATCAGTTCTCCAACGACAGCTGGAACGCCGCCTGCATGTTGATAATCTTCCCCAAGATATTCTCCTGCTGGCTGCATGTTTACAAGTAATGGAACTTTATGACCAACACTTTGCCAGTCGTCATTGCTCAAAGATACGTTGAGATGCTTTGCTATGCCGTTTAAATGGATTGGCGCATTTGTTGAGCCGCCGATGGCTGAATTGATAACAATGGCGTTTTCAAAGGCTTCACGCGACATAATTTCTGACGGACGTAAATCTTCCCATACCATATCTACAATACGGCGCCCAGTTTCGTACGCAATCTGCCCTCGCTCCCGATATGGTGCCGGGATAGCAGCCGCACCGGGCAATTGCATGCCTAATGCTTCAGCTAGTGAGTTCATCGTTGTCGCTGTGCCCATTGTATTACAATAACCGACCGAGGGGGCAGAGGATGCGACAAGTTCCATAAAACCTTCTGCGTCGATCTCACCTGAGGCCAACATTTCGCGAGCTTTCCAGACAACTGTGCCAGAGCCCGTCCTTTCACCTTTAAACCATCCATTAAGCATTGGACCAACGGATAGCGCAACAGCAGGAATATTTACGGTTGCTGCTGCCATTAACAGAGCTGGTGTAGTTTTGTCACAACCTATGTTTAGGACGACGCCATCTAGAGGATAACCAAAAAGCGTTTCAACAAGGCTCAGGTAGGCTAGGTTTCTATCCAGCATTGCTGTAGGTCGCTTGCCAGTTTCCTGAATGGGATGAACCGGGACCTCAATACAAGTGCCGCCTGCGGCAATTATGCCGTCTCGTACACGCTTAGAGAGTTCCAGGTGGTGACGATTACAAGGACTAAGATCACTACCAGTTTGAGCAATTGCAATGATTGGTTTGCCCGATTGTAATTCTTCTCGTGTAAGGCCGTAGTTTAGATACCGCTCCAGATAAAGCGCCGTCATTTCTGGGTTGTCGGGGTTCATGAACCACTTTCGAGAACGCAGGTTTTCAATTTTTATATGTTTTCTCATTGTCCTGACCAACCTCCATCAATAATGTGTGGATGTCCTGTAGTGAAGCCACTGTCGTCACTTGCTAGATAAACTACTAAAGCTGCAATTTCATCCGCGGTTGCAACCCTGCCCATTGGCTGTCGCGACACGAATTGTTGGAGAGCTTCTTCGTAGCTTCCAATTTCCTCACCGAGCGCTTGGACCCTGTCATTCCAGCTTGGGCTTTCGACAGTACCGGGGCAAATGCAGTTGCAACGAATACCTTTTTTAACAAAGTCGACGGCAACCGATTTGGTCATACCTATTACCGCAGCTTTAGTGGCTCCATAAATAAATCTATTCTGGGCGCCGATTATAGATGAACAAGCTGAAGCCATATTAATAATCGATCCTTTCCCACGCTTCATCATGCCTGGTATCGCGGCATGCATTGTGCGCGCCATTGAACGAACGTTGAGATTGAATGCAAAGTCCCACTCATCATTTGTAGCATCCAACACAGAGCCGGTATGCACAAATCCTGCGCAGTTAAATAAAACATCTGGTTCTGCACGATCTATTCCAGTTATGATATTGTCTGGATCCATTACGTTCAGTTGAAAGGTTTCTATACCATCTGCTACAAGGTTAACCAGCAGGTCTTCATTCACGTCAGTGGCAAACACTTTTGCACCTTCTGATGCCATTGCCAATGCACTAGCTCTTCCAATTCCCTGCCCTGCTGCGGTTACAAGTACTCTTTTACCGTCTAGCCGGCCCATAGCGTGTCCCCTCTATTTTTATCAGGTGTTGCACAACTTTGCTCGCTGCGATTTGGTGGGAACGTAAAACACTGCGGCAGGCTTGACCAGACGTCACATACAAATTCAGGAGTTAAGAAATGACAAAGGAGAAAGTAGCTTTCTTGGGGACTGGATTGATGGGGTTCCCTATGGCGCTTAACCTAACGCGATCAGGTGTTCCACTTACGGTATGGAACCGAACCCAAACTAAGGCAAACCCTTTGGCATTAGAGGGAGCTAAGGTAGCCAGTAACATTGTTGATGCCGTTAAAGAGGCTGATATTGTTATTTCCATGATGAGCGATGGTCCAACGGTATTGGCAGTAATCGAAGATGTGCTGCAATCGTTGAAACCAGAGGCGCTTTGGGTGGATATGTCATCAACTAAGCCAGCAGAGGGGCGTTTGCAGGCGGCGATTCTTTTGGAGCAAAACATAACTCATTTAGACGCCCCAGTATCAGGTGGCACTAAGGGTGCAGAAGATGCGAGCCTTGCCATTATGGTTGGTGGTTGTAGGGATAATTTTGAGCGCGCGAGACCCATATTTAAAATGATGGGACGACCGGTTCACGTGGGGCCATCAGGCACAGGCCAGTTATCAAAGTTGTGCAACCAAACTATCGTTGCGGTTACAATTGGTGCCGTGGCTGAAGCAATGCTTCTTGCATCTGAAGGTGGCGCAGACCCAACGGCGCTGCGGTCCGCGCTTAAAGGCGGTTTTGCTGACAGTACAATCTTGCAACAGCATGGACAACGAATGACTGATGGAAATTTTGTGCCTGGTGGCTTATCAAAGTTCCAGCTTAAGGATCTGGATAACGTATTGGCTGAGGCCACGTTGGTCAATTTATCTCTTCCAATGACAGAGGATGTGCGAAACAGATTTGCTTATTTTGTTTCGGAAATGGATGGGGCCGAAAAGGATCATTCGGGTCTTTTTTTGGAGCTCAAAGCACGGAATGGGAGGGCGTCATGAAACGTATTTTGGTTCTTGGTGGCCGAGGTATGGTTGGTAAAAAACTCACAAAGCATTTGGAAATGGTTGGGTTAGCCGATGGTGATGCTTTTGAATTAACACTGCATGATATTTCACCACCGCAAGGAAATGAAAATAAAGGTGATCCGCCGCGACATTTGGTTGGTAATCTAGCTATGACAGCTGAGGGATCCGCTTTGGCGGCTGAACGCTATGATTTAATTTACTTTCTTGCTTCAATTGTGTCAGGCGAGGCAGAGAATGATTTTGACAAGGGATGGCAGACTAATCTTTGGCCGATGTGGAGTTTTCTTGAGGCTTTGCGGGCGCAGCACCGGGCATCAGGTGGAACTTATGTCCCTCGTGTTATTTTCACATCGTCTATTGCAGTGTTTGGAGGGCCTTACCCAGATAAGATTTCGGACGAATTCATTCAGTCCCCTCAAACGAGTTATGGCGCACAAAAATTAGCTTGTGAAATAATGATACAGGACTTCAGCCGTAAAGGTTTCATTGATGGTATATCTTTGCGCCTACCAACGATCTGTGTCCGTCCAGGCAAGCCAAACCTAGCCGCTTCTTCGTTTTTTTCTGGAATTATTCGAGAACCCTTGAACGGAATTAAAGCGATTCTGCCAGTAGCGGATACTGTAAGACACTGGCACGCGTCACCTCGCTCCGCGGCAAGTTTTTTGGCCCATGCAGCAGGATTAGACACTAGCAGGCTTGATGGGCGTCGTGCATTAAACTTGCCGGGACTCAGCTGTACAGTTGCCCAACAAATTGAAGCTTTGCGCGAGGTGGCGGGTAATGATGTGGTGGCATTGATCAAACTGCAACCGGACCCAGAAATTATACGTAT
>CAJQRC010000029.1 GCA_905480645.1 uncultured Tateyamaria sp.
CAATCTTACCGGCCACGGATGCTCCAGAATTAACCGTTGTGATGCTGTTGCCTTCATTATTGTAAATACCAAGACCGGCGGTGGAGCTAACAACTGTACCAGAGTTCAGCGTAATATTGGTCGTTTTATTTGCTGAAGTTCGGGTGCGAATACCGTAACCGGTACCGCCTGTGATTGCACCTGATGTTGTGATGTTTAGTGCGCCAGTGCCAGAGTTAATCGCATTAATGCCATCAACACCGCCCGTCGTGGTGGACGCGTTAATCGTGAGATCGCTAGAGCTATTGGCAGAAGAAATAGCAGCTACAATGCCAGTACCAGTAGTGCCTGTAGTAGTACCCGTTGTCGTGATGCTCAGTGCGCCAGAACCGTAATTGAGCGCAACAATGCCGTCTTCACCACCGGTCGTGGTGGCCGCGTTAATCGTAACAGAAGTGCCGGAGGAAGAGTTATATGCATTAATACCATCATACCCGGTACCACCAGTTGTCGTACCCGTTGTCGTGATAGTTAACGCACCAGAACCCTCGTTATCTGCATCGATGCCATCATTGCCACCTGTCGTGGTGGCCGCATTAATCGTGAGAGAAGTGCCTGCGGAAGAGTTATTCGCATAAATGCCATCTCCCCCGGTACCACCCGTTGTTGTACCTGATGTTGTGATGCTCAGTGCGCCGGTGCCATTGTTGTCAGCTTTAATACCATATCTACCGCCCGTCGTGGTGGCCGCGTTGATCGTGAGGTCGCCTGTGCTGGCAGTATTACTGAGGAACGCATGAATGCCATCTTTAGTAGTGCCACCCGTTGTTATACCCGTTGTTGTGATGCTCAGTGCGCCATTGCCACTGTTATTAGCAAAAATGCCATAATAACCACCCTTCGTCGTGGCCGCGTTGATCGTGAGGTCGCCTGTGCTGGCAGTATTATTAATTTTCGCAAAAATGCCATCGCCCACGGTACCCGTTGTTGTACCCGTTGTCGTGATACTCAGTACGCCGGTGCCATAGTTTTGCGCAACAATGCCATCTTCCCCGCCCGTCGTGGTGGCCGCATTGATCGTGACGTCGCCTGTGCTACGTTTAATTGCATAAATGCCATCATCCCCGGTACCACCCGTCGTAGTACCCGTTGTTGTGATGCTCAGGGCGCCGGTGCCATAGCTTTTCGCAACAATGCCATCTTCCCCGCCCGTCGTGGTGGCTGCGTTAATTGTGAGAGAAGTGCCTGCGGAAGAGTTATTCGCATAGATGCCATCATAATTGGTACCAGTTGTCGTACCCGTTGTTGTGATGCTCAGTGCGCCGGAGCCATAATTACGCGCATCAATGCCATCGCCACCACCAATCGTGGTGGCCGCGTTAATCGTAAGGTCGCCTGTGCTGGCAGTATTACTGAGGAACGCATGAATGCCATCAAATTGACCGCTTGTTGTTGTGCCCTTGGTTGTAATGCTCAGTGCGCCAGTGCCAGTAGTTTTCGCAAAAATGCCAAAACTAACACCACCCGTTGTGTTTGCCGTGATACTCAGTGCGCCGGAGCCGATGTTCAAAGCAAAAATGCCACTTTCACCACCCGTCGTGGTTGCCGCATCAATCGTGAGGGACGTACCGGCATTTGTCGCTTTAATGCCATGATAACCAGCACCACCCGTCGTATCACCCGTTGTTGTGATGCTTAGTGCGCCACTGTTTCTGTTATCCGATTCGATGCCGATAGACTTACCAGTAATCGTTACCTCAGAGTTATTATTCGTAAAAGTAATTCCAGCATTGCTATATAGATCGAATGCATCAGCGCCTACCGTGCCGCTGGTGTCAACAGTTGTTCCTTCTGAAATAGTAACACTAAGCGGATCGGCATTTAACGGCTTGGCGAGTCCGCCGTTTGTCTCCGTAATAGTACCTGAACATGTGTAAACCCCAACGGAACCAGTACACGCCGCACTCGCCCCACTTGTTGTCACAATAAGTCCAGCACCGCCTAATACTGCCGCTGTTGCTGTCTTACTCGCACCCACCATGAGCGCACGACCTAAGGCAACCGGAGATACAGATGCAATCAACTGTCCCAGGCTTGGCGACAGGCTTGCAGCCTTACCCTTCCATTTGGTTAAACGGCCACCTCGTAAAACAATTGTTCCATGAGTACGGTTAGCGTCTGTTGTCTTGGAAACGGTCATCTATTCATTCCTAATTCTGAATGTCTGTAGTTTTTGTCTGGGAGTTTTCGTTTACTTTGATATCGGAGCTTTTCGATACAACGGCGAAAGTTAAGTGCGTGGCACGATCTTCAGTGTGAGACCTGCTCCCTGCTCCTGTATTACCCATTCCTTCAAATTCCACTTACTTGGCTATTACATCCTGTTTGAAGGACCGCTTTGTCATCTGGATTACAGAGCGTTTATTTTAAAACTCATCAAAGGAGTAGGTTTTATTTAAACTGGTTATTTAAAAACGATATTCGTGATATTTAAGTCAAATGAACACTTAATCAGCAGTCCATTATTTATACTTATGGAAACCACAAACGGCTTAAAATAACGAAGTATACTGTCTGATAAATAAGAGGACGCATTAAGGTGCTGACTTAATCTCAAGCTAGGACACCATAAGCTCATTTTTTTAATTTTAAAAATAGCCGATGAGTAATCGGCACTAATTACTAAGAAGTCAGTTTTTTGATTTTTTGACCTGTCCCCCCATTACTTCTTACAAAAGAAAACTTTTTGCTGAGTTAGGAAACTTTTTTATTTGAGCCCGAAGAAACTTAAATATAGAGTTGGGACAACTTTATATAGAGTT
>CAJQRC010000030.1 GCA_905480645.1 uncultured Tateyamaria sp.
AGCTTTCCGGAACGGATGTGGGTAATTAAGGGTGACCTTATCTAAACCCTGCAAGAAAGAGATTAGCCATGAAAGAAATTGCAACGTTTAACGACCTAAAAAACACTTCGGTATTCATTACTGGCGGTGGTTCCGGTATTGGGGCAGCCTTGACAGAAGGGTTTTTACAGCAGGGTGCTAGGGTTGCTTTTGTCCAACGTTCTGATGCAATTTTATTTTGTGATGAGATGGAAGCTAAGCATGATAATCGCCCATTATTCATGCAGTGTGACATTACGGATATTGATGCCCTAAAAGCTTGTATTGATCATTCCGCAACTGTGCATGGATCAATTTCTACTCTGATAAATAACGCAGCTAATGACGAACGTCATACGACTGCTGAAGTAGACAGTGAATATTGGGACAGGATGATAGCTATCAATTTCAAGTCATATTTTTTCGCTTGCCAGGCGGTCATTCCTGGGATGCAAACTAATGGCGGTGGTTCTATTATTAATTTTTCGTCTATAAGTTATATGATGGGGAATTCAGGATTCCCAGTTTATACTGGCTCTAATTCTGGCATCAATGGTATGACGCGGAGCCTTGCTCGCGAATTTGGACCTAGTAAAATTCGAGTTAATGTAATTGCACCCGGGTGGGTACTGACAGAAAAGCAACTGGACAAATGGGCAACGCCTGATGGGCTTGCCGCACACATGGACCGCCAATCGTTAAAGGAGCACCTTAAACCAAGCGATATTGTTGGCGCTGCCCTTTTTTTGGCCTCCGGTGCCAGTCGAATGATGACAGGTCAATCTATGGTTGTGGATGGCGGCGTCGTGGTAACTGGCTAATGAATGATGTGGCATGGATAGCAGTGGACTGGGGCACTTCACATCTGCGGGCATGGTTGATGCGGTTTGACGGACGTGTCGTCGAGCAACGGCAATCTGATAGTGGTATGGCTGATTTGACACCAGATGGTTTTGAGCCGGCGTTACAAGCTTTGTGTGCTGATGTTTTACCAAGGCCTGTTTTGGCTTGTGGTATGGTTGGGTCAAAACAAGGTTGGGCAGAAGCACCTTACGCGGAGGTGCCGTGTATGCCTTTTAATATCTCTTTAGTTGTTACAGCAGTAACAGAACAACCTACTTTGAGTGTTCGTATTCTGTCGGGAATTAAACAAAGTAATCCTGCAGATGTGATGCGTGGCGAGGAAACTCAAATTGCTGGGTATCTTTCAGTAAATCCAGAATTTGATGGCGTTATCTGTTTGCCCGGAACACATACTAAGTGGGTGCATGTAAGTGCTGGTGAGATTGTAAGTTTTCGCACCGCCATGACGGGTGAGCTGTTTGGGCTTTTATCAACGCAATCTGTTCTGCGTCACTCTATGGGAAAAGGGTGGGATGCTTCTGCATTTTTAGATAGTGTTGACACAGCGATTTCGCGGCCTGAAAGTTTGGCTGCAGAGTTATTTTCTTTGCGGGCTAAAAATTTGTTGAATGAACTGGACAATGACGCTGCCCGCTCACGGTTGTCAGGCCTTTTAATCGGAGCTGAGCTTGCTTCGATGCGTCCCTATTGGCTGGGTCAGAAGGTTGCGATCATTGGTGTACACAACCTCTCGCAAGCTTATGAAGCAGCTTTGATTGTTCAAAGAGTTCCTGTTGTTACAGCATTTGCCGAAGACATGACAGTATCAGGCCTCGTAGCAGCTTACTCACATATTTATGGAGATCGCGTATGAGCCGTGAAATAATTGCAATTCTACGCGGTGTAACGCCTACTGAGGCTGTGGAAGTAGCATTTACCCTATTGGATGAGGGAATTGATCGGATAGAAGTTCCCTTGAATTCGCCTGAGCCGTTTCAAAGTATTGAAAAAATGATAGATGCAGTTGGTGATCGGGCTAAAATTGGAGCAGGCACTGTACTTGATGTGCCGTCGGTTGAAAAACTTGCAGATTTACAGGCACATATGGTTGTTTCTCCGGACACTAATGCTTCAGTAATTGTTGCTACTAAGCAATTGAATATGCTTTCTTATCCTGGGGTTATGACCCCCTCAGAATGTTTTGCAGCACTGCATGCTGGAGCAGATGGGTTGAAGTTATTTCCGGCTATGCTGCTTGGGGTTAAAGGTTTTAAGGCTATCAGAGCGGTTTTACCCGAGGGAACAAAGACATATGCCGTAGGTGGTATTGGTTGTGATGGATTTGCTGAATGGCTGGCCGCCGGAGTCACTGGATTTGGTATTGGATCTGCTTTGTACAAACCAAATATGACTACGAAAGAGGTAGGCGCTAGAGCAGAAAAAATTGTTAAAGCATACGATAAGGAGCAATATGCAGGTCTTTAGCAACACATTTTGTTTGCTTGGTGAGGGCTCATTATGGCACCCGGAGCGTTGTGAACTTTTTTGGATTGATATTTTATCAAAAAAGCTTTTTTCAAAAGGAGAGACTGAACGTTTTTGGGCTTTTGATGGGATGTTATCTGCCTCTGGATGGGTTTATGATACATTGTTAATTGCTTCCGAAACGGCACTATGGCGTTGTGACATTCTTACTGGACGTCAAGATCTTGTCGTTTCACTCGAGTCAAATAATGAAAAGACACGTTCAAATGATGGGAG
>CAJQRC010000031.1 GCA_905480645.1 uncultured Tateyamaria sp.
TCGAGATTCATATCAGTTCCTTTTATTTTAGTATTTAAAGTAATTAATTTGTTTTTACAGTTGAGTGATATTTGGTCTGTTTTACAGGATAACTTCAACTATCAATTTTTGGTTTTGGTTTTGGTTTTGGTTTTGGTTTAGGTTGTTGGTTGTTTCCGTAGTTTGATACCGAAGAAATTTTTTTTGCCTGCGACAGGAAGCGCAGGTGTTTTGTATTAAAACACTCTATATCCACAACTAACTATTTGTGATTGTCTAGAAACAGATCATCAAACACTGTCGCGTTAGTAAATTATGGAGTTTGGCGTGGATTACATCGCTCAACTAAACCAAGCTCTGCAAAGCTTGCACGACGAAGGCCGTTATCGCACTTTTATCGATATTGAACGCAGCAAAGGCCAATTTCCCCATGCTACATGGACAAAACCAGATGGGACCACGGCGCCAATAACTGTCTGGTGTGGTAATGATTACCTCGGTATGGGACAAAATCCGATTGTTTTAAATGCCATGCATGAAGCCATTGATGCCACGGGTGCTGGTTCGGGGGGGACACGCAATATTTCTGGCACTACCATTTATCACAAACGGCTAGAAGCAGAGCTGGCTGATTTGCACCTCAAAGAAGAGGCTTTACTGTTTACCAGTGCCTACGTAGCTAATGATGCAACACTAAGTACCCTGCCCAAGATATTTCCCGGCCTGATTATTTATTCAGATGCTCTAAACCACGCCTCCATGATTGAAGGTGTGCGTCGAAATGGTGGTGCTAAGCGTATTTTTCGCCATAATGATATTATTCATTTACGTGAACTTTTATCAGCGGATGATCCGTTGGCCCCAAAGATTATTGCTTTTGAATCTATTTACTCGATGGATGGTGATTTTAGTCCAATTTCTGCGATATGCGATTTAGCGGATGAGTTTGGGGCGTTGACTTACCTCGATGAGGTACATGCTGTAGGGATGTACGGCGCGCATGGAGCGGGGGTTTGCGAGCGTGAAGGGTTGATGGACAGGATCGATATCATCAACGGCACACTTGCAAAAGCATATGGCGTGATGGGAGGCTACATAGCTGCTTCTAGTAAGATGTGTGATGCTATTCGGTCTTATGCACCCGGCTTTATATTTACGACGTCTTTGCCGCCTGCAGTCGCTGCTGGAGCAACGGCCTCTGTTGCTTTTTTGAAAACAGCTGGAAATCTTCGTGCCGATCATCTCACACAGGCTAAAGCGATCAAGTTGCAGCTTAAAGGTTTAGGATTGCCAGTTATAGATCATGGTAGTCATATCGTGCCAGTTATGGTGGGCAATCCAGTACACACAAAAATTATTAGCGATATGCTGCTCGAGCAGCACGGAATTTATGTACAGCCAATCAACTATCCAACAGTACCCCGCGGTACCGAACGATTGCGCTTCACACCCTCGCCGGTTCATGGATCAAATGAAATTGACGCTTTAGTGACTGCGATGGATGAGTTGTGGTCTCATTGTGCGCTGAATCGTGCCGAGGAAGCCTCTTGATCTAGGAAATTGTTTAATTCGTGTTGTCTTCTGTTAGTTTGGGTTTAAAAAGTTGAAAGCGCGAATCAAATTTGCCGTGATTTTCAACGTTTTGGGCAAGCAGGGCGGCGGTGCAATGGTTGGGCGTACAGCTGATAAATCCAGTAAAGAGAAAATTGGCAAACCTAAACGGTTTGACGATTTTGAACTGCGTCTTGGCGATATCATGCGTGGGGAACGTGCTACGTTGGGTAAATCTTTGCTGGATGTACAACGTGATTTAAGGATTAAGGCTAGTTATATTTCTGCTATAGAATCCTCTGATCCTCAGGCTTTTGATACCCCCGGCTTTATAGCTGGTTACGTTCGGTCTTACGCGCGCTATCTGAATATGGATCCCGACAAAACTTTCGCGACGTTCTGCGAGGAGAGTGGATTTTCTGTTGCTCATGGTATGTCTGCGGAAGCTTCTGTGATTAAAAAGCCGCTGCAAGAAAAACGTTTAGGCCGGGGGTTAGGGGCAGATATTTTTAGCTCGCCTGAAATTCCTTTCGCGCCCGTAAGGGAGGGAATATTTTCGGGGATTGAACCACGTGCTGTGGGGTCATCAGTTGTTCTGCTAGTTCTTATCGCTGCTATCGCGTTTGGTGGCTATTCCGTCCTTCAAGAGGTTCAACGTGTACAAGTCGCACCTGTAGATCAAACACCTACTGTTCTATCTAGCCTCGACCCTTTAAATGGAGTTGTGCCTCGACCGGATGAAAAAACTGGTCCTTTAACGACTACACCTAGAGTTGATGCTTTAAATCGTCTTTATCGTCCGCAAGCTCTTGAGGTGCCCGTATTAATAGCTAGAGACAGGCCTATTGCGACTTTAGATCCAAGAGAAAATGCTAATTTTTTAGCGCCAGAACTGGACACAGATGTCGTTGTTGGACAAATAAAACAAAACTCTAGTATTGTTGACGGCCAAAATATTCCGCGCGTGATTGAAGAAAAAATGCCGGCTTTGCAGATGATTGCTGTGCGTCCTTCATGGGTAAGGGTTAGGTCCGCAGATGGTACCGTGATTTTTGAGACGACAATGCAAGCAGGAGAAACATGGGAAGCCCCATTAACAGAGCAGCCCCCAATATTGAGGGCTGGTGAAAGTGGTGCGATATACTTTGCAATAAATGGTAAGTTCTATGGTCCTGTTGGTGATCCCGGTCAGGTAACTTCTAACTTGCCGCTTGAGATTGTAGGCTTGCAGGAAACTTATCTACCTGTTGACATATCAACTGATGAAGGTTTGGTGCGCTATGCAGAAGCAAACGCTGCTGCAGTAGATACAGACAGCAACTAGTAAAATATTTAATAAACCATCGTACCATTGCTGCACTTGTCTAGATTGTTTATTTAGATGTACGGTTTTTATTATAAGTAAGGTGTCCAAATGTCGCTGAATCACATCCGCCCTTGGCGAAATATTTATCGTCGGGAAAGTCGCCAAATAATGGTGGGAAATGTTCCTGTTGGGGGAGGGGCTCCAATTACCGTCCAAACTATGACCAACACGTTGACCACAGATATCAAAGCCACCATCCAGCAGATACATGCGGCGGCTGAGGCAGGAGCTGATATTGTTCGGGTCTCAGTGCCAGATGAAGATTCGTCAACTGCGATGAAAGAAATTGTGCGAGAAAGCCCAGTTCCATTGGTTGCAGATATTCATTTTCATTATAAGCGTGGAATTGAGGCTGCAGAATCTGGTGCTGCATGTTTGAGAATTAATCCAGGAAATATTGGTAATGAAGTCCGCGTTAAAGAAGTCATAAAGGCTGCACGTGACAATAATTGCTCAATACGCATTGGTGTTAATGCAGGAAGTCTTGAAAAGCATTTACTCGATAAATATGGAGAGCCAAATCCAGATGCGATGGTTGAAAGTGGCCTCGATCATATCAAGATTTTGCAAGATAATGATTTTCATCAGTTTAAAATTAGCTGTAAAGCATCTGATGTTTTCATGGCAGCCGCAGCTTACCAAAAATTAGCTGAAGCTACAGACGCGCCGATCCATTTGGGAATTACTGAAGCGGGTGGATTGACTTCTGGTACTATCAAATCTGCCATCGGTCTTGGTCAACTTTTATGGATGGGTATTGGAGATACAATTAGGGTATCGTTGTCTGCAGATCCCGTTGAGGAGGTGAAAGTTGGCTATGAAATTCTGAAATCTCTAGGTCTTCGTCACCGTGGTGTAAATATAATTTCGTGCCCGTCCTGTGCGCGGCAAGGATTTGATGTAATCAAAACTGTTGAAACTTTAGAAAACCGTTTGGCCCATATAAAGACACCCTTGAGCCTCTCAATAATTGGTTGCGTTGTGAACGGACCTGGCGAAGCTCTTATGACTGATGTCGGGTTTACTGGAGGTGGTAATGGTTCTGGGATGGTTTACCTAGCAGGAAAACAAAGTCACAAGTTAGATAATGATGCCATGGTCAATCACATTGTTGAGCAAGTGGAAAAAAAGGCATTAGAACTCGGCGCAGCTGTGAACACATCAGGAAAACTGGCGCAATAGAAATAACTGTCACCTGTAGTATTGCTGACACTTAAATATAAACCTCTCATCAGTCTGATGACCTCAAACTATTAATTGTATAAAAAATTGATTGAATAGTTGCTACAAATAGTTTCGAACGACATATCCCATGTATTTTTTCCAATTTCTAATAGTTTGGGATGAAAACTAAGAGTAGGTCCTGTAAACAAAAATTAACGTACTATCCTCGCTTTGCATCAATCAACTCTTTCATTTGGTCGTATGGCAAATAACCTCGCAACAATTCGTCTTGCATTATAAATGTAGGTGTTCCCGAAATTTGCAATTGCTGCGCTAAAGTACGGGTCTGAGCGATTTCTTGCATGACTTCTGGAGAATCCATTTGTGCTTCTATTCCGTCTGCATCTAATCCAAAGGTAGACGCAAGGCGCCGTAAGTTGCGCATGTTAATTTCTCCCTCGAAGGTCATTAGGGCATCCGCAATTCCTTTGTAGGCCTGTGCTCCAGATATTTGTTTTGTTGCAATAGCAAAACGTGAAGCAAGCAACGATTGTTCACCTAAAATTGGAAACTCTTTGAGAATAATTCTAATATTTCCATCTGTTTTTAGAAGTTTGGTTACTTCTCCATGTGCTTTTTTGCAGTAACCGCAGCGATAGTCTACGAACTCAACTAACGTGATATCACCCTCAGGATTACCGCCAACAAAGCTATATCCATCGTTAAAAATTTGTTCAGCGTTATTGGTAACTAGAACTATATCGGCCTGCATCTGCTCTTGCCCTTGACGTTGCTCAAGTACTGCGACGGCTTCCATGATTACTTTTGGGTTTTCCATGAGATATGATCTGATTTCATCACGAAAAATTGCCCTCTCTTTATCGGACATGTCGGTTACATCGAAAGCTACGGCTGGAAGAGCAAGGATGTAAGAAATGATAAAAGCAGTCAGAGTTCGAAACATGGTTAATTTCCAGTTCTATTTTAAAGCAGGTTTTGATCCAATGTGCACATCTATTAGGCGTTGCCAAGCTCTTAGCTGTTTGAATAAGAAAATGCTCGATTATCGCTTGGTTAACAGAATAAATATCATAATATAATATAGAATAATAAACAGTTCCAATTTACAAAATAATAGATTTGTAGGTTCGACAATACTTTTATTTGCCTTTAGAAATTTAAGAATTGGAGAAATATTAATCTTTTGTAAAAGTAATTTAACGGAATTCAAAAATACTAATGAGGTATTAAATATTTATACTAATCTTACTTATTGGTATGTTTTAGGCTTGGAATTTTTATTAAGTCGCCATTTTGGATACTCAGAAAGAGTAATACGATGGAAAAATTTATCTTTGTTTTGATTATGTGTTGCGTAGCGACAGGAGTAGTAGCGCGAAATATATCAGAATTGGCTCTGTTACACGCCGCAGAGAGCCATATTAAAGATTTAGGAGATGATGAAGTCAGATTAACTCTTTCACTAAGTAAAGGTACTCCTTTTCGTATCTTTTCTTTGAATAATCCTGCTCGAATAGTTTTTGAATTTCATAGACTAGGTTTAAACGGAATTGGGCCGGATGATTTATTGTCAGAATCCGATCATGTTACAGAAGTAAAATTAATTGAGTCTGAATTAGGTTGGTCACGATTATTTTTGACCCTCGTTGATACCATGTTGCCTCACGAAGTTGATATGTCTGTTGAACCTGAAAATGGAAGCGCGTCTCTCAATGTTATTTTAAAAAATGTGAACGAAATAGAATTTGAGGCTCATGCAACGATTATAGATGATTTAGAACTAAATATAGTCTCTTTGGCGCCTTTACAGCTTGAGAAAAAAGATCGTTTCGTTGTGTTGATTGATCCGGGTCACGGGGGAAGCGATCAGGGTGCGGAGCGCGAGAGTACAAAAGAAAAAGAGTTAGTTTTAAATATAGGTTTGGCTTTACGGAATGTCTTACTTAGTGTTGATGATATCGAGGTTATTATGACCCGAGATAAGGACACTTTTGTATCTTTACCCGCCAGAGTAAATTTGGCTCAGAAGGTTGAGGCCGATCTATTTTTATCTCTGCATGCACACTCGACTGAGCACCATCAGAAACAGGGTGTTACCATTTACACTTTATCTAACGGTTCTGCTGGCACCGCCTCAGAGCAATTGGCACAACTTCATAATCGATCAGAAATATTAACTGGAATTGATCTTTCTGGAGTAGACGATGAAGTGACAGGGATTTTATTAGATTTGACGCGAAATGAAACTCAACTTCAGTCATATAGTCTAGTTTCTGCGTTGATGGTTCAATTAAAAATTTTTGGTATTACGTTAAATCAAAGCCCTCGCCGTGAGGCGTCATTTTCTGTTCTTAAAAGTGCCAATGTCCCATCGATTCTTTTCGATTTGGGTTCTTTGTCAAATAACATGAACCTTATAAACCTTCGGGATCCAACCTGGCAAAGTAGTTTTGGTGAAGCAATCGCAGCAGGTATCCTCCTTTGGCGGGATTAAAATTTTACACTACGCTCTCCAGTGCGCCAGTAACATTAGCGAGATCTTACAACGGATGTCTTTTGACGCCTCAAGTTAGGTGTCGTATAGATAAATTTGGAAAAGTTGATTTTTTCAAGAGTGAGTGGTTATGCTAAGATTTATTTTATCATTTTTTGGAGGCATTTTTTCAGTCATAACCATGAGTGTTGCTATGATTGCTCTGTCAGTGGGGGCCGTAATTTGGGTTTACGGTCGTGACCTCCCTAGCCATGAGGCTCTTGCCCAGTATCAACCTGCTACAATTAGCCGAATATATTCAGGAGAGGGTCAAATCATCGATGAGTTTGCGGAAGAACGGCGTTTGTTTGTTCCTGCAAATGCAATTCCTGATATGGTAAAAGAAGCTTTTATTAGCGCTGAAGATAAAAACTTTTATTCACATGATGGCTACGATTTACGCGGTATTGGCGCCGCAGCTTTTGAGGCGGTGCGAAGTCGCGGCAAGGATGTGCGCGGTGCGTCTACAATAACCCAACAGGTAATGAAAAACTTCTTATTATCTGGCGACCGACAAGCTGAACGAAAGATAAAAGAAATTATTCTCGCCGCGAGAGTTGAAGAGGCGTTAGAGAAAGAAGAAATCCTTGAGCTATACTTAAATGAAATCTTTTTAGGTCAGAATTCTTATGGTGTATCAGCTGCAAGTCAGACTTACTTTAATAAAAACCTTGAAGAATTAGCACCGCATGAGGCTGCAATGTTAGCAGCTTTGCCTAAGGCTCCTTCTAGATACCACCCAGTCAGAAATAAAGACCGCTTATTGGCGCGTCGCAATTTTGTGCTGAAAGAAATGTTGGAGAACGGATATATTGATGAAGCTTCATATGTTGAGGAAGTCAGTATGCCTTTACGCTCGGTCCAGAATAAAGATTTTGAAAGCTTCAAGATGGAAATGCCGCCCCGAGATTATTTTACTGACGAAATTCGGCGCCAGTTAAGTGAAGATTTTGGCGAAGGAGAGTTTTTTACTGGTGGGTACAACGTACGTGCAACAATTGATTCGGAAATGCAGCCTGTAGCTGCACGAGCCTTGCGTACGCAGCTTGAGATTTATGATAGGGCGCGCGGCATTTGGCGTGGTACGGGTGCAAAGCTGGATTTAGGTCAAATTGAAAACTGGAAAGAAGCACTTTCTGATACGACTGTTGCACGCGATATTGACTTAGAAGGTCAGTGGTACCCCGCGGTAGTTTTAGAAGTTGGTAATGATGAGTTACGCCTTGGTATTGAAGGCTGGACGGATTCTATGGCTCCACCATTGGTTCCTCGGGAAGATATTAAATGGGTGAAAGGTAGCTTTGTTGATAATTTTAAGGTTGGCGATGTGGTACATGTACGCGCCTTGACTAAAGACGAAAATGGTTCTTTTATTCGCTGGTCCCTTCGCCAAGTGCCCCAAGTTCAAGGTGCTTTTGTAGCCATGGATGTAAACACTGGCCGTGTTATAGCGATGCAAGGTGGGTTCAGTTACCAAAATTCTGTATTCAACCGGTCAACACAGGCAAAAAGACAACCTGGATCGTCATTTAAACCATTTGTCTATGCTGCTGCTTTAGACAGCGGATACTCACCTGCAACTATTGTGGTGGATGCGCCTATTGAAGTGAATACCCCTCAGGGCATATGGCGTCCGCGTAATTCATCTAACAAGTTTTATGGACCAACACCACTGAGGACAGGGATCGAACGGTCTCGCAACTTGATGACAGTGCGCTTGGCAAAACAAATTGGTATGGATGTCGTGGCGGAGTACGCTGAACGTTTTGGCGTGTATGAAGATATGAGCCGGTTTTTGGCCAACGCTCTGGGCTCGGAAGAAACAACGTTATACCAAATGGTGTCAGCTTACGCGATGTTTGCAAATGGTGGTGAGCGTGTTCAACCCACTTTGGTAGATCGTGTTCAGGATCGGTTTGGTCGTACGGTATATCGTCACGATGACCGAAGGTGTGAAGATTGTACGCAAATTGCAAGCTTGGATTCTGGGTTTGGACCTCGCATAATTTCTGATCGTGAACAGGTAATGGATCCAATTACTGCTTACCAGTTAACATCAATGATGCAGGGTGTTGTGGAACGTGGCACAGCTTCTCGTACAGTGAACTTGTCAGTGCCAATAGCGGGTAAAACAGGGACAACCAATGATGCAAAAGATGTTTGGTTTGTTGGGTTTTCCAGTAATATTGCGGCAGGGTGTTATATTGGATTTGACCAGCCTCGTGGTCTAGGTCGTGGTGCCTCGGGTGGTGGTATGTGCGGCCCAGTTTTCAATACCTTTATGGAGGAAGCAATTGCCAAGTTTGGAGGTGGTAAATTTAAATTGCCACCAGGTGGGCGATTTATGAAAATTGATCGCTTTACAGGCGCGCGCTTAGAAGATGGTGCTTCGGGAGAAAATGTAGTCGCAGAGTATTTTCGTGATGGTGTGGATCCGCTATTTGGCTTTATGTATGACGGTGGTTTCGCAATGGGCTCCGATCTTCCATTATTTGAAGAGGCCGCTGTAGCTGGGCGGCAAGTTACAACATCCACCGGAAGAAAAGCTGTAGTAGGTCCAAAGGCAAATTTTGGTACTTTAAGTTCTGGCGGTTTATACTGATTGAACAAGGGTTGGCATTCTGCATTTAATCAGCGAAGCCCTTATTTGATTTGTAAAAATATGGGAAGTGGTGAGTTGAAAAATGTATAAATATATCGAATTCTAATATTTAATGTGAATTGCAATTTTATTTCGTTTTGGGAATTGGAGCATTAACATTCTACTTCATTCTCATACTGATTTAATCCATCTATTGTATACGTATAAGTGCTGGTTTATCACCCTTCTTCCAACCCATTAGTGACGGGATCGTTATGCGTGCAGAAATTCAAAGTTTTGTGACTGAGGTTGAAAAATCGCTTAATCTTTTAGCGCAAAGATTAGACGTAGAAACTGCGCCGCATAGATTGGAAGAATTTAATGCTCGTGTCGAGGATCCTAAGCTATGGGATAACCCAGAAGCGGCTCAAAAATTAATGCGTGACCGTCAGATGTTAGTAGATTCAATTCAAATTCATGACCAAATCAAAACTGATTTGGCGGATAATATTGAATTAATAGAATTGGGGGAAATTGAGGATGATGCGGAAGTAATTTCTGAAGCGGAAGATGCCTTGAAATCTTTATCACTTTTAGCTGCTCAAAAAGAGTTGGAGGCTTTATTAGATGGTGAAGCCGATGCTAATGATACTTTTCTTGAAATTAACTCTGGTGCGGGTGGAACAGAAAGCTGTGATTGGGCATCCATGCTAGCGCGTATGTATGTGCGTTGGGCTGAGAAGAAGGGTTACAAGGTTGAGTTGCAATCTGAGAGTGCTGGAGAAGAAGCTGGCATTAAATCAGCAACTTATAAGATAAGTGGTTTGAATGCTTATGGCTGGATGAAGTCGGAATCTGGTGTTCATCGATTGGTTCGTATCAGTCCGTTTGACAGTGCAGCAAAAAGGCATACATCTTTCACCTCAGTTGGTATTTATCCTGTTGTAGACGATAATATCGAGATAGATGTGAATCCTGCTGATATCCGCATAGACACTTACCGTTCATCGGGTGCTGGCGGACAGCATGTAAATACAACAGATTCAGCGGTCCGTATCACCCATGCTCCAACAGGCATTGTGGTGACAAGTTCTGAGAAGTCACAGCACCAAAATCGGGATATAGCAATGAAAGCTTTAAAATCCCGGCTTTATCAAATGGAGTTAGATCGCCGGAACGCTGCTGTAAATGAGATGCACGAAAATAAAGGTGATGCGGGTTGGGGAAATCAAATCCGTTCTTATGTCTTACAACCATATCAGATGGTAAAGGACCTGCGTACGAACCATGAAACATCTGATACAAAGGGTGTCCTTGATGGTGATTTAGACGGGTTTATGGCGGCCACACTTGCGTTGGCAGTTAGCGGTAAAAGTCGTGCAGATGCACAGGCCTCCTGAACACATTCATATGATATATTAGTAAGTTAAATGGTTTTTTAATCAATAATCAGAAATTGATATAAGGGATTGCATTAGAAGCATTTCGGACTGTTTCTGATGTTGCTAAATAGATAGGCGCGCAAAAATACGTTCTAAGATTTTGGAAATGTAAAAAGGGCACATATGTCGCGTCATTTATAATGGTGTTTCTCGATCCATTTCAATCAATGCTACACGTAACTCTGCTACATCTTCTAGATTATTTGAGATTGATATGGTTAAATAGGATTGTTTACTTTGTGCGAGGCGCACCAAACTCTATTTGTACATAATTTTATTTTAGCTAAAATTTGTTCAAAATAATGCTTGTCTTGACCAGATTAGTGCTCTCTCTAATCGCCACGGGATAAGGCTGCGACGCCAGTTCTTGCAACTTCATTTAATCCAAGTGGTCTCATTAGATCGGCAAACGCATCTATTTTTTCTGGTGCACCTGTGATTTCAAAGACAAAACTTTCTAATGTGCTGTCGACTACGTTAGCGCGAAATATATCTGCTAAACGAAGCGCTTCTACGCGTTTCTCGCCCTGCCCAGAGACTTTGAACATTGCCAATTCTCGTTCAACAGACGGCCCTTCTACGGTTAAGTCATGGACCTCATGCGCTGATACTATTCGCCCGAGCTGTGCTTTAATTTGTTCTATTACTTGAGGTGTGCCTTTGGTAACAATAGTAATGCGGCTTAGATGACCTTGATGATCTACTTCAGCAACGGTTAAACTTTCTATATTGTAACCGCGCCCAGCAAAAAGTCCAATGACACGCGCTAAAACACCAGGTTCGTTTTCAACCAATACGGCTAGTGTATGTTTTTCTACTGTATCAGAGAAAGTAGGGCGTAAGTTATAGGCTGAGTGGCTTGTGGAGCCTTTTTTCAGTTTTAATGCTGACATGTTTTGTTTCTCACTTAGCTTTCTTCTCGTGGTGCTGCCCGGGTTTCTAAAAGTGCTGAGTTTTTTTGTTATTAATTGAAAAATAACGCATCATACCAAGACTGATCCTTTGGCATCAATTACGCCTTGTGTATCGATTTCTCCAAGCAACATTTCGTTATGCGCCTTCCCTGAAGGTATCATTGGGAAACAATTTTCGTGTTTTTCTACTAGACAGTCAAATAACACTGGACCGTCATGGTTAAGCATTTCCATAATTGCGTCATCTAAATCGTTTGGATCCGAACACAAAATACCTTTTGCTCCAAACGCTTCGGCTAACTTTACAAAATCTGGTAAACTTTCAGACCACGAGTGTGAATATCGTTCACCGTGAAGTAATTCTTGCCATTGTCGAACCATACCCAACCGCTCATTGTTTAAAATAAATTGTTTAACTGGTAAATTGAACTGCATCGCTGTGCCAAGCTCTTGCATGTTCATTAGCCATGATGCTTCACCAGCTACATTAATTACCAGTGCATTTGGATGTCCCATTTGCACACCAATTGAAGCTGGGAAGCCATAACCCATGGTGCCTAAACCGCCAGATGTCATCCAACGATTGGGATCTTCAAACCCAAGATATTGTGCGGCCCACATTTGGTGCTGACCCACTTCGGTACAAATATAGCGGTCATGGTCTTTTGTAAGTGCTTCAAGACGGGTTAAAGCATACTGTGGTTTAATGGTTTTTTTAGATTGGGTGAATTTTAGGCAATCTACATTTCTCCACTCTTCGATTTTGCTCCACCACTTCGAAACAGCAGTACTATTGGTTTTGCGGCCACGTGACTTCCAAATTTTGAGGATATCCTCTAAAATATGACTTACATCGCCAACTATGGGAATGTCCGCCTTTATAACCTTATTAATTGATGAGGGATCAATATCAATGTGTGCTTTTTTAGAATTGGGACTAAACGCATCGAGTCGCCCGGTTATCCGGTCATCAAAGCGGGCACCTACATTGATCATGAGATCACAATCATGCATCGCCATGTTGGCTTCATAGAGCCCGTGCATCCCTAGCATTCCAAGCCAGTTTTCTCCACTGGCTGGATAAGCGCCGAGCCCCATCAAGGTAGAGGTTATTGGAAAATTAGTGTTTTTGACCAACTCACGCAGTAGTTGACTTGCGGCAGGGCCTGAATTCACCACACCACCGCCAGTGTAAAAAATTGGGCGTTTGGCTGTTTCTATTGCAACCACAAGCTCTAAAATCTCTTCCATATCACCTTTAACTTTCGGCTGATACCTTGAGTTAGAAGGATTGGCTGTTTGGTATTCGCCGGTAGCGAATTGTACATCTTTTGGTATGTCCACTAAAACTGGGCCTGGCCTTCCAGCGGTGCTTACATGGAAAGCTTCGTGTATTGTATTAGCTAATTTATCAGTCTCTTTAACCAGCCAATTATGTTTTGTGCAGGGACGGGTGATCCCAACTGTATCAGCTTCTTGAAATGCGTCTGAGCCAATCATGAATGTTGGAACCTGTCCGGTTAAAACTATAATTGGTATGCTATCCATTAACGCGTCGGTTAAACCAGTTACAGCATTTGTCGCTCCAGGTCCCGATGTTACAAGACATACACCGGGCTTGCCGGTCGCTCGCGCGTAACCCTCTGCAGCATGAACGGCGCCCTGTTCATGGCGAACCAAAATATGTTTGATAGAATTTTGTTGGAAGATTTCGTCATAGATAGGTAGTACGGCTCCACCGGGATAACCAAATACAGTGTCTACGCCTTGATCAATAAGGGCTTGAACGACCATTTTCGCTCCGGTCATTTGACGTTTCATATCCGCGTGCTCCGATTTGCGGTTGCTATTGTGCATAAAAAAGCCCCCGTTCATGGGGGCACATGGAAGCAATTGTTAGCCTACTGCTAACGATCCACGCGCTTGTGTTCGACAATGACAACTGAACAAATCATTTCTAAGAGGCCCTATATACGTTGCATAACTTATGCCCGTCAATTAGAGGCGTCAACAGTAATTGAAAAAAAAGTGTCGCTAATTGAAATGTTTTTGACATTTAATTACGTTTCATACCCTATAATGGAAATAACAAAAAATGACAGAGATTTTCGGATGATCGTTTGTGATAATGCCATGTTTGTAAACAGCGAGCTCTTAAATACGAAAATGCTAATTTAAGAACTTTTGGAAGCAGAAGTTGTGCTGCATTTGTGCATAATAGTTTTAGCAAGAAATCAGAGTGTTTTGTACTTGGCTTTTATCTGAGTTGCTTTCCGTCATGCGCAAAGCTGGATAACCAAAGAAGCGAGTACTAAGCCACACAAGATCTGCTTCTATTGTATTTATTCGATTTGAAACTGGGGATGGTGGGATGCTTTGCAGTTCTAAGTCGCTATAATCGGCTATCGCAAATCTGAAGGCGTAGTTCGGTGTCAGCCCCATACGAAGATCTGATATGACAATTTTACCTTTTTCCAAGTCTACTTTATAAAATCCTCTACTAAACCACTTCAATTTGTTTAAATCATCGTTGTTTTTTAGGCAGTCAATCAATTCGAGATGCCTTGAATGGGTGTATATATTAGCGTTTGAATCATTATCAAATATTGAGATGTAGAGGTTATGGTAGCGTTCTTCTTCGAGCCCGATCACTTTCCAAAGTAAGTTGGTAAAAGGTGCTGCGATTACTAGAACGCGCATGGGTTCTATACCTGCATTGTCAAAAATTGTTTTCGCACGATGTTCGACCCAGAATTGTACACCCAATCCAACTGCTAGATAAGCAGTGCTGCTAGTTAAAGCCACTATTGCTGCTTTTTTTAAGCTGATGGACCAATTTTTTAGTGTAAACGCCCAAATTACAATAAGTAACAAGGGTAGGCTGTATAATGGGTCTATTATGAAGATTGAACCGAAGCCTATTGGGTTAAGATACAAAGGCCAAAATAGTCTGGTGCCATAGATCGTCATCGCATCAATTACAGCGTGGGTTGATAGACAAAGAAAAACTGTAGCCCAGACTGTAATTCTTATACTTTTTATTGTTTTGAAGATTTTAAGTAATAATTCACCTACAACTGGGGCTGCAATAAAATGTAGCAAAATAGAATGGCTCCACCCACGGTGAAATACAAATGAGTCGATGGGCGTTTCATAAGGCAGCAAGACATCTAAGTCCGGAATAGTCCCAAGGATGCCGCCAATCATTGCTGCTTTTCGAGGCCCAACTTTATTACCTAAAAAGAGTGTTGATATTGTGGCCCCTAAGGTGAATTGTGTAATTGAATCCATACGGTTAATCCAGAATTTAAAGTATTTTATTGCATTTGTTAGTTTGCTTAAATCAATTTCTAATTAATTACTTTAAACGTAGGCTTTTTAAAACTCATCTAGGTGCAAATTAGTTGATGATTTGATAAAGCAGATGAATAGTGAACTTATTCATATTTGAGGCTCATTCCCATTTCTGCGTGCATCAAATTGCTAAAAATTATATTTGTTATTACCTAAGGTGGGCAAATCTGGACTATGCGACACTTGTTGATTTAGGCAAATAGGGCGCCAAGATATAAAGATTAAGGCGGTTCAGCAATAAAATGTGTTTTAATTGGCTGATGACCGTTATAAAGTACAGTATTTAATCGTCTAGCGCATGTTATCAAGCGTTAAGACCACTCTTGGGAGGAGTATCTTATGGACCGTCGTTCTTTTTTGAAGACGTCAACACTCGGTGGCTCAGCAGTTGCCGCCACTGCTTTAGCCGCGCCAGCTTACGCGCAGGGCAAACGCACTTTGACAATGGTGACCTCATGGCCTCGCGGTTTTGCTGTTTTAGATGACGCTGCCAGTTATTTAGTAGCCTATACGGAAGCAATGTCGGATGGTCAGTTAACCATAGACAAAAAGGCGCCGGGCGAATTAGTTGGGGCTCTGGAGGTCTTTGATGCTGTGTCATCAGGTCAGGCTGATATGTATCATTCGGCAGACTATTATTTTATTGGTCAACACCCTGGATATGCATATTTCACTGCAGTACCTTTCGGTGGAACAGCGCAAGAAGTAACCAATTGGTATGAACATGGAGGAGGCCAACAGCATCACGATGCACTGGGTGAAATCTTTAATCTTAAAGGCATGTTGGCGGGTAATAGTGGCTCGCAGTCTGGTGGCTGGTTTCGCAAAGAAATTAACTCGGCTGACGACTTCAACGGCTTAAAGTTCCGTATGCCAGGTCTTGGAGGTAAGGTGCTGGGAAAACTAGGTGCTTCTGTTCAAAACATTCCAGGAGGTGAGTTATACCAAGCACTATCGTCCGGAGCATTGGATGGGCTGGAGTGGGTTGGCCCAATGGCAGACGAGCGCGCTGGCTTCCAAGAAGTTGCAAAAGTCTATTATACGGCTGGTTTTCATGAACCAGGTTCTGCTTTGTCGGCCAACGTTAATCTAGACGTTTGGAATGATTTAACGCCGCAACAGAAGGCAATCCTTCAAGGGGCAAGCCGAGCAACTACATATGTGCAGTTGGCGGAAACGTTATCCAGTAATGGTGCAGCATTAGCCAGGTTACAGCAACAAGGTGTGAAAACGTTGCAATTTTCAGACGATGTTTGGGATGCGTTTGGAAAAGCCTCTGCTGAAGTTATGGACGAAAATATGTCTGATGAAATCTTCGCTGATATTCGTAATTCGTTCGAAACGAGTCTTGCTAATTCTGCCAGCTGGATAAATAAATCTGACGCGTTTTATGTAAAACAACGTATTCGTGTTTTGGGCGGCTAAACTGCTTTAAAGTTTGCAACAGTGAGGTCCTCCCCATGGAGGACCTCTTTCAGAACAAACAAGAAGAACGTCGGTGAACAGGAAGTCCTATTCTCGCGAGTTCTCTGGGGAATCGCATGGAAAATGAAAACGCCGTTTCATTTGGTCAGGTAATATCTAATACTTTTGACGGCGTTCTTTGGGTGATCCAAGAATTTGTGATGGCGTTTTACAATATTGCCTATGCAATTTCGCATCCTAATTTGTGGCTGGATTGGTCCGACAAAAAAGCGGTAATGCGCTTTGTATATTATGGCGGGTCGACTGAATTTTTTTTCGCGGTCATGGCTGTAATTCTCGTTATTACAATTATCGGATTTATGAGAAACCAATTTTTATGGGCCATAGTACGTATTCTTGAGGCTTTTGCTAACAGCGTCGGACGGCTTTTCGCTTGGGCTGGGCTTTTGATGGTTTTACAACAAATAGTGATTGTCTTTATGCAGCGGATTTTTACTAGGCCAGATATTGCAGTAGGTTTCGGTATACCGCTGCAATTTGACATTTCTTGGTTTGCAGAAGAGCTAAAGCTTTATAATGCAATGGTTGTTTGTCTATGCGTTACTTATACATTTGTTCAGGGTGGTCACGTACGGGTTGATTTAATTTATTCTGCGGTCGGTCATCGCGCCAAAAAAGTTATCGATATGTTTGGTGCCTTATTTTTCATGGTTCCTTCTGCGGTGCTCATTTGGATGTACGGTTGGTACTTTTTATGGCGCCATTTAATCGTCCCTAAACCATCTGCCTCTGATACCCTTGATAAATTGATGATGAAATCCAGAGCTATGCGTTGGAATGTTGAAACTATAGGTTTTAGTCCAAATGGTTTTACTGGATACTTTCTTTTTAAAATTTTATTAGTGGCTTTCACAGCACTGATTTTTATTCAGGCAATTGCCTTCTTTTATCGTTCATATCTTGAGTGGAAAGAAGGCCCTGAAAGTGAAGGTAAATTTCTTGATATTGACAATATAGATAATGCTAAAGACGCCGAAATAGGAGTCTTCTGATGCGTATTTCTTTTTTGGATTAGGTCTGATTGTGCTTAGTAAAGTTTTTACATAAAGGCGGAAAATTATGTTTTTTGGGCTTGATGGCGTAGAAATCGGTTTGATAATCGTGTTTGTTTGTCTTTTTGGCGGTATCCTTTCTGGCTTTCCAGTTGCTTTTGCAATTGCTGGAGCAGGGGTTATTTCTTTTGGGATTATTGCAGCTTTAGATAGTGCTGGATTATTAATTCATGAGGCAATTGACCAATCAAGTGCTGCTTATCGTGATCTTGTCAATTCTGGTACCAAAGCGGATATGATAAGCCGCTTTAGATATCCTGACTTACCTCTCACAACAGAAACGGTTTTTCCGAACGGTTGGGAAGTTGCGCTGGATCGCAATGTCTCCTTTGTTGTGAATCGGATGAATGAACGCGTTCTAGCCGGACAATCAATTGAGACCCTTTTAGCTGTTTTAATGTTTGTTCTTATGGGAATAACATTGGAACGTTCAAAAATAGCTAATGATCTTTTGACCACCATGGCACGCGTGTTTGGACCGCTACCTGGTGGCTTGGCAGTATCCATTGTGGTTGTGGGCGCTTTTCTTGCGGCATCAACTGGAATTGTTGGTGCAACTGTTGTGACAATGGGGCTTCTGGCTCTTCCAACAATGTTGCGCAATGGCTACTCGCCTGAATTGTCAACAGGTGTCATAGCCGCTTCAGGCACTTTGGGGCAAATTATTCCACCCTCAATTGTAATAGTTTTGTTGGGTACTTTGGCCGGTGATCTTTACTCAGCGGCTCAAGAAGCTCGAGCGCAGACGGCAGGCTGTACCGATGCACTGACTTATTTAGGTGAGCCAGCCGTTGTGTCTGTTGGAACGCTATTTCAGGCAGCATTATTGCCGGGTATTTTGTTGGCCCTGCTATATGCTTTATATGCTTTTGGATACGCTTTGCTCAACCCGGATAAAGCACCTGCTGTTCCCATGGGTACAACAAATGCCGAACCGATTACCCGTAGTGAGGCTTTCACATGGTTCCTGGGAGCTCCCGTAATAATAATTGTGGGTACTATTTTGTTATCCAACTTCAATATAGTAGGAAGCCAGTCAACGGTGGTTTCAGCCTTCTCTGATATAGGTGAGGGCGCAAGCTTACGTACGAATGTCAGTGATGATTGTAAGGCTTCTATGGTAGCATTACATGGGCAGGATGCATGGGATCTAGCAATTGCGCAGCAAGAAGATATTGCAGCGTCTGGTGGTGTTAAACAATCTGAACGTTTGACAGACGTTGAATTTAAAGCTGCGATGGATGCAAAAATCGCGGCAGCAGCTCCTATTGGCACAGGCACTGCAGTTCTACTAATTATTATGTCCTTGATCATGACTACAGCTCGAGGCGTTGCGCCAAGTTATGATACACGGCCGTTGTTGGTTGGTGGAGTTGGTGTCCTACTGGCCTTACTAGTGGACATTGCGCTGTTAAAACCGACTACGTCATCAGGTGCTTATATTGCTTTGATGTTCATACCCTTTGTTTTGATAATTTACGGTGTAACCGAAGGGGTTAAACGATGTGCAAAGAATGAATTAATCCGTGTTGTATTTCCACCGTTAATATTGATTGTGGCTGTTTTAGGGTCAATTCTTGGTGGTATCACGAACCCAACGCCGGCGGCGGCTCTGGGAGCGGGCGGCGCGATTATGCTTGCGGCCTATCGTAAACTTAACGATTCAGATCGGAGTCCAAAAGTTATTATCTGGTCAACGTTAGCGATTATTGTATGTATTTTAGTTGGAATAAACTTTGACCTTCGCATTAATCAGGAGGGTGTCAGTGCACAGTCTTGGGCGGCTTTTTTTGTAGCTTATGCTGCATATCTCTATGCCTTATTTGGCTTGCTTTTCAGCTGTTATATCTTGTACCGCTCAGGTGTTTTGACACCAGTTGTTAGAGAAACGGCCAAAGTAACAAGTATGGTATTTACCATTCTCATAGGTTCACAGTTACTCAATTTAGTAGTTATTTCGTTTGGTGGAGAACATTATATCCAGCAATTTTTGAAATCTTTTGACAATGAATTTACTGTCTTTTTAATTGTTATGCTGGTACTTTTTATTTTGGGGTTTGTCCTAGACTTTTTGGAAATTATTTACATCGTCGTCCCAATTGTTGGCCCAGTAATTTATGGAGGTACCTTTGACCCCAAATGGGTGACGATAATGATTGCGGTGAACCTTCAAACCTCTTTTTTAACGCCTCCCTTCGGCTTTGCTCTTTTCTATTTGCGGGGAGTTGCTCCGAAAGAGGTAACGACTGGCCATATTTATCGCGGTATAATTCCATTCGTATTAATACAGGTAGTTGGGCTTTCCCTTCTATGGGCTTTTCCAGCAATAGTAACTGTAATTCCGGATCTGATACCAAATTGATTGTAGATTAAACTTAATTGAAAAGGTGATTTGGTAAGTTGGTGTTATCCAAAAAACTTGATGATTAGGTACCAAAATGCATTTTGGACGCCAAAGGCTTGTAAAATAAAATTTTAGGAGGTTGGTCGGGTGTCAGGTAGCGAAATATTAGCAACTTGCTCAGCTATGGGATCAGTCGATAAAGGGTGATTATCGTAATTGAAATTCTTTGGATCAACCATGCTCTGCCAGCTACCACTTAGGTACACTTCAAGACCAGAAAATTTAGCCTTATAACTCATTTTTTGGCTGCCAGGTACCCAGTAGCCTAAGTAGACGTATGGAAGTTTTGCTTGTTGAGCAATCTTAATATGATCGAGGATCATATAAGTTCCTAGCGAGCGGCGAGGCTCATGAGGAGCATAAAAACTATAAACCATACTAAGCCCATCATTTAGTACATCTGTTAAACTCACGCCAATAAGATTATTTGAGATTTTTTCTTTATATTCGATCACTCGGCTTTGAATTGGAGTTTCTTCCACCATTGCCGCAAATTCAAAGACATCCATGTCCGCCATCCCACCATCTGCATGCCGACTATCAAGATAGTTGC
Organism: uncultured Tateyamaria sp.; assembly: GCA_905480645.1. Lineage (GTDB taxonomy): Bacteria > Pseudomonadota > Alphaproteobacteria > Rhodobacterales > Rhodobacteraceae > Tateyamaria. Next base: position 20,400 of record CAJQRC010000031.1, read on the forward strand.
GAAACAGTGCATACTGATCCTCTGTAGCCCATGGCGACGCCACGCGCCTCTCTAGGTCATTGTTGCGACTTTCTGCGCGCCTTTGACTTTTTGTTGCAATAAAAGTTGATACATCAATACGCGCTGATAGGCATGCAGAACATTCCGCACAAGATGGTCGGTAGAGAACATTTTGCGATCTTCTAAATCCTTGCTGGCTTAAGCTATTGTTTAGTTTTTCTGCATTTTCGCCTTGCAGAGCCGTGAAAAGCTTACGTTCCACCCTTCCATCTAGGTAGGGGCAGGGCTGGGGTGCGGTTACATAGAACTGCGGTGCAAGCGGAAGCGTATGACGCATAAGTATCCTGGCAAATTTTTTAGAATGATACCGATACTATGCCGGCTGGCAAGCTAATATAAATTGTCATAGCTTCGTTCTTGCCTGTTGATCGCAGTGGTGCCAATGACTAAATCAGTCAATCCCTGGCTTCGGTCTGAAGTTGCCATGAGTATAATAGAGATTAGCTGTAACGGTGCTATGGCCCAGCTGATTGTATATCCTAATGTATGTAGAAACGCTCCAGATAGGTCGAGCTGTGCCCCTGATTTATCGCGTATCTCAATAGTCATAAATCTCATTCCCCAAGTGGCCGATCCAGTTGCTAAAGTAATCGTGCGATAGATGAAACTAACCAGGGCAACCAAACCAATAAAGAAAAATATGGCTATAAAAGCTGTAAAAGGAACAATAAGTAGGGAAATGATAATAATAATAATTGTGTCTATAACCCATGCAAACAGCCGCTTAGTAGCTACGTCCTTATAGAACTCTGGCTGAGTTGCTGGATCAGGAAGGTTCACAATAATTTGCTCCAGTAAGAAACAAGGTGGTATGAAAAATCAAAAGTAAAAGGTTGTGGCAAATTTTTACAAGACATTCCATTTTTTTTCAACAGCACCTGTTCAAAAACCAAGTGGTTAATATTTTAGATAATTTGACGTCAAATGAACGCACATAAATTAAGTGAGTTTACATTTGATTCATAAGTTAATTAGTTTGTTAAAATAATAACATTTATTACACATTCATTTCTACAGCATTTTTTTTATTTTACAGGCTTTGTGTTGTTTTATTGATGAGGTTCTCGAGATTTTTAATTTTGAAAACTACAAAGATGATCTGGCTATGTTTCTGTGAGGTATTGACGGAGTGGTGGCGTACTCAGATGCTGTATCAATGAGTCTTGCAAATTCCTTAACTAAAATGCCACGCGCTTTTAATCCAGAACGTGGAGCGGAGGCTATAACTTATGTTCCCGAATTAAAGGGTGTAATGCGAGAACTTGCATATGGTGTTGCTGGATGTAGTCCCTATTTGTTCGATCTTATAAAACATGAAGCGGCATGGCTTCCAGAGGCGTTGACCGAACCAGAGGCTGCCTTAGCAGCCATATTGGCACCCCCAAGTTTAGATAGATCTACTGTTAAATCTGTTCTTCGACAAGCCAAACGGCGGGCGGCACTGTTAATAGCTTTAGCTGATTTAGGCGGGGCATGGACCCTAGAGGAAGTGACGACTGCCCTTACAAAATTGGCAGATATGGCCTGTCAGACTGCGCTTGCTGTTGGATTAACCACACAGGTAAAGCGAGGTAAGTTACCTACGGAAAACGTAGGCCTTGTAGTTTTAGCAATGGGTAAAATGGGTGCATTTGAGCTGAATTATTCTTCTGACATTGATTTAATATGCCTGTTTGATGAAACAATCCATGACCCAGACGACTTCATATTAATCCGTAATGGTTGTATAAAAGCTGTGAAAGATATGTGTGGGATCCTCAGCGATCTTACTGGTGATGGTTATGTTTTTCGTACAGATTTGCGTTTGCGACCGGACCCGGCAGTTAATCCCGTTGTGCTATCAATTGGTGCTGCCGAGCGATATTATGAAAGTCTGGGCCGCACCTGGGAGCGTGCCGCTTTTATAAAAGCTCGCCCCTGTGCAGGTGATATTGCTGTTGGGGAAAATTTTTTGACGGAGCTTACTCCATTTGTTTGGCGCCGGTATCTAGATTTTGCTGCGGTGCAGGATGCGCATGATATGAGGCTTGCCATCAGGGCGCATAAAGGAACTGGTGGACCTATAACGTTACCTGGACATAATATGAAATTGGGTCGTGGTGGTATTCGTGAGATTGAGTTTTTTACTCAGACCCGCCAATTGATTGCGGGAGGGCGAGATCCCAGTTTGCGTGAACGAGGTACTGTGCAGGGACTTGAGATGTTGGCACAGAAAGGTTGGGTGCCGGGTGAGGTGGCAGCACGTCTTCGTGATCATTATCAACTTTTTCGTAATGTTGAACATCGTGTTCAAATGATACGTGACGCTCAAACTCACAACTTGCCATCCAATGATGAGGGCTTTGATCAACTTGCTGCAATGATGGACACTGACCGAGCATCCTTGGAATTAGATCTTCAGAAAACGCTCGCTGAAGTTCATTCGGAAACTGAGGGTTTTTTTGCGCCGGAAACTGATGAGACTCTTCATAATTCTGAAGGTATAGATCTCGTAATGCAATCCCGATGGCGAGGGTATCCAGCACTTCGAAGTTCACGAGGAGCTGCTCTATTTGATCGGATTGAGCCTATGGTGTTAGCGCAGTTGTCTAAGACGGCAAAGCCAGCAGAAGCAATAGCTGCATTTGACGATTTTCTTTCTGGATTGCCGGCAGGAGTACAGCTTTTTTCACTATTTGAGGCAAACCCTTCACTTGTTGATTTACTAGTCGATATTGTTGGTACTTCTCCAGTTTTGGCGCAATATCTTTCCCGTAATTCTGATGTATTAGACGCTGTAATTGGTGGCAGATTCTTTGCACCATGGCCTGAATCAGATATTTTATGTCGTGACGCAATCCAAAAAATTTCTGCTGAAACAGATTATGAGGCCAAACTGAATGCTATTCGTATTTGGGCTAAAGAATGGCATTTTCGTATTGGTGTCCATCACTTGCGGGGCTTGATTGAAGCAAAAGAAGCTGGCAAGCAATATGCTGATTTGGCTCGTGCGGCGCTTTCTGCATTGTGGCCAGAGGTGCAATCCCAGTTTGCGCGACGGCATGGACCTGCGCCAGGACGGGGCGCAGTAATTTTAGGTATGGGAGGATTGGGTGCTAATCTTTTGTCGATGCATTCAGATTTGGATTTAATCGTTATCTATGATCCACTCGATGTTGAATTTTCTGCGGGATCACGGCCGCTTTCCACTCGACAATATTATGCACGCCTTACTCAAGCGATGATTACTGCAGTGACCACTCAAACAGCTTATGGGCGATTGTATGAAGCTGACATGCGTCTACGTCCATCTGGTAATAAAGGTCCTGTTGCGACTAGTTGGACGTCCTTTAGAAACTATCAAGAAAATGATGCTTGGTTGTGGGAGCATTTGGCAATGAGCCGAGCGACTTGTATTGCTGGACCCACATCATTTGCAAATGATATAGAAATTTTTCGTCAACATATTGTAGCAAAGCGGCGCAATACTGAGGATGTTTTATCTGATTTACGAGATATGCGTTCGCGCATTGCTGCTGCAAAATCGCCTTTTGGTGTTTGGGACGCAAAGTTAGGGCCAGGTCGATTACAAGATATAGAGCTATTCGCACAGACTGGTTTAATACTGGCAGGGTCGCCTGCGCGTGATGTTATATCCGGATTAGAGTCTTCGGTCGCAACAGGATTGCTAAATGTGGCAGAGTTGGAAATTTTATCTGAAGCTTATTTCATGATGTTTCGAGTTCAAATGGCTACCCGTTTGTTAACTATCGGAGCGGTTGATGTTGAAAAAATAGGTGTGAAGGGAAGGGCAGTTTTGTTACATGCCGTGGGGCTCGACTGTATTTCCAAGGCTGAGATTAAACTAAAAATGATATATTCATCAGCTGGTAATATCATTAGTGCTGCTGTTGATGATGGACAAAAGGAAGGTAACAGTGGTCGATAAAGGTGGTCCAACTGATCCTAAAGGCTTAATATTTGAGGCGTATAGGATTGATAATATTATAAAATCAGATTGCCGAACAATATTTCTGGATTGGGCGCTTAGCTTGCCGGATGGAAAAGATCCTATTGATTCCATCTCAATATTATTGAAAGAATACGCTGACATGCCCTTAAATCATCCGATGACGCGAGTTCTTCGAGAAGGACTTGAACGTGTGGGTCAGCCTCGTCGTCGTGGTGGTTGGCGATCACGTCAACGAAAATAATAAATCGAATTAGTTTCCTAAAAACTAATCTTTTATTATTCGTGGTCTAAATGAATATTGAACTTGCCGCGGATCACTGAGTCCAGTTTATGACCTAACTGGGCTTGCGAACGTACCGCTAAAATTTTTTCTTTGCGCGCTGTTGCTTTGGCGATTAGGTCCGGTTTGTCTAGTTCCGCCCATTCTTTTGGTGATGTTCGGTCTCCCATTTTGGGATAGACGCAATCCGTTTGCATGCGGCTGAGGGTTTGTTCCGTGCCAAGATAGTGACCAGGACCATTCATTGTGACGTCTGCGATTTGATCTAATGCTAACGTTTCTTCATTGACTTCAATTCCGCGAACGCAACGTAGTGCTTGGCCAATTATATCATCGCCAATTATTAGGGATTCATGACAGAAACCAAGCAAAGACGCGTGCATGCCTGCAGCTTCATAAACCATATTAAGCCCTGCTAGACCGGCCATCACGTTGGAACACATTTGCTCCCATCCTGCCTGCATATCGGGTAGTTTACTATCGGCAATTCCAGCGGCTGCTCCGCCTGGTAGATCATAGAATCTATGCATTTGAGCGCAACCTGAGGTCAAAAGGGCCTGTTCGCCTGATCCGCCGGTCATCGCACCCGTGCGTAAGTCCAATCCAAACGGCCATGTGCCAAAAATAGCAGGGGCACCGAACTTAACGGCGTTTACATAAATCAATCCAGCCAAACATTCTGCAACAGCCTGCACGATAGCACCTGCAATGGTCGATGGCGCAGTTGCACCAGCCATGCCTGCAGACAACAATAAAACAGGCATTCCATGTTTTATACATTCTTCCATAACCAAACAGGATTCTGTTGCAAACTTCATTGGAGGCACGACAAAGCAATTAGAATTACTAACAAAAGGCCGCTCTCGCCATTTATCCTCACTGCCAGCAATTAAATGAAGCATTTCCATTGCTGGAGCTACGTGATGTGGTTCGGAAAAACTTGTCCCAACATGTTTGGTGGTCCCTGATACACAAGCATAGATGGAGTTGTAGTCCATCTCGCAATTGTCCATTATATCCCGACAAACCATTGGTCTTTGCACAAAATGGAGATTGTCTAATACGTCACAAATTCTGGCGGCATCATGTAAATCTTGCACGCCGCTTTCGCGATACTCTCGTCCGTTAGCTTCAACTAGGTGTACCGCAGCTCCTGCGGTTCCATAGTGTACTTTTGATCCTGACAAATCTAAGTCTTGCGAGGGGTTTCGCGCATGAAGCGTAATGCTGCGGTTTGCTTTTGCAATAGTGTCTTCGACTAACCCACGTGGAAAACGAATACGGCCATCATCACCTAAAATCGCGCCTACACTTGTAAGGTAGTTAATTCCGCTGGTCGGCGCATCAGCAAGACCAATTGTCTCGAGTGCATCTAGAGCAGCAGTATGAATGCGTAAAACATCTCCATCGTTAAGAGGGTTAAATGTACCGCCTGACATGCCAGGTCTAATTGGTTTTAAGTGGTCGGCTAACGGAGCAGCTCGAGCCGCTCGTCGGGCAGCTCTGCCGCCGGAGCGAGAAGGAGATTGATCATTCATTTTGTGGCACCCATATAAAAGGTATTTTTAATGGTACATAAAATAGCTTTTTATGGTCTCCCACGTGCCGCTAGACCACGTTCGGCGCCAATAGTACGGGTTATTAATACAATTATACTGCGTCGGTCTTGCATTACAGCACCTTTGAGAATTCAGATATGTCATGAAAGATTAACTGCCGCAAACAGGCCTGTCTATTCTAGTTACGACATTATGAGAAGTAGAGTAAATATGCCAAGATAATGGACTGACTGTGTAATTGTGGTGGATGGTTGCCAGCTGGTTTAGGCATCACTATCGGCAATTTTATGCTAAGTCTTAAAATCGTAATGTTTTCAGTTGGTAGTCTTAGCAAATTTACAAATAGTTTTGATGGCCTTGGTGAAAGTATCGTCATCAACTGTCATTGCAACGCGAATATGTCCGGCAGCAGAAGCACCAAAACTCTCGCCAGGCATTACTGCAATGTGCTCTTCGTCTAGTAACTTATTGGCAAAATCGTCTCCGCTGAACCCAGTGGAACGGATATCTAGCATCAAATACATTGCGCCTTGTGAGGGAATTAAATTGATGTTCTCCTGCCCATTGAGAAGTTGCAACGCAATCTCACGCCTGCGTTTGAACGGTGCCCCGACCTCCTTTTCAAAGGAAATGCCTCGTTCTAAAGCGAATACGCTGGCATCCTGTATGAAACCGGGCACCCCGAAGTTTGTATGAGTTGCAAAACTGATAAGGTGTGAAATTGCTTCTTGAGGACCAATCACCCAACCACAGCGTGAACCGGTCATTGCATGACTCTTAGACATTGATCCAATTACTAGGGTTCGTTTTGCCATATCAGAAAGGCATCGAGGGCTAATGTGTTGACCGTCCCAAACTTGAGTGTCGTATACTTCGTCAGATATTAGCCAAATGTCATGTCGTTGACAAACATTTGCGATACCTTGCAAAGTTGAACGAGAATATACGGTCCCAGTGGGATTGTTTGGTGAGTTGATCAATAGGCTTTTTGCTCCTTTAGAAGCTGCACTAATATCGTCTTCGTTTGGTTGAAAAGATTCAATTGACTTAGTTTGAATGGCCCGTGGCTTTGCTCCAACACCACGTATAGTCCCTGGATATGTTGCGTAATACGGCTCCAAATATAAAGCTATATCGCCAGGGTCACAGACTGCTGCGTGTGCAGCGAATAACGCAGATTGACCGCCTGGCGTAATTAACACATTGTCTCGTGTGGTCGCAATACCTGTGCGCTCGACTGTTCGCTTTGCTATTGCATCGCGCAGGTTGTCAGTGCCAGGAACCATGGCATAACCTGTATGCCCGCTAAGCGCACTTTCATACATTGATTGTAAAATTATATCAGCAGTTCCGATGTCATGTTCACCAATAGTCAATTCAATAATCTGTTCGCCATTGGCAATCATCTTTCGAGCGCGGATGAAGATGTCCCATCCGTCACTTTCCCCTTCAGTTAAAGTTTTAATTCGTTTTGAAAGGGACATTTACTCTCCGATCGCAAATGATTGCGCTAAGGGGTCAGATGGGCTCAATTTTTCATTGGTTACTAAATTGTAACCAATTTATATTGCGAGATAGCGTTGGTTTAGTATGGCGCTAGCTTTGCTTTCATATTCACGTTTGTCCATTAAGTTGAAAAACCTTCAAAAGTCATTGTGTATTACCAACAAGTCATTTTTATGGAAAGCATGACGGTGTATGGATGTCAAAACATGCGAGATAGCAAAATTACATGAAAATCTATCAGGCTTACAGATGGTTGGTTTTTATAACGATATTTGTGAGGGGCATATTATAAAAAATATAAATATGTTATTGGAATGAGCCTGTCATCGATTATTCTTCGCGTAATTCGGGTTAGTTGCGTGATAACTTATTTAAATATTCTTTAATTGGTTTGCGCTTACTAGTGGCGTTATTTTTTACACTTTATAGATCCCAGAAGAAAGTTATTATGAACAAAATACTGGGCATGCTTATGTGGTTTGATGATAAATACTTCTGTTTATTCTGGTAAACAAAAAGTGCCTGAATAATGGTTTTATGATGAAGCAAAAAATAAACAATTTTAACGGACTGCAAATCGCTGTTCCCTTAAGATCCCAAAATTGGTAGGTCCGCGCCAAACTTATGCGTGAGAATGAATGGCCATGACGATCATCCTGTACAATACTTTAACAAAAAAGAAGGAACCATTTGTTCCTATTGATGATACGAATGTCCGAATGTATGTGTGCGGACCAACCGTTTATGATCGTGCTCATTTGGGCAATGCTCGTCCGGTTCTAGTCTTTGATGTACTTTATCGTTTATTGTGCCACATATATGGTAAGGATCACGTTAAATACGTCCGCAACTTCACGGACGTTGACGATAAAATTAATGCAACAGCTTTGGCGCGTAAGAAGGCTGGTGCATCTGGATCGCTAGAAGAATTGGTAGCAGAAAGGACTGATGAAACTATTAGTTGGTACCATGCCGACATGGATGCGCTTGGGGCATTAAGACCTGATTGTGAACCTCGAGCAACAGAATATATTGCTCAAATGGTGGCGATGAACTGTAGCTTGATAAATGATGGATATGCGTATGAAGTTGACGGGCATGTTTTGTTTCGAGTTCGTAACTATTCAGAATATGGTGCATTGTCTGGCCGATCTGTCGATGATATGCTTGCGGGTGCTCGGGTAGAGGTAGCTCCATACAAAGAAGACTCTTTAGATTTTGTGCTTTGGAAACCCTCTTCCGATGAACTGCCTGGATGGAATAGTCCATGGGGTCGTGGGAGGCCTGGATGGCACATCGAATGTTCAGCTATGGCCTATGAATTGCTTGGTGATAATTTTGATATCCACGGTGGAGGCAATGATCTGCAATTTCCACACCATGAAAATGAAATTGCTCAGTCTAAATGTGCTGGTCACGATTTTGCAAATGTCTGGTTGCATAATGAAATGTTACAGATTGATGGTAAAAAAATGTCAAAGTCTCTCGGTAATTTTTTTACTGTGCGAGACTTATTAGACCAAGGTGTTGCAGGTGAGGTTATCCGTTTTGTGATGCTTTCGACACATTATCGCAAACCAATGAACTGGACAGAAAAAAAACAGGTAGAGGCAGAAAAAACTTTAAATCGATGGCTGGATCAGACGGTTGGATTAATTCCAACTGATAGCACAAGCTTTATACCTAACAAAGGTCTGATTGATTCACTTTCTGAAGATATTAATACTCACAAGGCTCTGTCATATATAAATTCAAGTTTTCAGGACAATTCTCAGGCTTTATTAGATCATGCTAGATGGTTTGGTTTTCTGGGAGATGGCACCCGTGAGGACCATGTTGCTCGCCAATTGGCAAATGACGAGGGTTATGGAGGCCCGGAGCATTTAGCAAGTTTGGTAGCTCAACTAGATGCATTGCGACGTTTGGCTTCAAAGAGTAAAGACTTTTCAGAAGTTGACACCTTTAAGGCTCAGCTGATTCAAGCAGGTTTGGAAGTGAGAATGTTAAAAGACAAATCAGAATTAATTGTTGGAGAAAATTTCAATCCTAAAAAATTGTAAATGGTTAGCAACGATAATTCTAAAAATATCGGACCATAAGCGAAATCATTTGAATGGATATTCTAAAAGTTCCAGATTTAGTTTGAAGACACGATATAATTCAATATAACCAGCATCTGCGTTTATAGAAGATAAAAGGGGCAAGCATGAAACGCGAACGGCTCTATCTTTTTGACACCACGCTCCGTGATGGCCAACAGACGCAGGGAGTGCAATTCTCTGTCGAAGAAAAACACCAGATTGCTTATGCGCTGGACAACCTTGGTATCGACCATATTGAGGGTGGCTGGCCAGGAGCCAATCCTACCGATAGTGTGTTTTTTGAAAATCCTCCTAAAGTTAGTGCCGCGTTTACAGCGTTTGGAATGACCAAGCGTTGTGGTATCAGTGTCGAAAATGATGACGTTTTAGCTGCAGTTATCAATGCTAACACGCCTAGCGTGTGTTTAGTTGGTAAAACTCATGATTTTCACGTGAAAACTGCTTTGGGTATTTCACTTCATGAAAATACAGAAAATATTTTGCAATCTTTCAGACATATTGTTGGGCAGAACCGCGAGGCAATTTTTGACGCTGAACATTTTTTTGATGGGTACAATTCCAATCCAGAATATGCATTGGAAGCGGTTCATGCAGCTTACTCTGCAGGAGCGCGTTGGATTGCGTTGTGTGATACCAATGGTGGAACTTTACCAGCTGACATCTATCGCATCACAAAAGCAGTTATAGCCTCAGGCATTCCGGGAGAAAAAATTGGAATACATACCCATAACGATACTGAAAGCGCTGTTGCCGGTTCATTGGCTGCTGTAAACGCTGGAGCGCGGCAAATTCAGGGTACGCTTAATGGTCTTGGCGAGCGGTGTGGAAATGCCAACCTGACCACACTTATTCCTATTTTGTTGTTAAAGGAGCCATATGTCAGTCAGTTTGAAACTGGTATAAATGATAAAGGTCTTCAGGCAATTACCCATGTCAGCAGAATGTTAGACGATATTTTAAACCGTGTGCCTAACAAACAAGCCGCCTTCGTTGGAGCATCAGCATTTGCGCACAAGGCCGGCCTACACGCCAGTGCCATCCTTAAAGATCCGACAACATATGAGCATATCGACCCACAGGTTGTTGGGAATGATCGTGTCATTCCAATGTCAAATCAAGCAGGGCAATCAAATTTGCGCCGTCGTTTGATCGAAATGGGCCTTGTGGTTTCAGCAAAAGATCCTGCTCTGTTACGAATTTTAGATGTGATCAAAGAGCGTGAGGCCGAGGGATATAGCTATGACACCGCGCAAGCGTCGTTCGAATTATTGGCACGTGAGGAACTTAATCTTTTACCAGATTTTTTTGAGGTAAAGCGCTATCGAGTAACTATCGAGCGACGAAAAAGTAAACGGGATCGAATGGTTTCACTTTCTGAGGCGGTCGTTGTTGTTAAAGTTGATGGTGTGAAAATGCATTCCGTATCGGAGTCTATGGATGAACATGGCACTGATCGTGGGCCAGTAAATGCGTTGGCCAAAGCGCTTGCAAAAGATCTTGGGCGTTATCAGTCTTTTGTAAAAGATATAAGGCTAGTAGATTTTAAAGTTCGGATAACACAGGGGGGTACAGAAGCTGTGACACGTGTCATTATCGACAGCGAAGACGCCCATGGGCGCCGCTGGTCTACTGTTGGCGTTTCTGCTAACATTGTTGATGCTTCTTTCGAAGCGTTATTGGACGCAATCCGTTGGAAACTGGTTCAAGAAACCGCATGATAAGCGCGTTGTGTTGCAAGATTTTTATAAAGTAAATGAGAATAAAAACAAAAGATTGTGATGTTTTTTTGTCTGAAATTGGAATATAGATCAGCCTTATTTTTTATATTTAACATCCTTTTAGGATTAGTACGAATTTGAAATGAATACCTCTGATGACATTATTGCGTGCGCGCGGTTGGTAGAGGAAGCTGACCAGGATCGATTTCGTACGGTGATGGCAGCTCCCTTAGCTGCTCGTAAACTGCTCTTTCCAATTTACGCATTCAATGTTGAGGTTTCGCGCGCACCGTGGGTCACTAGTGAACCGATGATTGCGGAAATGCGTTTGCAATGGTGGCGTGATGCTCTTGAAGAGATTAGTGACGCTAAACCTGTGCGAAAACATCCGATCACAACGTCTTTGGCTACTATTCTCAGTCCAAGTCAGGCCCGACGTTTGGATTCATTGGTGGCTGCAAGGCGGTGGGACATATACCGTGATCCATTTGAGGATCAATCTCATATGGATACTTATCTAAGCAAGACATCAGGGCAATTGATGTGGACTGCGTCAGAATTACTTGGGGCCTCAGCTGATTTTGAGGGTGAAGTTCGAGCTGTTGCTTATGGATTGGGATGCGCATCATTCCTGTGTGCTGTACCTGCTTTAGTTGCCTCTGGGCGCACTCCTTTACTTGATCTTACCAACGATGGATTGGTCACGTTAGCGCGTTGCGCTAAAAGTAAAATAAAGAGAGTTAAGCTGCAAAAACAGGCGCGTCCGGCACTATGGCCTGCTATTAAAACAATAAAAATTTTGGATCAGGTTATTAAAGATCCAAGTGTAGTAACTGAAGGTGGATTGCGGTCAAAAATTACATCATTTGAGTTGAGTTGGTTAGCTTTATTTGGGTGTTAGGCTACCGATGATCTTTGCCTCATTAGTAGCCAAATCAGAGATCCAACGGCTAGAGTTAAAAATGGGAGCATCGTTAAGTTGACTGCTATCCAGCCTTGTACTTGGTTACTCCCAATACAGCTCATCAGGCCGCCTGAAGTCAGTGATGCGATGGTCACACTGCCAAACACGATCAGGTCATTTAACCCTTGAATTCGGCCGCGCTCCTCAGGGGTATGAGCTCCTGCCAACATAGATGTGGCGCCAATTAAGCCAAAGTTCCAACCAATGCCCAGTAAAAACAACGCGCCGTAAAAATTGCGTAATTGCACTCCTTGTAAAGCTACAACACAAGCAAGAGTTAAAAAGGCAAGTCCAACCGCCATAATTTTTTCAACACCAAATCGCGCAATTAAATGTCCCGTAAAAAATGCAGGAGCAAACATTGCTAGTACATGTACTGTAACGATATTGGCTGCGTCTGGCTCGGTAAAACCACAGCCTACTACAGCTAACGGTGTTGAAGTCATCACTAAGTTCATCAACGAATACGAGACTGCTGCACAAATTACTGCAACTAATACCCGAGGATCGGTGAGCAATTCCCGTCTTGAGCGCCCAAGTCCTTTTACAGCGTTGATTGATGGAACTTTTATAGTTTTGAGAAATAAAAATATAAATAGTCCGATTAGGTTGAAAGCCATTGCAGCATAATAAATTGGGATGAAGCGGGCGACTGTTGAATCACTAGTAAAGCCTGTAAAATATGCTGCAACTTGGGGGCCAAGAACTGCCGAAACCAGTCCACCAGCCATTACATAGGATATGGCCTTCGGCCGAAATGATGTTGAGGCATTATCTGTTACTGCAAAACGGAAAAAACCTTGTGCTGACATGTAGATACCAGTCATATAACTTCCAATAAGAAATAGCCAAAAGTTGTTATGCGAAAGTGCAAATGCTCCAATAGCAGCGCCAATGAAACCACCGAACGCTCCAATAATGAAGCCTTTTTTTCGTCCATAAAGTTGCATTATTTTTGATAGCCAGGGCGCAGTGGTCATGGATCCAAAAACTATCAACGAAATTGGTAGGGTGGAGAGGCATGCATAAGGCGTAATCTGTTGGCCCGCTAAGCCGGCCACAACAAAAAGCATTGGCATCTGAGAGCCTAGAAATGCTTGTGCTATGACAAGAACTAATACAGTGCGCTTGGCACTTACATCATCGATTTGAGATGTTTGTTCATTCATAGTGCTGACTAAACCTCAAAGCTGTTTTCGGCAATAGGACGAATTACGTGTGTTTTGTTGATTTGGTTGCAGCAATAAGAAGAGTGTCTAGGATGTAAGTATGAAAAATGTGCCAAAGATTGTCGTTTTGGGTGGAGCAAGTGAGACTGTGCGTGCTGTTCAATGGCTGAAACTTGCAGGAATAGAAGGGGTTTTGGTTTGGGAGAAAAATGCAAAACGTAAAAAAACCAAATTTCCTGTGGGAAATTTTGACGATTTGCCAAAGCCAGTGGCTATACTTGATGTAAGTCATGCTTTTGACGAAGAAACACGAGCAGAGGCACTCGCCCGTTGGCCCAAATTGCCCTATGCTCGCTTTGGAAAGGCACCTTGGCTACCAACCAACGAAGATATTTGGACTGAAGTTCAAAATTTGAACGAAGCTGTGGCTGCATTACCAGAAAAAACACGCGTTTTTGCAGCTACCGGCATTGGCAGTTTAAAAGTGTTGGCTCAACATGATGGCGCTGTTTTTTTGCGGCAATTAAAGCAACACAACCTTGAGTTCCCGCTACCTCATGGTAAATTTGTCTTCAGCAGAGCACCATTTTCAGTTGCTGCAGAAATAACATTATTTTGTGAGCTGGAGATTGACGTATTGTTAGCTCGGAATGTAGGCGGTATCAACAGTTTCCCAAAACTTGAAGCGGCGCGAAAAATGAAATTACCTGTAATTCTTTTGCGATCACCGTGTTTGCCTGAAGGACCGCATCTAAAATCTTTTACAGAAATAAAAGATTGGATTTCAACTTTGAGGCAATCATGCGACTAATAGAAACTATTGAGGATGTCGCAGAAGGGGCTAGTTGGCTTGCGCAGCACCACGAGCCATTTGCACTAGCTCTGGAGGTAACTGGGCCGTTGCCGTTAAGGCGTTCGTCAGATGGATTTGCAGCTCTGCTGAAAGCAATTATTGGACAGCAGGTAAGTACAGCAGCAGCTAATTCAATTTGGGTACGTCTTGAGAACGCTGGTTTGATTGAACCCAATGCTATTTTGAATGCTGGTGAAGCCGGCTTGCGTGAACTGGGTTTAAGCCGGCAAAAAGCGACGTATTCTTTAGGCTTGGCTAAAAAAGGTATTGACTACTTAAGTCTGAGAAAATCAACTGATAGTGACGTGGTCCGTACATTGACGGCAGTAAAAGGGATTGGGACATGGACTGCTGAAATTTATTCTATTTTTGCGTTGGGTAGACCGGATGTGTTTGCGCCGGGTGACCTAGCACTGCAAGAAGCCGCAAGGTTAATTTTTGTCCTAAAGCACCGTCCTAATGAAAAAGAATTACGAAAGATGGCGCAGGAATGGACCCCCTGGCGTTCAGTTGCTGCGCGTCTCTTCTTTGCATATTATCAAATTTCGAAAAATCGAGAGGGAACGATGTGACAAGAGTTTTAAATTCAGAACGGGTTGAACCGCTATCTGGAGTATTGCGATCAATCGTTGTGTTCTTGCATGGTTATGGTGCAAATGGAGCAGATTTACTGGGGTTGGCACAGCCACTCGGCGATCAACTACCTGACACACTTTTTGTAGCGCCGGATGCCCCAGAGACTATTCCAGGCATGCCAATGGGACTGCAATGGTTTCCAATACCATGGATTGACGGCTCGAGCGAAGAAGAGGCTGAGCGTGGTTTGATTGCAGCCACAGAAGATTTTAATGCGTTTTTGGATGCATTGATGGTTGATGAGGATGTTTTGCCAGAACAAGTTGTATTGATTGGTTTTTCTCAAGGTTCAATGATGGCTTTGCAAGTTGCTCCCAGGCGTGATGATCCAGTTGCAGGTATTGTTGCATTCTCGGGTCGTTTGCTCAATCCTGAAGCCCTGATAGATGACGTAGTCAGTCGCCCGCCAGTTTTATTGCTACACGGAGACGTTGATGATGTAGTGCCACCACAATCACTTCCTCAAGCGGCAGAAGCCTTACAGGATGCTGGCTGGACGGACGTCTATGCCCATGTAATGAAGGGTACAGCTCATGGAATATCTCCAGACGGTTTGAATGTAGCACTTGCCTTTGTCCGAGATAAACTTCGATTATAATCTTACCTAAATAAATTTGGTCTGTCTAAGGCGTATTGTTAAACCCATTCTGGGTACTGGCTGCAAAAATTTCTTTATATTTTCTATACTATAAGAGGTTATCAATTTGGTTTTTGAACTTTTATAGTTTATTATATATTAGAGAATAAGCCGTTTGAGGCGAGCTTTGTAATCAAAGGTTATGGCCAGGTTCGATAATTTTGAGCGTGATACTACATCTTTTAAATCATTAACGGACTCAGAAGCGTTGGGTTAAATTCTGTGTTATTTGACGCATCTAAACCGTATTCATTAAATGTGATCGGTAATAAATATAATTTGTAATTTTTCATCGTTAGACGTTTTATACTAAAATGGTAACAAGGGAGTTTTCTTGAACGGTAATCTCAGTTCATGCGACATTTCGTATTGAATTGGCCTCTTGTCAGACAAAATCCACAAGATATAGTCCTAGCATGGAAATAGGGGCAGGGCAGCACGCTTTGACGCCAATGGTAAACCAAGCGAGGTTGGATGTACTTTTATGGACGGCGATTTCAGAATGGAATTTGTGCGGAAATCAACTGGGCTAGAACATCACCCAGCATTAGTTTTAAACGCTGACTATCGTCCGTTAAGTTATTACCCTTTATCGCTCTGGTCATGGCAGGAAGCTGTCAAGGCAGCATGGCTAGATAGGGTTGATATAGTCGCGGAGTATGACGAAGTTGTCCGCTCGCCCAGTACAGAAATCCGCATACCGTCGGTGGTGGTGTTGAAAGACTATGTTAAACCTCAAAAACGAGTAGCATTTACCCGTTTTAACTTATTTCTGAGAGATGAATTTTGTTGTCAGTATTGCGGTGCTACAGGAGATTTGACATTTGACCATGTAGTGCCGCGTTCTAACGGTGGTGTGACAAGTTGGCAGAATGTTGTTGCGGCATGTAGTCCTTGTAATCTGCGGAAAGGGGCAAAAACGTTGCATCGCACAGGTCTAGTTTTGCGAAAGCCTCCGCGTCAACCAGGAGCGGAAGAACTGCGTAATATGGGGCGTAAATTTCCACCCAATCATTTACATGACAGTTGGATAGACTTTCTGTACTGGGATGCTGAACTAGAGGCATAAAAATTTAATCTTATCATCATCGATCCACAAAGCAATTTACAAGTAAACTAGTAGTTAGGCTGCGATTTCAATCCAAACTGGAACATGATCTGAAGGTTTTTCCTCGCCACGGACAGATTTATCAATATTACACTCTAACAACATGTCTGCACAGGCTGGGCTTAACAAGAAATGGTCTATTCGGATGCCAATATCGCGGTTCCAAGAGCCTGCTTGATAATCCCAAAAAGAATAGTGACCAGGGCCAGAGGTGCGGGCTCGGAAAGCTTCGGTCAGCCCAAGGTTGAGTAGTCTGCGGAAGGCAGTCCGTGATTCCAGCCTGAATAGAGCGTCTTCCCGCCACGATTCTGGTTGTTTGGCATCTTCTGCTTGAGGTATAATGTTATAGTCACCAGTCATCAGAAATGGGATTTCGCTTGCGAGGAGACTTTTGGCTCGAGCGTGCAATCGTTCCATCCATGCAAGCTTATAATCATATTTTGGACCGGGGACAGGGTTACCATTGGGCAAATAAAGTCCGCAGACCCTGACTGCTTCAACGTCTCCAATTACCGTTGCTTCAATGAACCTTGCTTGTTCATCGGCAATGTCTCCAGGGAGGCCCCTGGTAACATCTTCGAGTGGAAGCTTTGATAATATTGCAACGCCGTTAAATGATTTTTGACCATGTGTTTCGACGTTATATCCTCTGTCTTCAAAAATTTCAGTTGGAAAGTTTTCGTCAATTGATTTAATCTCTTGCAGCAAGACTACGTCTGGGTTTGCCACATCTAACCAACGGGGCAATGCATCAATCCGTGCTTTTATTCCATTAATATTAAATGTGGCAATCTTCATTCCATATACTTTCAGTTTGGTGAGTAGCTTTCTATCACATTGAGAATGAAGTTCCACATCCGCATGAACTGGTAGCATTTGGATTTTCTATTATAAAACGGGCTCCTATTAACTCTTCTGAAAAATCGATAACGGCGTTGGACAGAAAAGGCAGGGAAATTGTGTCGACCACAACTTTTTGGCCTGATCCTTCCAGTATTAAGTCGCCATCCTTTGGGTAATCTAGTACAATTTCGTACTGAAAACCTGAACATCCACCGCCTTCAACAGCTACACGCAGGGCTTTGCCTTGGTCGGCGGCTTTGATTTCAGCTAATCTGTTGAATGCTCTCGGTGTTACGGTGGGTGGTAACTGCATATTTTTCTCCATTGGACAACGGTTTTATTCTTGTCCCATATGCAATATATGAGCAGTTGTAACAGGCGACAAGGATGATGCTAATGTCCGTACGTTATGCGTGTGATCCAACCAGCGCCAGAGGGCGGCGTTGGCAAGAAGATGAAGTCCCATTTAGATCCTGTTTTCAACGTGATCGTGATAGAATTATACATTCCTCAGCATTTCGGCGATTGAAACATAAGACGCAAGTCTTTGTTGAGCACGAGGGTGATTATTATCGCACAAGGTTAACTCATTCCATCGAAGTTGCACAAGTAGCTAGAACCTTAGCCATTGCTCTTAATTTAAATAACGAATTGGCGGAAGCCATTGCGTTGGCTCATGATTTGGGTCACCCGCCTTTCGGGCATACTGGTGAGGATGCTTTGAAGCAGTTGATGGCACCTTATGGTGGTTTTGATCATAATGCACAGGCAATTAAAATTGTGACAAGATTGGAGTGTCACTATGCTGATTTTGATGGATTAAATTTGACTTGGGAGTGTTTGGAAGGGATCGCAAAACATAACGGACCTATAGTTGGTAAATTGCCCTTTGCATTGGCTGATTATAATATTGAACATGATTTGGAACTAAACACTCATGCTAGTGCAGAGGCCCAAATAGCAGCGCTTTCTGACGACATTGCTTATAATAACCATGACTTGCATGATGGGATTCGTTCAGGTGTCTTTTTAGAAGAAGAATTAATGGTATTGCCGATTGTTGGACCAGCATATGCCGAAGTTGACGAGAAGTATCCAAATCTTGAGCCATCCCGGCGCACTCACGAAGCATTACGTCGTGTTTTTGCTCAAATGGTCAGTGATGTGGTGCTAGCTTCCAAATCAAACTTGGATACTAGCGGTGTACAATCTGTTGAAGATATTCGACACTTGGGGAGACCAGTGATCTGTTTTTCTGAAGAGCTTTTGGCAGGATTGCAGGAAATAAGAAAATTTTTATTTTATAATATGTATAGAGCTCCCTCAGTGATGGCGAAACGAGAAGAGGTCTCAATAGTAGTTAATGGCTTGTTTCCACTGTTTATGGAAAAGCCACATCTTTTACCAGTTGATTGGTTGTCAAATATTGAAGCCAATGATCAAACATATTTAGCGCGAAGCGTCAGTGATTATATTTCTGGCATGACTGATCGTTTCGCTCTGCAAGAGTATGCACGTCTCATCGCAATATATTAATTAGAAATTTTAAGGGCGTTAATACAATTTGAGAAGCATATTATGCTGTCGTTAATTTGGCACTCCGTATGTTGGCTTGAAAAACTATTACGCTTTAAGGCACAGGGTAGACCTTACAGTGGTGGTTGACCCGGTCCTTTGGCATGATAAACGCATTAAGAGTCTCTGTAAGGATCCCAAAATGAACCTTTTTGCTGACATACGCGCGTTAGTGCTGAGTGATATAGTTGCTATGTCTAAGGCGAGTATTATTCCTAATGGATTGGCTACAAATAATGTTACAGTCGAGCCGCCGCGTGATGCTGCTCATGGTGACATGTCTACTAATGCAGCAATGGTACTAGCTAAACCTACCGGTATGAAGCCTCGGGAAATAGCTGAGGCTCTAGCAGAACGGCTTTTAAAGGATCCGCGTATTATTTCTGCAGAAGTGGCTGGCCCTGGCTTTCTTAATTTACGTCTTTCACCAGTGGTATGGCAGGGTCTGATAGCTGCTATTTTAGGGGCTGGGACTGCTTTTGGTCGGTCTAATATAGGGCAAGGCATAAAGGTTAACATTGAATTTGTCTCGGCCAATCCGACTGGACCGTTGCATGTCGGTCATACTCGGGGTGCTGTTTTTGGTGATGCGCTAGCTTCACTGCTGGACTTTGCAGGTTATGTCGTGACACGGGAATACTATATCAATGATGGCGGTGCGCAGGTTGATGTGCTCGCTCGCTCTGTTTATTTGCGTTATCTGGAAGCGCATGGGCAACACGTGGCATTCCCCGATGGAACGTATCCGGGAGATTATCTTATTGATGTCGGCGAGGCGTTAAAAGCTAAAGTGGGCAAGCTTTATGTTGGGAAAGGGGAAGATGTTTGGTTAAACGACATCCGTAGCTTTGCAACTGACGCTATGATGAAGCTCATTAAAGCTGATTTAGCCGCGCTTGGAGTGAAAATGGACAAGTTTTTCTCCGAAAAATCACTTTATAATACTGGTCTAATTGAGGCTGCATTGGAAAATCTTAGGGGTAGGGGACTGATATATGAGGGTGTGCTTGAGCCGCCTAAAGGCAAAAAACCAGATGATTGGGAGCCACGTAAACAGACATTGTTTAGGTCAATAGAGCATGGGGACGATGTCGATCGGCCAGTAATGAAATCTGATGGTTCCTGGACCTACTTTGCCCCTGACATTGCCTATCACTATGATAAGGTTCAACGCGGTTATGATTTATTAATCGATATCTTTGGTGCTGACCATGGTGGTTACGTCAAACGTATGAAGGCCGCCGTTTCTGCCTTGTCAGGCGGAAAAGTGCCCCTAGAAATAAAGTTGACGCAACTAGTCAAACTTTTTAAAAATGGTGAACCTTTCAAAATGTCTAAACGGTCTGGCACATTCGTCACACTGCGTGATGTTGTCGATCAAGTAGGTTCTGGCGTTACTCGCTTTCACATGTTGACCCGAAAAAATGATGCCCAACTTGATTTTGATTTTGATAAAGTGTTGGAGCAAAGTCGTGAGAACCCAGTTTTTTATGTTCAGTATGCTTTGGCCCGGGTGTCTTCAGTTATAGATAAGGCAATTGAGGCTGGTGTCTTGGTTGACAATAAGACCTTATCGGAATCAAATTTAAGCCTTTTGATCAATGAAGAAGAGCTGGCCCTTGCAGTCAAATTAGCAGAATGGCCACGGCTGGTGGAAACAGCAGCTCGAGCAAATGAACCTCATCGGATTGCGTTTTATCTCTATGATCTGGCTGGAACTTTTCACAGTTTATGGAATAAAGGTAATGAATTGCCAGAGCTGCGGTTTTTGCAGGATGATTTAGTCACAAGTCAGGCAAAAATTGCGCTTGCGCGTGCTTGTGCCGTTGTAATTACGGCTGGCCTCGGTATTCTTGGAGTGGAAGCAGTCAAAGAGCTGCGTTAGCCCAATAAAAACGGGTGTACAGGCAATACTAATTTAGATGACCTGAGCGGGCATGTATTCGCCAGGCAATGAGGCAGAAATGGCAAATATACACTATAACCTTGAAGGTGGTAACTCTAGCTATTTGGCGCCAGAGGGCTATTATGCGCCTGCAACAGGTGTTGATAATAATCTGGTTAAACCACTGAAACATATATCAAAAATTTCTGGTGCATTGCTTTCAATGGCTTTGCTGGCTGGTGTAAGCGTTTGGGGATATCAACTCATAATTCGTGATGTTTCTGGGATTCCAGTTGTCCGTGCGATTGAAAGTGAAATGCGGGTGCGCCCAGAAGAGCCAGGAGGACAGTTGGCTCGCAACATAGGTTTGGCAGTTAACGAAGTCGTGGGCGCAGGAGAGGCATCTGGTCCAGTAGACCAGATTGTTTTGGCTCCTCGTCCAACAGAATTATCTGAGGAAGACAAACCAATGGTTGCAGCTGTGCAACAGGTTCGAACACCAGACGGTGCAAATGGTTCTGTACCCAGCGCTTTGCCACCAGAGAATTTAGACGGTTTGGCGATTGTTCCGCCAGGCGACGATTTAATTTCTACAGCGATTGGTCAGGAGATAATAGCACCCATTCCAGCTTCTTTGACTATACTTGCACCTACAAACATTTCAGGTGCTAGCCCTGTTCAATCCCTTCGCCCACAATTACGTCCTAAAACAGCTCCTAGTGTTGTGCTGCTGACCAACAACACAGCTATGAGTGGCTCTACTACAGAAATTGATCCAAGCGCATTACCCTCTGGAACCCATGTGGTGCAATTGGGTGCCTATAAGAGCGAAGAAATTGCACGGTTGGAGTGGGATAAAAAGGTTGGGCGTTACGGTGAATATCTTCAAGGTAAAAACCGTGTAATTCAAAAAGCACAAAGTAGCGGCCGGACTTTCTATCGTCTTCGGGCACAGGGATTTACAGATAAAATCGATACGCGACTGTTTTGTTCAGCACTCGAAGTAGAAGGGGCTGAGTGCACACCTGTGGTGATCCGATGAATTTTGGAGCAACCATTCTAGGTGTGGATGGGGTGAGATTAACTAAGGACGAATTTACGTTTTTTCGCGATGCCGATCCATTTGGTTTCATTCTGTTTTCTCGTAATATAGATACGCCAGATCAAGTTTATGGCTTGTGTTCAGAACTTCGCGATGCCGTAGGGCGGAATGCAATTATCACAATTGATCAAGAGGGCGGTCGGGTACAACGCTTAGGTGCACCTCATTGGCAAGAATGGTTACCGCCTCTCGATTTTATTCAATCCGCAGGTGATAATGCAGAACGGGCCATGTATCTTCGCTATCGTTTGATTGCTTATGAACTTACACAATTAACTATAGATAGTAACTGTGCTCCTATGCTTGATGTTTTAGTTGCAGCAACACACGATTTTTTGCGTAACCGCTGTTATGGCAGTTCCCCTTATGATATCAGTATACTGGGCCGTGCTGCTGCGAATGGTATGTTAGATGGTGGCGTTGTGCCTGTTATAAAGCACTTACCTGGCCATGGTCGGGCTGCTCTTGATAGCCATTTTGCGTTGCCGCATGTTGATGTAAGTATCGAGATACTGCGGGAGGCGGACTTTGTACCGTTCCGAGCACTAGCCGATCTTCCCATGGGTATGACAGCTCATGTTGTATATGAAGCAGTCGATGAAGAGCCAGCGACACTTTCATCAGAAATAATGCAATTAATCCGTGAAGATATCGGTTTTGATGGATTAATAATGACCGATGATATCGGGATGAAAGCATTGACCGGGGGCGCGTCCCAAATTGTTACACGCGCTTTAGGGGCAGGATGTGATGTTATTTTACATTGCAATGCGTCGTTGTCTGAACGGATTGAAACTGCCACGGCAGCTGGCAAGATGAATAGCAAGTCTCAAGCGCGTGCTGAAGCAGCCCGTGCGTCTGGCAGTTTTTTGAATAATATTGACAATACAGAATTGAGAGCCGAACTTGAAAGTCTTTTAGCATAAGCTGAAAATGGGCGGACATATGGCTGAGGAACAATTTCAAGAAGACAAAATATCGGTTGCTGATCGCTTAGCTGCTGAGGCTTTAATTGTAGATGTTGAGGGATACGAAGGTCCTTTAGATTTGCTATTGACCTTAGGTCGAACCCAAAAAGTTGATTTACGAAAAATCTCAATTTTACACTTGGCACAGCAATATTTGGTATTTGTAGAAAAAGCCAATCTTTTACGCCTCGAATTAGCGGCTGACTATTTAGTTATGGCAGCTTGGTTGGCCTTTTTAAAATCTAGGCTGTTGCTGCCTCCAGACCCATTAGAGGATGGTCCTTCTGGTGAAGAATTAGCCGCTCATCTGGCCTTTCAACTTGAGCGCTTGCAGGCAATGCGTGATGTAGCTGCGCGATTGATGGCAAGAGACCAGTTGGGGCGGGATTTCTTTGCTCGTGGGCAATCTGAAACAGTCACGCGTGTTCGTAAGATTACCTATACTGCTAATTTATTAGATTTGATGCAGGGTTATGCGCGTATTCGAACTCGGGATGAATTTCGTCCCTTTGTTTTGGATAGAGATGCTGTTTTTACTATGGAACAAGCATTAGAAAGAATGCGAGGACTTATTGGGTATGCAGGTGAATGGACTGATATACTTAGCTACCTGCCCGAAGGATGGGAGACAGATCCGGTAAAACGGCGCTCAGCAACAGCAGCAACATTTGCTGCTTCTTTGGAATTAGTAAAAGAGGGTCATATGGAAATGAGGCAATCAGAAGCGTTTGCTGCTATTCACCTTCGCAAGCGGGATGAGAAAATTGACAAAAGAGACTGAAAAATGCGAAGAAAGTCTTTTTTTTGCTCCGCTTATGGCAGAACAGGAACGTATGATAGAGGCAATATTATTTGCTACAGTGGCGCCGATTACTGTGCGTGAATTAGGTTTGAGAATGCCACATGGTAGTGATCCAACTGAAGCTCTCTTACTTTTGCGAAAACGTTATGAGGGACGAGGTGTGCAAGTAGTGAAAGTTGGCGATGGATGGGCAATCCGAACCGCTACAGACCTTGGATTTTTGATGCAAAAAGAAACGATGGAGACACGTAAGCTTAGCCGCGCTGCAATAGAGACGCTTGCAATTATCGCTTATCACCAACCTGTCACTCGTGCTGAAATAGAAGAAATTCGAGGTGTAAGTGTAAGTCGAGGTACTGTGGACCAATTAATTGAAATGGAATGGGTTCGTTTTGGTCGTAGAAAAATGACACCGGGTAGACCAATTACATTTGTAGTTACGCAGGATTTTTTAGATCATTTTGGCCTTGAAAATGCTCGAGATTTACCAGGCATTAAAGAACTTCGTTCAACAGGTTTATTAGAAAATCGGCCACTGGCTGGAGTTATGTCAGGGTCCGAAATAAACGAAGAGTATGAAAGCACTGAAGGTCAATCTGAGCTTTTTGAAGATTAAATAGGTGACCGCTAAAATTTAATTTTTAGGCCTGTATGTCCTCTTTGAGATGTCCGGATTCTTTGTCTTTTAGAGACCCAAATGATTGCGATTTCAGAGCTGGAAAATATAGGGTTACAAATCTTAACTGGCGACTATTTTTTGTAAACAAATAACTTAATGGCATGTAACTAATATTTTTGATGTTCCGTAACAAACTTAATAAAGATAAAATGACCTAAAAATAAGCCTATGTTTTATGTATTTTAAAGATTTATTAACCAGTTGTTTTGTTTACCGATTATGATTTAAAGTGTTTTGAAAGTTTTAAACTCTGGCCTTGATAATTAGATGATATAGTTGAACCATAAAGTTGATTAGGCTGTTCACTCATTCTTTCATATATTAATCGGCCAACTATTTGTCCGTGCTCCAATACAAAAGGAGCTTCATGGCAACGCACTTCTAGAACACCGCGTGACCCAGATCCACCAGCTGCATCGTGACCAAAGCCTGGATCGAAAAAGCCCGCATAGTGGACACGGAATTCTCCAACCATTGCTAGAAACGGGGCCATCTCAGCAGCGCAATCAGGTGGAATATGTACGGACTCACGGCTGACAAGAATGTAAAAGGCTCCTGGGTCGAGCACTATATAATCTTTTGTGGTGCGGAGTTCTTCCCAGAAATCAGTTGGATCATAGTGACCAATTTTGTCTAGATCTATAATACCCGTATGCGGCTTTGCTCTATATCCGACGAGAGTTGAACTTGATCGTCCTGATGATTGAGAAAGCCTCAGATCTACCGAGAAACCGAGTCCTTGATCAATTACTGCCTCTCCATCCACTAATGGCGTTTTTTTGTGTAAAATCTTCAGTTCTGGATCTGTTAGGATGGCTTGGCCAGATTTGAAACGAATTTGGTTTAAGCGCATTCCTGGTTTAACTAAAACAGAGAAAGACCTGGGGCAAATTTCGGCATAAAGTGGCCCGCAATATCCTAATGGAATACGGTCAAATTCGGTTCCGTTATCAGTAATAGTTCGAGTTAGTAGGTCTAGGCGTCCCGTCGAACTTTTGGCGTTGGCTACTGCTTGGATTGTATCTGTAAGGGCTAATTGCTCCATCAGTGGAACTACATAAACACAACCCTTTTCGAGCACTGCGCCTCCATCAAGGTCAAATCGATGCATTTCAAATTCGCCCAAACGTTCCTTAACAGTTTGATCATTCCCTGTTAAAAAAGACGCGCGCACCCTGTAGGCTATTGTACCTAGCCTTAAATCAAGGCTAGCTGGCTGGATTTGCTCCGGAATTATTGCTGTGTCAGCAATAATTTCTTTCCGCGTTATCATTTGAACTAATTGGGTATCTGAGATTACGCCGGTCATACCATTCCTTTTTGAATGCCATTGTCTATAGGGGTTTAATAAAATGCCCCGTGGCGCTGAGGCGGGCTGTGTTGGTCGGGCTAGCAGGACTCGAACCTGCGACCTTCCGTCCCCCAGACGGACGCGCTACCAGGCTGCGCCATAGCCCGACTATGATAGGTTAATAACCGAATTCCAGCTAAGGGCAAGGGGGGCGGACAAGCTATTGTGCACTGCCTATTTCAGGTCTAATTGATCCTTAGTCATTTTGTTTCGCAACACTAATAAACGATTAATCAGTGGTTTAGCAATTTTTTGCTGTTCGGTACCTAAATTTTTTATCTGCACTAGTTTTACGAAAAGAGAGGTGGAAATATTCATAGATTCCCGTGTAATCTCATCTGGAGTTTTAATAACTCTTGGTTTAAGTTTTGAATTGTTGGGTGGTGCGTTAGTTGCGTTTAAAGTTTCATCAGATTTAGGATTATCCTGAAGTCTCGATGCTCGCATGGACGGAAAACTAATTCTGGCAGAATTTTCGAATTCGTTTTCTGTTTCGGGTGACGGCTCGACGGTGTTTAGTTTAGAAATATCTTCCGAGCTGGATAACGCTTCGGTCAATATCTTTGCAGGTGTAGTTTTTTCTTGTGATTGCGGTAAATCTTGCGGTGTTACTGGCGCTTTGGGGTTTTCCTCGAAAATTTTGTTATGGTAATTTTGTTTTGTCCTCTGTTTTTGATCCAGCTCCCAGTCTGCTTTGGGAATTTGTGGCTCCGGAATTGTATTAGGCTTATTTGTTAAAGGAAATGGTGACACGCTACTGACGCTGTGATTGTGTTCAGGTTCCGCCACAATAAAACTTGCTTCTTTTACTATTTCCTCGGCTGCCTGAGATACTGTTGTACCTTCGAGTGGGGCAGACATATCCAACACATGAGCTATTCCCTCTTCACGTAATAATTTCTGCACGCCTTTGATAGTTAGCCCGTCACCGTGTAATAATTTACGGATACCCCCTATGAGCAACATGTCTGCAGGCCGATAATACCGTCGCCCTCCAGCTCTCTTAATAGGTTTGATTTGGGTAAACTTACTTTCCCAAAATCTTAGAACGTGCGTTTGTACGCCTAGCCAGTCAGCTACTTCTGAAATAGTTCGAAATGCTTCGGCAGATTTAGACATCAGCTCACGACTTATTGCCGGAAACAACGCGATCTTTCATCAAATGGGAAGGTCGGAATGTCAGAACACGACGTGGATTAATAGGAACTTCTTCGCCAGTTTTTGGATTGCGGCCTATACGGGCTGTTTTGTTTCGAACTGAAAAAGTACCAAAGGAAGAAATTTTGACCTGCTCACCCGTTACAAGCGAATCTGACATATGTTCCAACACACTTTCTACCAGCTGTGCACTCTCATTTCTGGAAAGTCCAACTTCGCGGAATACCGCTTCACTCAAATCAATCCGTGTTAACGTTTTTTCAGCCATATTTAATCCCTTTTCCTTAAACATAGGACCGTACTAAATTATGAGTCAATGTGAATGATTTCCAGAAGACCAAAAAGGTGATAATCCACCTAGTCTATGGCAAAATTTAGCTTAAATCACCACCTCAACACTACCGCCCCCCAGGCTAAGCCTCCGCCAATCGCTTCAGTTACCAATACATCACCTCGTTTGATTTGTCCGCGATCTCGTGCGACAGACATAGCCAGTGGGATTGATGCGGCTGAAGTATTCCCATGATCCTGTACTGTAACCACCACACGATCCATCGGTAGATTCATTTTTTTAGCTGTGCCTTGTATAATGCGAATATTCGCTTGATGTGGTACTATCCAATCTACTTCGTTTGTGCTGACCTTGGCAGATTTTAAGGCATTATTTGCTGTTGAGGCAAGTTTTTCCACTGCGTGGCGAAATACCTGGTTTCCCTGCATTCTTAGATAGCCGGTGCTACCAGTGCTCACTCCCCCATCGACATACAACAAATCGCGGAAGCGACCGTCCGAATTCAAGTCTGTTGATAGAATTCCTCTATCGGACGGTCCCCCATTCCCATCTTGAGCCTCTAGAATTAAAGCTCCAGCGCCATCTCCAAAAAGTACGGAGGTTGTTCTGTCTGACCAATCTATTATTTTACTAAATGTTTCGGCGCCAATCACTAATACCCGATTTGCTTGGCCTGATGTAATTAATGCGTTAGCATTCGCTAGAGCGTAAATAAACCCAGCGCAGACAGCTTGAATATCAAAAGCAAAGCCTTGTGTCATACCTAATTGATGCTGAACCATGGTGGCTGCTGAGGGAAAAGTGAAATCTGCGGTTGAGGTGGCTAGAACAATGGCGTCAAGATCGTTAGCCTCACAACCTGAGTCTTGGAGTGCAGCACGGGCCGCTTCGGTAGCCATTGATGATGTTGTATCGTTTTCAGTCGCAAAATGCCGACGTTCGATCCCAGAGCGAGAGCGAATCCATTCGTCTGTGGTATCAATTGTTGCCTCGAACTCGTTATTTTCTACAATGCGTTTTGGCAAGTAATGCCCAACTCCACAAACTACGGCTCGCACAGTCATTTTTGTGTTTCCTCAGTAGGCTGGGTCACTCCTGCCACTCGTGCGGCTAGCTTCTCGTTAAAGCCAAGCTCTGAAAGTTGCGCTGCAAGCTTTAAAGCTGCAGACACTCCGGTTGCGTCTGCGCCACCATGGGATTTTACCACAGTACCGTTCAGGCCTAAAAAAACACCACCGTTTACACGGCGCGGATCTATTCGTAACTTTAATCGTTGGAGTGAAGTATAAGCGAGTAAAGACGCCAGACGCGATAAAAGTGAATAACTAAAAGCCTGCCTTAGTAACGTACCGATGAGGCTAGCAGTACCTTCACCGGTTTTAATTGCTACATTGCCTGTAAATCCGTCTGTTATGATGACATCCGCCACGTCTTTGGGAAGATCTCCCCCCTCAACAAAACCAATAAAATCAAAATCTGCAGCATCAGCTTGTGCACCTATCAAATCGTAGGCTTCCTTTAACTCTGCACGACCTTTGTGCTCTTCTGTTCCAACGTTTAGTAAGCCAATTCTCGGACGGTGTACATTCATTCCATTGCGTGAATAAGAAGCTCCCATTAAAGCATAACATAACAAATCATCCGCGTCAGCGCGGATGTCTGCGCCAACATCTAGCAATACATTGAAACCTTGGGGGTTCAGGCTGGGCCACAGTACCGCTATCGCAGGGCGTTTGACTCCCGGCAATTTTCGTAATCGAATCATCGACATTGCCATCAATGCTCCAGTGTTCCCGCAGCTGACCGCCACTGAAGCTTCCCCAGTTCGGACAGATTCAATTGCTGACCACATTGATGTGTCAGTCCCAGTGCGAACAGCTTGACTCGGTTTGTCCTCCATCGACACTATATCACTAGCATGGCGGATTTCACATCTTCCGACGAGTTCTTTGCGTCGTTTAACTAGTTGTTGTAATAATTCGGTTGGTCCATGGAGTATAAAACCAAGACGCGAATTCTTTTTTGCCGAGATAGCACAACCCGCCACTATGGAGGCAGGTCCATCATCGCTTCCCATGGCGTCTACAGAAATCATGATTGGAAAGGACAACTGCCCAGTCTGATCGGCCTGATTTTTTTTTATGGCCGCCATTGGGGTTAAGACCGACTTATTCTCTACGTTGCTCTTCAGGCTGCGTCATCTTCCAAGTCAACCTCTTCAGTCATTACTATAATTTCGTTATCATCATAATGCCCACACGCCGCACAAACGTGGTGGGGGCGTTTCAGCTCTCCACAGTTTGGGCATTCATTAGGATTAGCGGGGGTTAAGCTATCGTGGCCGCGACGATTGTTGCGGCGCGATTTGGACACTTTGTTTTGTTGCACAGCCATTGGAATGGGCCTTTAGTTTCTGAGCAGCGCCGCTATGTCGCGGGTGCATGTTTCATAATGCCCGTTTCGTGGGCGTTTAATAGCTCTTAGTATGAGCCGCTAGTTTGATTAAGTCGTTGTATGGTGCGTTTAGGCAATGCCCTAGCGTAAGTCCAATGCAAAAATTCCTAAAAAAGCAAAAATACGCAATTTTATATTCTATGCAAGGGGAAATCAGGTATCGAAATTTCCTTTTAACTTATCTTTTAGGTCTGAGAGACCAGCAAATGGTTTCATAGCCTGTTCTGTTAACGGTTCTAAGCCTGGTTCGGTTAAAACTGTTTCTTCTAATGAAGCACCGTGTGCCCGCGGATATGTTGGTAATGCTAAGCTTAAAGATTCAATTAAAACAGCTTCTGGGTCTATCCACTTACCTAATGATTCAAACTCATCATCTCCGGTCATTTCAACTTCTGGCGATTTTATTTGCTCATAATCGTATAAATATATTCTACAAACAGGAACATCAATGCGCGTGATTACAGGTCTCAATGTAATCCCACAGGGTTGGGTAACTGTGGCTCCTAATTTGCCAGTAAGCATCCAGTCTCGTACGGCATGGCTTTGTATTTCTCCATAAAATCGCAATTTTCGTATACTTATGAGTTCTAGCATAGTGGATATGGCTGCCAATCCTGAAACATCGGGCTCCAATATAAAAGGTGTAGGCATGTTCTGTGATAGATCGGCAACCCGCAAAGCTGTGGTGGAAGAAAGTTTTGTCGACATATGAGTATACTTTCGTTTCTTGAAACAGTGAGCAACCTTGAGTAAGTCGGGATAAAGGCCCTATGTTGCAAGAGCAAGGGGCAGAAAGAAAGTGGAGCCTATATGTGGACCTTAGCTAGATTTGTCACACTGGCAGTTGTAATTACTACTGCGGGTTGCACACCTACTTATCGAAATCATGGTTATATCCCGCCTGAGGAAGAACTACAAAAGCTCGCCGTCGGAGTCGATACGCGCGCAACGGTTGAGAGTTCCGTAGGGCCACCTACTGCTGGCGGCGTGCTCAGCGGTGGTGATTTTTATTATGTTCGCAGCCGCACAAAAACAGTTGGCATGCGCGAAACCAGAGAGATTAATAGGCAGGTTCTGGCAATTTCCTTTGATTCGCGTGGTGTTGTAAGGAACATTGAACGATTTGGTTTAAAAAATGGGAGGGTAGTTCCCTTAACACGTCGTGTTACAGCAAGCGGAGTGTCTGATACTTCTCTCCTAAGGCAGTTAACTGGAAACATTGGAAGGGTCAGTCCATCCATGTAACCTCTTATTACTTTTAAGTGTGTCCAATGATAAATATAGATGCACAAAGGTGTCGGCTTGAAATAGCTGTTTTTATGTTGTGTTACATAGGGCCTTTATTACGATCTGGTTGACGCCTTTGCCTGAAGATATTAGCTGATAATAATGGCGCGCGCACCCCTTCTGCAACTTTCAGATGTTGCCCTGACATTTGGGGGCAATCCAGTATTTAGTGACATATCCCTTGTTGTGCAGCCTAGCGATAGAATAGCCCTAGTTGGTCGCAATGGCTCTGGTAAATCCACGTTAATGAAAGTGATGGCTGGGATTGTGGATACTGATCGTGGTTCAATTGTCAAAGGGGCAGGTGTTTCTGTCGGATACATGGAACAAGATCCGGATTTATCAAATTTTGTTACTCTGGGTGATTTTGCAATGCAGAACCTAGAATCCTCTGAGACTTATAAAGTAGAACGTGCAGGGGAAGGTCTTAAGCTCGATCTGAGTCTGCCAGTTAAAACAGCGTCTGGCGGTGAGCGACGTCGCGCAGCATTAGCTCGTTTGATGGCTGAAGCGCCTGATTTGATGCTCTTGGACGAGCCAACAAACCATTTGGACATTGAAGCTATTGGCTGGCTCGAATCAGAGCTGAAGGCAACGCGAGCAGGGTTTCTTTTAATTTCGCACGATAGAGCATTCTTACGTGAGCTTTCCAGAGCAACCTTATGGATTGATAGATCAAAGATTCGCAGAATAGAGAAAGGATTTGGTAGCTTCGAAGCATGGCGGGACACTACGTGGGAAGAAGAAGATTCTCAACGCCATAAGCTTAATCGAAAAATTAAATCGGAATCACGATGGGCGGTAGAGGGTATTTCGGCACGTCGAAAAAGAAATCAGGGCCGAGTTAGGGCTTTGCAAGATTTACGCGCGGAGCGAGCGTCTCAGATTACTCGTCAACGAACAGCAGCAATGGCATTAGATGCTGGGCCACAATCTGGTCGAAAGGTTATAGAAGCGAGGGAAATATCAAAACGTTTTGATGGCAAAATTATTCTTGAACCATTTTCATTGAAAGTTCAACGTGGTGATAGAATTGCTTTTGTTGGTCCAAATGGTGTTGGCAAAACAACATTACTTAATATGCTTGTAGGAAGAATTGTTCCTGACACTGGATCTGTTACGTTAGGCACAAATTTAGATATTGCCGTATTTGATCAGGCACGTGCTCAACTTAACTCTGAAATAAGCCTTTGGGACAGCTTAACCGGTGATCCTGATATGCGTGTAAGTGGTAAGGCTGATCAAGTGATGGTTCGTGGTAATCCTAAGCATGTTGTTGGTTATCTAAAAGATTTTTTGTTTGATGAAGCTCAAGTCCGTGCTCCAGTTAAGTCTTTATCTGGTGGTGAAAAGGCACGGTTGTTACTCGCAAAAATAATGGCTCGGCAAAGCAATTTTTTGGTTCTTGATGAGCCTACCAATGATCTAGATGTAGAAACACTGGATCTTCTACAAGATCTTTTAGGTCAATACGACGGTACTGTCCTTTTAGTTAGCCATGATAGAGATTTTTTGGATCGTGTGGCTGTGACAACAATTGCTATGGAAGGCGACGGAAAGGCTGTCGCCTATGCAGGCGGTTGGAGCGATTATCAGCAGCAAAAGGGTAGCAATCAATCTTCTGAAACTATCGCAAAAAATAAGCTTTTTGCTCCTGAGACTAAGACTAAGACTAAG
>CAJQRC010000032.1 GCA_905480645.1 uncultured Tateyamaria sp.
CATATTCCAATTAGTCAGATTTTATAAGTAACTCCGACAAAGGCTGGCGCGCCCGTTTCCGTTGTAATTCGTAATGCCCAAGCGGGGTCCAACCAGCCATTACTGTATCGACATCATCATCACGCAAGGCGGCACGCAAGCTATTTTCAAAAGTTCTTCGTTCTTTCTTAGGCATAGGTGCAAGGTCCACTGTTATTTGACCACCAAGACCTCTTATTCGCAATGCGCTTGGCAGTACTCGTGCGCAAGCAATATTTGCTTTAGTACCAGCAAAAAATGATTGATCAATTCCCGTATTCACATCTACAGAAATCAAGGCTTTAGTTGGCTCAACAAACATTGACGCACCAGCTCCCAACGGTATCAGTATAGATTTAGCAGATTCTATAGCCTCCATAACGTCATAGCTTTCAAAACAACCTTCTTCCGTCACTACATTTGCAGGCTTAACCCAGTCTCGCCAAGCTACTACATGTGGACCATCACCCTCCACAAGAAGTGTTGGCTTCTGCCCTCGGTCAATTGTTATTTGCTCCGCTAGTTTGCGCATCGCGGCGATGTCATCAACGATATTATCTGGGTTTGCCTCTGCGCTCACAGAACGCAAGATTAAACCCATCTCGCTTCCTTCCATCGCCTCGTACGCCAATAGTATAAGTCTGTCGCGAACTTTATCATCACGGATACTACGGGATAGGTTTATCCCCGCAGCATCAGGCGTCACAATCGCATAACGGCTTTTAAACAGCAGTTTATGGGTAACCGGAATAGCCTTACCCACTTCTGCATAGCCCGTGACCTGTACATGGAACATTTCACCTTGTGATATTCCCTTAACTCCACGCAGAAATGCAGATCCATCAGGCGTCTTAAGAAAAACTCCACCTTGTCCCTTAACTTGCCGGTCAACCATCGCTTTATATACTGTACCAGGCCGAGGTGCATCTCCATCAACTAACAAATCACTCAACTGTCCATCTATCATAAGGGCCGCTGCTTCACGTCCCTGCAAATGATCTAAAAATATCTGACGCCCTTTCATTTCCAGATCTTCATTCCCGCTGTTTCTAACAAACGCGCAGTTTCAGCTAAGGGCAAACCAACAATGCCAGTAAAAGATCCCTTGATCCAAGGAATGAAAGCGCTGGCTGGCCCCTGAATACCATATCCACCAGCTTTGCCTTGCCAATCATTAAGAACTAAATAGCTTTCTATTTCACGGTCAGATAACACCTTCATCCTCACCGAGCTAACCACGTCCTTCGACCAAATTTTTTCCCCACTACGAACCGCTACCGCGGTAATAACACGGTGCCGGCGACCAGACATCAATCGCAGAAAAGTTTCAGCCTCTGCTCTATTGGAAGGTTTGCCCAAAATACGTCGACCAACTGAAACCGTTGTATCTGCGCATAGCACAACACAATCCGTATCTGCTTCAATAGAGGTAAGTTTTTCCAACGCGATGCGGGAACAGTATGAACGCGGCAATTCACCCGGCAGTGGAGCTTCGTCAATGTCTGGTGAGCGTATAGCATCAGGCGTCAAACCAATTTGCTTGAGCAACTCTAAGCGTCTAGGGCTTCCAGATCCCAAAACAAACGCCATGTCGTAGGTTATTTGAACCGATAATTAATGCGGCCTTTGGTAAGGTCGTAGGGTGTCATTTCCACTTGCACTTTATCCCCAGCCAAAACGCGGATACGGTTTTTACGCATTTTCCCTGCAGTATGTGCAATAATTTCATGGCCGTTTTCAAGCTCGACCCGAAATGTCGCATTGGGCAGGAGTTCCTTCACAATACCGGGAAATTCGAGCGTATCTTCCTTGGCCATGGTTTCTCCTTATTTACAACCTGAGAGCTTTTTAATTACAGAAATCTAATGCGCCGCCCAGACTATAAATTCAAGGGGTAAAGCACAAAATCACCATGCAATAACATTATGGCTCTTTTCGTAGTGTGAATTGTAAGTTGCCAAAAAGGAAATGGATTGGTAATTTTATTTGATCAGCATGGATTCTAAAAATGCCTATAATCACTAATATAAAAGACCTTAAAAGCATTCATGAACGCCGTGTTCCACGAATGTTTTATGACTATTG
The DNA here is from genome assembly GCA_905480645.1 of uncultured Tateyamaria sp. Taxonomy (GTDB): domain Bacteria; phylum Pseudomonadota; class Alphaproteobacteria; order Rhodobacterales; family Rhodobacteraceae; genus Tateyamaria. The sequence goes on from CAJQRC010000032.1 coordinate 2,104, forward strand.
CGAATCCGGCAGTTGGACAGAACAGACATTCCGCGACAACACAAACGATTTTGCCCATATCCGCCTGCGCCAACGTGTGGCTGTGAACATGAGTGGCCGAAGTACAGCTTCCAAAATGATCGAACAGGACGTAGCAATGCCAGTTGCTTTAGCCCCAGTAGGTTTGACTGGAATGCAACATGCAGATGGTGAGATTAAGTCTGCTCAAGCCGCTGAACGATTTGGTGTGCCTTTCACATTGTCAACCATGTCGATCAACTCGATCGAGGACGTTGCAAATTCTACTACAGCACCATTCTGGTTCCAGCTTTACACTATGAAAGATGAAGATTTCATTAACCGTTTGATCGAAAGGGCGAAAGCAGCAAGTTGTTCAGCACTCGTAATAACACTGGACCTTCAAATTCTTGGTCAGCGCCACAAAGATTTAAAAAACGGGCTGTCGGCTCCGCCAAAATTAACCCCAACAACAATTGCAAACCTTGTTACCAAATGGGGATGGGGTCTTGAAATGCTTACCGCAAAGCGCCGTGAGTTTGGGAATATTGTTGGGCATGTAAAAGGAGTGTCTGACATGTCTCAATTGGGGGCTTGGACCAACGAACAATTTGATCCGTCTCTAGATTGGAACAAAATTTCCAAATTGATAGAAAAGTGGGACGGCAAAGTCATCCTCAAAGGAATTTTAGACGCTGAAGACGCTAAAATGGCTCTCAAAGTTGGAGCTGATGCCATCATTATATCTAACCATGGCGGCCGACAACTTGATGGAGCCCTCAGTTCTATTCGAGCAATGCCAGCAATTCTTGATGCTGTTGGAGATCAAATTGAGGTACACATGGATGGCGGTATTCGGTCAGGACAAGATGTCCTGAAAGCATTAGCCATGGGAGCGAAAGGCACTTATATCGGCCGCGCCTACATATATGGACTGGGTGCAATGGGACAGGCTGGCGTGACTAAAGCGCTCGAATTGATCCACACAGAACTCGATACTAGTATGGCTCTTTGCGGAGAAACCAATGTGATCAATCTTGGTAAACATAACATTCTAGTTCCAGAGGATTTTGTAGGCCGATGGCAATCTTAATACCAGCCAGTAACTAAACAAAATTTCGTTCATAAGTTTGTGTAGGGCTGCAAATATAGTTCCCTTTGTATCCCCTCACAAAGAAATTCTGAATCATCATTTTTCCGAACATATGATCGTGATCTGATAATAAAAGAAATAAAGTAGCATCCCCTATAATATTCCTAATACACTATTGATGTAAAAACCTCCTCCAACAGAGATTTCTACCTATGCATGTATCAGCAGTATACCGCGCTACCCACAAAAAAGATGATCAATTTATTTCTCTAATTAGCAAATTGGAAAGTACTCACCTGTTAGCCTGTTTCTCAGAATATACTCCAGACCTCAACATGCGCGCCCACAAGGGTACTAACACAAATGCGACCACTAACATAATGGCTCCAATTACATAAAATGAAACTCGCAAACCAAACCCCTCGGACACATATCCCATGATTACAGGACCAAGAAAGAAAGCTGCATACCCAAGCGCAGCTGCCTGTGATAAGGCAGCCAACCTATATCGTCGCGCAACAGCTTGTCCAACAAGGCTAAGGGCTAACGGCCCAACAACAGATACACCCAAGCCACCAATTGCAAATCCAAGATAGGACATCCCAATAGTCGGCGCAGCTCCAACAAATGCCAGCCCCAAACCCGCGACACAAGAACCTATAATCATAACCCGAATTGGAGGCCAATCTGAGCCAAACCAATGTGCACCTAAACGACCGACAGCCATGCCAAATCCCAATAGTGCGGGGCCCATTGCGCCTTCGGACGCACGACCACCCAAAGTGCGTTCAACATGGAGCGCTGACCAACCCTCAGTTGCCGCCTCACCCAAAAATGCTGCCAAAACCACTAAACCTCCAACCCAAACCAATCCAAAGGGCATCCCTGAAAAATCTTTCTCATCTCTTTCAAGATCCAATAGGCGGTCAGGCAATTTCATCCAAATCATCGAAACGATGATTAAAATTGCCATTCCCCCAAAAATACCAACCGAGCTAATTTCTGCTTCTCTTGCGACACCAACCGCGATAGCTGCAATAGCATAAGCGATAGAAAACAAACCATGGTTCAGGTTCATTAAACTGTGACCAGATACAGATTCGGCTTCACTTACTTCATTGTTTGCCAACACATCAGCGATACCAGATCCAGCAGCTGCCATGAATAAAGCAACTCCAATAAATATTGGCCCCTCTGCAATACCGGTTAGCATAAAGCCGACAATCATTACCATTACGCTAACCAGTAAAGCCCAAGTTCTTAAAATTCTATAAAACAACGGTGCCAACCACATTGCCAATAGAGCACCAGACGACCCCAATAAAAGCAATGTTCCCCAAAGCCCATCACCTACACCAACCTGCGTCTTAATCACGGGCATTTGGGCAGAGAAACTCGCCCAGCCAATACCTACAGCAGCAAAGGCGGCAATTGCCTTGCGCGATGCATTAAGATCATTCCAAATTTGCATTTATCAGCGATGCCACGATCACACAAAAGGGTCTAGGGTAAAGCTTTGCATTTTATCTCTTTCCAAAATGGGCGATCCAGTCTATCAGGCGAAATTCAAGTTGGGTGACAGCCTTGGAGGCACCCTGCATTATTTAATGGAGAATTATTATGGCTGGAGAGATTCCTGATCTCATAGCTCTGGAACGGACGGGGACAGGCAAGGGCGCCGCTCGTCAAGCACGTCGTGATGGCATGGTTCCAGGGATTGTTTTTGGTGGCGACACAGATCCAACACCAATAAATTTGCCCTTCAACAAACTATTAAAAATGTTAAGGGCCGGTCGCTTCAAATCAACGCTCTTTAATATGAAAATTGAAGGGCACGAAGACGTTCGTGTTATTTGCCGTGACGTACAGCGCCACATCGTCAAAGATCTGCCAACACACGTGGATTTTATGCGTCTTAAAAGAGCCACAAAGATCAATCTGTTCATTCCAGTTGAAGTAGTCGGCGAAGACGTTTCACCTGGGCTCAAAAAAGGTGGTGTGCTTACATTGGTCCGACCAGAAGTTGAGCTAATTGTTACTGCTGGCGATATACCAAATAATATAACTATCGATGTTTCAGAGGTGGAAATAGGTGATAGTGTAACCATTTCTTCAGTAAAACTGCCATCAGGCTCCAAAGCAACGATTGAACGCGATTTTGTGATCGCAAATATTTCTGCTCCATCAGGTTTGCGGTCGGCCGATAACGAAGGTGACGAAGACAGTAGTGAGAAAGTAGAAACAGAAACAACAGACAGTAATGAAGAGTAAACTCTAACATTCATTAAGCATCTAAAGGGCCGCTCTGTACTGAGTGGCCTTTTT
>CAJQRC010000033.1 GCA_905480645.1 uncultured Tateyamaria sp.
ACGCCCAGATATACAACCACTTCAACCATGAAAGACATCTAGAAAGCAGGCAATCCTTCAAGCAAAAACGTACAACTGCTCTCACAGAGTGGTTCAATTTCTGTGCCGCATGATGATTGACTTGAGGTGTCTTTTACGGGTGTTCAAGTTTGTCTGACAGCACCGCAAAAACGCAGTGCCGCTCTCACAGAGTGGTTTCAAATCTACGCTCCATAGATTTGTGTGATTGTGGTACTTTGGGACCTGTTAGAATTTGTCTGACAACATCAGTTTTCATTTGGCTGACGGAACCGATGCGGCTTTTTTCGTATCTTTGGTTGGCTTTGACCCAAGCGCCCCGGACAGAGCGAAGCTGAGCACGATCAGTGGCAGCCCGATCCCAAAGGTCCAGCGCAGACCGAAGTGTTCTGCAATGAACCCAAGAAGGGGCGGCGCCAGCAGAAACGTCACAAAGCTGAATTGCGCCAAAGCCGCGACGTTGATGGCTGCGGGCCGGTCGGTCCGTTGCGCCGCTGCAGACATGGCAAGCGGGAACATCATCGCGTTGCCTGCCCCGATCAGGGCGAACCCAACTAAAGCGACCAAGGGGTCAGGCGCAAAGAAGACGGCGATAACGCCCAGTGCCATGACCGTTTGCATCCCACGGGCGACACGGGTTGGTGCGAAGCGGTCGACAAACCGGTCTCCGAAATATCGCACCATGCCTTGCGACAGGGCTGCGGTTGCGACGCCGATAGCACCCATCTCTGGAATCGCTACAAAGACACTGTCCATGTAGATCGCTGTCCAATCGATAGAAGCTCCTTCGAGCAGCATTGATGACAATGTCACCCCAACAAGGACCATAATCGCGAATGTTGGTTTTGCAACGATCGGTGGTTTGTCGTGACTATCGGTGGCGCGGATGGTGGCCGGTTGAAAGGCCTGCAGGCACAGCCACGTCAGAAGGATGCAAATCGGAATGCTTGCCATCAGCTGGGTCTGAGGTGTGATCCCGAATTTGACCATGATTGCGCTGTAGGCAGCCGCCCCGAAGAACCCAAGGCTCCAGAATGCGTGCGCGCGACTCATGATGCGGCGGTCCATGCCTGCTTCGACCCTGTCGGCTTCAACGTTGATGATAATTTCAACCGCTCCAATACACAGGCCTGCTAGGATTAAAAGAAAGAAAAAGGCCAAGGGATCGTTTGCGAAAGAGGCAATTGCGAAGAACAGCGACATTGCCGGAACAAGTGCGAGCATTGCAATCCGATGGCCAATCTTGGTCACAAGCGCCGTGCTGAGCGTGAGCGCTGTGATCGTTCCAACCGAAATCCCCATCAGCGCCAGACCCAAAGCGCCTTCTTCGATCCCCATCGCGAATTTGATGTCTGGAAGGCGCGGGAAGATTTGACCAAGGCCAAACGCATAAATCGCGAAGACCGCGAAGACGCGGTGATGCGGTTGGAGGCGGGCAGACAGAGACATGGGTATAGCTTTCAAAAAAATACACACAAGCTTGTACAATTACGCGAAAGTGGCCAGATTTTTGGATAATTGTAAATATCGGAATTAGGCATCCTTCTCAGCGCCTTAAATGAGCTGGTAAGATGCGGACGAACCAGCCGTTCAGGATCCAAAATCGAAAGACTGCTTCCCACTCTCGGTCATCTGTCTACGCTCTGCATATCCCAGGCTTTGAGCAGTCTTGGTAGTGCCTCTTCCCAGTCCATGACACCGACTTGTTCTGCCGATGAGTCGTACTGCCCTACAAGGTTGTTCTCGAACTGAGAGTGTCGCCCTACTAGGTTGTTGGGCACTGTCAGAAGAAACTAACTTGAGACGGGTAGGGCGGTTTCGTAGTTTTGCTCTATGACAAAACGCTCTCCATTCAGGTACTTCAATACGAGCCCAGAGATCATCCGCTTGGCTGTGATGCTGTACGTTCGGTTTCCACTTTCTCTTCGTAATTTGGAGGGTTGATTGAGAGCAGTTGCTTGCTCGTGGACCGCTTTTGGTACCGCTTTTTGAAATCTGAATTATTTTAAGTATCTGATATTAAATAATTTATTAAATTAAATTTTGCCGTGTGGGGGCACCATAATCCAAGCCAAAGCATTGTAATACCTTACTAATTACACTTAGTAAGTGAGCCGTAGACCATGCTGGCAACCAAATCTAACAGCTATACGTTCCAAAAGGACGGCGTTTGGTATTTTTCAAGAAGAGTGCCCGCTGATTTACGCCAGCATTATAGAACAGGCAGGATTGCTTACTCCTTGAGAACTAAATCCATCAGGGGTGCCCGTGTTAGGGCTATGAGTGATGCGGCTAAATTAGACAGGCATTGGCATATCCTGAGAATTTCTTCCGATGATCTACAAGGGAAGCATCTACTCGTTGATGCCGTGCAAGAGCCCCTGGCTGAGGCTTCTATCGATGACCATTCGTTTAAAGCTGCTGTGGCAGTCTATCTCCGCTTAAAGGACAATGATCGCCCACCGACCTTTGAAGCTGCTGTGAGGCGTTCTTGTGGCTACCTGATCGATTGCTGTGGGATGAAAAACCTCCATAATTATGTGCAGTCTGACGCTACCAAGTTCCGTGATTACCTTTTTGCCAAAGGCCTGAACGGGGCTTCTGTGGCTAGGATATTTGGGACAGTACGAGCCATTATAAACTTAGCCCTTATTGAGTTTGGGCTTTCCGATCCTTTGGCGTTTTAGGCTGAACGAGCGCGAATGGCCTAAAGTTGCCTATTTCCCACCCCTATTTTTGGGGGCCAGAATTTCATCGAAGGCTGAGTCAGCTAAGCCGACTAGTATGGCGCGCCCAGATGGTGACACTTTGAAAACACCATACTCAGCACCTTGGTAAGTCTCTGCGGTGCCGTTTTGAAAATAGTAACGTGGAGCCCCAAAGGTTATGCCGCGACTGCGGCGAACGTAATTTATGCGGATTTCATTTTCACCTAGGTTCCTAGTGTCTGCAATCCTGCTTACTTTACCCAGGCCATTTTCATCTAACGTTAGAATTATTTGACCAGAGGGCGCCAAGTCCTTCGGCAAGATTTCTGAGTTTTCTTCTACATATGCCAGCGTCATAAAATCCCCCATCATCAACGCCCTTGGATCGGCCGGGCGTAAATCTAGCAAGACTGTTTTGCCACCCCGTCTTATATTTTCCAAATCTTTGATTTGACTTATGAAAAAGCCGGCAATCGTGAGTGCGCCAAATGCTATCACTATATATCGCAAAGGTGTCATGCTAAGACTTCCCTCTTTTGGCGGACAAAGACCCAAACTCCAGAAAATACCAATCCTGACAAAAACAAAATTATTGACTTTGTTATAAAATCAAGACTGAGTTCATAGTAAAACATCGTCAGAAAATAGACTTGTAATAGGGTTCCGGTGATAGCCAAAGCCTGAGATCCGAAGATGTATCCTGCAAGCATCAATAACAGCGCTGAAGCGCCGCCTAATGGCACGAATGCTGCCCCAATTAGAAGCGGAATCAAGGCCGTTATGGGCGGATTAAAAGCCGCAATGGTTTTGCCTATGTTTAGATATACGGTGCAGCTTAACAAAACGATGAGACTTATAATACGGGCCAACCAATCATCCGAAAAACGCGAGGCGTCCGCAATGCCCTCCCAATTTTGCGTGTGGATTAAAGTAATTCCTAAGAGAGCAGGCGCTATCATAAAGGCTGTGCCAGCCGCTTTATAAAGGCGCATTCTAATCGGCAATGTTAACAAAACGACGCCGAGAACTGTCGCGACGATAAGAATGATGCTCTCAACCATCGGCACATTCCAGTGATATAATTCTGCGCCAACCAATATAATTATTGCCGCTGCTGACAAAAATTCCAAAATTCGGTCGCGCACAAAGGTTATGACGATAAGGCTTAGTGCAAGAAGCAAAATAATCATCGCGTCGAAACTATCGAGTTCGTACCCAAAACCGAATGCTATCAAAATACCGCCCACAATAATCAGGGTGTTAAGCATATTTTGCACATAAAGGGATATGGTTCTTCGCCTCTCAAAAATCGAGAACCCAAAGACAAAGCTACCTAGAATACCAAATAATATTAGGTTCTCAATCTCCATAGTTATCCAGAGAATGCCCCCGAATAAAACAACGCCAAGCATAGCGGTTACAATACCTGCAACAGCTAAAAATAGCTGCATATACCAAGGATGCCTGCCTTCGACATCACTTGCTAATATATTAGAAACTTCGCTCTCTGCCAGTCCCATTTGTCCACAAAATTCCGTCAATGATATCACAAATCGAATGCGATCGTCGTCAGCTTTCGAAGCCTCAATACTCAGCCGCGAGCTGGGTAGAGTTAAAAAGTGTCGAAAAGCTTTGACCAATCCAAGCGTCAAGCCACCCATCAATATGAACTGGAGGAAGAAAATTCCAACAATACCCTCGTCTGCGACCTCAAAAAGTTTAAAAGTGAATTGAGCCACTAATATGAACACGCCAAAGCCAGCCAATGCCAGTGTCCCAAGACTGGGCTTCGAATAATACAGATAGCCCAAAAGCCCGCATATTAGCCCAAGTGAAAGAAGCCAAAGCCCTTGGCCATTAACCCAAAAGCTTTCTGTAAAACTGATAAAAGAAAAACCGATAACAGCTAGAACCAGGAGGATACGAAACCACTCTGCGCGCGCCCAAACAAGGCGAGGTGACAGAATTTTATCCAGCAAGATAAGCGCCACGATTAGCCCGCCCGAAACCGCAATGTTAAGCATGTTGGCTGCAATAGGGTACCCCGCTAGGCGCAGCCCGGAATTAGAGTAGGCTGTAATGGCTATAATCAATATGACCAACCAAACCGTCCAATGCGCCAAATTTCTAGAGGCCAAGGCAAATGGCAATGTCAAAATTGCCCAAAATACAAAAGGTGTATGTAACATCGCTGGCGTTTGGTATACCTGTCCTAATACAGCGAACATCGCGCCAACCAGGACAGTGGCTCCAATTGCAAAAGCCTGACCCGTGGGACTGTCGAGTTTTGCAATTACCCAGGCAATCAGACAAGTTAATATACCGCAACCAACGGCTGCGAATTTGGCCATTTCGGATAAATCATTCCAATTAAAGGCAAAGAAAAAGATAATCCCAGACAACATATGCCCAACCGCCATTGCGAGAAGAGCCTGAACGGCCCAGTCTTTCCAAAAACCTCCATCTCGCAAAAGCGAGACTGCATTTAAATATTGGTGGCTCGACAGGGAGCCACGTTCTACAATTAGTGAAATATCGTTCAGTGACACAGTCGATACTTTGGTCAAAGTAACCCTTTCTGGCCGCATAATAAGCTGGTTGGCGCAATTTTCGCTTCGTCTAAGTGAACCAATTTTAGCATAGCTATATCACACAAAAGTTTCACGGATTATTTGACCTCCCAATCTTTCCAATCAATGGATGCCAATCACTTGGAATGTATAGCTGTTAGATTTGGTTGCCAGCATGGTCTACGGCTCACTTACTAAGTCTAATTAGTAAGTTATTACAATGCTTTAGCTTGGATTATGGTGCCCCTGTCCTTCCCCCCTAAATTAGTGCCACGAATTTTGTTAAAACTCTCTTAAGGATGAATTGGAATGGCCATCAAGAGACCTAAACCTGAAGAGATTGTCGTGAAGTTATGGCAGGTTGAAGTTCTGCGAGCGGCGATCCCAGAACGGCAGACCCGTAAAGCGCCTCTCTCGCCCGTACAACTGTGCTCGGTCGGTACGGAATTTCAGAACGCCTGCGCTAACGGCATTGGCGTAGTCGGTCAGGGCGTCAGGCTCGGCATTGGCCAGCCAAGGGGTTAGAGCGTCAACAACCCTTGCGCCGGACCAGAGAGCTGTCGTCATACCGTGAGAAGATAGCGGATCAAATGTCGCCGCTGCGTCTCCGATCGCCATCCAGGCGGCGCCGTGGCACATGCCCACCGGTGGGTCGATCCAGGTGGTCCCGGCACTGCCAACACTGGGCGCGTCCTCAAGCGTGAAGCCCGCATCCTCGATCCATTGGCTGACGTTGGGGCTACCAGAGACTAGGTCACGCCACATTGCCAGATCACCAGATAGGCCACGGGGGATCAGGTCCGGATCGCTGAAATAGGCGAGCGATAAACGCTGGTCTGGCAACAGGGCCGCGTACCACCACCCGTCCGCCACCGCCTCAATCAATGTGGCGGGAGTGGGATCGACCGTTCGGTCACGATGGAGCGGGAACGCGTAGGCAACGGCCATCCGGTCGTCCCGTCGCAGAGTTGCGAACTTTCGGACGAATGCCGCCGCCCGGCCGGTCGCGTCGACCAGGGTCCGCGCCCTGAGCGGCGGTGCGTATTCAGTTGTGATGGTCCACACGCTATCTTCGGCAGTGGCGGTGAGAACCGTTTCTCTGCGGCGCTGTACGACTGTCTGCGCCCGCGCCCGCAGATCCTTCTCGAAACGCGGGCGGTCGAGCACCCAGCCCGGTCCGCGCAGTTGCACGATCGCATTCCGCTCTACCAAAGCTTCCCGTCCCCAGGCGGTGAAGGTTGCGTTTGCGGGACGATGCCCGGTGGTCACGAGATCGCTGAGGCCCAGCCGGTCGAGGATCGGTCCGGCAGTCGACGGCAGGCTCTCTCCAACGCGATCTTCGAAAGGTTGGTCTGGCGCGAACCAAGCCGTGCCGTCCGCCAGACCAGCCCAGCTCAATGCCACGCATGCAGCCGCTCCGGCGATCCCGCCGCCAATCACCACTACATCCTTGAGAGCATCGTCTGCCGAGGTCAATTCGGTAAATCACCCATGGACGGGTTCCACTTGAAGCGAGCTTCCATATTGTCCCGTCCGACCTCGACGAATATTTCCTTGGGAATGCCAGCGGGTTTATCCGCATCAATCGGGCCAGGCCGTTTCATAACGAACCCCAAACGCTCCCATAGGGTGATCATATTGGTGATGCCATCCCAGTAGCTGGCATTTGCGTGGTAACCGATGCCGGCGACGGCGCGGGACCAAGCCTCCCGAGTTTCGAAAAATTTGACCCGCTCGTCCGCCGACAAATCGGCGTTTAAAGCTTCCTTATAGTATTTCTCCGGCAACACGTCGATCGGAAGCAGAGCGGGCCACCAGACGGCGGTCGGGAAATCTTCCTGCATTAGCACCTGTTGACAGCTGAAGGCGTCACACTGCCATGGCAGCCCCATCCAGCGAGTCAGATCGCCCGCCCATTGCGGGCCGATCGGAGGTGGTGCTCCGAGGTCGGGGTTGCCTTTGAACGCGGTCTCCGCGGTCAGCAGGAAGCCGATGTTTTGCACCAGTGTGTCCCGCTTGCCTAAGGCGAGGCGGAACGGTTCAGCCTTCGGGTCGGTGTTGCGGGCATACATCTTCTTGATGCGAAGATAGTAGGTCAGCTCGACCCCTGGATGGAACCCACCGCCTGAACATGGTTCTAGCGCGGCTTCCGTCAGGGCATCGGGCTGTTGGGCCAAATCTAGATCGTCGAGGGTGCTGATCGCATCAGCGCCAGGATCCTCGTAATCATCAGTGAAGTTGCCGATCGCCCATTGTGCCAGATCGTCGTACTGCTTCAGTGGGAAGCGGAACCATTGCAAGGGGCTGCCGTCATAGTTCACCCCGCCCCCCAGCATCAACGGCATCTTCAGCCGCTCAGTGATATAAGCGTCGGGCGCGTCGTTGTACGGGTTCCGGAACTTCTTGAAGACAGATTCCCGAAACGTACGATTTGCGGGGCTGGGATCCCGCAATTTCGCGAGATAGGTTGGGTCGGAGAAATCACCGATATCAAGCCAACCCTGGCGCAAATTAGCTTCGGCGGAGACCCATTCCATCAACGCCAATCGACGGAAAGTCGGATAGACCTGCGCTCGGAACGAAATTGGCCCAACCAGGGGTGGAACCCAACCTTCGGCAAGGTTTAGGCTGTTGATCACATCGTAAAGCGTCGAGACTGGCGGTATTTCGGGGGCGAAGTTTGGTCCAACACTGGCCACCCAAGCATGATCGGCTGCAAGCTCGGTCCCGTCCGCCAAGGTGACCGTCGCCTCGACTGGCCCGTCGCACCAGTCGTCATGCCAGCCGTCATTGTCGGCGAAGCTGGTGATCGCGGAGTTGTTGGGACTGTCGGACTTTCCGTCCGACGGGAACACCAGAAGGCGCCCGGCATCATCGGTGCGCAACTGTCCCAAACCGACTTCGATCTCGTCCCAGAATTGGCCACCCATCGCATAGGCCTCGCCCGTGCCGTCGGCGTTTGTGTTGGTGCCGGTGATTGTGGTCTCGCCACCGTCGATCACCAGCATGTTCTCCCGTTCTTGGTCGGTGACGAAATACTGGTTCCGACGTTGTCCCGGGAGGCCCGGCGCCTTGTCGCCATTGTCCAAAGGATTATTGAACCCGTACCAAGCCGCCTTGGTGTTGGCGACGTGAACGCACCATTCGATCTTCCCATCAGCGGCGGTCACCTCCTTGATCACCTGACCCTGATCGTCGAACGCATAGATCCGAAAGCGCTGAACCTGCTTCTTGATGCTTTGCGTGCCGTCCTTGTAATCGCCGTTGGTATCCGGCAGCACACCCGGAACTTCGGGGGCGAGGAACCATTTATCACTGCCGCCGACCCGGGAGATGCCAATCGGTGGGTATATTCCGAGGCGCGCGATGGTGGCGTTCGCCGGTGCGGCCTTGCGCGTGGAGGACGCCAAGGCGGGCTTGCTGGGAAAGGGAAAGGCCGAAAGCAGGGCTGCCGCGCCGACACCGGCTAGAAAGTCACGTCGTTTGGTGGGTTTGACGGGCGATGTGGTATCGGCCATGCGTTCATCCTCCGATGCTGAAAAAGGCTTATTATCCAACATTCCCCAAGTAGCCTGCTGTCTAAGGTCAAGATCGACTAATTTTACTAGTTGAACAAGCATTTTTCGTCCTGAGCGATGTCTTTGGTTGCGCAAATACTTTGATCTTTCTGCATTAGCCTCACTTACCCAAAGAGCCAATGTCTATATATATAGGCTTTTGGCATATCCACCCGCTTTTCATCGGTATTCCATCGACTTCAAAATCCAATGACAGCTATGCTTTAGCTGAAACCAATGGTGCGTCCACGGTGGCGGACCGTATACTAATTTTAGCGGCTCGTGGTGCAGAGGTATTGGACGCTATGTAACTGGCTATGCTCTCAGTTTGAGCCGGATCAATATGACCCTTGCAATCTAATGCTGGGCTGCAAAATTTAGATCAAAGGGTACGTTCGACGCTCTTTTTTTTACTTGGTCCACTCGCTCGTATAATTGTGGTGGCCAAAAGTACAGTTCCCAGACCACCGGCTAGACTAAACGCCAGCGAGACTCCAATATGATCAGCTAAGCCTCCCAAAATTATTGCCCCCGTGGCGGTTGCACCGATACTAACCATAGTCCAAAGGCTCATAACACGGCCGCGAAAGTCATCATCCAGATCGATTTGAATCGCTGTTTGGACCGATATACCAGCTAAGGTTCCCGAAAATCCGATATAGAAAATACATAAAAGTGTAAGATTCCAAGAATTGGATAGTCCTACCAGGGGCATTAGGCCTATACCAAGTAATGCGCTAGCGAGCGCAAATTTTGGTAATTTTCTGACTGTTTGACTGGGTGTAAATGCTTTTATTACTCCAGCAATTAGCGCACCAAATCCTGCGCTGGATGTGAGTAAACCAAGCCCTGTGGCGCCTCTGCTGAAAACGCCATCGGCAATGACAGGAAGAATTTCTAAGGTGCCTCGGATCAGAAAAGCATAAAGTGCTGTGACTAAAAAAGCTTGACGAATAAGTGTGTTTGCAAGAGCGTATTTAATACCATTTTGAAGAGCAGCGATAAAAGGCTCATTATTAATTATGGAAGATGATCGCTGTCGAGGGTGTAGCAGACTTATTGCGAAGATGAACGGCAAATAGAAACCGGTTTGAACAAGTAGAGCTGTGCTTATACCCCAGCTCGCTATTAGCCATCCACCAATGGCGGGTCCTGTCAATCTTGCCAAATTGAAATTGATTGCGACAATTGAGACCACTGAAGCAACCGAGGTACGATCAACCAACCTTGGAGCCAGTGACAACCTAACGGGATTGTGAGCTGAAGTGACTAATCCGGATAAAAAAGACAGAAATGAAAGAAGTATCTCATCAAGAATTCCGAAGGTAAAAAAAAGATAAAAACCAAGAGAAATAATTAATAAAAGTATCTGTGTCAGCTTTGCTACTTGCGTTATTCTCATTCTGTCGACCAAGACCCCAAATAACGGTCCGGTGACCATTGCGGGAGCGAAATTGACGAAAGCGATAAATCCTACAAATGTTGCTGATGATGTTAAGTCCCACGCGATCCAACCAATAGTAACCCTTTGCATCCAAAGTGCGTTTACTGCAAATAAATTACCGCCCAGATAGATGCGGAAATCTCTGAACTTGAGCGCAGATAGATTCATCTGAAACAGATACTGTATCTATTCAGCAGATACTACGCGAATTTATCTTTGATAATTCAAAATCTCAAAGATATGTAACAACAGTTCCACTCATGATTCCATCGAAAATAGCCCTGCCAAGCACTGCGGTCTTTGCAAAGAAGTCGTCATCCATGAGATTTTTGCACTCGATTTTCGTACTCAGTTGTCTCGCAGTTTATTTGGACAACTGAACCGTTTACGCAAGCTGACAAAAAGTTGGACGTAAGGCAGTTCTTGTTAGCCGAGCCATAATAAATATTGATCCGATCTCCAATGCGGTTCAGCAATTCGCAGATGTCGTTATTGCTTAGACCGTCCGCAAGTTTAGTGATTTCTGCATTTGTCATTTTTGGTTCTCCCTGAATTGTGTTCGGGTAATTCTAAAAGATCTCAGCACAACTCCGTTATTATATAAATCCATAATTTTACTCAATAAAAACAATGATGAATTTTCCAGAAATCACCAAAAAAGGTGTTATGTTGAGGTCTTTTTAATTCAGCAAGAAATCTAAACAATGTGAGCGTAAGCAGTCGTCATTGTCTGGATAACTATTATGATCAGCATTAAAACAGAGGGATAAAAAGTTAACGCAAACCCAAAAGCCCTCGCTGCTGGTCCTTTCGCATAACCATAAAAAAATAAGAAACGACCGATAACAAAACTAAGTGCTGCTATTGGGACTGCAGATAGCCATCCGCTCGGCATTAGAAATGCCCAGCAATTATAAATGATAACCGCGATTGTTGTTTGCTCCAGTGTATTTTGTAATAACGCTTGGAGTATTTTAGCCTGAGCCGTTGCCTGAGTTAAACCGCTGCCATTAATATCAGCAGGAGTAAAAAAACGGTGTTTTGCTAAACGTCCAATGCATATAGTCAATACTAAACAAAGCAGAGCAATAGAGCTGATTGCAACCCTGAGACGTTCATTGTTATCCAATGTTTGGCCGAAATTAAATGGGTTAAAGATGGAACCAAAAACTATGACTACTAATGCCACCCCTAGACCTGAAAGCATGCCTAGCAGAGTGCCTTTTTGTTCAACTGTTAAAACCATTTAATTTCCCCTCTACCATTTGGTAAAAGCGGCTCTAAGGAGGGCCAGTTAATCAGGCGTTCTATCTCATCCAAAGCGCCCAATACCGAGAATTCAAGAAGATCATGCATGGTTAATTGGGCGGGTTGGCTCGTAAAGCGTTTTCTCATGCTCTTTTAATAAAGCGCAATAAACTGCGAAGGAACCCTTATGATGGCCATTTTTGGTCTTCTGCTCCCTAACTATCAGGGCGGACCCCTTCAAAGGGGGAGGCTCAATGTCTGCCGTCAGCACTAATGGGTCCAAATCGGATAATGTTGTAAGAGGGTATTTCTGATTCATCTTATCGATTTGGAGATCAAAACTAAGAGGATTTTGAAGTCGTAAAATTATAATTTCAAAATCCTCTCAATCTCGATCTTATATTCTGCAAGATGTTCCAAACCCTCTCTTAATTTGAGACGCCTTTGGACCCAAATACTCTAATAACGGACAGCGTCTGTCTTCGGTGAATTCCAATGTAAACTGAATATCCAAAACACCCGTGCCGGTCTCAAGGCCGCTGCAAAATGCGGGGAAGCGGCCGGCGACATGAGCCTATGGTGCGACGAACAAGCCCTTGTATTTTTCAAGCAATGCCTTCTTTTGTACCTCGCCTGTCGCATCACGTGGCAGTCCAGGCAGGACAACTAGTTTTTGTGGATGTGCGACGTGATCCAGCAAAGGGAAACATAACATGAATAACCCTGAAATTTTGGAACCGCAGGATTGGACGTTTCCAATACCTATTGCCTATGGGCCGGGTCGGCTGTCCGAAATTGGGCGACGCTGCGTAGCGATGGAGGTTTCCAACCCGTTGATCGTCACTGACAAAGGCAGCCGCGACCTGCCGTTCATTTCGCAACTACAAGAGTATTTGACCCAGCCGGGGCTTTCATCGGGCATATTCTCGGATATCTCGCCAAATCCGCGTGATGATGAAATTGGCGCCGGGCGCGAGGCATTCCGGTTGGGCAATCACGATGCGATCATCGCCATTGGTGGTGGAAGCGCGATGGATGGTGGCAAAGCTGTCTGCTTGACCGCGAGAAATGATATCGATCTGTGGGCTTTTGAATGGGAAAAACTGCCTACAGATATCGATACATACCAACCCTTTCCAACGCTGATCACAATCCCAACAACTGCTGGAACCGGAGCGGAGACCGAAAGTACTGCCATGATTACGCATACAGGAAAGGGCATGAAGTTCTGCATCTGCCATGCTGCCCTAAAGCCATCCTTGGCGCTGCTTGATCCGGACCTAACAGTCGGGCTTCCTGCCAATCTGACCGCCTGGACAGGGGTCGACGCCATGGTCCATGCAATTGAGGCCTACTGCGTGCCCGGGTTCCATCCCCTCTGTGACGGGCTGGCGCTCGAAGGTCTGGCGCTGGTGGCAAAATGGTTGCCCATTGCGGTGCGCGATCCAAAGAATTTGGCGGCGCGGGGTGGTATGCTGATGGGGTCCTGTTTGGCAGGGATCGCTTTCCAAAAAGGTTTGGGTCACGTGCATGCAATCAGCCACATGATCGGGGCTGAATTCAACACCCAACATGGGCTGACCAATGCAATTATCTTACCGGTTGTGTTGCGTTTCAATTTGCCGGGCATGGAGAGCAAGGTAAAACGGATGGCCGAAGCGATGGTCCTTGAAGAGACTTCAGTTGATGGCTTCGTGGCTAAGATCGAGCAGATGCTTGATGAAATCAATATCCCCCGGTCCCTGAACGAAATCGGTGTGCCCGCCGATTGCACTCAGCGGATCGCTGAGAAAGCGTTGCTCGACAGCGCCGCAGGGACAAACCCCAGAAACGCCAATGTTGCCGAAATGCGAGATATCATCGAAACCGCCATCACAAAAGCACGTTAGAACACAAGTGGCCCGTGGTTTCATCTAGGTTACAGTATTTAATGCATCTAGAGCAAGCCTGACTTCTAGATAACTGATCCAAGAAGGTTCACTGAGGTTTGACCCTAGCACCATCAAGCACCACATTTATATTCCCCCTATATACGATCTGGAAGATATTGTTACCTTTGGCTCCACACTTCTGACAACGGAACTTCTGGCGTACACCTTGGACTGTAGTATTTATGTTTAAGACTACTCTAAATTATGAACTAGACGCAGCTAAATAATTAGATCACGAATCTAATTTAAAATCAAAATGAGGATCATATATCATGTTAGTAAAACTCACTCAGGACCTATCCCGTGGCTTCATGCCTTGGAAAGAAATGTTTCAAGAGAATGAGGCTACCTTGAACGCGCTTGGAGGAAAGCTGGTTTTCGCGGGAACCGAGAAAGATGATGATAATAAGCTAACGGTTATAATCGATTTTGAATCTCCCGAAGCCATGAAAGCGTTTGGAGGCCATGAGGAACTGAAAGCTAAAAGAGCAGCTGCAGGCGCTATCTTGGAAACCACAGTGGTAACACCAATGAGTGGCGAATCCTTCACTCGATAAAGAGTAACTTAATAAGATGGGGCAAACTTTACGAATTTTCCGGAGCATAGGGATAATATAAATGTCGTTATACCAAAAATTAGCAAAAGTCATGGATGATCGGAATATCGAGGGTTACATTGAGCTTCTTCACGAAGACGCAGAAATTGTTTTTCATAAATCAGGTAACAAATTCACAAAAAGTGAATGGGCTTCTATGGTCGTTGATATGATGGGGAACCCAAAGTTTGTAAACGATGCATCTCGTTGCGTTTATGAAAATGATGAAATTTTAGTTTCACATGATTTCATGTCTTACCCTGACGATACTAAAGAAGCAGTTATGCTGGTTTGCATGATAAAAGATGGACAAATAATTCGTATGGAAACTGGAGCAACTCCACTCACCTGATGAATTGACCTACCAATAGATAAAGCAAGTTGTAGAAACCGTGAAACTCAAAATCGAAAGTGGGACCTCAAGCTAGTGGTCCCACTTAATTTCTACACATCTTCGGACTTTATGTATCGGCCGTCAGCCCTAGTGGGTCCATATAGGATATTTTGATAAGAGAGTACTTCTGGTTCATCTTATCGAATATGAGCGTCCGTTGTCAGAGTATTTGGATACAATGGCGCCTCAAATTAAAAGAGGGTTCGAATACCATGGTTTGGCAACAATCAAGTCCGCTCTGGAAGCCTTTGCTGCGGACATAAGAGGCGCGGCACCGTTTCCAATATCACCGGAAGAAATCTATCCACGTGAAATCTCAGCATTTCGTATAGTGGATGATCATCATGTTATCTATTCAGACAGAACTGGAAGTGGTAATGAAACTGCTGCACATATGCTTGCTGACGGTCGTCTAACTATAATGTTTTGCGCCTTTTCTGGAACTCCACAAAGTATGTAGTGGTATGGCACCGGCACATCGGTTGGTTGGGAAAAAGCTGAATTTGAGGGTTTAATTTCTCAATATTACGGCCGCGTTACACCTCTTGGTACAAGACAGATAGTGAGTTTAAATTTTTATCTCGTTCAAACATCCTGTGGTTACGGAGTTTCCCTATTTCGCTATAAAGGAGACTGTTCTGTGACAGACAACTGGCACGACGACAAAGGACCAGACGGTATTAAGTCATACTGGGAACAGAAAAACCTAAGTAGTATCGATGGCCTTCCCACAGGTCTTAAGGTCAACAAGGAATAGAAATTTAAGTTCATGGATTCGTACGAAACTTCATGTCATCTGACGTCTACTTTGGACGAGATAAAGCAATCCTAAAACAAAGAGAAAGTATAAAACAAAAGACTTTTGAAGGACGGCGCTTGCAACACCGTCGCATAATAATATTAATAAGATGATCCAGACCCTTTCTTAGTTCAGGACGCCCTTGAACCCTAATACTCTGACAACGGACAGCTGGCGTCAGGCACTGTATGATCTATTTCCTTTTATTCTGGAGTTACTTCTGTGCTATACAATTTTTGTCCTTTTGGAGTTTATAGCTCTTTGCCCAAAATTATTTATATCTAAGGAGAACTTAGATGACTGAAGATCAGATTATTCGCAAAATAGCAGTTATATTCGTGACAGACGTCGTTAATTTTAGCACGCTTATGGAAAAAAATGAGAATTCTACACTGAGAAGTCTTCGGGCCTGTCGTGATATCATGGATCAACTTTTCAAGAAATATGATGCCCGTATCTTTAATACAGCAGGAGACTCAGTTCTTGCCGAATTCCAGAGTGCAGTAAATGCAGTAGTTTGTGCTACTGAGTTTCAGAAAATGATTAATAAACGTAACCTTTCTGTATCAAAAGATTTGCAGATGCAGTTCCGTATTGGTCTTAATGTGGGTGATGTTATTGTAGAGGGAACAAATCTTTATGGCGAGGGGGTAAATAATGCTGCACGGTTAGAAGTATTAAGCCAACCAGGGGGGGTTTCTTTATCAAAAGCAATATATGAATTTGCAAATAAAAAAGTGGAATTTAAATTTACCGACCTCGGTACTCAGAAAATAAAAAATACTGTATTACATGCTTATGACGTGATCATAGAAGGTTTAGAACAGCGGGTTTTAGGTTCTTCAAATGAGCCAAGCGAAATAACTGAAAGCAAGCCACCAACAATTGCCGTAATGCCGTTCAAAAATATGACTAATGATGAAGAACAAGAATACTTTGTTGATGGGGTTACAGAAGATATAATTGCTAATCTCTCTTCTTGGAAATCTTTTCCAGTTATCGCTAGAAACTCTACCTTTAGCTTCAAAGGACAAGAAATAAAACCATCAGAACTGGGTCAGCGATTGGGAGCAGATTATATTGTCGAGGGCAGCATACGCAAAGGTGGCAATAAGATACGAATTTCAGCAAGCTTAGTAGATTCAAAAGATGATCAACAAGTTTGGTCTAAACGTTGGGATCGCTCATTGGATGATATTTTTGAGGTACAAGACGAGGTATCACAGGAGGTGGCAACATTAATTTTTCCTGCTCTTAAAGGAAAAGAGCACGAACGCATACGAACTAAATCGCCTTCATCTTTGTCTGCTTGGGACAATTACTTAAAAGCCTTGGCTATATATAACCAGACATGGGCTGGTGACGATCCAGATGAAGCTGCAAACAAGGTATTTTTCGGACTTTGCGATAGCGCAATAGCTATGGATTCAGATTTGTGTGACGCTTATGTGCTAAAAGCTAAACGCATTTATGGCAACTTATTTATGTCTGTGCATCAACACCAACGCACAGAAAACGAGTTATTATTTCATGATCTGTCTTTCAAAGCTTATTCTATTGATCCTAATAATCCTGAAGCAGTCGCTATGTATAGTAGATCGTTTAATCTTAAAAAAGATTATCCACAGAGATTGAAATATGCCAGACAGGCATTGGACCTGAACCCAAGTCACGATGGTTCAAATAATGACTATGGCTGGGCTCTATGTAATGATAAACATTTTGAAGAAGCAGAATATTATCTGTTAAGAGCAATGGAAATGAATCCAATTGGCAGGAGAGGCTATGAAGGTTTAATGCCTTTCCTTTACATGGCAATGGCTAATTCTAATAAGAGCTTAGAGTGGTGCAATATTCTGTATGATAGGGGTTCGCACAGTCGTTATAATGGTTGGAGGGCGGCAATCTATGTTCATCTGGGAGATTTTGAGAACGCTAGAACATTTTTGAAAAAATTTCGTGAAGAACGTCCAGAAGTGAAAACAATAGAAGATTATGAAAAAGTTGCTCCTTCTATTTGTAAGGACTATCTAATTGACGGGTTGAGTCCAATTTGGAAGGATTGAGTAGCTTAAACTTATTAGTGGATCATGAATTAAACGGTGCTTCCACACTGCGCTGAGTTCCTGCTTACATCTTGATATCATTGTCCGTTATCAGATTAGGTAGTATTAACTGGAAAGGTTATACAAGTGCAGGATGGAGACACTAATCAGGTAAATGGGGTCCCAACCAACTTAGCAGCCCTAGACTGCCCGAAGAGGTAATTGAGGGCAGCGGCTATGCAACTGAGATTTCCCAAAACTTTCAGGGCTTACAGCTGACTTGTGATTATATAGGTGCTAAACATACAACCGCTTAATTTGATACTGCAGTACAAACGGTGCAGACTTTGGGCGATAAATGATGATCAACTCTTCCTATGAGCTTTGGGAGAAATACAGTATGTGGGATTTCTATTAAATGCGTACAGCTATTTTAATATTGCTAATAAATCTTGCTTCAAGTGCTTGGGCCAATAATGTTATGATTGGAAGTGCAGGTAGCAAATTGAAAGGGGAAGTTGTCTCTGAATTTAACAGTCCTTGGGCGATGTCTTTCATTAATAGCGACAGCCTACTGGTCACCACAAAAGCTGGAAAACTTTGGCTCGTAAGTACGAGTGGTGAAAAGTATTTAGTAATTGGAGTCCCAAAAGTTTTTGCAGGGGGCCAAGGAGGATTAGGTGATGTCATTCTTCATCCAAAGTATGAAAAAAATAAACTAGTCTATATTTCTTACATCAATTCAGACAATGCAGGGAAGACACGATATGCGTCCGTAATACGAGGCACATTAGAAAACTCAAAAAAACCCCAGCTAAAAAATATTGAACCTATTTGGCGGCAAATACCCGCTCGACAAGGGAAAGGACATTTTTCCCATAGAATTGCGTTTGGTCTCGACGGAACACAACACGCTGGAAAGATTTTCATCACATCTGGTGACAGGCAAGAGCAAACCCCTGCACAACAGTGGGACATGGCGTTAGGAAAAATTATCCGTCTTAACGAAGATGGAACTGTACCTACGGACAACCCATTTCAGGACAAAGGTGAGCTTGCAAAAACCTTTTGGACCGTCGGTCACAGGAATGCCCTTGGAATCGCATTTGATAAAAATGGTCAACTTTGGTCGCACGAAATGGGCCCAAAGCATGGAGATGAGCTTAATTTAATAGTTGCTGGTGAAAATTATGGATGGCCGCTGGTATCTGAAGGTGATCATTATAGTGGTGCAAAAATTCCTGTTCATAAAACAAGGCCAGATTTCAAAGCACCTAAACTTTTTTGGGTACCTACCGTGGCTCCATCAGGATTAGTTTTTTATGAAGGGGATGAGTTTTCTGAATGGAATGGAAATGCATTCATAGGAGGGTTGAAAAGCAAAGCCTTAGTTCGAATTGATTTTAAAAATAAAAAGCCTTTCGAGGCTGAACGATTTAGCTGGTCCCAAAGAGTAAGAGAGGTTGAAATGGGTTATGATGGTGCCATTTGGGTGCTGGAAGATGGCCCATCTGGCAGGTTAATTAAATTCACAAAACCAAACGAATAGATTGCTTTTTAGGTAGGCTTTTCCCTCCTGAGCCCATGTCTATTTTTACCGCATTCCCAGAGAAGGTACTGACGAAAATATAAGACACTGCGTCAAGCCTGATGGCTAGACGTTCAATCCGTTCTTCGTTCGTCATGAAAACTTCCTCCACCCCAAATCAGGAATTTACAGGAAGTATCCCGAAATTCTGTAAATATCCAAATAGCTTACTTTGGCGGACCTATCAGTTTAGACGCGCCGTTTATCAGTCGTCGTGGTTAAAGATGGAACGTCCTAATGGCGCAACCTTCGGAAAGCGGGCCATACCCATATAAAGAACTGTTTTAAACGGCAGTGGGCCAAATGTTATATCGAACTGGCGGTTTAAGCCGCGCGGTCCCAACCCCGTTTGGGGTCCGACGGTTAGCCCAGCATTCATGATCGCTGTGCGAAGCTCACGCGGTTTGATAAACATTGCCGGATCATGGGTGCCCTTGGGCAAAAGACGTAAGACATCTTCGGCGACGGTGATGGTGGCAAGGCGCGCGATCGGATTGCGGTTTATTGTATCATACAAAAATAGACCGCCGGGTTTGAGAACGCGCGCAACCTCGGCCAAGACCTGGCTTAGATCGCGGACGTGTTCTAGAACATCAACGCAGACGACAATGTCGAATGTGTCATCGGAGTACGGCATGTGTTCGCCCACACCAACGTCGTATGTGATATCGAGATCACTGGTTTTTGCGTGTTGTTTTGCGGCCTGAATGGCGTCTTGCGCTGGGTCAATTCCGCTGACACGCGCGCCCTTGTGCGCCAATGCCTCGGCCATGAATCCACCTGCGCACCCGAGATCGAGAACGGATTTTCCTTGCCAATCGGTCAGTTTATCGAACCATTTCAGACGTCCAGGGACGAGGTTTTTTAATGTCCTAACCCAACGGATTTCATCAGACCACCAGTTGGCGGCGACATCATTATAAATTTTAAGGTTGTTGCGCCGGCCTGTCATTGCGACGGTTTCCTGAAAATGCGGGGGATCATGTAGGGCACTTTTTTTCGGTAGCGGGCAAAGCGGTCACCGTAACGTTTGGTAAAGCGACGTTCCTTTAGCTGTGGGGCAAGTACGCAATACGTAGTCAGGCCGACTGCTAAAAACAACTGATCCGACGTCCATACAGGTACGGTCCATGTGGTCAGGGCAAACGCGGCATAAATCGGTTGGCGGATGATGCTAAACAAACCGTGGGTGGGCATATCGGGAAAAACTGGTTTGATGTTTTGCATCAATGACATCCAACCCAATGCGCCGGATTGAACTTCTGCACCGGCGTCAGCGCTGGCCCACAACAGTAACAGCCAAGACAGTCCATACATGATACAGATCGCGACAAACACACCACCCGATGCCTCCCACCAGATCGTGCCGCATGGCGTCCACAATGCGAACAATGTAAGCAACTGCATCGAAGCGATGGTGGCGTAGATCGTCGTGGACAGCGTTTTAGCATGTTGATTTGGTGCTAGCCATGCCAGGATTCGCTTCCCCTTCGACGTCAAAAGCAGGGAGTGAACAATCGGGAACTGAAGGATTAAGGCAGTATTTGCCAGAATAGCGTAGGGCGCAGGCACCCGCCCAAAGCTCATACTCATGCCAAAAAACATTGCTACTATCATAGACAGGACCGCGAGGGCGAACAGCATGTGGCACACCACCCCGTATGCCAGTGCGGTCGCAATACGCGCACGCCCAGGTGGCGGACACAAAGTTGAAATAGATAATTTGATAAATCGCACGAGCGGTGATTTTTTTGTCATGGGAGTGAGGTGTTTCAGGTTTGGTGGATTTCAAGAGTGGTGTGCAACACGCCGCGAACAAACGGCAGATGTTTCAATTAAAATGGAACCGATTATCGGATTGAACCGTATTACTGATAAGTGACAGAAAAGGAACACGATAATGCCTGACATCAAAGCAGACGCAATTGTTTTTGCCCGGTTTGACTGCCCGTCAGAAACGTTGGTGCGCAAAAATACTGAGCATGCTCCTTGGCATGAAGATGGTCGCCATGCGAACGATAAATCACAGCATCGTCGGTATCACGGACTTTTCGAAGACCTGATGAACTAAATTCATGGCAGAATTTGTTGGGACCCGTGCAGCTGGCCTTGCCGCAATGCAAACGTTCGTGGCTAGTATGGGGCGACGGTATGAGCAGGGCCGCAATTATGACAATGGGCCAGGACAGCACACCAATGTGTCGATGCTGTCGCCCTACATCCGCCGTCGCCTGATAACGGAGCATGAGGTAATCACCGCTGCGCTTGACGCGCACGGCCCTGATGATGCGTCCAAGTTCGTCGAAGAAGTGATCTGGCGCGGATACTACAAGGGATGGCTGGAACGCCGGCCGCAGGTTTGGGACAGCTATGTCGTGGGCCGTGACGCGGATTTTGCCGCGGTAAAGCGGGATGGCAGATTGCGTCGTGATATTGAACTGGCTGAGGCGGGAAACACCGGCTTCAATTATTTTGACAGTTGGGCGCAGGAATTGACGCAGACAGGGTATTTGCACAACCACGCGCGGATGTGGTTTGCCTCTATCTGGATTTTTACGCTTGAGCTGCCCTGGCGATTGGGCGCAGATTTTTTCTACCGCCATCTTTTGGATGGGGACGCCGCGGCAAACACGTTGAACTGGCGATGGGCGGCGGGCCTGCACACACGTGGAAAACCCTATCCTGCAAGACGCCAGAACATTGATATATTCACCAACGGGCGTTTTACCCCTGAGCACGGCGAACTGGCCGAGGTGAGCAAAGGTTTAGAAGCATCCGAACCTGATGGGCTGCCCACCGTTCAACCCATTAGGGACATGCAAACAGCGAAACCTGACGTGCCAACAGCAGTTTTGATCACCGATGAAGATTGTCTTATTGAAGATTTCAATCTGGGCGCATTGAATGTGCAAGCTGTGGCCGCACTGGCATGCAGTCAACTGCGGTCTCCGCGTGCCGTGTCAAATACAGTTTGTCAGTTCGAAGAAGTGGCCTTGCGTGATGTGGCAAACCGCCTGAACTGCGCGTCGCAGACCCTAACGGCGAAGGATCCCACAGGTCTTGCTGATTGGGCGACATCTGCAAATGTACAACAGATATTCACGCCTTATGTCACGTATGGCCCCTTGCGCGATTGGCTTGATGCGGCCCTGCCAACCCTTGCGTCCCGAGGTATATCTTTGTGCGAACAAAGACGCGATTGGGACGAAGCGATCTGGCCTCATGCCACGGCTGGATTTTTTAAAGTCAAAAAACAAATCCCACGCATTTTGGACCAAACAATGATTTGTGCGTCCACATGAAAGGCCGCACTGCTGACCTTGTGAGCCGCTATATGGTACTGACAAAAGAAACCATGCCAATGCTTGCGCGAACGTCACACATGCATTGGCCCATCCGCAATAATCATTGTTTTCAACGCGTTGTCCTCGACGCAGTGTGTGGCGGTGTTTGGTACGATTACGTGCCGCAACCTGCCTACAAGCATCTGACACAAGACCAAGCTGCCAAAGCGGTAGAGCTGTGCGAGGCGATCTTGTCTGGGGTTACAGATTTGGGAGTGTTGAACCAGCAATCCTTAGCATGGCGCGGCAAAAGGCGTGTGATCAAAAAAACTGACTTAGGGAATGGTCCTTCATCTCAAAGGTGATGCACTGAGGAGAGGTGCTGAGCCTTTACCCGTTATGGCAGTCGATTCAAATAAACAACAACTTGCCCAATGTGAGGCTACACCTATCTGATATGAAACTTTGTTTATGTCACTAACCATGGAGGCCCTGCCCAATGGCGACCACCAGTTCAATTGAGCTCAAAGATCTAATTCTAAATACAAACATCGGGACATATGGGCCTAATGATCCAGTGCCCGACTATCACCTGCTTGATTTGACGTTGCAGATTGACCCGGTAAATGTCCTGATCCTGCAGGACCGCATGGCGGATGTTTTTGACTATGATCCACTCATCTCCAAACTCATGGCTTTGGCGCTAACGAGTCACCGCGAAACACAAGAATGGCTGATCACACAAATAGCTCAGCTGTGTGCACAAGAACCCGCGATCCAAACGGCTGAAATTTACCTTCGCAAATTTCCGGTTGATCAAGGATCAGGCACCCTCGGCGTGCGCCTGATGCTGGATCAGGCTGATTTCGCGCAGCTTCGCAAAAACCCATAATATGCAATCCAACCCGTTCTAAGGGGCCAAGACAAGACCCATTACAAAGCGCTCAGAAACAAGCTTCGGTAAATAGCCAAGTGTCTCATCAGCCCGTTTGCGCTACAGTGGTATGTAGTACAGCCCTGTTGGTCCAGTGGAGACGAGTTTTGCCTTGTCTGATGGCACCTCGACTGTGCTATCGAGACCGACAGATAATTCGGTTACCACGATTTACGTAGTGCCGTTCGGTGACAAACGGATATGGTCCTTTCTCGTAAGGAACCCGAGTGGTTTGTTCTACGTTCATGGTCAATGATGAAAGCCTGAAGTTGTATCAGATGAGAGCGACTGGGTTGTCGGATTGGCCTCGAGGTGACTTATTGCTTTCCGCATATCTCGCATTAAAAGCTCTGCCAGATCTCTGCTCACACCCTGACGAACGAGAATCCGCTGGATTGCTATGGTCTCGCAATTGGCGGGGAGTGTGTAGGCTGGAACTTGCCAGCCATAGATTCGCAGCCTGTCTGCAAGATCAAACAGGTTGTACCCTGGGTCGGCTTCTGGTTTTAAAGTCCAGCAAATTGCCGGTATTCCGGTGGAGGGGTCGCCGTCAAATTGAACGTCAAACGGACCCAAAGCCGATATCTCGGTCGCGAGTGCGTGGGCAGTCTCGTAGCACGCTCCATGAATTTTGGCATAACCTTCATGCCCAAGACGCAGAAAGTTGTAGTATTGGCAGGCAATTTGACCGCCAGGTCGTGAGAAATTAAGGCCGATATCGCGCATATTTCCACCCAGATAGTTCACCCAGAATACGAGATTATCGGGCAGGTCTTGCGGAGTTCGCCACATAATCCATCCAACGCCAAGTGGTGCGAGACCAAACTTGTGACCCGATGCGTTGATTGATCTAACGCGTGGTAATCTAAAATCCCACTCAAGGTCTGGTGCGCAAAATGGGGCAAGAAAGCCTCCTGATGCACCATCGACATGGATCGGAATATCGATCCCCGTATCTGCCTGAAAATTGTCGAGCACATTGGCCACTTCCTTCACTGGTTCGTACTGTCCGGTGAAAGTCACTCCGAGTGTTGGGACTACGCCAATGGTATTTTCGTCGCATCGTTTTAGGACTTCCTCTGGCGTCATTAGCAGGCGACCGTTTTCCATTGGGATTTCACGATGCTCAATATCCCAATAGCGTGTGAACTTGTGCCAGCAAACCTGCACGGGGCCTGTAATTAGGTTGGGCTTGTCGGTTGGCTTTTCTTGGGCTTTGCGCTGCGCTTCCCATCGCCGCTTCATGGCAAGGCCACCCAGCATCGCAGCTTCGCTGGACCCGGTTGTTGAACACCCATAGCCTTCCTTTGTATCTGGAGCATGCCAAAGATCTGCAAGCATTCGCACGCAGCGTTGCTCAATCTCTGCTGATTGGGGATATTCGTCCTTGTCCACCATGTTTTTGTCAATGCAGTCATCCATTAATTGGTGGATTTCTGGCTCTTCGTAAGTTTGGCAGAAGGTTGCAAGGTTTTGTCGGGCGTTTCCGTCCAGCATCAGCTCATCGCGAATGGCGGCATAAACATGTCTTGGATCTTGAACAGGTCGAGGAAAACCCTTCGTAGACAGCGCTTCAGAGAGATCTCTGGCTCCATAGAGCGGTGCCGCTTCCTGATCCTCTGTGAGGGGTTTCTTTCGGTCGTTCATACGGACCTCCCAATGTTCTATAAAATTTCTTCTTACTGGACGTCTAGCAATCGCGCAACAAACTAGAACGGACAGCCGATTGAGCACCGTCCAATTTCATGAATAAAATTGGACGGAAATAAATTAGTGGCTTTGGGTAATTGTTTTACAACTGATGCCAAAGTAATAGACGACTGCGTTATCAGAACAAATCTTTTTCTCATGCACTTTTAATACAGCGCAATCAACCGCGAGGGAATCCCATAGTTTCGCTGAGGTCTCTGAAAGCTATTTTAAAAGTTCATATTTTCGCAGTGAGTATTAAAGCTATCACATTTTAAAATTGTTCAACTTAATCAAAGTAAAGTCTGAGTAAAAAAGTTTCTATGCTGAAGTTTTTTAGTTTATAACCATATTTTCCTAAAGCCATATTTTTTCTTTGGCCTCAGTATAAATTTATAACTTAATATTAATCGTCCTTTCATATGAAGTAATGGGGGGGACAGGTTAAAATTTAGTTTAAGCGTATTTCTATAATTTCTACGGAGTGCTGATGAGGTGAATTCAGGTTTCTAAATTGAATATTTTTGGGAGGTGACCATTCGAGAAAAACTCTGTGTGAAGATTGCGTCTGAGGTTTGCTAGCAAAGGGGGGGTGAGGGTGCCTGTTTTATAATCCTGATGGATTTTAGATTTGGAAAGCTAGGGTGCCTTGGCGTCAAAATTGGATTTTTTGGCAGAGGATGACTGAATGCAACAAAATCTGAAATGTGGTTTTATGGTGTCTGCTGGAGAGTATTTTCGCGCTTCCAAATGAATAAACCTGACCCAATAATTATAATTGTCCCCAGACCTGTCCAACCAGACGGAAGCGTATCAAAAACAAAATAACCAATTACTGTTGCGTAGATAACTTGGGCATACATAGTGGGGGCGAGCGTCGAGGCGTTTGCTAGTAAATGAGCGCGGGTAGCAAGAATATGGCTAATGGCCCCAAAGACACCAATAATGACCAGCACACAAAAACCCATATTTGTTTGAGGCCAATGCCAATTTTGGAAAGCAAACGGGGCGATTGCAAAAGTTGCAACTCCACTGGACCATAATTGACTGGTTGAGTTGTTATCTTGTCCAGCCAATAGCCGGGTTAAAATAAAGTAGCCGGACGCGCAAATCAGTGCAGCGACAGAAAAAATCATTGCCCATTGGAATTCCTCTCCCCAAGGCTGAATAATGATCAAAACCCCCATGAAACCTGCAAAAACTGCCGCAAACCTACGAAGCCCGACTTTTTCACCAAGTATAAAGTAGCCAAGCACTGTTATCATCAGCGGCATAGCGAAAAAGATGGCTATTGTCGTTGTGATTGGAAGAAATTGCAGCGCCAAAAAATTAAATGTTGTACCACCTAAAAGAGCAATTGCGCGGCTGAATTGAAGCTTTGGATTATTCGAAACAAATTGGTTCAAACCACCGCGAGGAATGAAAAGTAAAATTAAAACAATGAACGCACCGCAGTATCTGGCAAAGATGACTTGCATTGCAGGCAGTCCATATAGGATGAGCCATTTCGCAGAGCTATCTATTAAGGTGAATAGAAAAACTGCCACAAACATTAAGATCACTGCGACTGTTGGCTTGTCCTCTCGTGCTGCAGCTATGACCATTTTGGATTATTTTGTTTTAAAATTTTCAGATTGATTTTGCAGTTTTTTACTTTCGGAAAAAATGTTCTTAGGTTTATTAAAGTCATTGCAGTAACATCATTCTGCTAAACCTGAGTAATCCTCATCAGATACCTTCTCTAGCCACTCGGTTATTCGTCCACCCAACGCTTCCTGGATAGCGATGTGGTCCATGCCAGTACTTATCTTTTGTGGGCACTCATTTTTTAGCCCAACAAGTCCGACACCACTGACCACTTGGAATGTTTGCCCCAATGGGTGTGTGTGCCATGCCGTGTGTGCGCCCGTTTCAAACGCTAAATTCAACGCCCGGAGGCTTGCTGGATCTGGAGCCTCGACAATAGGGTCCTGCCATACTGTGCCTGTGAACCAGTCAGATAATGCCTCCTTAGTTGGTCGTGATCCGGCTATCATTATTTTCATAGACGTTCCCTTGGAACTAAATGCTTAGTAGCGATGTCAGATAAGGCCACGGTAGTTGGAAATATACAAGGTTCACATTCCAGTTTGCCTGTGGCGTATTGATATATTTGGTGATGTTCAGGGTCATGCCAGCCGTCATTCCGGCAAAAGTCCTTTGTCATTACTCGACAAACACGTGTACGCGTTGGGCAGCATTGTTGGCAAAACCCGCCTGATCCCAAGGCGGATCAAGCGGTTGGATATTGCCATTCATATCGCTAGCACGACATCTCAAAATATATTCTCCCGGTTCAGCCTGCCAGGAGAATGTCCATTTTTGCCACGCATAGCGATATTCCTTTTCCGACAGCTGTGCTTGTCTCCATTCACCGGCAACCTCAACTTCGACTTTAACAATTGGAACACCGTCGCCTGACCATGCCCTTCCGATCAAATCAACCGCACCTGCTGATACAAAACGCTTGCGTGTTGACCAATCGGGAACCCCGGGCGGAACCATAAGGGATTTAACGCGTATAGTTTGAATCGGGATGCCTGGATCATCTTTGTGCGCCTTAAAACGATAGGTCTTAACCTGTTGATATCCGTCATATGGTTCGGTCAATGCTCTGATATTTGTAAGCCACTTAACGCTTGCCATGCCATACCAACCTGGAACAATGATCCGCAAAGGAGCACCATGTTGAGGGAGCAGGGGTGCACCGTTCATGGCATAGACCAGCAAAACATCCAGTTCTTTGATTTGAGAAAGTGTCAAACTACGCCCAAAGAAGTGAGGCTCACCCATGTCGTAACCGTAGTCCGCACCAGTGAACGATATCTCGGCAACATTATTTTTGGGGCAAGCTCTTTCAATTAAAGGTGCAAGTTTCGTTCCTGTCCATTCGGACGTTCCAACGGCTTCATACATCCAAGGCATAGAATGGGATCGTGGTGAAACACCGGCGCGACCGTTTCCAGCGCACTCCATTGTTACGGGTATTGTCAATGCAGGCAAAGTCATAATTTCTGCCATCGAAAACTCAAACAGTGTTTCAAATGAACCTGAAAATTCTAATTTATATGCTTTAGGATCCAACAACGGCACATCAAAGTGAGTGAGCAGATAATGACACCCTGTAGGGGTGATGTCTAAGGTCAAAGTCTCTAGCAAATTTCCATTGTTTCGATTTGCTAGACCAACTTCAGCTTGGCTATAAATGCCGTCCACTGTTATTGGCTTATTAGAATAAATCTGAAATGGATTTGTGCTCATATTCATTCCTTTGCTTTGAAGCTTTGTGGCACCCGACCGGAGAAGTTACAAAATCTGGAGCCATCTTTTTTAGAATAAAGCATGGCGAGGCCAAACCCAAAAACTACTTAAAAAGATTTGGATAGGATTATCCTCACCATATCGCCATCTGCACCGTTCGAGTTTCTGTTCACCACCTGGCCATAACTTACCTTTATTGAGGTCGACCTACTGAGGTTCAAGCCAATACTTGCACCCAATGAAAAAGAACTCTGCTTATCATCGTTTGAGACACCGTTGTTGCTCGTTTCACCGCCGTTGATCCAGAGACCATCCACAGACAAAAACATTGCTCTAGTGATATTGTGGGACAGGTGAGCTTCAACTTGGTACAAGGGCTTTTGAGATATTGTTCCACCACCAAAAGCGGAGCTATTTTTGGAATAAAAAGTTACAGATGGTGAGACCTCTAAAACAGTAAGCTTTGGATCAAGAAAGGAGTTTCCAAAGTAATAAACAACAGGCACACCGAACTGAGCAGCCCAACGATTTGATCCCAAATTAATAGCCTTTGACTGCGAATAGCTTCCGGTGGGTAAAGTTATTTTTGCTAAAACTCCTACGGATAAATTCGGGTTGAAAGCGGCATAATCCTGCTGTGTCAAAGCTGGTACGCCGCGTAAGGCGACAATGCCTCCAAGGATGACATCGCCAAAGCCGTTACTGTCCCCCTTTAGTCCCGCGAACGGACCACTAATCGAGCCCGTCACGTCTCCGAATGGAACAATTGCAAACGCGCCTGCTAATCGATCACCTATCGCGAAGCTTTGGGTATACTGAGCAACTCCGATGTTCATATCAAGGTCAGCGTTTCTATTTATAACGCCTGAGTCGAAAACAGTATTTCCAGATACGAACAAGCCATAGCCTGCAATTGTTTTCATCCCGTCGGGAGTGGGGAAGTACGCGCGAGGTCCATCACCTTGAGCGTACCCAGCATTTGATAATACGGTAAGAAAAACAACGGATGCAGTAAGTGCCCCCATCAGTTTCTGCATGAATATGGAAAGTTTTTTCATCTTTTTACCTTATTAAAATTCTGCACCCAATAATGGAGCACGTTTCATTGTTTTTTAGTCTCAGGTTTCATCAAGGATCTACGAAAACAGTTGGTTGGGCACATAATTTGTCAACTTGACTTCAAATGGTTTTCCGTTTGGGGCGGTTGGCTTATTTTAGGAAAGGTTGTGCTGAGCTTAAGCATAGAAATTAGTTAGTCAAAAACCAGCTAGCAGTACAGCGGAAAGCAATATAACTTCATTTGATGGCCCAATTTATGATATTGTATAATTTGATAATGGTCTGTGATATTTTCCTAATTTATGGTACCAGTGGATCGCCTAGCGCAGTAGGATTCACTACTTAATTTCAATTACCAAAGCGTGTAAGATGAATTAATGAAGTGTGTCTTATTGAAAACATTAAGGGGTATTCTTTCCAAAATAATTTAATTCGTCTACGACAGTTAAAACTCAAATGCGGAGCAAATAATGACACAGGACCCTTATGCCGCACTTGGCTTATCAAAGACAGCTACACCTGATGCAATTAAAAAGGCTTATCGCAAGATTGCGCGAAAAAACCACCCAGACCTAAACCCAGACGATCCAAAAGCCGAGGCGCGGTTCAAAAACGCTGGACGTGCCTACGACTTGCTTAAGGATTCTGAGCAACGCCGACGGTTTGATGCTGGTGAAATTGACGCCACTGGTGCGGAACAAGCCCCACGCGGTTATTACCGAGATGAAGCCAGCAAACCGGAAAACCCATATACGCAAGGTCGCTCAAGCCCCGATGGAGATCCGTTTAGTGAAGGCTTTAACGCGGATGATTTTTTTGCCAACTTCGCTCGAAACCGAAACGGTTCTGGGTTTGGCGGGCGTGAGCCTGCTGATTTGCCTGGGCACGATAGGCAGTATCGACTTAGCGTTCCGTTTCTGGATGCAGTTTTAGGCACTAAAACACGCATAACTTTGCCTGACGGGAACGTATTGGAAGTCACGATCCCGCAGGGTTCAAAAAATGGTCAGACCCTTCGTTTGCGTGGTAAAGGCGAGTTGGGCTTTGGTGCCGGACCGCCTGGCGACGCATTCATTACTCTCGATGTTTCACCTAATCCGGATTTCGAACGCGATGGCGAGGACATTGTTGTTACATTACCAATCTCCATAGATGAAGCGATTTTGGGTGGTAAAGTTCCAGTAAACACTGTGGCCGGCCAAGTGAATGTTACGGTTCCGCCAGGTGCAAGTTCAGGACAAATTTTGCGACTTAAAGGTCGAGGCATTAAAGGGCGTCTTGGCCAGGGAGATCAACGCATTACGCTACGCATTGTTAGCCCGCCAAACATAGATGACGAGCTGAAAAGATTTATGGAAAGTTGGCGTGAAAAAAACGCTTATAATCCACGTGCTGGAAAGGAGGAATCATGACAATTATTTACGCTCCTGAAGAGGTAATTGAGACGGTTACCACCCTAACGGCTGAGCGACTAAGCCACTTCGAGAGTTTGCACATAGTAACGCCTGTGCACACACAAGAAGGTCCTCGATACCACCAGCTAGATATCCATAGAATTACGCTGTTGTGTGAATTAACCGATGACTTTGAAGTCAACGAAGATGCACTGGTTATCATTATGTCACTGCTCGATCAGCTGCATGGTGCCCGTGGCAGGCTTGAGCAAGTGGTGGAGGCTATTGGTGCCGAACCCTCTGAGATTAAGTTGCGTTTATCGCGGCGTTTACACGATGGGTTTAAGGACGGGTAAGCACGGGAAAGGATTTTAAAAGATCCTTGCCTTATGGGAATTGAAAATTGAACACTGGTTGTCTTGAGTGTTAATCATAATTGATCGTACCAACGCAAAGCCGCAGCTAATAAAATAATAAATAGAAATAATAGTAAGAATTAAATGGTAATAGAGTCTGATAACAACTTTATCGGTAATGAAATGTGACCTTTTTCTTGTAACCAAAGGCAAGCAGTGAGATGGCACCGCTCTTTGCTTTTTCAGGCTAACCGTATTAGCTTTTTATCCAAGTAAATTTGGGATGAAGGTTAGGGCGAGAAAGACGATCGTTAGCAGTATAGAGATGTAAAACATCCATCCCTGCAGGCGCGGCTTTGTAGCCCTTTGATCGAGCCATCCGCCTACCAATAACAATGGTATAGCAACTGCTGCCGAACTCATATTAAGCGTGAAACCGACCCAAAAGTTTGCAGCTGAAGGAGAATCTGTCACATAACTGCCCCAAGGTGGCAGGTACATGCCCGCTCCGGCGCCTGTTATTACAGTCAAACTTATACCGATAAAGTTGCAATAGAAACTTACGATAGTGAGGCCGCAAAACAGCCATGCATTTGCGAAACTTAAGTACAAGTAAGGACGCAAAGCGACGAAGGCGAGCATAAAAACTGACTCTAATAGGCCAAGAGTATGCGCCATGCCTATAATAGGTGCTCCAGGTGCCTGTACCGCTACGCCAATTAGCAGCCCACACATGAAGAGGAGGCATCCCGCAATCATCATAACGGTTTGGTCAAAGGGGCGGGGGGTTATTTGCATGGAAATCGATCAACTCTTTTGATTATGTGGTATAACCAGTACCTTTAAACATGTTAACTCGTGAAACTACACGGCCATTTTTAGTATCATAACGGCTCAAATGCCGACAGGGATTATAGTGTATCTGTCGTTGTTGTAAGTCTAGAGATAAACTGTTGCGTGTATTCATAATCAACACCACATCCTGCTCAAGACCAAATGCTGTTAACCGCTTTAAAATTTTAACTAGTTTTAATTCTAATTTTGATTACCTTCTAATGGATGTTTTGAAATAGGAGATGGTAATGACTATTAGAGCAATTTTGATAGGGGCTTATGGTTCAGAAGGAACAAAGGGTATACTTGGTGGCTCTGATCGAATGGCAGCAGTGAAAGCTGTTGCGGAAGCTGCCGGAGGTTCTGTAAACCATGTGAGTTTTTTGCGTGGAGACATGGACATATATGTTGACTTCAATATTCCAGACGCAGCCACATTGATGGGTGTAGCTGCGGCTGTTCATGCTTCAGGATCTTTTGCAAATCTACAATATTATGAATGCATAGATAACGCGCCTGTAGTTGCAGCAGCTCAAAAGATACTCAAGTCATACGTTCCAGCTAACGCTTAAAACGAAAAGTTTCCTGCGCATTTCTTTTTTTAAGAAGGCGCAGGTGGCATTTTTTAGAAACGAGATTAGAATTCATTTTCTGACAATATAGCCAAATGCTTGACCCATGTTGTCGGACTGGACGGTCCCTTTTTACAAATGGTTTGGGAAAGTCTCGTAGGGCGATTGGGATCTGTTTCGAAACAATAAATTTTAGCAGATAAATTTAAATAGCATCGTGACTATAGGAATAACTACTTTTATTTCATATACTGCCGTAGAGTTTTTCAGATCAACGATAAAGGTGCTTGAAAAATTACGTGACATTATCTAGGAACGTACAGAGAAAACATATGTTTGAAACCTCAAAACCCTCCAGAGTGTTTTGGTTCTCAATTATTTTAGTTTATATCTTTTTTGTATCTGCAGTTTATAGTTTAACGACTGTGCCAATAGATGCATTCAACTCTGATAATGCAGAGCAACTCCATGCCGCAATAAAGCTCTCAACTGTTCGTTTGGTGGGCATGGCTATTGTGTTAATTGGCTATCCACTCGTCCTGCTTCGGTACATGCAACATGCCAAGGACTTGACAATATTGCTTACTTTTTGGGTCATTGCTATGTATATTGACGATCACATGGTTTTGTACAGAATGATTGAATATCCGGATAGGGGTTTATTTGCGCTGGTTCAGTGGTGCCGTCCGATTATGATCGTCAGTCTGGTCTGGATGAGCATTGAACTCGCCTTACGCCGCTCGCCAATGGACTGAATTGATGGTAGATAAAAACAAAAACAATCCTGAAATTACAAACATACTGGCTGGTTTTTTAGAGCAGCAGTCCAAAGTAAAAGATTTTACCATCCAATCTTCTAAATTCAGAATAATATTTTGCTTTGTAAATTTGTATGCATTACTTCTTGGGATCGTGTATTTTTTAGTAAAAGGAGATCTGGTTGAAGGTGTTAATACCGACTTTGTCAATGAAGTGTTCTTGACTGTATTAAATGGACGGACTTCAGTATTTTTTTTGCTTTTTGTAGCCCTCAACCTGTCAGCCTATTATAATTTTGGATTTAAAATCGTTTGCCTATCTACTGTTGTTTATATGGTAAACAGTGCAATTGATAATACTGTTCTTTTTTCGGGCTTATCGAATTTAATTGATAGGCCGTATTTTTCAGCGTTTATAATCACTAGGCCATTATTCGTTACTGCCCTAGTGGGACTCTTTATACTCCACAAAGATAAAGCCAAAAACGACTAGGTCTGCGGGTACTAAAATTGACTGCATAATCGAGCATTAGAGATTAGCGTATCGTTATTAGCAGTTTTTTACACCATCACGTAAATAACCTATAACAAAGCCTGAAAGAATTACTATATTTCTACAATAACGGTCCGATCAAGCATTGGAACCGTCTTCCTGTGATTTAATTAAGCGGTCATTATAGCATGTGACGGGATTATCCAAAGCAACAGTTTATACGGATCTATTGGAGGAGCAGATTGCTAGGCAATATTTTGGCGCATATGAAGTTTGTAAAAGTTTTTGAAATACGACATGTCGTTTCGCAATAGTTATGAAACATGTATTTTTCCTACCAATTGCACTGTTTTCAGCCATAAAAATACACTTTGACCAAGTGGAATTTCTCATTTTGGTATAACATGACTTTCGACGTCATATACATGCTGGACGATACATAAATTTACTTTAGGGAACGTTTAAAAATTTCTGCGTGAGGTCAGAAAAGATGCCGCTCTTTAGCCAATAACGCTGCTTGAGTTCTATTTGAAACTCCTAACTTGGCGAGTAAATTCTTGACGTGAAGCTTTACAGTAACTTCTTGGATTTCGAGGTTGCGAGCGATCTCTTTGTTTGACAGCCCAATGCATAACTGTTCCAGCGTTTGCATCTCACGCGCGGAGATATTGCAAAAATCACTAGAATTTTTTCCTGCTGCGGTTGATGGCTCAAAATCAAAAGGTAGGAAACGTTCCCCGGATAAAATTAATTTAATTGCATTGATAAAAGAGGTGGCTGTGAGGGATTTTGGGATGAACCCACTTGCACCTTTTGCCATTGCGCTATTTGCCACGTCACGATTAGCGACACCAGACATCAGTGCCACCTTGGATGTCGGGTAGGATGCGCAAGCTCGATCCAAACCTTCCAATCCATTCATACCAGGCATACTGTAATCCAATATCAAAAGATCAATGGCGTTTACTCGGTTCATCAACTTAAAGGCTTGCATCAAATCAGCAGCGGTGAAAACCTTAAAATCACTTACAGTGCCCAAATACGCGGCGATGGTATCGCGTACTAAGTCATGATCATCGGCAATAACAATATTTTTCATATCGAATTATCAGATATCCATATTTTATTTGATATAAAAAAGATTTAGTCAGAAGATTTTTTCTTCTCGCAGTTGTTCTTCTCGCAGTTGGTTGTACCTATGTTTTTAGCTACATTACTTTAGTAAGTGACGTAGTGGTTTTTTAAAACAAACGGATAGAAAATGGTAAATCTAAATCTTTTACATCTGCCTATATTATTGCTGGTGATTTTGATATCCGCCTTTGGTTTGTGTTTATTCAGAACAAGAATGCACTGAAGATAACCATTTTGCAATCGGGCACGGTTTGAATAAATTTAAAAGCACTCAACATGTTGGAGTAAAGCCAGTTTACACAACCACGATGTGGATGAATCGCAAGAATCGGTCTCAGGGATTTTACTCAAACCCCTACCAGCGCATCTTCGGGTTAGGGGATTGCCATTCAACCTGATAGCTGTAGACGACTATGCAGTGAAAATCCCAATCGTCGGTTTTGAGGATGGTACACCAATAACTGCCTCTCATGTTGATGTTGAAATAATACCGATCAGCAAAAATGGACCCTACTAGTTGGTTTTTCCATACTACAACCACTTGAAGTACCAGACTACTGTTACTTATGTTTGCAGTATCTTTCAATTAAAGGAAATCATGTTTGTAAATTGAAAGCATTTTGTCTCGTGTAGGGGCCTGAAAAGTGGATAATAAATGCAATCTGATTTGAAAGGTTATCGGACATTAGTTTTAGTAGGCCTGCTTCTGCTAGCATTATTGTTCGGCTTGATGGTAAGCAAATTGTTTTCCGAATTGCGAGATTTATCAGTTCCCGAGGACGCTATTTTTAGTCGATGGAATAGCTTTCAATTTGAAACTGACTTCGCAAATTTAGAAGTGGCCTTGATTGAAAGCATAGCGGATGAGGATTTGTCAAAAGATAATGTACGACAGCGCATGGACATTGTCCTACGTAAATTGTTTGTTTTTGAAAGAGGACCGTCTGGAGATTTTCTGGCGGAAAACGAGAAGGCTCAACTTTTACTTCGGCCAGTAAAACAATTTGCAACGGCCGCAAATTCAATTCTTGATAAGCCTGGTGACATTTCATTTCAAGATCTTTTGATCTTACGCAATATGGTTCGCGACGTTCGGCCTGTAGCTCATGAAATTGCATTGCTTGGAGTAAAATTAGCAGCAGTTAGGTCGTTGGAACGTCGGGAAAAATTTTCCAAACAAATCAGGTGGACTGGTGGTTTTGCGATTGTATTCATTGTTATGATGGCAGCTTTGTTACTTTTGTTGGACCTGATGTTGCGCTCTGCGATGCGCCGTGATGCTGATTTGTCGGCTGCTGCCATGCAATTAGCATCAACAGTAGCTGGCTCTCTAGATGCAATTGTCACAGCAGACAGATGGGGTAAAATAATCGAATATAACGCTTCTGCAGAGGGTTTATTTGGGTGGATGCGCGAGGAAGTCATCGGGAAAACTATGGAAGAAGTCATCTTCCCTAAAGGTCTAAGTGCTGCTTACAAAAATGCTATTAACCGGTCCCTAGAAACAGATGAGCAAAAGTCTGATGGTGACAGTCGTGTTGAATTATCTGCTTTACGAAAGAGTGGTGAAGAATTTTTTGTTGAATTAAGTATGACGTTTGTTGAACGTAATGACCGCGCTATTTTTATGGCATACATTCGTGACATAAGTGATCGAAAGCTTATTGAGCAGACCTTAACAAATGCGCGTGACCAGGCTGAGCGTACTGATAAAGCCAAGTCGTGGTTCCTCACTGTGATGAGCCATGAAATGCGTACTCCTTTAGCGGGCATTATTAGCGTCATGGATCTGTTGAAAACAACCAAGCTCACGAAAAAGCAGGATCATTACAGGCAGATTGTCATGTCCTCTAGTGAAGTTTTACTTGAGCATATCAATGAAGCTCTTGATATCACGCGAGTAGAATGTGGTGAATTACAATTTTCTATCCAGAATTTTAGCTTACCCACTTTAGCCACATCACTGGTTGACGTACTTGAACCACTTGCCGTGGAAAAGAAAGTGGATTTAAGACTTCAAATTGATGACAATGCTCGGTGTAATTTCATGGGGGATATTAACCGAATTAGACAGATTTTGACAAATCTGGTGGGTAATTCCATAAAGTTTACTGATGATGGATACATCAACCTTGCGATTAGTGGCACTGAAAACGATGGCATAGTTTATCTTAAATTTAAAGTCACCGACACTGGTGCAGGTATCGCTCCAGAAAATCAAGAAAATATTTTTGAAGATTTTGTGGCTCTTTCCTTTGGTGATAGCCGTCAAAGGCGGGGTGATGGATTGGGGCTTTCCATTTCCCGCAAAATTGCGCGTCTAATGGGTGGCGATATTGAGGTGAAAAGCGATGTTGGAAAAGGAGCGATATTTACTTTAAGTATTCCGGTACAACCGGTTGATAAAAATGAAGATAAGTCAATAGAACAAGCAGATTTTTCACAAGTCAGGGTCAACGCGATTAATGCTCTTATAGCTGAGGATAATAATATTAATAGAAAAGTTCTCTGCGATATGCTCACGGTGTCTGGACATACTGTAAGCACGGCTGCGAACGGTCTAGACGCATTGCAGCAAGCTGATAACCAATTGTTTGACATTATTTTTATGGATATCAGCATGCCAGTCATGGGTGGCCTTGAAGCAACCAGTCGGCTTCGCGCCGATGGTGGATTAAACGCCAAGGCCTACATCGTAGGGTTGTCAGCGCATGGCAGTGAAGAATTTCGTGAGCAAGCGGAAAGTGCGGGTATGGATTGTTTCCATACAAAACCAATTCGGATGAACGCTTTACATAAGATTATTGCAAATATTTCGTCTGCTCCTCAGTTGACCCCTGTTGATGAGAAATCGTCCCTAGTGCTGCAAGAATTAAGCGCAGCAATTGGTCAAGAGAAGGTTTTGAAAGCTGGTGCAACTTTCTATAAAGAACTGGATATATTTATCTATCAGTCCGTCAATGGTGAGTTGGTAGGAGATTGCACCGCACTGGCGCAGGCCACTCATAAAATGAGAGGTGCCGCAGCTTTGTTGGGACAAAAAAGGCTAGAAAAGCGACTGGCTAAACTCGAAAAAAATGCCCGTGATGGCGATGTGGCCGATTGGAGTAATGACATTCAAAACCTTCAAAACATTGCTCAACAATCGAAAGCGTCTTTCGACAGTTTTTAATGTAAACTATAAAATTTATATGCTTTGGTATTGACGCCTATACCTCGTGGTATTTGTACTTCGTCCTTTTGCTAATTTTGCACATTATTCAATGTGATAAAAAAATAAGAGCGTTAGCCGTTTTGTAGCCCATGCTGCTGGGTGGTGTAACAACGCCCATTAGGTAAAGTAACCATTTAAATGTTCTGCAAGCTAAATGATTGAAGCAGGCATATGGGTAACATCGGAACAGTCAATGGATCACACGTTGAAGGCTGTCTTACCCCTTTTTTAGTGGTGATAATTTGAAATTACAGAAACCCAAAGCAGCAATACTTTACCAATTGGATGGGCACTAATACCATATTATTGATAGCAGTGGTGTCAGCATTAATCTGGTTAAATACTTTATTCGTTTTTTAAGTACTCAAGTACTCATCCACTGGTTGGAGTGCAGTTCCGGTTGAAGAACGTGCGAGCTACCATAGTGGGATAATTGTGCCGGCAGGGAGAAGATCTGACAGTACACTAGGGTGGAAATTGGAGGATGCAAAACACAGTAGTAGGATTGGTGGGTTATCGTCTATTTATTCCCGGGCATAATCGTCTTCATGACGTACTATATCATCCTCTCCTAGATAAGAACCTGTCTGGACTTCAATAATAACCAATGGCAGCTTTCCAGGGTTTTCCATTCGATGGATAGCGCCAAGGGGGATATAAACTGATTGGTTCTCACCAACGATTTGTTCACTATCATTGATGGTCACTTTTGCGATACCTTCGACAACTATCCAGTGTTCAGAACGATAATAATGGTTTTGTAGTGACAAAGCCGCCCCTGGACGTACTGTTATGCGTTTGACCTGAAATCGGTCGCCGGTCACAAGGTTTTCGAACCAGCCCCATGGGCGGTGGCTCATTGGGAAAGTGGTAGCTTGCTTGATTTTCTTGTCTGTAAGTGTTGATACAGCTATTTTCACATCCTGCGCGCGGGACGCATCCGCCACCAATACGGCATCAGGCATTGCCACGGTGATAATATTATTCAAACCAATTCCAACAACTTCAAGCGCGCTATCCTCTGAGCGCAACAGCGTGTTATCGCAGTCAATTGCCGTAGCCGAGCCAGATGTCGCAACGCCGCGTCCATCCTGTTGGGTTTCACGCCAAACTGCATCCCAACCACCAAGGTCAGACCACCCTGTTGTGAGAGGGATTACAGACAAGTTGTCAGCCTGCTCCATGATTGCATAGTCGATGGAAATGTTAGCTGCGCTTGACCAAGCGGCTGGATCCAGCCTGAAAAAACTAAGATCTGGCTTTCCGCGATTCACTGCGGCGCGCACTGCTAACACCAGGTCGGGAGCGTGAGTTGTGAAGGCTTGAATAATATTCTTAACAGAGAAAAGAAAAATGCCGGCGTTCCAAAGGAAGTTTCCTGCAACGACCATATCTTTTGCACTTACTGCATCGGGTTTCTCAACAAAGCGTTTTAGTTTGTAAGGTTTAGTCTTAATCTTGTTAGGATTTTCCATTAATTCCAGATAGCCATAACCAATTTCTGCATAGGTTGGTTTGACGCCAAAGGTTACAAGCTGGTCACTCTTAGCATTTTCAACCCCTGCCTGCACTGCCTCGTAAAACGCTTGGGTATTGTCAATAACATGGTCTGAGGGCGTGATTAGCATGAGACCGTCAGGATCAGTTTTCTCAAGCCAAAATGCTGCTGCAAGAATGGCTGGCGCAGTATTACGGCTTTCAGGCTCGATGATAACTGCCTCTGGATATACACCCAATTCACACAATTGCTCTGTTACGATAAAACGAAAATCTGAATTAGTCAGTACCAGCGGTGCCTTAAACTCTTTACCGGATAAGCGTCGGGCGGTTGCTTGAAACAATGTTAATTCACCCGTTAATGGTACAAATTGCTTAGGGTAAGATTTGCGTGACAACGGCCAAAGGCGTGTTCCGGAGCCGCCGCACAAGATAACTGGTGTGATCATTCAATGTTGCTATCTATTTTTGCTTAGGTCGTTTTTCCGCTGTTTTGGAAAGCAACTATGCGTCTGAAAAATGCCTTGTTGCAAGGATATAGCGTATGTTTATTCCAAACGCTCCAGATTGTCGACATCTATTAGTTTGTGGGACTGATTATCAGGTTTTAATGCATCGCAACTAAGCTCACCTTTGAAGCCAATCACGTGGGTAATTATTTTACTTATTAAATTAGTGATGTGCGCTGAAGCGCAGGATCGTACCCGTTAGGATAAAAGTAATTTTGATCAAAATCTAATTCCAGAAGGGTGTCGTATTCTTTTTACGTTAATTTAGGGTGACCTCAGAAAAATACTTTTTTTGGTGATTTTTGGAAAATTTACCATTGTTTTAATTGAGTTAAATCATGGATTTTTATAAGATCGGAGTTGTGTGGAAATTTCTTAGAATTATTGAAGGTAAATAGTTTTTCCCTCAAATAGTCTCCTCTCAAACGGCGATAATCAGGTAGACAACTAAGATCGCCCGTGCCTAAGATGAACAATTATTCAATTATTGGGTTCAATACTTTAACCACTCTACTATTTATATTAGTTTCGCATGAATTTCGGTATATAATGCAAATCATAAAATTAAATAGGAGAATGAAAATGCTTGGTGCTAAAGCAGGAACATTGACATTAAAGGAAACCAGTAAGCCGATAGCTTCCGGAAGATATGGATTGCCGGCTATGGAAACACACAATGTTGGAAGCGGAAAACTAGTAGGCCACGATGTTATGGGACGGGCAACATTTACAGCAGCGATGCGCCCAGACGGTTCGTGGGTAGGTGAATGTC
Organism: uncultured Tateyamaria sp.; assembly: GCA_905480645.1. Taxonomy (GTDB): domain Bacteria; phylum Pseudomonadota; class Alphaproteobacteria; order Rhodobacterales; family Rhodobacteraceae; genus Tateyamaria. The sequence goes on from CAJQRC010000033.1 coordinate 40,698, forward strand.
CGGCTGGGATCATAGCTTGCTCAGAAGGTGTGGCCACATTCATTTGTAACGGTGTTGGAAATATGACGGAAGATGGTGGCGTATCGTTTAGGGGTGGCGCTTCATTTGAAACTACATCTGATGCGTTATCTGAACTAAATGGGAAGTATTATATGTTTACCTACGATTCCGATGCAGACGGAAATGCAGAATGGAATCTTTACCCCTGTAAGTAACAAAATTCTTAGTTTAGATTTTTGAAAGTCACCTTAGCTCTTCTTTTAAAGGTTTTTATAGGCAGCCAGAACTCAAAAGTTGCTCGCGTAAAATTGGTACACAATTATTTTTGTGAGAACTAAGCTTCAAAAGTATAGAATTGAACAGATTTTAAAATTTGGGATCAGAACAGCCCATCCTTTGACGACTTTGAACAGGAGAATTCTAAACAAAGAATTTTGGAAAAATTGAAAAGTAATCAATGGAATCTATCAATAATTTTGATGCAATAGGACCATAGTTTGACATGAAAAATAGTATCTTTACGTTTTTATAACGTTATTATTAGCAACAATTGTAAATGCTGAAGAAAATGCTTTAGCATAAATTTATTACTTATTTTGACGCTGTGATACGATTTGTTCGCGCCACATTATGTAAACTCCAGATGCTATTACCAACGCTGAACCGATAAGCATTGACAAACTTGGTCGCTCTTCAAATACCAAAATGCCCAAAATAAGCAGAAAAACGATACGAGAATATCTAAACGGCATTATAGCAGATAGTTCGCCAATCCGGAGAGATGTGATTAGCAATAGGTATCCTACAGAACCAAGTATAATCATGCAGGCAATTATGCCCCAATTTATTTCTGCTGGGAAAAACATGTCTCCATTTAAAAGAACCCAAGCAGTGGTAAATGGGAGAGCTGCAATCATGGTGAAGGTTGCTAGACTTGCTGATGAAATATCTGGTGGAGTTAGTCGTGTTACAAGATCTCTAATAGAAAAAGCTATCAGTGCTACAGCCGCCCAGATTACTGAATAATCTAAGCCTTCTTCCCCAGGTTGAATGACAAGTAGAACGCCCAAAAAGCCAATAAAAATTGAACTCCAACGGCGCCAACTTACTTTTTCCTTTAGAAAAATTACGGCTCCTACCGCAACCAAGATAGGGGATGCCTGCGTCACAGCACCTACTATTGAAAGTGGTACTTTAGTCAGGCACATGACCATGCCCAGTAGACCAATCATTTCTGCACAATACCGCACCAGTAAAACTGGTTTGAGGGCTCTAGGATCTTTTAGGTTTTCGCCTTTCAGTAGGGCAATCAATGCAAATATTATAAAGCCACCACTGATTAGAAAAAGCATGATTTGAGCAGGAGATAAGAAAGATCCAGACATTTTGATAAATGTGTCGGCAACAGCAAATATTGCCATCGACAGCAGCATCAGTATTATGCCTTTGGTATTCTTATGACTGGTTAACATGTGAAAACTCCAAAAGCACAGGCGCCAGTGCTTAGAGTAAATCATTCACAATCAAAAGCATATTTAGTTAAGTATTATGATAGTTTGCTAATTCATATATAAATGTCGTGCAATATCGTTCGTTACCAAATCACACATTTTAAGTCATGACTATGTCAGTGTTGTATCAATACAAAACTTAGTTTTGTGTCTGCTAGGTGGCGAGATTTGTCCAAAAGCAATCTCATTCGTAAAATGTGTTGAGTTCTACTTTCAGATTTAAACGTATAGAATTTTTAACATAAAACTGTTACGTTATTGGTATAGCATTTCATGAAAATAAATGGAGATTGCTATGAAATTTATAAAATTCCCACTGAATACTAGTTGGGCAAACCGATTTGTTTCTCGGCCTTGTAAGTTGTCAAAGAGATCATGAATAATCTTGACCTCAGTTTGTATATTTTGAAATTGATGGAAGTTAAAAAGAAATGCCTTCCATTCTACTGTGCTATTTGACGAGCATTTTTGATTGACGTTTCCCAAATTTGTGAAAGTGATAGCTCCTTTAAAAAAAAGAAAGCCAAATTATGACAGTTTATGCTCTCAATGGCCTTGGCCGTATCGGTAAACTTGCTTTGCGTCCATTATTGGAGCGGTGAGCACAAATTGCATTTATTAATGATGCGGCTGGCACGCCAGATATGATGGCATATCTGCTGGAGTTTGACTCAGTCCATGGACGCTGGCCGGCCCAGTTTGATGCTGATGCAAACAGTATTAAAATTGATGATGAACGGATCTTGGTAACAAATTTTAAAAGGCTTGAACAACTGCCGTTGGGATCGGTTGATGTTGTGATTGATTGTACTGGTGCATTTAAGACTGAAGCGAAATTAGCACCATATTTTCAAGCTGGGATCAAAAAAGTGATTGCCTCGGCGCCAGTTAAAGATGGACCTGCAACAAATATTGTTTACGGTGTAAATGATAAAATTTATGATGCCGATTTGCACAACATCATTACCGCAGCGAGCTGCACAATCAATTGTCTGGCTCCAGTTGTAAAAGTCCTGAATGAAGCTATTGGGATACGTCATGGTTCGATAACTACAATCCATGATGTCACTAACACTCAAACTATTGTTGATCGTCCGGCTTAAGACTTTCGGTGAGCGCGCTCTGCTTTGACAAATCTAATCCCTACAACTACAGGTTCTGCTACAGCAATCACCATGATTTATCCTGAACTAGCGGGTAAACTAAACGGCCATGCGGTTCGGGTTCCTTTGTTGAATGCATCCTTAACAGACTGTGTTTTCGAAATGAACCGAGAGACTACAGTAGGGGAGGTTAACCAAAGCTTTACGGCCGCTGCAAATGGTCCTTTGAAAGGTATTCTTGGTTTTGAGATGCGACCCTTAGTATCTTCTGATTATCGTGGAGATCCACGTAGCGCTGTAATCGACGGACTTTCGACGATGGTCCTAAATGGGACACAACTCAAGGTCTACGCTTGGTACGATAATGAATTTGGTTATGCTAACCGATTGGTTGACGTGGCTCTCATGGTTGGTGGCCGATTGTGAAACAACCGCCGGGGTTTTCAGCATATATAGTAGTAACGGCAGCCTACTGGGCTTTCATGTTGACTGATGGCGCATTGCGCATGTTGGTTCTATTGCATTTTCATATGCTGGGGTTTTCGCCAGTCCAATTAGCTTACCTTTTTGTATTCTATGAAATAGCAGGCGTAATAACCAATTTCTCTGCGGGTTGGATCGCAACACGATTTGGGCTGGCCTCTACTCTTTATGCTGGGCTTGGCCTACAGGTGATTGCGCTACTGGCTTTGGTTCAGCTTGATCCAAGTTGGTCGGTAACTGCGTCCGTTACATTTGTTATGTTGATTCAAGGTGCTTCAGGGGTTGCGAAGGATTTGACGAAAGTAAGTTCGAAAAGTGCAATAAAAATTCTTGCTCCAAAAGATCAAAGTGGCTTGTTTCGTTGGGTAGCAACACTTACCGGTTCTAAGAATGCGGTGAAGGGGAGCGGTTTTCTATTAGGGGCGGTATTGCTTGCCGTTTTTGGATTTGTTCCTTCGGTTTTGACAATGGCATTGATGCTCTTCGGAGTTCTCGTTGCTATAGTATATTGTCTGCCGACGGGCCTTCCCAGTGGACGTAAGGGCGTAAATATTTACCAAGTTTTTTCTACAAACGACAATATTAATTGGCTTGCGGCCTCACGCTTGTTTCTTTTTGGTGCCCGGGATGTTTGGTTTGTTGTCGGTATCCCAATTTATTTCTACACAGTGCTGTCGGATGGTAGTTTGGAGGGAAACCGAGCAGCATTTTTTATTATTGGAGCGTTTATGGCGGCTTGGACGATCCTTTATGGGGTGGTGCAAATCTGGGCACCGCAAATATTAAAGGTTAAATTGCGGTCAAATACAGAACTTATTGCACAGGCAAAATACTGGTGTGCTTCGTTGTTTTTTGTTCCTGCAGTTCTTTCTTTGGTGATTTGGAGTATACCCGAACCACACAGAAACTAACGCTGACAATTGTTTTTGGCCTTATGCTGTTTGGTGCGATATTTGCGGTTAATTCTTGTCTACATTCTTTTTTGATATTGAGTTTTACTGAGGCCAAACGCGTCACAATGGATGTTGGTTTTTACTATGCGGCAAATGCTGCAGGTCGTCTAATCGGCACTTTGGCATCTGGATTTTCCTATCAGATTGCTGGCCTACCATTATGCATAGCAGTAGCGGCTGGAATGATTGGATTAAGTTGGCTCGGAACACTGAAAATCAGGGTGCAAAATTTTTGTCCTAATGAAAATTGAAAATTTCATGGCGATGGTTTTCTTTATTTCATACAGTTTAAACCATTACATGCCTGCTGCCTATTAGCTGTCATTAATGTACAATTTGATGTGTGGCTGGTTATCTTTTAAGTACTATGAAGTGCATGAGTAAAATTGTGCAAAGTGATATGGAAATTTGATCGACGTTTAATAATAGAATTCCGCGAATTTAACCATTTTTCTGTCATTTGCTTGAAATGCCATTTTTCAACAACTTATGTTGAGGAAGTAGTGACAATTCTATTGTGTGCTAGCTACACAAAATTTTTCTAACTAAATAAAATAGTCAACTGCGATGCAGCTAACGCAACGGCAAGTCCTAAATTCATAACCCGCAATAAATTGTAAGGTTGACTGGAAATATCCAAGTAAGCGTTTGTTTTTTTGGTATAGTCTGTGGCATCTTTAATATGCGAAACCTGAGACTTTAAAGTGGCGTCGCCCCATACGATCGTGAAAAGCGCTGTCGCTATTATCGGGACAGTTAAAGCTATCTCATGACTGTTTGTATCCGCAAACAAAACAAAAGTATAATTTACGCTGTTGGCCATAAAAACAATAGCAATTCCTGCTAATTGAAAAGATATAGCATGAAAAAGCCCGTTTATACTTGGATCTATAATTTGTTCTCTTTCTTTAGTCATTGCTTGCTGCTCCCAATTTTCAGTATTTACGCGACTTTTTTCCTTAGCGACTTACTACTGCAGTACACTTCAAGTATTTCAAGAAGAAATGAAATCAACTGAAAGTATTCTTTGAGCATTTGATCTTTGTCTAAAGTTTAATGAAAATCGGTATCGTTTGGTTACAGTTATACATAAGCTAATTTATATTTACCTTGAGTACTATTCAGCAACGATATTATAGAAAATATGAAATCGTATTTGTAGAATTGACCCTGTTTTAAACATGGAAAATATAATTTAACCAGCACGAGCCTGATAGAATTAGCTAAAAACTTTGTGATCAATTTGATTTTTACTAATGTAATCCCAATCGTATTCCGCCCCAATGCCAATTCCTTCTGGAACCCCGATACAACCATTCTCATCTATACATTCTAGCTGATCTGAGTAGCCACATTTGTATACGGGTGCGACAGCGTTTGGACAGTTTGGGCCAACTAATGCAACTTCGTAAAAGTTTGAATTACGGGACATACTAACGAGGTGTCTGTGTGCTGGACCGCACGCATGAACTTCAACATCCATTCCCAAGCTTTCAGCTAAATGATGGATTTTCATACATCCTGTGATCCCCATATCATATTCTGGATCCGAACGTAAAAAGTCTGTACCTCCAGCAAGCACAAAGTCGGCCTTTGGCTCGACACCCCTAATATGCTCTGTTTGAAGCAGCGGTGTCTTGAGCATTTCTCTTAGCTTTCGATGTCCAAATGCGGATACACCACTATCACGATACGGATCTTCAAACCAAAAATAGTTTGCCTCGTCACATGCCCGTCCCACGTAGAGCGCATCTGCAAAAGTACGCAGTTCGCAAGCAGGATCTAGCATTAAGGTCATATCATCGCCAACTATTTTACGAACGTGCAGTACCAATTCAGCCTCTTCTTTGGCGTTGCCGTCATGCCAGCCATGAATCTTAAAAGCTTTGTAGCCCATTTCTTTGCACTCAAGTGCAAACTCCCCAAAGGCTTCCTTACTATCCAAACCCCCATTTCGATCACCGTGATAGGTGCTTGCGTATGCAGGTATATTTTTCCGATAACTCCCCAATAAACTTGATATTGAGCAACCTAGTGCACGACCTTGCCAGTCCCATAATGCGATATCCAACGGCCCATGCCCCATGTGGTCAAATTGGCGGGCCTCTCTTTTTAATTCTTCATAAATCCCTACGCGCTCTTCTGCTTGTTTTCCAATTAACATCGGAGCAAGCATTTGCATTTGGCCATAAACTGACGGAGATGCACCCCAATTTAGAACGTAGCCGCCTTTGCAGCCATCCTTTGTTATTATTTCTACTGAGTATTTGGTAGTTAGTGTTTCAGTGTTTGCGGCGTAAGATAAACCGCCAATAGAGCTAGTATTTGCACTGAGAGCTAAATTCTTTGCATGAAATTGAAATGCACGAAGTTCAACACGTTCAATCGCTGTCATCTATCTACTCCAAAACTTTATTCAGTTCATCTTTAGTAACTGAATTATACTGCTCACCTTGGCAATGCTCACGGGCTGTTGAAGCATCTAATGCAACTGATTATGCCAGCCGAATTCTGATGCCAGTCTTATGCATTCAGACCACCCTACAACAGCGTCTGTTGTTCCGATATGCCTCATAGATGCTGCTGCAGTTGCATGGGCGATCCGAAGTGTTTCTTCAACAGACCAATTTTGATGAAGGCCATATAATGCTCCGGCCGCAAAAGCGTCGCCAGCTCCATTCGTTCCTATGATTGAGTTTGAGGGCATATTAACAGATGGTGCTAAAAAGTAGTTTCCATCTTGAGAAACAGCTACTGCTCCCAGTGGAAAGTGAACAATGATGAGTTGTATATCTGTCCCATTTAAAAGTTTTTTGGCGTTTAAAATACAAGCATTTATATCAGTGTTTTGGATGTGATCCCTCGGCTGTCCTGCTACTGCTGCAATTTCAAACTCATTTATGATCAAATAATCGAGATATTTAAGACATGGGGTAACCAGACTATTCAACCTTTTTGGGGAAAGAGAACACAATTCAAGATTGGTTCGTAACCCGGCCGTCTGTGCCTTTTTTAGTACAGCTGCCCAGCCATTTTGCTCTCCTGCCCAAGGAACATCCATTTGAGCATGAAGCCCTGGTAGGCCAAGATGTAGAATACGGGACTCCACATCAGAAAAATCAAAGTGATTAGGATTTAATTTGTCGCTTATTCCTGAATGAAATAAGTGGGTCCTACGAGACGAATTTTGTGCGGTGAAAGCATCAGTAAAAGTAGTGCGTTGACCAGAGACGATTGTGAGATTTTGACAATCTAATCCCTCAAATTTTGCTTGCTGTAACAATAGTTTCCCATCGGAATCGTCTCCAAGTAACCCAATAGTTGCAACTGGTAATTCAGGATCAAGCCGTTTGATATTAACGCCAAGATTACAAGCGGAGCCACCTCCACGAATTTCCTCTGAAATAATTTCCACCAGTTCTTCTTCATTTGGCCAACGCTCCACCAGCTTATTATGGTCGGCGCACCAAGTACCGCCAGTAATAATGCCATGTCGCTGTTTTTGACTACTCATTCGGCTTCAGGCTTTAATGTTGGATCTGTTACTTCTAGATCTTCAAGCAGCGATCGTTGTGCAACTACATTTTTTTTTGTCAGACAATCATGATAAGCAGTGACAGCTTCTCGAGTACTTAGCCCGTTTTCTACGACAGCTCGCATAAGGCGAACAATTTCAACTGCATCTTCCGCGCCGTATATTTTCCGGCCAAAAAGGGCTACTCTTCCACCATATCGTTCGGATTGGGCCAGAAGTTCAAAGGTATCGCGCGTTGTTCCTGCAGCCCCACCTAAAACGCCAACAATTAAATTAGCCGGGTCAAAGGAAGCGAGCTCCTCCATTGCACGAGCTCCATTATATTGCAGTTTAAGGAATAATGGTCGTTCGGTTTTTGCAACACCAGCTAGACATCGTGTGATTGCGTCATTTATGAACGTTCCCAAATTTGTGTTAGCAGTATCTATATCAAAGGCAGGGTTAAACACTTCTAAAAAATGTAACATACCAAATTTATTGGCTTCTTCACGAAAGTCACAATAAGCATTTAACATCGCTGTATCAATTTTTTGATTGTTATAAAATGTGATAGCATAAAGTCCTAATTCACATAATTCTCTAGCCTTTTTTAATCTTGCTGTGCGAAATGGTTCGGCTGGGAACTCTCTGTATTTCGCGCCGCGAAACCCCCATATGTCGGTCGCATCGTTCAAGCGTACTGCCGCGGTGATATCGCGATTATCAAAGGCTTTTTGAGCAGTTAATTCATCTGCGGACCACATTGAAGTCAGCATGATGTCCACAAGATCAGCCTCCATCATTTCAATCATGGAAGCTCTGTATTCCGCAGCAGTCTTTGCTTTCTTATTTCCATTTTTATCAACTTTAAAACCGAGACCGTTGATGCCACCACCCATATCGGCATCTTTTGCATCGGCAATTATAAAATCACTTTGTGTATAGTTTCCGTTTTTTATGGATGATAATTTTTTGGTCAGTCGGTCACTAATTTTGGTACACATTGAGGACAAATTCCGCTCATATAATTGTTTAATCGGTTTTTAATTCTGGTAACTCTAGTCACTAACTTAATGGGTTAACAAGTTTTAGATTTTTTTTTGGTGAGGCTTTAGGGCGGCTGCAAGCGCACATTGCTATAACGAAATTATTCTTAATACTTAGCTCTCTTCCTACCCACTCGTGCCTGAAGTAGATTTGATACAGTGTCTCAGTGACAGTACTATATATTTTATTATTTTATCGAGACACTACTAGATAAGCATTACTGATTGAACTTCGGCGAAGTTGGGATTTTTGGAATAAGCAAAGTTGCGCCGTTACCATCATATGAACAAGGATTTGATTAGGACTTACAACAATGAACCGTAGCGAAAATGATAGTAAGCAGTTGATTTATAATGAACGAAAAGCTTTCGTACAAAAAATGTGGTCCCGTTATAGTCACACTTTGGATGACAAAGGTGGCAATGGGGATTATCGTTTATTGGCCGAAATTTGCGAAAAGCTACCATTTTTTGAACAAAATGAGGTTGGCAAAGAAATAAGCAGAATATTAAAATTGCACTGTAAAGTTGATTAATAAGATAACTAAGCAACATAAAAAATTTATTATCTAGCCATAATGACTTTATCTTGTGCCTAAAGGTATTTTTATTTTGATAACAAACTATGTTTTTTTGGTCCTGAAAACTTGGATAACCCCGGAATGCAAAGCTAACGCGATTAAATCGCTGGCTCAAAGTGTATGCCGCGGTAAGTTTGTGTCGTTAGCTTCTTTATCGGGTTGCGTGTAAAAATTTTTCATTTTGACCTTCATGTTTTTTTATTCTAGTGAATGAATCATTCTCAGGGCGGGGTGTAATTCCCCACCGGCGGTTACAGCCCGCGAGCGCTACTTTTTAAAGTAGGTCAGCAGACACTGGTGAAATTCCAGGGCCGACGGTTAAAGTCCGGATGGTAGAGAATGGGGCGGTTGGGTAGTTTATGGCCTAATCGTTTCGCACGCTCTGGGATTCTGTCATTTTGAAAGGACCAAGAGTAATGACAAAATCCCCAAAATTAGCATTTATAAAGGCGAAATGGCATTCCGAAATAGTAGACCAGGCTCTGCTCGGTTTTAATCAAAGGCTGGATCAGCTTCAGGTTTTAGCAAATGTTGACGTCTTCGACGTCCCTGGTGCATTTGAATTACCACTTTTAGCACAAAATCTGGCGAATACTGTTGAATATGATGCGATTATAGCTGCAGCATTCGTTGTAGATGGAGGTATTTATCGGCATGATTTTGTGGCCCAAGCTGTAATAACTGGACTGATGGAAGTCGGCACAAGGACTGGTGTACCTGTTTTATCTGTTTCGCTAACGCCACACAATTTTCAGTCGACAGATGCGCACGTTAATTTCTTTAAAGAGCATTTTGTCAAGAAAGGAGCGGAGGCTGCAGATGCGGCGATCGAAATTTTACGTGTGTATGACAGCATTATAAAAAAGCCGAATGCAAGAGTTGTAGCCTAGAAGTTTGTTGGACAAACAAGCATCCATCAATCACTTATTGCATGAGTGCGCGGCCATAACTTTAGTCATCTATCTGGTGGTGGATGTGGCGTTTGCGCTAATATAAAATGTTAAAGAAAAACAAAATCTGAAAGTTTTTTGAAACTTAAAATATTTAAATATTTCATTTAAGACGGACATATCGGATATGTCCGTCTTTGCTACCAGTTATGTATCATTGTTTAAAGTGCTTGCGCCATTCGGTTTACCAAATCGCTCTATACAATATTAATTTCAAAAATTGTGTCAGGGAGGAGATAAAATTGTGGTTAATTTTTATCTTGCAGCGTGAATTATCGTTAAGATTCGCTTTTTACAAGAAACTTCCAGTATTTTTAGCAATTATTTCCATCTTTTAGGGAGTTATTTATTGTTACGGCAATCGCCAGGATCTTTTAATATTTTGAAAACCAATTTGATGCGTTATTTACATATCGGCTCTAAAGAGGTTAGAAACTTGCGATTGTTGAAAAAAGTTTGCATTCATTGCTGTTAATGCATCATTGGCTTCTTCATCCACATCCCCGTGAACATCTAGCCGCTTAACATCAAATAAGTTCAAGAACTCTTCGGCTATCTCATTTGAGAAAAAATCAAAGTGGTTTTTGTATGCTGTTTATTTTGAAACCGCTCATGGAGATGAATTCTACCATCCAGTTCGTACTATTCATAAAAAAATGCGTTCCCTTTATCCCGGTTTGTTGCAACCAAATTCTTGATAAAGGTTCGTCAGTTTTTACTCGTATCCCTAGTTGCCATCAGAATATTTATTCCAATTACATGATTATCCAAAGCGGTCGGCATGACAGTTTTCTCGAAGAGGTTGTCTGTGGTTTTCGGATCAACGTGCCATTATGTTTACACAATCTCAAGCAACTTAGTCTTTGATTAATATGAAATAGTGCAGTGGAAAGGCGGCTTGGGAGATCAGGGCGAACAAAAGAGTGCAGAGGGGAAGGGTGCATCCGTAGCCGTTTTAGGGGCTACCCCCTTCAAGGAGCCGATTTAAACTTAAGAGTGACACCTCTAAATTTGTTCAGTTTGGAAATATTAACAATGCTATTATTTATGTAGAGTTGTTCTTGCAACCGCTTGCCGCCAATCATCACGCGTCAGCTTTATTTTTTGAGGAAATATTGGTTCTCCATGTGCTTCCAACATAGCGAGTTCATTTAACGACGTCCAAAACCCTGTTGCAAGCCCGGCAAGATGTGCAGCACCAAGCGCTGAAGATTCAGTTTTAAGACAAGGTGTTACTGGACGTGAAAGATTATTTGCTACGAGCTGCATCAAAAACTGATTACTACTGGGGCCACCATCAACAAAAAGTTGCCCTATATCCGCCAACGTTTGCACCATAATCTCGTAAACATCTGTAACCTGATGTGCCAGACTATCGGCAGCCGCTCGTGCGATGTGTGCTGGCTCAATGTTGAATGATAGGCCCGAAAGTAGACCGCGCGCATCAGTGTCCCAGTAAGGGGAGCCTAGGCCCACATGCGCAGGAACTAGACAGACGCCTTCTGCATCTTGGACAGTCTTCGCTAATTCCAGCAATGCATCTACGCTAGGCAGCCCCATTATTTTGGTCAACCAAGGAAAAATAGAGGCGCTGACCAAAATGTTTCCCTCAAAAGCATAAGTTGATGTCCCATTAAGAGACCAAGCAATTGTGGTGGTTATACCCATAGGAGGAGTTGTAAACCTTGGAATAGTTGTCATAACGGATGATCCTGTCCCAAAGGTTATTTTTCCATCACCATTCTTAAAAGCGCCGTGACCAAACAATGCAGCGTGAGAGTCGCCAATAGCGGATGCGATTGGCACTCCATCTGGTACAACGCTGGCCCCTAAGGTCAGTGCAAAATTGTGCGATGAGTCATGGACCTCAGGCAAACAAGTGGGATCAATGCTAAAAAGTTCACAAAGCTCTTGGTCCCATTGGTTTTGTATTAAATTAAATAGTTGTGTTCTTGAGGCATTAGATCGGTCTGTTGCATGCAGCGTACCACCTGAAAACTTCCAGATAAGCCAACTGTCTACAGTGCCGATACAGATATCGGTAACATTACCTCCATAGTTTTCAATAAGCCAAGTAACCTTGGTTGCTGGAAACATTGGGTCAAGTGGCAGGCCAGTTTTGGCAATTACCATTGGTTCGTAACCTGCCTTTTTGAGTGTTTCGCACGCGGCGGCTGTACGACGGCACTGCCACGTAATGACTGGGCCAAGCGGCTTACCCGTTTTACGGTCCCAGATCAGAACGGACTCACGCTGATTGGAGATTCCCAATCCTTTGATTGAAATTTTTGAAACGTCTTCTATACAGCTTGTAATGGCCTTTTGGGTCGCCAGCCATATTTCATCGGCATCCTGTTCTACCCAACCGGATTGTGAGTGTTTTATCGGGACAGCGGCAAATCCGGTAGAGATGATAGTACCTTTTTGATCCACAACCACTGCTTTTGCGTTAGTCGTGCCTTCATCGATTGCGAGGATAACGCTTTGCACCACTACTAAACCTTTCGCTTAATCAATTTATATCCGCGCTCTACAATACCATTTGGTGACATGCCAAACTCATCAAGTAGGAAATTTGCTGATCCGGTTGGTGCAAAAACTCCAGGGACACCAAGGCGCTCCATTGGAACGGGACAATGATCTACGACTACTTCGGCCACTGCACTGCCAAGGCCGCCAAAGATTGTATGCTCTTCACAGGTAAGAATAGCGCCGGTATCATTTGCCGCTTCAATTATGGCGTTTTCATCGATTGGACGAACGCTTGCCATATTTAAGACTCGGACTGATAATCCATTGTCCTCTAGAATAGCAGCTGCCTTTAGCGCACGATTAGTCAATGTTCCATTGCTAATAATTGTTAAATCGTTTCCATCTCGCAAAATATTAGCGCGGCCTAACTTAAAAATGTAATCATCAGGCAGAATATCTGGCACGCCAATGCGGCTGAGCCGCAAAAAGCAAGCGCCATAATGTGCTGCTGCCCATTTCACAGCGGCGGCTGTCTCTATTCTGTCTGTGGGTGCTACGACAGGTATATTGGGTAATGCGCGTATCCAGGCAAAATCTTCAATAGAGTGATGTGTTGCTCCTAATTCACCATAGGCCATTCCGGAGCTGATGCCCACTAACTTCACATTAGTTTCAGAGTAGGCCACATCGGCCTTTATTTGTTCAAGTGCACGACCCGTCAGAAAGGACGAGGCGGCACACACAAAAGGTATTTTTCCACCATTTGCAAGCCCTGCACTGACGCCTACCATATTCTGTTCTGCAATGCCGACATTGATTAAACGTTCTGGAAACTTATCGCGAAACCCAGTTAGCTTTGATGAGCCGACGGAATCATTTACAACAGCCAGAATGTCATTGTTTGCAGCACCAAGATCTTCCAATGTATCAATAAAAGCATCACGGCAATCATACAGCTTTGCAGGCCCGGTAGGTGCTTTCATTCTGCTGCCTTTTTAAGTTCGTCCATAGCTTGCTTATATTGTTCCGCATTTGGTACTCGGTGATGCCAGGTAACATCGTCGGACATAAACGAGATTCCTGCACCTTTATTTGTATGAGCGACAATACACGTCGGTTTGGCGGGCACGATCTTATCTTTGTCTAGTGCGTTGACAATTTGATCCATATCATGACCGTTGATTTCCTGCACGTTCCAGCCGAAGGCCTCAAATTTGGGACGCAGAGGAGTAATATCAATCGTATCTGCTAGGCGAGCGCCTTGTTGTAAACGGTTGTGGTCAATGATCAGTGTTAGGTTATCAAGCTTGAACTGTGCACCAGCCATGATGGCCTCCCAGTTGGAACCTTCCTGCATTTCCCCGTCTCCAGTAATGACGAAGGTACGCCAGTTTTCTCGGTTTAATTGAGCTGCTTTAGCCATACCAACAGCGATAGGGAGACCATGACCCAATGGCCCAGTGTTGGTTTCAACTCCTGGTACTTTTTTGCGATTAGGATGCCCGTTCAAACGTGAGTAAGGTTGCAGAAAGGTTTTGATTTCTTCTTTCTGTATAAACCCTTTTTCAGATAAAACGATGTAGAGAGCTAATGCTGTGTGCCCTTTACTCAACACCAGTCTATCTCTCTTAGGATCGGACGGATTTTTGGGATTTACTGACATCACTTTAAAATAAAGTGCTGTTAGTAGATCGATTACAGACATTTCCCCACCAACGTGCCCAGCCCCCGCTTCAAATACAGCTTGGACATCGCGCCGCCTGATGCAATTAGCAACTGTACGCAGCTCTGAAGAATTCATGAATAGCTCTACATATAAATTCAAATAAACGATTGCGCGCACTACTTCGCGTGTCAAGGTATCACGGCCTAATTTCTATGCCAAACTTGAACGACAGATCGTGAACCCTGAAGGTTAGGGATTTAAAATACCTCAGCCCAAATGCTTTGTATCTCAATTTCTTATATACGGTTAAATTATGATTATACGGTTAAATTATGATGCTATGAAATTTTTAGATTTTTAATTGTGGTATTGGTCTTTTTTGTTCTAGGTAAGATTATCGTCGATATGGTCTAAAATGTTTTATACGATCGAAATATGATAAAATTTTAATTTTAAAGATAGCTATCGGAACGAGGACTGTTTTCTATCTCAGACTAATGAGGGAAGGGTAGGGATTGGTTCGATCTCTCCATTGTGATGGTAAGTTGGGATGCGTAGATAACGTGTAACCGCTTCATACAGCGCATCTGCGTGGTGTCCGCGGACCATTGCCACGTGGTGCTCAAAACCATTTTGTGTAACGAACTGCATTAATTTGCGTAGCTTAGCTACTTGAGTTACCGCAATGCCACCATCCATCCCAAACGGATCGTCTGTGAAGAGCCCATCACCGATATAAGCCTTTAGGGTGCCGTTTTGATCATCAGAGGAAATGCGGAAGTAAGTCATATCACCGGCCTGAACCTTCCCTTTAACTGCACCGAAACACTTTGCTCTGCCAATGACCTCACCTAAAACGTCGAGCTCACTTATTTCCGGCTTCTCTCCAATGAACGATGCTGGGAAGTTACCGCAGTGAGTGCAAACGCATTTGTCAGTTACCCGTCCATAATTATTATTCCAATCAAGGATTGCAGCTGGTGCAGCCGATGCAAGAGTGAGGGCAAACATCGACACTGCCCCCATGACGTCAACTTCACAGGCAGACGGGCTTAGATCTTCCCCCATCATTGACATAGTTACGCAGGTTGCACATCCAAAGTTATCTTGAAGAGATCGCCAGCATTGGATTGCTGAGGTGTCACACTCGTTTTCTTCGATCCAGCGGTTTACGGCAAGTGTCCACTTTGCTTGTACAGTGATTTGTTCTTTAGTGATATGAGGTGGTATAAAACCATACTCGCTTATGCGCTTCATGACAGATAATAGCTCCGGAGCTTCGTCACGAATTTCATTTGCAGCTGCCATCATCTCTGATAAATCAACAGTCTGAACTGTGATTCCTGAGTTTTGTAGTAACTTCTCAGAGTATCGCATTGTTTGGAATGGACCGGTGCGGGCGCCAATTGCCCCAACTCGCGCTCCACGAATACCGCGTACCGTGCGGCATGTTCTCGAAAACCGGTCAAGATCCTTCCCGAATGCAACCTTATCAAGGTCCATCGTATGCTCTGTTGTCTCTGTAAAAGGAATGCCACACTGCCAAAAGTTATTTGCAATTGATATCTTGCCGCAAAATGCATCTCGCCGAGAGTGTACATCTACCGCTTCAATTTCATCGTTGCACGCCGCGAGTAGAATAGGGATCTTCAGATCAGTGCGATTAATTAGCTCTGCAATTGCAATCTCATCTCCAAAGTTGGGACATACTATCACGAGGCCGTCTAACGTCCCACGATGCTCTTTGAAAAATGATGCATATTTTGTAGCATCGTCAACTGACTGGATTGCACCGTTGGCCGTGGCGTCAAATGGCAAGGTAATGCAGGAAATTCCAAGTAAATTCATCTGTTTGAGAACATCTTCACGTGCCTGTGCGCAGGGTTCTGGGCTAAAAAATGCACGACTTGCTATGACTAAACCGAGGCTAATAGGGCGTTCAAAATTTCGATTCATCTGATTTCCTCTAAATGAGCAGTTCTGAACAGTTACGTTGTAGTTATTATGATAAAAGGTTAGTCCATCATTATCATTTGGTCTATTGAGAAGATGAACATATTTACGACCCTTCGGCTAAATAGAATATTAGGTCATTAAAATGTGTGGAATAAGATTTTGGATAACATGAAGATTTTCTTGACGTTTCTTTATGATAATTGAGGCATAACCTTCCCATTAAATGATGATGACGTTTTCTTTGTTGCAATTTGTGGGCTATTTTAATTTTTCGTTCCAACGTGAATATCATTTTTGTATTTGTCTAAGACGTGTTGCAAAATGCATTGGTTGACGATCTTTTAATGTAAAATTTATCTCATAATAAGCACTGTACTTGCGGATAAGCATTATCACTGACAATCTGAAATCTTGAAGTTATTTGGTGGGCGCAAAAAATGATTGCCTGCGGTATGGGTGTTATGGAGGCAAAAGATTGAAAACAGTTAAACCCAAGCAAAATTATGAGGACAAGGTAGTAAAGGAAACTGACCTTTTAGATCGGCCAATGCATCGCATCTGGTTGCTTGACCAAGCTCGAAATTTGCTTGATTTCTTTTTACCTTCCTCGATTAATCCAAAAGGCGGATTTTTTTCTCTTAACCAACACGGAGTGCCCGTTAATTCACTTAATCCAGCTGGCCAAGAACGCAAATTACACAGCACAACAAGAATGGTGCATTGCGCGGTAATAGCCCATCAGTTGGGGCTGCCCGGAGCTGATGACGTTATTGATCATGGTATGGACTTCATATGGTCTCGTCACCGTGATCAAGATAAAGGTGGTTATTTCTGGGCGGTTGATGACATAGGAACCGTTAACCCATTGAAACAGGCTTATGGTCATGCATTCGTGCTGTTGGCTGCGGCGTCTGCCAAGGTTGCAGGGCACCCTGGTGCTGATCAGCTCTTGGAAGATGTGACAGGAGTTTTGCTTTGCAAATTTTGGGAGCCTGAATTTGGCGCAACGAGCGAGGAGTACCAGGCAGACTGGACACCTTTTAGTGCGTACCGCGGACAAAATTCCAACATGCACCTTACAGAATCTCTGATGGCAGCATTCGAAGCTACTGGTGAGAATAAATATCTGGATATGGCAGTTTCAATTGCTGGTTTAATTATAAACCAGCATGCAAGAGCTGAAGGTTGGCGAGTAGCAGAACATTTCGATGATAGATGGCTTATAGATCGCCATTACATTGGTGACCCAATGTTTCGACCGAGTGGTATAACGCCGGGCCATGCGTTGGAATGGGCCCGATTGCTCGTTCAGCTATGGGAGCTTGGGGGTAGGGCCAGCACTTGGATGTTAGAAGCTGCACAATCGTTATTCTTGACGGCTTGCGAAACGGGGTGGGATGTTGAAAAAGGCGGTTTTTATTATACGCTTGATTGGGACAATCAGCCCAATCAGTCAGACCGTTTTTGGTGGCCCTGCTGTGAGGGCATCGCAGCAGCTAGCGTTTTACATAAGGTAAGTGATAATCCACAATTTCAACAATGGTATAGGCGCATTTTGGGGTTTACCAGTCGGTACCTGATTGACCGAAAAAATGGTGGCTGGTACGCAGAGCTAGACAGTGCCCTGTTGCCTATTGAGAATGTATTTGAGGGCAAACCTGATTTATATCACTCTTTGCAAGCTTGCTTAATCCCTATGCTTCCAAGCAATGGAAGTGTTACGCAACACCTTACCTCAACTCGATACTGTGACCTTCTATCGAGTGATGCGAAAGGCTTGTTTTGATTAGAAATCCCGTAGCATTATGACAGAGATCAATCCGGATATTGTAATTGTCGGATCAGGTGTGGGAGGTAGCGCCGTAGCACATCAGTTGGCTGGTTCAGGTGCTCGTATTTTAATTTTGGAACGTGGTGATTTTTTACCAAAAGAGCCACAGAATTCAGATGCTGATGCAGTGTTCATTCAGTCTCGTTATCGCACCAAAGACATTTGGCAGGATTCTGAGGGGTGTCACTTTCGACCTGGCCAGTATTACTTTGTTGGTGGACACACTAAGTTTTATGGCACAGCAATGTTCCGTTTTCGTGAAAGGGATTTTGATGAAAATCAGCTGGATGATGGGATTTCGCCGGGTTGGCCATTCAGCTATGATGAACTTGAACCGTATTACACTATGGCTGAAGAGTTATTTGGAGTACGTGGTCAGGCTGGCGATGACCCAACTGAACCCGTGCGAAGCGGCGCGTATCCTCATGCCGCTATCCCGCATGAGCCCATTATTGCAAACTTAGCTAATGGTTTAAGCCGGCAGGGGCTGCATCCTTTCAAGATGCCGTCAGCAATTGATTTTGGAACAAATGGCACCTGCCGACGTTGCGGAACCTGCGATGCGTTTGCCTGCCGTTTTGATGCAAAGGGAGATGCGGAAACAAAACTTTTACGACCTACGCTGCGTCATGCTGATGTTACGCTTTGGAAAAGTGCTCAAGTTATGCGTTTGATTCCCGATGAAAACGGGCAACGAATTGTTGCTGCTGAGGTTCTTAGAGGTGGTGAGCGGCTGCGCGTAAAAGCTCCATTATTCATATTGAGTGCTGGTGCGATTAATTCTGCATTAATACTTCTTCGCTCAAAAACGCATAATATGCCAGAAGGATTAGCTAATCGCTCAGGTGTTGTTGGCCGGTATCTCATGAACCATCACTTAACTGGCCTAATGGGTATTTGGCCTTTTACCCATAATAAAACGCGGTTTCCTAAAACGATGTCAGTTAATGATTTTTACAACGGGTTACCTGGTGATCCGATGGCACGTGGGAACATCCAGATGTTGGGTAATATTTCTGGCCCAATGATCAGTTCAGTTTTTCCCCAGATTCCTAAAGTTGCCGCAAATTGGCTTGGCCGACACAGTGTAGATTTCTTGGCGATGTCTGAAGATCCACCCAATCGCGAAAGCCGAGTGCTGGCTCTAGAAGATGGTGGAGTGCAAGTTAGTTACCGCCCTCGTGGTATAAAAGAGCATGATCGGTTCGTAAATCATGTTAAAAAAACATTGCGGCAAGTCGGATTTCCGATGGTTATACGCCATAGATTTGGCATTGAATCCCCTTCGCATCAGTGTGGCACTGTTCGGATGGGCTATAATCCGAACAAGTCTGCTCTGAACGACCTATGTCAAGCTCATTCGCACCCAAACTTGTTTGTTGTTGATGCTGGTTTTTTTCCTTCATCGGCAGCGTTAAATCCCGCATTGACTGTAGCAGCGCAGGCGCTGAGAGTTGGTGCTAATTTGCGATCTCGATGGCGCAACGATATGTTAATGAATTAATTTTGAAGGAATGTGTATGAATTTTTTGCTGCCATTAACTGGTTCATTTGCAATGCCTGCTGCAGAAAATCCGACAGTCGCAATGATTGAGGCTGCTTTCCGCCACCATGGCCTTGATTGGCGTTACTTGAATTGTGAAGTGGAACCACAAAATTTAGAAGATGCGGTGCGAGGGGCACGTGCAATGGGCTGGCGCGGTTTCAATTGCTCTATTCCGCACAAAGTGGCAGTTATTAATTATTTGGACGGTTTGGGAAAATCAGCAGAGATTATTGGTGCGGTCAATACTATTGTTCTTCGGGACAATAAGTTGATCGGTGAAAACACAGATGGTCGAGGGTTTGTAAGCGCATTACAAAAGGTGGTAGATCCGGCAGACAAAAAGGTTGTGCTCTTTGGTGCAGGAGGTGCGGCGCGGGCTGTGGCTGTTGAGATTGCCCTGGCTGGTGCTGCGCAGATCACTATTGTCAATCGTAGCCAAGACAGGGGTGAAAAACTTTCACAACTTCTAAATGAAAAAACTCCTACTCCGGCTAATTTTGTTCTCTGGCGAGAGCCTTTTTTCATTCCAAAAGACACCAATATAGTAATTCACGCAACGTCTATTGGGCTTTTCCCCGATGTCGATGCGATGCCAAATATAGATGTCAGTAGCTTAACAGCTAAAATGATAGTTGCTGATGGCATACACAACCCTCCATTAACCAGATTTTTGATGGCTGCACAGGCGCACGGTTGCGTAACTGTAGACGGTTTGAGTATGTTGGTACAACAAGGAGTGATCGGCATAAAATATTGGACAGGTGTTGACGTTAATCCTAAAATTATGAGCGAAGCCTTGATCAAACTGAAGCTATAAAGATTCAAGATACCTACATCTTTTAACTTGATACGGTATATTTTTTTGAATTTTTGGGTGTTGAAATAGAATTTTAGGCAGAAGTTTTATGGAGCTAAAAATTTACGTAAGTATTTGTGTGCTAGAATATTTTTGCTGAACATCTCAAAATTAGCAAATCGGAAGTATTTGTGAAAGCTCAAGCAACCAAGGCGCGATAGGTGTGCCCAATTGCTTGAATTGTCACTTAAGTAAAAACTAGTCTGCGTGTTTCCAAGGACCAAAGTCTTTACCGCCCTCAACAATTTCATACATAACGCATGGTTCATCACCCACTACCCAGCCATCGTGCCCTGGTGCAAAAAAATAGGCGTCGCCAGGACCAACTTCAATTTTTGAACCGTCATTATGTGAGCAACCTAATCGGCCAGAAATCACAACCCCAACATGACCAGCTTGGCAACTGTCTCCCCCCACTGTTGGCTTAATGCACTCAGACCATACCCAACCTGGTTGTAAAACTAATTTTGATGCATTGACGTTACCAAGTTTTACTATCTCGACAGTCGCTTTAGGAGGGTTTTTGACCTCATCGGCGTTTGAAAAGTTTTTTGCGTATAAAGTTTCCATATTTCATTCCTTTTGTGCTGATGATCAATTGAGCATGGCTGATCAAACTTTCTTAAATATGTGGAAACGATTTGGTTAAATCTAGTCTAAAATTTAAGTTTTTATTAAAAATGAAATATTTTAGTTATATTGTAACATACTGAAATCATTTTGATAATTGAAAGAGAAAGTTGAAGGATATGGCAGATGGAACCTTTGTGTGATTGCATTTCATAGCGGAAATTATGAAAGGTTTTGTAGTTGTAGACGAGCGTGTTTTGAGATTTATTTACAATTTATAAGATTGTAAAAAATTTACTTCAGATCGGGCGGTGGAATGGATGAAGCCAAAATGAATTGCTACAGGTAATTATAATGTAATAGAAATTCAGCATTTGGCAGTTCTTCTTAATTTTAGACTTAGTATCGCTTACGAAAAAGCCCCCGCATTTCATAAAAGCTAGCTGCCTCTTCTAAAAATTCCGCTAATAGAATAGCCTGCTGTTCTTCTCTGAGTTTTTTAGATACTTGCAAAATGCTTTCTTTAGAATCTGCTCGTCCAGGACGCAACAATTCGTAAATTTCCATTACTTGTTCTTGCGATAACCGTGTCATCTCCGCCGCACGTTTTAAGTTTTTCGCTAGTGCGTGGCGTCCGACCGAACTCGCGATTTGGGCTTGATTCACCAACGCGCAGGACGTAATTCGTAAATCCTCTATGGTCACACTGCCATCAATGACTGCTTCCATAGTCAATGCGGGTAAAGGTTTACCACGGCTTCCTTTTACATCTTCAGGCCATTTCTCAGCTATTGGATAATCACTGGCAGTCATTGAATTGTTGGGCATTAGCGGACCTCCAGAAAAGTAATTTCAAGATCTTCAGGCGAGGCGTCATCTTTTGTCATGGCAGTTTCAATCGCGTAGGTCAGCGCGACACGTGCATGAAATCTTGCACCTAGAGCCTCTCCTTTGGTTGGCACTATAATAGGGTCTGGAAGGTCACCTCCTGCATAGACTGTAGAGTTGAAACCCAATTTTTCATAATGCTTAAGGGTAGTAATTGGCGCGTTTGAAAAGAGTTCTAAATTGTTGTGTGGAAGCCGGTTTTTCTGATGAATCACAGCCGTACCTTTGGATTGAAGACCAATCCCCAGACCTGATCCAGAAAGACGCGCTGCACTAAGTCCGAGGAACGAGGTATCAGCAGTGTGCCAGAGACGGACGAGGCGCATACTGCCATGCCCATGTTCGATCCCAGTCTTAAGGGCTGCCAATACGTCACTTAACCGATGGCCCGCTAAGGTTCTAAATATCTTTGACCCAAAGCCCGGACTAACTCCCACAACAATTTCTTTTACATTTTTGCCAATAATAGCGGGCCCCATTGTTTGATATCTAATTGATTTAGCTTCGGTTACCTTACTGGCGGCTTCGGCGCGTAACACTTCATCTCGGTCTAGCACGTCACGAATAGCAGCAAGTTCTTTGCGACGAGCTTCAGTCAAGCGATGTCCAGTACCTGGTCCAGTGTAGTTGTTTGGATCATTGATAGCACTAAGTACGTGACCGTCACGGACTACTGAAGATGTTTGAAGATAGTCACCAGAAACTCGTAATTTAACCAAGAACAGTAGGTTCTCGGCCTCAGCATAAAATTCGCCACGATAGAGTGAGCGGATTACATCAATAACTGTAACGCCATTCTGATTAATTTTGTCACTGATTAAAGCGACTTCACGCGGAGCGAAACTTTCTGTATCGTTTGAGCCGGACGCCACAGCAACCGAGCGTTTCATGTCTTCAGTAGCCTCGGCCAGTTGTAAATCTTTGAGAACAAATGCTAGGGCATCTATGGCTCTGCGGCGTAGGTCAAGCGAGCGGGCGTCTTCAACTGCGGTGAGCCCGCCATCTGCCTCAAAATCGCGTTGAAGGACTAAAAACTCTTCTATTTCTTCACCGTTGAAGGACGATGGATTGAAAGAATTATCATACTTTAAAATTGAGCCAAATCCGGAACAAATCAGATCAGAGCCTCCAATCAGATAGGGTAGTACTTTTGCGGCCACTCGCATGTCGGATTCTGAATGGCGTGCATCGTTGCCGGATGCGCACTCCAGGTCTAACCAGACAGCGATAAGGTTCTCGGCCATGATCTCACGGACACCTCCAGGTACTGTAGATGCCAAAGGTGCTCCGTCAATCCCACCGTTTTGAGTTCCTTGAGATCCCATTCCGCGTTGTAAGCAAAGACAACGCGCTTCAAGATAAAGCATTGATTTAGATTCATGGAACCCCATCAACAATTCAGCGGCAGCACCCGAAGTGCAACGCATTTTAATCCCGCGAGAAGCATATGCGGCGGTAAGCCAGCCTTTAGACCACGGTGTATCGTCACCATCAATAAACGCGCTTTCGGTGCCATAAACTGAAATTGTTTCAGCGTAAGATGTGAAGCCAGCCATGCCAATCTCTAGTTCCTCTGCCTCCTCGCTTGAGCATTGAAAGAGAGTTCCAGCTCTTCCAACTGTGGACCCTACGCAGCAGGCCAATGCGTTTGACCACGAGTTACGTGCCACGCGCATTGTGGTTTCGATTTCGTCAAAGCCTAAGGCTACGGCAATTGCGGCGTCTGCGGCCAATTGAAGTGGGTCATCTTTGGCGTTTGTAACATGAGCTTGGTTCCCAGGACTCTGACGGGCTCGCATTTTGGAATATGCGAAAGCTATTTCCATCGCGTTTAGTTGTGCCACGGTTTCCGCTAGTTTGGCTGGTGTCAGGCCACGAGCAAGGCGTGTTAGTTGAGTGCGCGGCACGTTCATGTCAACAAGCATTCTAGCTAGTTGTTCCGAAGGAATAGCCATTGCTTCTTTGGCTATGACGGGGTCTATGTGATAGTTGGCGATGAATGCATCGATCATATCGAAGTCTTCTTCTTGCACACCGTCCATTGCGGTAATGCGGTTACCCACCAATCCAAGTGTTGGTTTAGGGTCTGCCGCACCATGAAAAGCTGCAAAGCCATTCTCAGGGTCTTCCGCCGCAAATTTATCAAGCCTAAGGGGTCGAGCATCCCAATCTTCAAACCGCTTCCACCGATTTGCATCATTTTTTTGGTTCATGCAGCTTAGGTCCTATTTTGTATTAAGGAAATTTGTTCATCTGTGGAAAAAGTAATTTGGCACCACTGTCACTAATGGCTTGGCTCATGCTCTGATCAGGAGAAATTTCGGTAATTAAGCAGAGATTATGTTTGAGCGGGGTTGTTTCTTGCAAGGATCTAATGCCAAATTTTGAGCTATCTGCCAGTACCAATGTTTCAATCGCATTATTTATCATCGCGGTGTAAATTTGTGCAGCGTTTGGTAGGAATTCACTAATCCCCAAGTGATCGACGCCTGAGGCTCCAACTACCGCTATTTGTGTTCTGAACTTTGTAATAAAGTTCAGTGTCTCTCCCCCTACGACCATTCCTTCACGCGGCTCGAAAACTCCCGGTAAAAAAATAATCTCTAACAAAGGATTGTGAGATAATTCGGTGGCAATAGAGAAGGCAGGAGTTAGTATAGTAATCTTTCTATCAATTTCTTTTAAAACACGTGCGAAATGCAAAAGTGTTGCCCCTGCTCCAATAAATAGGCTGTTGGCCTCCCCGATATGTTCTACTGCCAGTTGTGCTATAGTTTCGCGGGCTTTTATGTGTAGTTTTGAGCGTTCTGAAAGTGCAGGCTCAATTGTTTTATTAAGAACGGCACCACCATAAGTGCGATTTAACTGACCTGTTCTGTCTAATTCGGACAAATCCCTTCGAACGGTTTCGGCGGACACGCCCAATTCACCTGCAAGTGCGTTTACCCGAGTTGTGGGGTTTACGCTTAGAACTCTCATTATGTTGTCGTGTCGCTGTTTTTTTTTGGACATTAGAGCTCCGAGTTAGCTCATTTATTGTGCAAGTATAGCAGTTTTTAATCTTGATTGTCAATTAAATGACCGAAGTTACACATAAAATGTTGTAAGTCAAAAATTTTTTGGTAGCATAACACTAATTGATAAGGGGAATCACGTGTTCAATTACGGTTACTTTTCCTTCGATTCAAAAGAGTCGTTGATGCAAAAGGCTGCGGAGTATTGGAATCCAGGGAAGGTTAGTTTCTGGACAGAGGCAGGCACACCTATGGTGATTGACCGGCGGGAAGGGTACTTTCTCTATGACATGTCAGGAAAGCGGCTGATTGATTTACACCTTAACGGCGGTACATATAATTTTGGTCACCGGCATCCCGAATTGGTAGAGGTGCTTAAATCAGGCTTAGACTATTTTGATATGGGTAACCATTGGTTTCCATCTGTAGCTAGGGCTGCTTTTGCAGAGCAATTAGTTAATACCGCGCCACACACAAAATATGCAATTTTTGGCGCGGGTGGCGCTGAGGCCGTAGAGATAGCACTTAAAACTGCGCGATATGCCACAAAACGAAAGAAAATTGTTTCTATTATAAAAGGCTATCACGGGCATTCTGGCCTTTCCGTTGCTACAGGTGATGAACGATTTTCAAAAATCTTCCTAGCTGACCAGCCAGATGATTTTCTGCAAATACCTTTTAATGATGCAGATGCACTCGAAAGTGTGCTGAAGGGCAGGGATGTGGCTGCTTTCATTATTGAGACAATCCCAGCTACTTATGGTTTTCCGATGCCAAATGATGGTTATCTGAAGGCATGTCAGGACTTGTGCCATAAATATGGAACAAAGTTTATCTCGGATGAGGTGCAAACAGGACTGATGCGCACAGGAGTTATGTGGGGCTGGCAAGGTTACGGCCTTAAGCCTGATATATTCGTTTGTGGGAAAGGTCTTGGAGGTGGAATCTATCCTATCAGTGCATGTCTTGTAACAGAGGAATGTGGTCAATGGCTAGTTGAAGACGGTGCCGCTCACATTTCGACTGCTGGAGGTTCAGAGTTGGGTTGCTTGGTTGGCCATCATGTTATTGAAATGTTACAACGACCAGAAGTAATCTCAAACATAAAATTTGTGACGGAATATTTTGCACAGAGTATGAAAGAAATGATGGCTCGCCATTCTGATTTTTTTGTTGGTGTACGCCAGCGTGGGGTGGTGTTGGGTTTAGAGTTCGATCACCCTGAAGGTGCTGTGGCTGTCTCACGTGCTCTTTACGAAAACGGTGTGTGGGCAATTTTTTCATCTCTCGACAAGAGTGTTTTGCAGTTTAAACCAGGAGTGGTTCTGGATGTTGACACATGTCAAGAAATTATAGATCGGTTTGATGCTGCTATGCCTCGTGCGCGTCAAATTCTCAAATCTGGGCGGCGTGTCGCATGAGTGAACATCAAGTATTTAATACTCCACGCCTAGAAGTTCCAGATAGGTCTTTGTCTCGTGCACGTATGAAGGTCGATAGGGCGGCATGGGCCTCGCGTTATTTCAGGAACTTCAACCGAAAAGCGGTTCTTGAGATAGCAGAATCTATCGCTGAAGCCGGTTACAATCGAGCTGGCGAATTCGCCGAGCTTGCCGTATCTGAAACAGGCTATGGCGTGGTGGAGCATAAAAAACTTAAGAACCAGCTTTGCACATACGAACTCCTCAATTATTATCGCGATTTGGATTTAGTAACCCCACGTGTTGATGCTGCGCGCCAGATTATCGAATTGGCCAAGCCTGCGGGTGTGGTCTTCGCACTTGCTCCGGCAACAAACCCAGTCGCAACTGTTTACTATAAGGCCATGTTGGCGGTCCTCAGCCGTAATGCGATCGTCATCAGTCCGCATCCCGCGGCTAAAAAGACTTCGGTTCTGGCTGCTCAACACCTAGCTGCGGCAGCTGAGGCGGCGGGAGCACCTTCGGGATTGATCCAATGTGTAGAGGAGCCGTCAATTCCACTGGTTCAGGATATTATGGCCTCTGATCGCATTAATGTCATTATTGCAACTGGCGGCACTGCTATGGTTCGTGCGGCCTACTCGTCCGGAAATCCTGCTTTGGGGGTCGGTCCAGGTAACGCGGTGGCCTACGTAGATCCATCGGCTAATGTTGCGGCAACTGCAAAATGCCTTGTAGATAGTAAAAGTTTTGATAATTCGGTCCTTTGTACGAACGAAAGCGTCGTGATAACATTGGAAAAAAACCGCGGTAACTTGGAACGTGCATTACGGTCAGCAGGAGCCCATATCTGTAATGAGATAGATACGGACAAGTTGCGAAATTATCTCTTTGGTGGCGAAGGCTTTACTCTTGAGGCAATTGGCAAAAGTGCGCGATGGATTGCTGAACAGGCTGGTGTAAGGGTTAGTCCTGCAACTAAAGTTTTGGTGCCGGTAGTGGCAACACCTGGTCAGGATGATCTCTTGTTCCATGAAAAACTGTGCCCCGTGTTAACACTGACTGCCGCCGTAGATTTTGAACAGGCAGTAACATTTGCCAAACATACAACTCGTCGTGGGGCAGGTCATTCTGCAGCATTTCATGGTGATAACAGCAACCGACTAGTTGATTTTTCACAAAAAATGCCAGTCTACCGAGTGGTTGTAAATGCACCTTGTTCACAAGGTGCTGCGGGGTTTGCAACGCATTTACCACCCACTTTCACAATTGGTACGGGGTTTGCAGGGCGATCTTCTGTGGGTGAGAATGTTGGACCTCAACACTTGGTACACTGGACCCGCATCGCCTATGCTAAAGATTCCAAAGTGAATCTAGAAAGCATTGACCTGTCTGACGTGACGACGAGCGGCAACCCTACAGCGGAAGTTCAGAGCCGGAAGAGCGTCACGGAGCCCGTGGATAGTGGAGTGCGCGATGAACTTCGACGTTTAATTTTAGAAGAACTACAAAATCTGAAAGGAGACGCCCAATGACAGATTTAAGGGCGTCTATATTTATAGATCAGCTGCAACCGCAGACTTTGGCTTATATCTCCACTTGGATGCGTGGAACCTTGCCGCGCATGCGTATGGCTGCACAGATTGTTGAAATCGCCCCTGGCTTGGATGTTGAGGCGTTGACTGATATTGTATTGAAAAGTGCTGAAGTTCGAGCAGGCCTTTTGGTTGTGGAACGTCAATTTGGCACTCTTCAGTTTCATTCTCACTCAACTGCTGAAGTGCATGCCGGTGCGACAGCTATTCTGAAGACGTTGGGAAAAACTATGGATGATGTTTCTCCGCCGAAAATCCTTGCATCCAAATTGGTTACAAATGTGGATGATCAGCATGCATTTCTTATGAATCGTAATAAGCTAGGGTCAATGGTTTTGGGTGGTGACAGTATTTATCTGCTGGAATGCCAGTCTGCAGCTTATGCAATTCTAGCATGCAATCAGGCGGAAAAAGAAGCGGATGTGAAATTGATTGATATGCGCATGATTGGAGCCAATGGACGTTTATATTTAGCAGGTACGGAGGCTGATGTGCGAAATGCTAGAAATGCAGCAGAAGGCGCGCTTCGCAATGCAGGAGCTGCATAATGTCTGGTCTCAGGGACGAAATACGCGCTATTTTGCGCGAAGAAATAGCTGTGTTGGAAGTTGGAGGACAAATTGGTGTTCCGTCAATTCGGGAGGAGGTACAGATTACCACAAACGCAGATTTGAACCAGTTTGTTTTAAACATAGCGCATCGTGCATCCGAACCGGGATTTGTCGAAGATTTGGAGCGCGGTGGTATCAGTTTCGAACTAGTATCGCCTATTTCGGCAGGAGGTACGGTTATCAACGCTCTGGAGAAGCCAACGGTAAATTTTCTAGACAAAAAAATAGTAACCGAACGCGATATTATTTTGCTCGGAAGTGCGCGTGTTTTGAGGGTGGCCAAAACATCCCGATTTACACCTTTGGCTTTGGACGAAGCAAGGCGCAGACGTATTCGGATCGAAAGGAGTGAGGCATGATTAAAGGTCGTGTCATCGGCAAAATCTGGTCGTCACGTAGGGTGGACACAATGCCCAGTGGGGCTTTGTTGGAAGTAGAAACGAGTGGTGGAGGATGCCTTATCGCTTTCGACCCATTGGGTTGCAATACTGGCGAGGCCGTATTGATTACACAAGGATCGGTCGCAGCAGGGTACTTTTCTGGAAAAGTTGCGCCTGTTGACGCACTAATTATCGGATCAATTGATGAAGATCTTCAAAAGAAATCTAAGAATTAAATTAAAAGGAAAAAAGCATGGCTAATCAAGCAATAGGAATGATTGAAACCAAGGGATACGTACCAGCATTGTCCGCTGCAGATGCAATGGTCAAGGCTGCTAATGTTGAAATCGTCGCCAGAAATGAAGTTGGGGGTGGTTTGGTCTCAGTAATTGTTAAGGGTGATGTTGGTGCTGTCAAGGCGGCGACCGAAGCGGGTGCTGAGGCGGGCAGCCAAGTTGGCGAAGTAACAGCTGTCCACGTCATACCACGGCCTCATGCAGACTTGGCTAAATATTTTTCAGCGGCAGCTGTAAAGTGATGTCATCCGTATCTAAGCTTAGGACTTTTGGAATATGACAGAACTGAGAGTCTATTTGCCGATTGAGGACTTGCAGCCGCAGTTTGCGGCATGGCTGTCTTCGCCGACGCGTGCGCGAGCTTATCCACCATTTCGAGGGCAAAATTCACTCATAATCGAGGTTACGCCTGCGTTGGCAATTCATCGAGTAACAGATTTAGCACTTAAGGTGGCGCCAGATCTTGAACCAGGGATTTTGTTTACTGAGCGCCAGTTTGGCCTTTTAGAGCTTCATGCAAATGACATGGCTGATCTCGATGTAGCCGGTAAGGCGATCCTAAAAGGGATAAACGCCAGAGCTGTTGATCAACTGGCTCCTAAAATTCTCTTCCATGATATTATTGAGGATTTATCTGATCAACACGCGATTATTCTCAATAGGTCACGAGATGGATCGATACTTGTACCTAATGTGGCCTTGTTAATTTATGAAATGACACCGGCTCTTTTTGCCTGTGTTGCTGCCAATGAGGCTGAGAAAGTTGCTCCCAATGTTACAATTAATGACGTGCAAATGATGGGTGCATCAGGCCGGATATTTATGTCTGGTTCTGTGAGAGATATGGAAACTGCGCGGGACAGGATCACAGAAGTTCTGACCGGAATTAATGGGCGTTCTGGGTAATTGGGGCGCTTTACCAAATGGGGTATCATCCCCAATCAGTTCAAAAAGGAGGACAAAATGACTTCAAGATTAAACAGACGACAATTTGTTAGCCGGACTGCGGCGTTAGCAGGCCTTGCAGCTGCTGGACCCCTAAGTCCAGCGTATGCCATGCGAGCGGATCGTATGAATATACTTTGCTGGGAAGGGTACAATTCAGATGAAGTATTAGGGCCATTTCGAGCAGCGCACCCTGATGCCACAGTACGGGCTGAGAGCGGTACTTCTGATCCTGACATGATTAACAAACTCAGAGCTGGCGAAACTTCTGTTTGGGATCTGATTAACGTCAACCAACCTTGGGCTCGTGATCAATTGTACCCTGAGGGATTAATAAAACCCTTAAACAAAGATCGTTTCATGCCGTATTTTGATAAAATGCTGCCAGAATTCAAGAAATATCCGTTATCTTTCGCGGGTGATGGTGAGTTAATCGGGATGCCCCAGCGCTATGGGCCGTTCAGCTTTGTGGTAAATACAGATGTTATAAGCCGCAAAATGGCTGAGGACCAAGGTTGGAAACTTTTCCTAGATCCATCTATGAAAGACCGTTATGGCGTTTTGACTTATGATAATTGGAATGTCATGCACATGGCTCTGACAGCAGATTTAAATCCGTTTGCTCCGATTGAGGGCGCTGATCAGGATAAGTTCCGTGGTGTGGCAAAATCTATCTTTGGAGGAGCTAAATTATTAACTGATGACCTTGTGGCAATGAACACCGCTTTAATAAACGGTGAAATTGACGCATATTTTACAGGTGGTACTTATACAGCCTCTCCAGCCCGCTTTGATGGGGCTACAAATGTCCGAGCTATTACACCAAATTCCGGTCCAGTTGATGGTAAAGGTGGCGTAGTTTGGGTTGAACTAACATCCGTCGTGAATAATCCAGACCCGTCTAGCCTAGGCGAAGATTTTTTAGAGTTTGTACAAGACGCTGATGTTTCAAAAGCAGTTGCCTTCACCGAAGGGACTTATAACCCAGTTTCGCAGATGGGGTCAGAGGACGTTATGTCTAAGTTTGATGCTGAAGAACTTGATGCGATCCAAATGGACAGTCTTGAAGAGGAAATGGCGAGGTCGCTGGATTATCAGGTAGTGTCTTCATACGACGCTTTAATTGACATTTATACGCAAGAACGTCGTTCATAAAAATTTGGGCCCCAATGTTACATGGTATTGGGGCCTCTTAAGTTTTTATATATTTAAATGGGGGGGGTATGTCGGAAAAAGCCTTTTTGCACTTAAAAGATATTGTAAAAAAATTCGGTAACTTTACGGCTTTGGATGGCGTCGATCTTGGTATCCACAAGGGCGAGTTTTTTACTATAGTTGGACCCTCTGGCAGCGGCAAATCTACTCTTATCCGGCTACTAGTCGGTATGGACGATGTTACCACTGGAGAAATCCATCTGAACGGTAAACGCATTGATCAAACACCAGCCAATCTTCGCCCAACTTGTATGGTTTTCCAATCGCTGGCATTATTTCCACACATGTCGGTGGGCCAAAATATAGAATTTCCGCTGAAATTGCGTAAGGAAAGTCCCGCTGCACGCCGAACCCGCGCGTTGGAACTACTTGACCTTCTACGCTTACCCCAAGAGTATTACGATAAACGCATTTCTCAATGTTCAGGTGGTGAAAAACAGCGTGTGGCTTTGGCCCGCGCACTTGCTTTCAACCCCGAAATCTTATTTTTTGATGAACCTCTGTCAGCGCTTGATTATCGTTTGCGTAAGACGCTTGAGAAAGAATTGAAAGATCTACATGCTCGCACGGGCAAAACATTTGTATACATAACCCACTCCCTTGAAGAAGCTATGGTAATGTCTGACCGAATAGCAATTATGAAAGATGGATGTATTGAACAGGTAGCAGTTGCTGATGAAATTTATGGAAAACCTGTGAGTCGATTTGTGGCTGAATTTATGGGGGAAGTGAATCTTTTTCCGATAAGTGCTGACGCCAAGGGTACTCTATTGAGTGATTTTTTGTTGGTAAAAAATTGTTTAGAGGTCAATGTGGTGCCCCCTAATGCGCAAGGCTTACTGATGGTTCGACCTGAATATGTGCGATTTGTAAACGACGGCGAAAGCTACGATTTCAATTTGTCTGGACAAATACATGGCGAATATGCGCTTGGCTCCCGTATTCAGTATGAGATTGAAACAACTGCTGGTATAATTACTGTTGAGAAATTGCGCGAAGATCGTTTGAACGCAAGTAACGGAGATGCCGTTACCGTAGGTTTTAACTCTAATTGTACTCATTTTATTTGTGACGCGATATGAATGCGCTAGATCGTAAGCTGGGTTTTTTATCCTCATTGCCATTAACCATATTATTGTTGATCTCCTTCTTGGCTCCGATGGCAGTGGTCGCGCTTTTTTCGGTTAT
Organism: uncultured Tateyamaria sp.; assembly: GCA_905480645.1. GTDB lineage: Bacteria > Pseudomonadota > Alphaproteobacteria > Rhodobacterales > Rhodobacteraceae > Tateyamaria. The sequence goes on from CAJQRC010000033.1 coordinate 73,289, forward strand.
GCCAGCCAAAGTATTTTCATTAGCAAACGCGCCAGATTTTTCATCCTATTCAGTATTTTTGAGTCAAGGTTATTATAAGTCGCTGCTCTGGTCATTAGGTATGGCGTTGGCTTCAACTTGTATTTTGTTACTGCTCTGTTGGCCACTTGCATACGGTATGGCCAAGGTTTTTGGTCGCTTCACATTGGTAATCACAATAGCCGTAGTTATGAGCCTTTTTGTCTCAGAAAATATCCGTCTTTTTGGATGGGTGCTGACACTAATGAAAGGGGGATTAATAGAGGGCCATTGGCGTGCATTTACAGGTAATGGGTTCGATAGCCCATTATACGGCGTGGGGATCATTGTTTTTGGTTTGGTGTATGTTTATTTGCCGTTTATGCTTTTTCCTCTAGCGCAGGGTATAGCGATGGTCCCGGATGACACTCGGCAAGCAGCGTATGACCTTGGCGCTACTCGTTGGCAGGTGCTTTGGCAAATAGAAATCCCGCTAGCCGCGCCGGGAATTGTGGTTGGCTCTTTGCTAAGCTTTGTACTGGCTGCTGGGGCCTTAGCCGAATCCAAAATTCTCGGTGGACAAGCGGTGATTGCCTTCGCGGATGATATCGAAACGGCGTTCACATTTGGGCAGAATTGGCCTCTTGGCTCAGCGTTGTCGATCATAATGATTGCTATTATTGGTGGACTAGCCCTGTTTGGTGTCAGCAAGGTGGATCTCGATGCCATTATGGGGAGGAAACGCTGATGCCGACTTCTCTTTCAACACGCGTCGTATTATACTTTTATGGCGTAGTTATTATATTTTTATTATACCTCCCATTAGTTTCTGTTGGCTTTGCTTCGATATCAAAGGCGCGATATCTCAGTTTCCCAATAAAACGCTATTCAACCAAGTGGTATGGCGAAGCAGTGCAAAGCAGCACTGTTAGTGAACTTTTGACAACATCACTGTGGGTCGCAATTCTTGTCACCATCGTGTCAATTGTAATTGGTTTTTTTGGGGCGTTGGCTTTTGCTCGCTATCAGTGGAGGTACCGTACATTGTTCCAAAAATTGATCCTTTTGCCTATCTTTTTTCCTCAAACAGTTTTGGGTTTAGCTCTTTTGATGTGGTTCAATTCGGTGGGCGTTATACCGAGTTGGAAGACTGCCGTCGTAGCTCACTTAGTTTGGATCGCTCCGATTGCTACGTTGATTGTGTCCATCCGTGCATATAGCTTTGACCCCGCACTTGAAGAAGCCGCGCGCGATATGGGCGCTGGAACTTGGACTATCCTGCGTGAGGTTACATTGCCATTGCTGATGCCTGGGCTGATCTCTGCAGGATTATTTGCATTCTTGCTAAGCTGGGGCAATTTTCCATTGTCATTGTTCACGACTGGTGCCGACAGTACTTTGCCGGAATGGTTATATGCAAAAATGGTATCAGGTTATTCGCCCTTGGTACCTACACTTGGCGTTATGTCGGTAGTTGGATCATTTTTGTTAATCTTGTTAGCCCTTACTTTTTCTTGGTTGATAAGAGTTAACCGTGAAAGCCGCACAACTCAAAAACAAAAAATATTATAAACTCGGAGGACTTTTTTATGCTGACATCTCTTAAAGGTAAAAGTGTTATCGTAACTGGCGGATCCAAAGGAATTGGACGAGGTATTGCACAAGTTTTTGCTCGCCAAGGCGCAAAAGTAACAATTGCGGCGCGCAATGAGGCTGACTTGAAGTCTGCGGCTAATGAAATGGGTGGAGAGGTTCGATATGAGATTTGCAACGTTGCAGATTGGGCCTCTGTACAAGGAATGATTGATAGCACAGCTGAGGCCCAAGGTGGGCTTGACGTTATGTGTGCAAACGCCGGCGCGTTTCCGCAAACCAAAATGATCGATATGGATCCCTCAGAATGGGATGAGGTCATGGCGATCAATCTTAAGTCTTCTTTCCTGTGCGTTAAAGCGTCAATCCCTCATTTTGAAAAGGCAGGTAAAGGTCGTGTGGTTCTTACGTCATCAATTACTGGACCTATTACAGGCTTTCCTGGTTGGGCTCATTATGGGGCCTCAAAATCGGGTCAGCTTGGCTTCCTTAAGACAGCTGCAATGGAGTTATCGCGTTATAACACGACGATCAACGCAGTTATGCCTGGGAACATATATACTGAGGGCCTTCAAGATCTTGGGCAGGATTATTTAGATACGATGGCCGCATCTATTCCTCTCAAAAGATTGGGAGTTGTTGAGGATATAGGTAACGCAGCACTTTTTTTTGCATCAGATGAGGCAGCTTATATTACTGGTCAACAAATTGTTGTTGATGGTGGGCAGATAATTCCTGAGTCTCTTGAAGCAATTGACGAAATCTAATAACCTGTAAAGGGAGACAATATGGCCGTTACAGGTATGTCGTTAGAAAAATTACTAGGGTTTCTTGAAACCTTGGCTAATCAGTCTCTTACTCTTTGGAATGTGCCAGACGGCGCCATCGCAAGGTTGATTAATGTCTCTGAGAATGCGACTTATCTGGTTGAAGCCCCATGCGGTTATAAATCAATACTGCGGATCCACCGGGAAAACTACCATTCTCACCGTGCTATAGAGTGTGAACTCGCTTGGCTTGAGGCGCTAGATGCAGAAAAAATAGTGACCACACCTGGGTATTTTATTGGGAAAAATGGTGACCCGATCCAGAAAGGTTATGTGACTGGACTGGATGATCCCCGTTATATGGTGCTTTTTCATTTTGTGGAAGGCAATGCCCCAGACGAGAATGGTGATATGAGTGATGGTTATGAAGAATTGGGTGCTATTGCGGCGCGTTGTCACGAGCATTCGTTGCAATGGACTAAACCCAAGAACTTTGAGCGTTTAATCTGGGATGCTGATACAGTTTTTGGCCCTTCAGCAACTTGGGGCAACTGGCGAGAAGCACCTGAAGTTAATGATAGCATTAGAGCTATTCTTGAACTGGTTGAGGTGAGGATTTGTGAACGTTTGAAGGCATTTGGCAAGGCGGTGGACCGGTTTAATCTTATTCATGCGGACATGCGATTAGCGAATTTGCTCGTTGATGAAAATGAAACGCGACTCATTGATTTTGACGATTGTGGCTGGGGATGGTTTCTTTACGATTTTGCGGCGGCTATCAGCTTTATAGAAGATGACCCACGTATTCCTAAATTAAAAGCTGCATGGGTTCGTGGTTACAAATCAGTGCGCAATCTAAGTGAGGAAGATGAGGCTGAGATTGATACCTTAATAATGCTGAGACGTATGGCGCTGCTCGCTTGGATAGGTAGTCACATAGAGGCGCCTGAACCACAGGAGTTGGCTCCAGGTTTTGCCGCTAAGACTGCAGCGCTGGGGCAGGCTTGGATGGCGTCAATAGGTACCTAGGAGAATTCAATGATGGACTGGAAGACTGCTTTTCGCAGCTTTTACTATGAAACCGCTGATTTACCTGAAGATATTAAATTAAATCCGGTAAGTACTGCGCTTTTAGTTATAGATATTCAGAATACGTATATCGTCCCTGACGAAAATTCTGCAGAAGCTATCCGATGGCAACCTTTCTATGATCGTATGAACAACACAGTCATTCCCAATAATGCTAAGCTATTAGAGTGGGCTCGTGCTGCGAAGATAGAGGTGATTTTTGCTCGGATTGCCTGTCAAACAGAAGATGGTCGCGACAGATCATTAAGCCAGAAAAAACCTGGTTTTAATTATTTGTTACTGCCTAAGGATCGTGAGGACAGCCAAGTTGTTCCTGAACTATCTCCACAAGGAGATGAAATTGTGGTCACCAAGACAACTGATAGCGCTCTAACTGGAACTAATTTACGGCTGCTATTACACAACATTGGAATTACTGATGTGATTGTTTCGGGTATATTCACTGACCAATGTGTCAGCTCTACTGTCAGATCTCTTGCGGATGAGAGCTTTGGCGTGGTGGTTGTGCATGATGCCTGTGCAGCGGCCACGATGGACTTACACGAGCGCGAACTGGAAATTATTAATATGATTTATTGTCATGTTGTTGGTATGAATGATTTGCAGGATATCGTGAATAAGTGCTAGACTAGCAAAGTGTTGAATTTGCCGTTGGCTTGAAGAGAAGCCAAAAATGATAGTGGGCTATATGCTAACTTCACCATCTTGAACCAATTATTCTGTCAAAAATTTTATGATATTCTTCTTGGCTTTATAGTAACGCAATAACTGATTAAATAGAATTTCAATGTTTGCGTTATTTTTTACTGCATTTTTGCGATAAATATTACTATTTTATGTAATAACTTTTATGTGCTATGTCGGTATTCCTGCTAAACACACAACTTTGATGTAGGGTTTCACTATCGCTAAAATCCAGAAAGATTTTGCGTGTAAGGAAAAACAGTATGTTTTCTGAAGAACTTCTTGTTGTTGATTTAGATGGTACACTAATCCAATCTGATATGCTGCATGAAAGCTTTTGGTCCGCCTTCAGCAAGAATTGGCTACACCTATTTTTTGCGATGCTGGCATTGGGCCGTGGAAAAGCGGCTCTTAAGGAATATTTATGCTCGAAATCAGATATAGACTACAGGACATTGCCATATAATTTAGGAGTAATAGCTTTTATAAAACAGCATAGAAAACAAGGTGGCCGCACAGCGCTAGTGACAGCAACTCACCAAGTTTTTGCTCGACATATTGCTGAACATTTGGGTCTTTTTGATGAAGTGTACGGCTCTGATGGTGGTAAAAATCTTAAAGGGCCCGCCAAAGCCACATTTCTTTTGGAAAAATTTGGAGCTGGTAATTTTATTTATATGGGTGATGCAGCAGCGGATTTACCAGTTTGGCAGGTATCCAATAAAATTTTGACAGTAGATGCTACTCCATTTGTGCGCCAACAAGTTGAGCGTCTTGGAAAACCAATTGAACATTTAGGTAAATCGGTGAACTCTCCGCAACCCTACATTAAAGCGCTTCGTCCGCATCAATGGTTGAAAAATCTTCTAATATTTCTCCCCATGTTGAGCGCTCACCAATTTGATAGTGCAACGGCAATCAATGGTGTATTGGCTTTCATTGCCTTTAGCTTTGTTGCATCCAGTGTATATGTTTTAAATGACTTGTTGGATTTAAACGCGGATCGAGCACATCCGCGAAAGCGGTTCCGTTCTTTTGCGTCCGGTACTGTGCCAATCTCACATGGAAGTCTGTTGGCACTAGCGCTACTAGGGATTGGGTTGCTCGTTGCAACTATACTTGGGTGGATTTTTTTGCTTACGCTAGTTGCCTACTATATGCTTACCTCAGCGTACTCCCTATCATTGAAGCGTATAATTATTGTAGATATTGGCATTTTAGCAGGGCTATACACCATGCGTATTTTTGCTGGCGGTGTGGCAATGGATATTCAGCTATCGGTATGGTTACTTGCATTTTCTATTTTCTTCTTTTTCTCTTTAGCAGCAGTAAAGCGTCAAGCTGAATTAGTGGATATGAAAGAGCGTGGCAGGTCAATGGCAAAAGGGCGAGGTTACCATGTGGAAGATCTGCCAATCATAAGTACGGTAGGACTAGCTGCTGGCTACGTTTCGGTTCTTGTGATGGCGCTCTATGTGAACTCGCCTTCAGTGTTGGAAACCTATGCCTATCCACCTGCGCTTTGGGGTATCTGTTGTGTTTTGCTATATTGGCTAACACGCATGGTTCTAATTACGCATCGTGGCTTAATGCATGACGACCCAATTGTATTTGCGACAAAAGATATGGCAAGCCAAATTTCATTAATTATTATGCTTGGTTTAGCAACCGTAGGCGCTTTGCTATGACTTGGCAGACAATAGTTTTTAGGTATGTATTTTTCGCTTTGATAGCCACGGTCTCTAATCTTGCTGTCCAGCGATATGTCCTATGGTTTGGTGATAATGGCTTCTTCTTTGCATTGGCCGTTGGCACAGGCACTCTGGTTGGTTTGGCTCTCAAATACATTCTGGATAAGCGCTGGATATTTGGAGATATGAGCGTCGGTTTAAAGGCTCATGGTAAGCGGTTCTCCCTCTACACAGCGATGGGTATAATAACGACAGCAATATTTTGGAGTATAGAAACTATATTTTGGTTCTTTTGGCAAACGGATGCGATGCGCGAACTTGGGGCTGTCATAGGGCTTAGCATTGGCTATGTCGTCAAATACAACTTGGATCGGCGGTACGTGTTCACTAATATCAAGCTGGTGCACACTTAATGAATTTGTCGGGCTGGGGACGATATCCGCGTATTGACGCAAAGCTGAGCGCTCCACGTGACTTGGCAACACTGCGAGCAAACGTTCATAAGGGTAATGCTATTGCCCGCGGCAATGGGCGAGCTTATGGTGACAGTGCTGTGAGCACTCAAAACACAATTCATATGAAACATTTTAATCGTATGCTGGGTTTCGATACACAGCTTGGTCAATTAGTAGCAGAATCTGGGGTTCTGCTTGCAGATATCATCGACGCATTCTTGCCGCGTGGCTGGTTCCCTTATGTCACACCTGGCACCAAATTCGTCACCTTAGGTGGTCTGATAGCAGCAGACGTTCATGGTAAGAACCACCACAAGGATGGCAGTTTTGCCAAATGCGTTGATTGGATTGAGCTGTTGACCTGCGAGGGTGACTTTAAACGCTGTAGTGCTAATGAAAATACAGAGCTGTTTGAATGGACTGTGGGCGGCATGGGGCTTACGGGTGTCATTATTCGTGCTGCTATTCGACTGCGCCCAGTAAGCTCAACTTGGATCGAGCAGCGCACAATGGTGGCTGAAAATATAAGCCATGCCATCGAGATTTTTGAAAAGTTTCAAGATACAACGTATTCTGTAGCATGGATTGACTGTTTGCAGCATGGGAACGCTATGGGACGTTCACTTGTGATGCTAGGTGAGCATGCCAAAGCTGAAAATTTGCCTAGTGAGTATCATTCAGAACTGTTAAAAATTCGTCCTAAGCGTAAGCTACGCATTCCACTGCAGTTTCCAAATTGGGTATTAAACAATTTTAGCGTTAGAGTATTCAACGCACTTTATTATTCGGTTGGTAAGCGTCAGTCTGCTCAGAAACTGATAGATTGGGACAGTTATTTCTATCCACTCGATACGATACTTGACTGGAATAAAATCTATGGTCGACGCGGTTTTGCGCAGTACCAGTGCGTAATACCGATACAAATGGCTGATGAAGGATTGCGGGCTCTTCTGTCTACCATATCAGGTGCGGGTATAGGCTCTTTTTTAGCTGTCTTAAAACGCTTTGGCACTCAAGAGAGTAAATTTTCATTTCCTATGGAAGGCTATACGCTGGCATTAGATTTACCAGTGAATACAAAAACACTGGCGTTAATGGAACAGTTAGATACTATTACATTGCAATATGGTGGGCGTTTTTATCTTGCCAAAGACAGTCGCATGTCTCGTTTTACTTTCCAAAGTTCTGAACCAAGAGCAACTGCATATAGTCAATACAGAAGCGAACAAGGTCTAAACGAGCTCTATTGTTCAACTCAATCAGAAAGGTTGGGAATTTGAACAAAGAAACTGTACTTTTAATGGGTGCCAGAAGTGATATAGCTTTGGCGTTGGCACATCGATTTGCCAAAGGTGGCAATGATATTCAGCTTGCGGCACGAAATTCCAATGGTTTGATAGAAGACAAATTGGACATTGAATTACGGTATGGTGTGAATGTAACGTTGCATGAATTTGATGTTTTAGATACCACAGTAAATGAATTATTTATCAATAGCTTGCCAATGATACCTGATGTAGCCGTTTGCGTGATCGGCCATATGGGGGAGCAAAAAGAGAGTGAACGCGATGTTCAGATTGCAGCGCTGGTGATGCGTAGTAATTATGAAGGCCCTGCGGCCATATTGGCTGCACTAGCCAATCGCTTTGAGGAACGCGGTTCAGGAACGTTGGTCGGTATCAGTTCAGTGGCAGGTGAGCGCGGGCGTGCCACAAATTATGTCTACGGCTCTGCTAAAGCTGGACTAACAGCGTTCTTATCCGGTTTGCGTAATCGGCTCTCTAAGAAGAGTGTGCATGTAATTACCGTTCTGCCTGGTTTTGTATACACCAAAATGACTGAAAATATGGAGTTACCTGTAAAACTGACGGCGCAGCCCTCAGAAGTAGCTAATTCTGTTTTCAGAGCGGTGCAAAAAAAGCGAAACATTGTCTATGTTAAGCCAATATGGCAGCTAATAATGATCATCATTAGAAATATACCAGAAACCATATTTAAAAGAACTAATATCTGATGCTGGGTGTAGTTGCTGCCGCGGTGTTAACGGTTATAGACTAGTTTTTACTGTTTTGCCAAAAGCCGTGCAGCAGACAATGTTCCAAATCCGATTTGAGCATCAATTGTGCCAAAGTAAAAACCTCTAGCCTTCAAAATAGACTGAAATTCCAGCGCGGTTTCGCGATCCCATGCCGGTGTGTAACCCTCGATAGTTCCCCTGATTTTGGCAATGTCTAGGTTGCCAGTTTCTAATGCAGCTATATACAATTGAGCGGCTTTCGATGGATTATAATCTACACCTTCTCCCCGTTCAAACATAAAACCAAGTTCATTAAGGGCTTTAGCATCCCCACCATTTGCAGCGTGCTGGATAAGCTTAAACTTAATTTTGGGGTTCGAAAATTTTCCGGTATCACTATGGATGTCAGAAATTTTACTTTGTGCTTCTGTACTTCCTTGGTCAGCAGCTAACTGCAAATATTCTAATGCTTGTACCGGGTCTGGTAGCTTCATGTCGCGGGCCATTTTTGGTGGCACAGATCGGGGGTTTAGATAGATGTCTGCTATACGCAATTGGGCAAAATGGTAGTTTGTTTCTGCAGCTTCTAATAGTAATTTGAACATCTTTTCGCTATCCTGTCTTACTCCCTGTCCCAAGCCATACATCATTGCAATAGTTGCTTTCGCAGCTACGTCGTCCATTCGTATGGCTTTGTTATAGTTGGCCACTGCGCTTGCAAGATCTTTCTGGGTGCTACCAATTCCAAATTGAAGGTAGTCGCCTAGCTTAGTGTAAGCCGCTGCGACTCCGTTTAACGAAGCCAACTCAAAAAAATTGATAGCATGTTTATGTGAGCCTTCGCGCTGCATCATGACCCCGATTTGAAACAGTGCGGTAGCGTCAGGCTTGGCGCCGATGAGTGCCGCCTCGCAATGAGGTCTAGCCCTTGCCAAACGGCTAAAGTATTCACTGTATGATTTTTTACTGATTGGGGCTTCCGCGTGCGGTTTGCCACCAATTTTAATGCAATTCTCTGCGGCAGTTTGTGCGTGGGATGGAGACACACCTAAAATTAATATTATAAATAAATGGCATAATAGACGCTGTGGTTGACGGTGATTTGCATATAAAAAATTCAACTTTCCGTTACACATTCTACTGCCTTTCTTTGTTACTCAACTGTCTCAAATCCGTTGGCGATGTTTGTTTATTGGTCCATAGTATACGAATGAGACAATATGAAATCTATTTTATTGTGAAAAGGTGCTAGTTGTTATTGATACCATAAAGCTTTCATTAATCAGGTTAACGCAAATTCGAAGATGATAATCCTCGGTGGGCAATTACTCGCTGTTTGAGTGCCCCCTTTATTTGTACAATGCCTGCAACCTAAATATAGTATCTCAAGAAATCTAGAAAACTAAAAAATTTTGATCAGAAAATTGGGGGTAGGGTTCTGCAATCACCGGTTGTAATTTTAGTTTGTGTCTATTTGTTCATTACAGGAGTGGTGGGCGTCACATCTTATATGGTAATCGACCAACCGAGTTTGAGCCCCAAACGCCCGCTTTTTTCAATAGCAGAAATATCGACGCCAGATCACAAATACAAAACAATCGAAATCTTATCTGAAATTGATGCAGTTCCAGAAGTTTTTTTTAAGAGAAAGATAAATATTTTATTTTATCATTCTTTTGATTTTATTGATAAGCAAGAACTGTCGAATGTGTCACATATTGCGAGTGTGACCAGAATAAACACACAGCTAGGATTGCCTCACAAAATTGAAGAGTTGAGATTAATCAGGCCTCCAAGCCGCCCATACGAATTCAAAAAAGAAAACCTTGTTCAGAGATCAGTAGAGATTTTAACCTCTGTTTTGAGACCTCGGATCCGTCCTAATTTTTCTAATGCAAATTATGTTTCACTTGCGCCCGCTGACATTACTTTTTCAGAGCAGGCCGCATCCAATGAGGTCATCGATTTGGAAAAAAATACGTCCAATGAAAGATCAGTAGAGGTATTACTTTCTGCTTTTCGGCCGCTTGCCCGACCAAAGAACTCAGCAGTTGAACGTGTAGGAAATTCTGATTTGCAATCAGTTGCAGTCATAGTGCCTGAAATAGACAATACGGTGCGCTCTATGTCGTCAGTTAAGGTTAAACGATCTGGATCGTGTGCGTCTGCAATGAGTAAAGAGATTCCACGGCGTCGCGGCAGTGCAAAATCCGGTGCTGTTGTACTCAAGCAAATTCAGAATTTGGAGGGCACACAGCGTGATCAAATTTTGGAGCGTGAAATTCGTAGTGGTAATATACCCAAGTTTCTCAGAAAACTTGTGCCAATTACAATTACTGGGAAAGATACCAGCAATCAACTCGTGCAGATTACGATTTGCGTTATGCCGGACTATATCGCCGTCGGTAGTGCACGGGATTTTGTCCGGGTCCCAATGGGTTTAAACGCAGCAATTCGAATTTCAAACGATTTTGAAATGATATTACCCACCCCACGGATGGTGGATTTATTCTATAGCTTAGCAGAAGTGAAATTGACCCCGTCTCCGATGAAGCCGGGTGCAGCAATGACAAGCACAGGTTATTTTCAACGTCATAATTTAATTGTAGAAAATCAAAGACGAAGAGTGGGTGCAATGCCTGGTATGCTAGTTTCTGGGCATAAAAAAGACTTAGTCCTGACCCGAAGGCTCCATACCAAACGAGGTCGTGTAGCAATATACGGTTGGCATCGTCGAAATGGTCAGCCTATCCAGCCATTAAGCACAGTACATGGCGCGCATTATGCGGACTATAGTCATGGCATCAGGCTGGTCAGTAGAAGAGCACTTTTAAATGGTAAAAAAACTGATCTGCGTACTCTCATGAAAGACCCTCATTATGCTAGTTTACTTACAGATGAAGGTGCTTTGCCGTCGTTGGTATTTGCCTCCAAATAGTCCCTTTTCATTGTAGACTTTGTAGCATTTGACAGAAAAAATTGATGTTACTATTTAATATCTTTGAAACACCTAAAACCAAGATGGTAGTTGCGATGACTGTTGGATGCCAGCACTTTAGTGCCGTGCCAAAATGGTGCACGCCACCGGCTCCAATGGCTGTGTGCTCGAATTTCATCCCAAATAAACCAACTGCCCTTCATTTCAGTAGAACCTAACGTTGTACTTCCGCGGCTTGCCATTTGATCTGGAGACAATGGCAGGTTCATGTGCTCTGCTGCATTTCCGTCAAGATCATAAACCCCTAAATTGCTTTTGCACTTTGGAAAACTCCCTGCAGGGTAGGTGTTTGACCCACAACCTTTAAAACTTCCGCCATTACAGGACGCATTTTTAAAGCTTCCAGTTGCACAAACGGCTGATTGCCAATTTGAACCAATTGAGTAGCGTGCTGTTGGTTTGTATTTAGTGTTATGTGCGGAGCGAGCTGATTTTATCGATAAATCAAAGAAGTAATCTGGCTTAGTTAGTGCACCATGCGACGCTCCTTCCCATTCATGAGCGTCACCTATGCGTTTACCTTCTGCCCAACAAAGCTTTGCTGCTTCATTTGCGCGAACCCAAACTACTGGGTACAGACCTGGAACGTTTGGGTATTCAAACATATCAACACAAACTTGTGCATCTTTTAGCGTTTGGGTAGCAGGGTCATATAGAGGTGCCATATATTTTTCGCCGCATATCTTTTCAAATTTACGATTGCGGTATAGTTTCGTTGGGTCGCCTCCCATTTGTTGAATTATTTCCACTTTGTTTAGCGGGTGCTCGCTGATGGCTGGATTACCTTGACCTATGAATGATGAACCAGCAAAAATATTTTGTATTTTTGTCATCTCACTTTTGCTCAGTCCGCGCGCCGCTTGCATCTCGCGAAACATAACAGCGTTGCTTTCCTGTAAAGTTTGTGCACTCACTTTCTGGAACTGTACTGCTGGTAGCACTAGAATAGAAAAGATTAAAAGTGATAACGTTTTTTGTAAGATTTGCATTTTTCTCGCTATTTTCTGAGTAAATAGAAAAAGTCTCTATTGTCGGCAAAACTGACAAACCGCGGTATTGGCCACCCATCACTTGTTTCCGAGTCTAGAGCTGACATGCCGCGCACAAGGTGCTGAGGAAAAACCCTGCCATTATCATGATTATAGATGGCTAGGTAGGTATGCTCCTGTGAATTCATATCTAAGAGCATTGCGTATTCACACTCATAGGCTTGAAAACTACGTGCCATTGCTGAAGGCGTTGCGGTTGAAAAGTATGCAAAAATTAAAAATTGGCGGTCATCCACAGTTTTCATACATGCACCACCGCGAAGGGTGCGCAGTTCTGTATCAGCTGAGCCATGCCAGTTCCCTCCCATCCAACTAGTTACATTCTCACCAGGAACTCCTTTTTCTATCAGTGGTACACCGTTTTGTCGGGCAAATTTTACTTGAGGTAAAAGCGAATTATCTTCGTCGTGCCAACTACGCATGTGTATTGAACCGTCATCAAGTGTGAAAATCGTTGCTAAACCCTGCTGTAGCCGACTAAAAATCACGCCTTGCTGTATAAAACCATAATGGTGACCGCCTCGCGTTAATGCTTTATCACCAGAGCGCCAAGCGCCGTGGTCACGTTTGAAGCCAGCAGAAAAAGTGGCGGCGATATTTGCCGTTAAAGAAGGGCTGAGCATGCCGCTTCGGATAATAGGTGCCGCTTTTTTGAATCCATCTGGCCCAGGTAAGCGATGGTCAATTATTGCCGCAGGTCTTGGTGACCAGCCCAGCCTAGGATGATCCGTGCCCAATTCATAGCCTAGTTTAAATTGGGAAAGATCAAATGCTATTAAATAAACATCTGCACGGCTCTCAACAGTGTCCAGTCTGTTGGCCCCAGGTGTGTTTAGTATTTCTTGTGAGATCATTCCAGGCTGCATCACACTGGCATAAACTCCAGGTACTTCTTTAATTGCATACCACGAACCCGCTGCGACACCTTCTGAAGCACCGTCTAACTCGAACCCAAAATTTGTCTGTAAAATGGGATCATCAGAAAGTTTTGCTTTACCCAGTGATGCCACTATTTCTCCGGCATCGCCGCCGTCAACCACCTCGCCTGAATTCATATAAGCATCTTCATAAAATGAGCCCTTAATCAACCCAACTAGACTTTCGCCAAACGTGATATTGTCCCGTAAAAACTCTGCAACAGCTTCACGGTTTGATCTATTACCGCGCACTTTGTTACGCAAAAATGCCAGTCTATTACAGATTGGTGCATAAGGAAGGCCAGTGTTGCGCGCTTCCGAAAGTTCATCATTGGGGCCTAACCATGGAGAGCACAGAGTAGTACTTGACTCATTTTCGAATACCAAATTAACCGTTCCACCTTCTTGTAGTGTTAATGTGGTATTCTGAGGCTCTGCCAATTCCAAATGATAGCGTTCTACCTGGCTTCCACTGTTAACCTCTAAAATGAACCATGTATTGAATTTTGGGTTAAGTGAGAGTAGCGATATGGTGCTGTCATTAGGCCCAAAAGCTTTTTCTTCTGCTCTAAAGGGCTGAAATTCAATTAAACTACGTGGTTTAGTTTCCTGAAATTCGGCTAAACGTTCACGAAGAATATTTCCGCTTGGTGTTGTAAATTCTTCTGCATAGGCGGTTGTGTGTGGCATAAAAAATGCAATTATAAGTAGACAATGAACAAGTTTTTGGCGGGCTAATTTATTTGTTTTAAAAATTTTCATCTACAAACATTCTATATTAGTATCAATTTTATATTATGAATAGTAATCACCCTATTTCAAGCACAGCTAGTCAAACACTCTCTTGGTTAGTTCCTACAACAATTGATTAAATTGCTAGGATAGTTTGTGGTTGTCATAACTGCAGTGATAATTGAGGTAGTGTTTAGCATCTATAGCTCAGATTATCCCTCAGAATTTAAGTAGATAATGTTTTTAATTGTAATTTTAACAAAATATATTGGGTCAATGCTTTGTTTGTCAAATGTCATCATGAGCGGTTCTTAAATTTTCCCAATCAAACTCAACGCCTATACCCGGGTTTGGCGGCGCTATAGCTAAATAGTTTTCCAGCACTAGTTTTCGCTTCGTATATTCATCGATTGGAAAGCTGTGTACTTCGATTGATCCAGAATTAGGTTGGGCTGCTACTAAGCTGACATGAAGCTCTTGCATTCCGTGGCTACAAACCGGGATACCGTACAAATTTGCCATCTTTGCCACACGCAACCAGACAGTTATGCCTCCGCAGTTTGAAGCGTCTGGTTGGATGTATGATAATGCAGAATCGGTAAAAGCCTTCTCAAATTCGTGAATTGTATGTAGGTTTTCACCCATTGCGAGGGGACAACCAGTTTGACGCGCAATTTCACCGTAGTCCTTAAAGTTATCTGGTATAGTTGGTTCTTCGAACCAGACTATACCAACCTCTCTAAACGCTCGAGCCGCTTTTTTCGCACGTTCGAGATCAAACGCATAATTCGCATCGACCATAAAATCAATTTCTGGACCAATAAGATTTTTTACCGCACGGGCGCGTTCGACATCTTCGGCTAATTCTTCTTTACCTACCTTAATTTTTACCCCATTAAACCCCTCGTCAAGATAAGTACTGACTGTATTAAGCAATTTGCCAAGTGGGTAATTAAGATCAATGCCGCCGCGGTAAGCCTTACAACGATCTGATGCCCCGCCGACTACTCGCCAAAGCGGCTGCCCTAGTATTCGACAGCGAATGTCCCATAGTGCTATATCAATCGCTGAAACGGCAAAGGATGTTATGCCCCCACGACCAACATAATGAATATGCCAGTTCATCTGATCGTTAATCTCTTCAACATTGTCAGCATTTTTTCCAATTAGAAATGGTATAAGGTCGTACTCAATCATCGCTAAAATAGCTCGGCCACCTCGACCACCGGTATACGTGTAGCCTGTTCCCAGAGCGCCGTTGTCTAACTTTACAGTCACTGTGATAAGTTCGAAATGTGTGTGGTCACCATGCATGGCGTCGCTCAGCACCTCTTTTAGAGGTAGTTTAAATAGCTCAGCATGAATATCGACGATCTGGCCCATAATAATTATCTCTAGTTTTCTTTTATATCCAAAACATATGACACTGAGTATGAAGTAAAAAATATGTTTTTAATATACAATTGACGCTATGTGCCGGCCATTAAAGACTTGAGTGATAAGCACTGAGTTTATCTCTAGAAACTGAGCTAGGTCTAATTATAACTTTTGACTAATTATATTATCATATTTATTTCAAGATGCGTTGTAAGCTGAGTGTGATTGGTAACGTAGGGCTGAGATTAATTGATATTAGTCAATAAAGTTTCTCAACGCTCTTTTTGCCGTCAAAATTTCACAAGTAATACTGTTTTGGAAATAACTTGATCTGTGCTGTAGATAGTAATTTACGCTAGCTCATTTGAGTTTTTTATCAGTAGAAGCATCATAACTATCTAAGCTATTGTAATTGTTTTTAATTAATTAACCACATCTCTATTCGTCCCACTATTAGTCCTACAGTTTGATTTGGAGATGTGCTAATTTTACTGGTGTCGCGACCCTGTTGAATTGCCAGATGCGCCATTCGTCTGTCTGGCGTCAGCACTAATGGGTCCAAATAGGATAATTTGATAAGAGAGTATTTCTGGCTCATCGTAACCACTGGGGAGTGGAAAATGAGACAGATAAGTAAGAGCCGTGATGAAAAGCTTGGGAAGCAGGATTCAGCAAGCTTCTGCAGTGCAAAGACACTGAAGGGCATTGCAAACTTCCAATGGTAGGCTTTAAGCTAAATGGGTTTAATCTTGAAAGCTGGGTCAGTAGGCAAAGACAAACTAGAGACAGCATGCCTCCTGTAGGAAGCAGAAACCAGATAAAATAGGGTGCATCTGGGACACCAGAAAGTCTGATAACTAATGGCCATACAAATCCTCTCATTCATCTAATTGATACTCAGCCCTTACGTTGAACAACAATCACTTCTCAGGGCTTCTCAGATGATGCCTGTGGCACGGACCACAGCTTGAGTTTTAGGTAAAAGAGAGGGTAATCAGGCAAACATGAATCTAAAGATAAGAATGTTCCATGATGCAAATGCTCCGCTCGCTGATGGCTTTCGGAGAAAAGAACTCCTGTCGATTTCTGATCATGACTTCGAACATAAGCATGGGTTCATTCAGTGGGCCTTTCCTACACAACAAGAGAGCCGTCAGGTCTCAAGCGCTCCTGTCTTAGATTTGGCATCAGCAACTTGGCTGGCTGAGAAACCTGATGTGACTGATTTTCTGGAGGCCATGATAATTAGGTTTCTGGAGTTTCTGGCCTCCAATAATCATTGGAAGTGCAGCTATGATCACAACCATCGACGAATTAGTAGGGTCATTCAAAGCACACGGATTCTTCATAGCTGGGAATTGGCCGATTGGTTTTACGGTAAGGTAAAAGAGTTTGCTGGTGACAGCTTTGCCTTGATGCAGGTATCTGATCGTTACTGGGCTCATTACGCTTCTCCTAATCATGATCGGGTTGCCGGGGCGTTTGTTGGGTTGGCAATTGGTGATGCATTGGGTGCTCCCGTTGAGTTTTCTCCAAGGGGAACTTTTGGGCCTGTGACGACCTACATATCAGGCGGTCGCTTTAACCTGCCAGCAGGAGCATGGACAGATGATACGTCAATGGCGCTTTGTTTAGCCCAAAGCATAGTTGAAAATGCTGGGTTAGTTACGGAGGATGTTCTCAATAGGTTTTGTGACTGGGCTGAAAATGGGTCCAACACGAGCACTGGGGTTGCTGTTGGCATTGGGCAAAATACTTTGAGAGTGCTGGGGGACTTTCGTAGAAATGGTTATCTAGAAGCGCTACCTCTTGGGTCGAAGAATGATGGCAACGGTGCGCTAATGCGGTTGGCCCCAATCGCTTGCTTTGCATACAAAGATGTCGGTGTCGCTAGTTTGATGGCTGGTGAGCAATCGAGGGCTACCCATGCCTCCCAAACCTCTGAGCAAAGCTGCCAATTGCTTGCTGAACTCCTGTGTTTGCTGATCCGTGGACAGTCCATCTCTCATGCATTGGAAGTAGTTTCGAACCGTGGATGGGGACGAAGAGTAAGTTCAATTTTCGAACGCAAGTTCACTGATCAACGAGAAACTGATGTAAAAGCGAGTAGGTATGTAATAGAAACGCTGCACGCTGCACTTTGGTCCGTGATGAACACAAATAACTTTCAACAGGCCGTCTTAAAGGCCGTCAATTTAGGTGATGATGCAGACACGACAGCGGCTGTGGCAGGGCAGATCGTAGGAGCTATGTATGGTTACTCTGCTGTACCGAAACATCTAAAAGCTGGCTTAATCAACGAGAGACAACTCTACGTGACATCTCAGTTTCTTTCAGCAGATTAAGATCGGATCTCATGATTTTCCCCAAAAGGCATAGCAGTAGAAAATATGCAGAATTATCCATCGTCAGAGTATTTGGGTCCAAGGGCGCCTCAAATTAAAGGAGGGTCTGGCTCATCTGGTTG
The DNA here is from genome assembly GCA_905480645.1 of uncultured Tateyamaria sp. Lineage (GTDB taxonomy): Bacteria > Pseudomonadota > Alphaproteobacteria > Rhodobacterales > Rhodobacteraceae > Tateyamaria. The sequence continues at coordinate 91,122 of CAJQRC010000033.1, forward strand.
ATGTTATTATGCGGCGATTTTGTGATGTTATAAGCGCTGTGCTTCAAAAATCTTTTGTTTGATCCTTTTTAGATGTTTAATTTTTAGGCTTTTCCTCCACAGGCGGTATTACTGGTCATGCCGCAAGCCTTGGGATGGAAGTGAACTTCTAAGCTCTGCAATAGACAGATGGGAGGGGAGCCAATTCCTTCCCATTTGGTTACTTGATGCTTCTTAATAAAAAAGTTTCCCAGCTGTTTTTAATAAGTTCACTGCCGTATATTACATTGTCCCAACTCGATATTTAAGTTTCTTCGGGCCCAAATAAAAAAGTTTCCTAACTCAGTAAAAAATATTCTTTTCTAAGAAGTAATGGGGGGACAGGTCAAAAAATCAAAAAACTGAATTCTTATTATGTTCACTAGATTCTGATGAGGTAAATTTGGTTTCTGAATTGAATATTTTTAAGCTGTTTAGTTATAATATCAGAACCGCTTACTATCAGGACTCCTAATAGATAAAATAAATTAAGCTCTCCCTTAGTTTAGGACACTCTCGAACCCAAATGCTCTGACGATGGCAAATCAAGCGCAACCTAGCCTGCAAATGCCTTAAACAGAGTTGGGTCAACACTAGATGCAAACAAGATGAGACCAAAGATGGTAACGACACCAATGACGGTGGTTAATGCAATATGGCCTGCCATTAATTCCGGTTCAAAGTTGTATTCTTCTGCCAATATATAAGCTGTTTTTGGAGATGGAACCGCAGCGATTAGCACCAAAGCAAAGGTTTCTAAATTGCTTAAATTCAACAATACTGCCACTAAGTAGGCAATGGCTGGGCATATAATCATTTTGAAAAATGACATGACACTTAGAATTTTCCAGTAATCCTTTATATTGGACCACATAATTCCAGCTCCTACTGCAAACAAAGCTACAGGTGCCAAAGCGGAACCCAAGATCGTAAAGTAGCTTTTTGCAATAGCCGGCACTGGCAAATTTGTGGCTGAATACAAAATTCCGAGGAAGCCGGCCATAACGATTGGGTTTTTAAAAATCTTTAAAATATTTTTTAAGGCACCATATTCTATTTTTTCAAAATTTTTATTCATACTTTTATCAATAAAGTACGTTACAAAAGGCATAAAAATCGAAACCACAATGACTGAAGAAACAACCGCTAAAATCATCCCTTTACTGCCCGCAACCAGCACCAATATAGGCAGTCCAATAAATGCTGAATTGCCCAGAGAGACGGAGTAAGCAATCAATACGGCGAACCCAATAGATTTTTTTGGATAGAGTTTTTTAATAAAAAATATCCAAGTAAAGAGACAGATAGCAATGGATATTATGGTCGCAAAAATAAAGTCCCAATGAAAAATTTGAGATAATGGGGCGGTGGCCATGCCAATAAAAATTAAGGCGGGTGCGGCAACATTAAAGATGAAGTTAATTAAAAAATGTGGTGTTTCTTGGTGCAGAACGTTAAAATGAATACATAAAAATCCTGTGAGCATGATCAAAAACATAGGGATGAGGATATTAAGCACTATTTCCATTATTAACTCCTCGTAGAATTCCCATGCTTTACCAGACACCTAACAGTACTAACAGGTAATACTTCGGCACATCATGATAGTTGCTGTAACCTAGACAGACCGGTGGGACACTTACCAATTTATTGTAGCTTGTCTCTGAGCGCTTCGTAAGGGAGTTGCCCATTGTGGGCACGATGCAGTCTGGCGAAGTTGTAGAACCGTTCCCATTCATCAAGTTTGGCCTCCAGATCAACGTCATCTTTGTAACTGAGCCGTTGGTAAAATTCCTCCTGATCGGAACGGTGGGACCGCTCCACTTTGTCGTTCATCTGTGGCGCTCCACGTTTGATTTACTAGCCTCACCATGCTTTTGATAGTCACCCCGCCATCGCTAAAAGCTGGACCTGCCAACTCCAAAATACTGGCAAGCTTTGTTTGCATTGCCAATCTTCTCACCATGTTGGAGCACTTTAGGCTTGCGTTGAAAGTAGCGTTCTTCGTTCATCATGAAAAATTTTCTCCACTTTAAATCAAGAGATTTACAGGAAGGATTCCGAGAATCCGTACGTTTTCCTACACCCCTTTTAACGAACAAACTTGGAATACAGGGAGTAACAATTAATGACTTGTGATGAACTGAAATAGTCGCGAATCAAACTGAGTCTGTCGATCTCAGAAAAGCCAGAACTGTTTGGCATAGGCGAGCGTAGCGTTAGGCGTCTGCAAGCCGGAAAGCTAACCCTGCACTACAGAGAGATTGCTTTAATGTAAGACCTGTTAGTCAAGCAGACTGAAGAGAAGCTACATTCTAGCGATATTGGTGTTTACTCACTCGAGTAAAAACACGAAGGCCGCTAGATTGAGGGTTTTATCAATATAATATGACCGATTTGCGTATAACGCAGCATTGTCACAATTGATCAAAACAGCAAAACCGGATGAAAAAGAACTTAGATCAGTGGCCTCGTCCATCTCAGCCCACCACCTAAGGTCATAATAACCCCGACGCGCTTTGTATCCTACTCGATGCGCCGGGTCGTTCTCGAACTGCTATTTTGGATCTCAGCCACTATACACGGCAATACCGGCTACTTAGGAAGAATAACTGAATCAATCACGTGGATCACACCATTGGATGCTTCCACGTCAGCCGTTATGACGTTGGATCCGTTAATCGATACGCCATCGTAGGTCATGATCGTTACATCGCTGCCCTGTACAGTAGTTGCCGTCATACCATTGCTTAGGTCAGTACTCATAACTTTCTCAGGCACAACATGATAGGTGAAGGTCGATATTAGTTGATCTTTGTTTTCAGGCAACAATAAGGTTGCCACGGTGCCTTCTGGTAGTGATGCAAATGCTTTATCTGTGGGTGCAAATTCGGTGAATGGACCTTCACCTCTAAGTTTATCAACCAGTCCGGCAGCTTGTACTGCGGCTACTAGTGTTGTGAATGAACCAGCACTCGCTGCTGTGTCTACGATATCCTTTGAGTGACCACCTGCCAGAGCTACGAAATTAAACCCTAGTAAAGCTACAGCTGTGATAGTTAAAATTTACGACTAAACATTATATTTCTCCTGGAAAGATAGTTAAAACACCTTTTTCATGACGAAACATAGCACGGTGGCATATCATCATTAGATCAATTTTATAAAAATATTATTTGTCGACATTGTATCGCTGGCGAGGCCCGAAGAGTGAATGTGATATCTTTGGAACACTGAATATAGCAGTCCAAGATTGGGTCACCGTCAGGGGTGGATTCTGTCATAGTTTATCCTTCTCGATTGATTGAGAATGATTGGCCGCGCTGGGGTGGTCGGACACGTTGGATATGTCCACCGTTTGTCCTGTCCGTCCTCACCAATCCAAAAATCTTACCAGCTGAACGCACAGGCAACGCAGCCAGCATTGGTAAAACCAACCGAGAGCTATTTTGCTCTCACAAAAAACGCCACACACAGGCCGCTTTTATTCCTATTGCCTATTATTGGTCTTCATTTTACGACAAATGGTTAATTAGCATTCGAAAAATAACGTTTTATTTGTTTACATTGAGTGATTAATCAATTTACGTGAACAGATAAAAATGGAGTTTTTTTATGAGAAAACAGATTGTCTACTGTTGGAATTTCATATTCAATTCTAGTGTAAGTCCGCTCAGGCATATTCAAGACGTTGCTGTACGGCATTACGTCTTGCAAGCACTTGCGTTCATGTGGGCGATTAGTTTTGCCTTAGCACTTGGAAGTTACACAATATTAGCAGTAAGTATCATTGGCCATGCTATCCTAATAGCTGCGCTTGCTGTTACAGTGGCAACTTATACTGTAGCGGCAAGAAAGCCTGCAGTATTTGATCGTGGATTGGGTCGCAGCAGTGACGGCGAGCATGAGTAAGCCTTAATCTGTCCTTTGTTAAAGTTTTTTGAAAAGTATTTTTAGTGTTGTCAAACAAATGAAAACCCGCACTCAATTGCAGTCACAATCTAAATCTATGCGCTCGATAATTAACGCCACTCAGCGACGGCAAAGACACTTTTTAGCTTTAAATTGACGTGTGAAACGAAATGCATTCAAACGAAACTAATTTCCAATGAACCCATGCCTGCAACACTAAGGCCTCAATGTCCGAGGCGCACGGTTCGTGACGCTAAATATTTACAGTTGTCTGAATAGAAAGGGCTTTGAACTGGCCGGCTTTTGGTTGATCAAAAACAGCATCGGTTTGCTGGTTTTATCGAGGGGAAATATTATTGCTCTGGTCTGGAGGTGAAGACGGGAGTTTGCCCAATTCTAATTCGCTAAAACTGGGAAGGTGTCATAGCTGGTCAGGAACCGACAATTAATCTGGCTCTGGCACGGCAACCGCCACCTTCCTTTTCCTCTTACCTTTTTACAGGCTATGCTTCAAGTTGGAAAAGTGGCTCACAGTTACGTTCTCGAACAGTTAGGGGATATAATTATACAAGAGGAGAGCTAGCATGCAGGGCTCAGGAGTTTTATCTTCGCTAATTATCTCAGTGTTAATGCTTGCCAGATGCGCATTGGCGCAGGATTTCGATAAGGGGTTGGAGGCTTACAATGTTGGTGAATATGCGACAGCCGTCCAAGAGTGGCGACCGTTAGCTGAGCGAGGCGATGCAAGAGCACAAACTCTCGTGGGGATTATGTACGAAAATGGTAGAGGCGTTCCGCAGAACGATGCACAAGCCGTAAAGTGGTACCAACTGGCTGCCGAGCAAGGTTATGCTTTTGCACGATATAATCTTGGGGGGATGTATAAAAATGGCAGAGGTGTCCCGCAAGACTACACAGAGGCGGTAAGGCTGTACCGATTATCTGCTGAACAAGGCCATGCTCTTGCACAGACCAACCTTGGGGTTTTGTACGTTAGTGGCTTTGGCGTTCAACAGGATAAGGTTTTAGCGCACATGTGGTTTAATCTAGGGGCTGCAAATGGAAATGAATTTGGCGCTGAAAATAGGGAAAGCATAGCAAGAGAGATGACATCTCAAGAAATAGAAAAGGCACAGGCATTAGCACGAACTTGTATGGCAAATGAATATAAGAATTGTGGTTATTAAACAGACCGGGAAATTGGTTGATTAGAGAGATAGTGCGTCAGCCTGCCTTGCCATTAGTGCCGATTACTCATCGGCTATTTTAAAAATCAAAAAAATGAACTTATGGTGTCCTGGGTTCAGATTAAGTGAGCACCTTAATGCGTTCCCTAATTTGTCCGACAGTTTACTTCGTTACTTTGAGCCGTCTTTTATATCCAAAGATCTTAGTAATGGAGGGCAGATGTAAGGCCTTGTTGACTTAAGCCTAGTTTAGCATCTGTGCGACGTCTGCCGTAAGCACTTATGGGTCCAAACCGGATAATTTGTTTAGAGAGTGTTTCTGGCTCATCGTAACCAGTGAGAGTGGGAGCCAAGACAGGCCAGTAAGGGCCATGGCGAGATGCTTGTTAAAGACATCAATCGAGCAATCAGCAAACGGTATTCTTTGGAAGAGAA
>CAJQRC010000034.1 GCA_905480645.1 uncultured Tateyamaria sp.
ACTGCACACCAAACGCTATCAAAAGCAGGTGCCGGGCCATCACATTCAAGTAGATGTTAAGTTCCTGACGTTCATAGGGAAAAGCGGCGAAAAGGTCCGTCGCTTCCAATACACGGCAATCGACGATGCAACCAGAGTTCGCGCCCTCAAGGTCTACGAGAAGCATACCCAAGCAAATGCGATTAACTTCATTGACCACATCATCGAAAAGTTCCCATTCCGCATTCGTGAAGTCCGTACGGATAATGGTCACGAATTCCAGGCCAAGTTCCATTGGCATGTTGAAGACCTCGGGATCAGGCGCGCCTACATAAAGCGCGGCACACCGCAATTGAACGGAAAAGTCGAAAGATCCCACCGTTCCGATCAGCAGGAGTTCTATCAGCTCCTCAGTTACAAAGGTGACGTCGATCTGGAGGCAAAACTCGACGAATGGGAATGCTTCTACAACTTCGCTAGACCGCACGGCGCACACAACGGCCAGACCCCTTACGAAGTTCTCAGAGACAAGCTAAAGTAGCAACGCAAGTGTCCCGAAGGTGCGTCTAGGTTACATGTCTCAAACCTCACATCTGGCGGAAAGAACTGGCCGATCAACCGCTTGGCGTAGAACGTCCGTACTGCGCTAGGCCTTTGGCCGCCCACCATTGTTGGAATGTTCACTAGATATGGGTTGGATGTCATGGTAGCCGGTGTCTTGTCGAGATCGCCTGCTAGCTCTGCTTCCATGTGTGCATTGAAGACGATGTCTAGCTTCTTAATTAGTGCAGAAGGTCATTATTTCAGCTCCTTTTGCGCTAGGCATAGAAATGATGTCGTCAGCAATCGCGGTGGCTACCTCGGCGACGATCGGTCGTCTCTCAATATCCACGATTAAAGATTTCTCAAGTGGCTTTCAACACAACTTTTAAGTGATTGATTTCACTCACTGGCCAAGCGTTTTGGATGCTAGTCCTAGGTTCATTGGCCAGAAAGCTGGAATTAGGGTAGAAGTGACTGAAAATTGCATTATTCTGGACTATTATAGCCGATCTTCGGCATGGTGGGCGGACTTACTCATCCCCTTCTGTAAAGATACTGTGAGGATCACGGTTATGCCAATTACTTTGGCGTTCAAAAACAAGCCACAGTAACTCGGCAAGTTTCCTAATGGTTTTTTAGATTGCTTGTGAGGAACAATTTCAAACCGACCCGACTGAACACACAGCTACCGCGCTAGCGCCAAGACAGATTTGTTAGATCGTGCCAGCCGTTCAGCCATAATTTTTATTATGCAGGCTGAAAATAGGTGTGCCTCTGAGGGCTGGCTTAGTACAAGACTTTGATAATCCTTGGTCGACAATTTGAACAAAACACTGTCCCTCCGCGCCACGGCGGAGGCGGTTCGAGGAGCACCAGTGTAGACTGCCATCTCACCTAATATGGAGCCTGCGCGCATTGTGCGAACAGTGACGGAATGCGCACCAGGTAGGTTGATGACAATAGAGATTGCCCCACCTAAAATGAGGTACAGTGAATTGCCGGTATCACCTTGTTTGAAAAGAACCTCTCCCTCCAAGATTTTTTCTTTTTTGAAGTACTTTGATATCGTTGCAACTGCTTCGTCATCTTCGATCAGATCATTCAGCAGTTCGTCAGAGTTCATGACTTGGTTAGAAGAATTGCCAGCTGAAAATTTTAACAGTATTTGATCCTCACACCATCCAATTGCTTCATCCAATTCCCGAAATATCTGTAAAACATTGGTCGAAAGTTTTAATTCTTCTCCAACGTTGGCAATCCTTTCAATTATTGCTGTGTTTTTTCCTGTCAGGCAAAGGGTAATATTTTCCCGAATGCAAATTTTCATTAGCTTGGCGAAACTGTTGGTAACGGAAGAGTCAACTCCGTCTACATGATTGAAATCAATGACTAAGAAGCGTTTGTTTGCCCTATCACCATTAATAACTAGCTTTATCTTCTCAAGTAGCTGGTTTGCAGAACCAAAGAATACAAAACCTTGAAGAACAAATATTTGAATCAACTCGCCGTGCTGATCCAAATAAGCCTGTTCATTTTTGTGACGATCAATATTACTGACATGTTCTGCACCGTCCATGGCGGACTTTACAACGCTGAGCTGACTGTAACTATGAACAAATAGCACTGTTGCCATAAAGATACCAATTGCCACGCCTTCTAAGATACCAAGAACTGCAACTCCCGCAAGAATGATAAAAATAACTAGTAAATCTGTGAACGGTAACTTACTCCGCTTTTTCCAAATCCACTCAATTAAAAAGTTGAGTCCAATGTATATTAGAAATCCGCCAACTATTGCCGATGGGATAAGCGATATGGGGGCTGGTCCTACGGCAATAACTGTCAAAATTAATGCTGTATAGATTACTATCATTATGAACCGGTCACCACCAAGTTTGTGTGCAACTGCCGTGTCTGCAGCAACACCAAAACTGAGTGGGCTGACTACAAAGGCTCCAATAATATTTGATAGACCAGCTGTCCTTAATTCGCGGTTTGGGTCAAGATCACGATTGATGGCAATCTCTACACCTGAGATGTCGAGAAGCAGCATAATCACACTGAGAATGCACAATACGATTACCGTACTAAATTGTTGGGCGACTACACTCCAATCTACAGCAGGCACCTGGCCAAGAGAAACGACTGGAAAGAAACTTGCGGTTGATCTGTCAAAGGCACTCACCCAGCCATTTTGGGTCGCTGTTTCAATTGACGTGCCTGTCGCAAACAAAATAAAATAAAACAGCCCTATACCCGCTGCAAGTATGGTTGGGAAAAGTAGCCAGTGGCTAAAGCGTTGCTCCATCAAAAGTAGAACTACCCCGAATAACACAGCCGGCAGCAAATGTATGGTCACTTCAGCCGTAAGAAACGACGTAAGGCTAGTGATGTCGGCCAGAGGCCCAGCGGCAACTGTTATACCACCTTTGGTAAGCAAATAACCAAGGCCAGCAAAAAAACCGGCTACAACTGGATACGGAATATAGCGGACCAAGGTACCCATCTTCGCAAGGCCAATTGTAAACATGAAAATGCCAACAATCAGCGTTGTCACTAGGATCGCCGCAATTACTGTAACCGCAATAGTCTCGTTAGGTTGCCCTTGCATACTAAGAGCAATTGTTGCTGCCATCACAGCAAAAACTGGAGCTTGGCCCGATCGCGGTGCAGCAATCAGCCCTTTATACCCGCTAGTTGCTGGTATAATCAGGCCAGCGACAGCTGTTGCAATAAGGAAAAGCCCAATTCCAAGAGACACAAAAGATTTGAGCGGCCCCGAAAAAATAAGCGTACCGATTGATACGGCTGTCGCAACATTAAGAACTGCCAGAACTGCTGCAGCCGACATGTTTCGAAAAAGAATGCTTGGTGTAAGAAGCGATGTAACGAATGACTTCCAATGATTTTTCACTGAGGAAGACTTGGAAGTCGAACTCATTTAATTAATCCTAAATTCAATCATAGCTGGTAATCTCGCTTTCCCTACCAATGAAACTTCAACTGCAGCGCCATGTTCGAAGCAGAATTTGTTTAGTATTTGAATAAGCCACAAATATAAATAGCTTTCAAAGGCATAACTTTGTAATCAGGTGATCTTTAACGGTAGTCTCGTCAGCTTGAGTGCTGCGATTTAAAGTAAGGACTAACCACAATGAAATTACTGCAGCCGCAGGCATTCAAATACTGTGGTGATAAATAGCGCTTAACTATAACCGGCGTACACGCCAGCATTACTTCTTTTTTTGGGTCGGGGTGATAGTTGCTTTTATTGTGTTTAGTCACCCCACATAAACTTACTTTCTGGGGCACAATAACTGTCGCTTGCTATCAATCCCTCTCTCTTGAATAGGTTAGCTTTCTGTTCGCATCCGAATTTTGAATACATGCCAGCGGTAACCACATACCAACCACTTGTTGTAAACATAGTTCTTGCCCTATTTGGATAGCCGTGGGTTGTTAATCTCTGATCTAACATTTGCGCATTTTTGCGGGCAACATATAAATCTTGATGGGCCATGACGCTGAGCAAATATGAGTTGCCAGTTGGCCATTGAGCTAGGCCACTATCTTCATCGAAAAAAATATCTCTGGTTGCAGAAACAAATTTATAAAACGCTTGTTCATTGGATAAATCCACTTTGCCAGCACGACTGTACATCCAATCCAAGGCATCCACAAAGGCCTGTCGTGTCTCTACATTCCAAACTCCATCGATATCTCCAGCATAAAGGCCCGCCTCTAAGAGAGATACCTGTATGTGTTCTGCATCAATACCAAGGGCGCCGTCGAAAAAATATTGTATTTTCTGAATGTCTGACAGGCTATCCGACTGGCCACCATTTTGTTTGGTTCGAGAAACAGTAATAGAGGAAATCATAAAATCATCGTAGTCAACTTGACCACTTCCAATTTTTACATTGTCAGAACAAATGTCTAGAAATCCACTGAGCATATTCTCATTAGAAGTGATAGCTACACTGTTCATACTACCCCAATAGTTAGGCCGTTTTTGACCATGATTTGGCACCTGCGGCGCTAACCTCAATTCTGTGGCCCCAAATCTTATAAAAGCATTTTCAAGGCCGTAAGGGATATAGATGATCTCAATCTTATCGCCGTTATTAATTGGCCCTAATGGTAAATTAACGCATAATCCATATACATTCGGCCACCCACTTATATTCTCATCACCTATGTGTATTTTCTCAAAATTTCGAAATAGTAGTTCTTGTGCAAAAATTGCTCTTGGTACGCCGAGTATAGCTAAAATAAATATTAAAAGATGTGTCTTTAATTTTGGGTCTTTCTTACTATCGGTCACGGGATGTATAGCCTCTACTTTTTCATAAGTATTTTAGACAGTTTCGAGATTACAAAACAAAGTATCAATTTGAAATAAAAACTTTAGCGGACTGATGTAAAGTTGTGGTAACAAATGTGAGAGCCGGATAAACCGCTTAGGATGTGGTTCAGGCCAATTAAAAGTTATGATTGGAGTATTCTAACAATCAGATTTGAGCGCTGAATGATGAGCATTATGTCTAAATGCTCAATGATTTTTTCAGAAACACTAGTATTGCTTTATCGCTTAGAAATATGAAACATACATATAGCCTGTAAGGAATAAATAAATGTTCAGTACTCAATGCAAACTACACCTCAGCAAAGTAAAAATGACACGTTGGGAACACCTTAGGCATGCGATCAACATAAGTTGGAGACTGCAGAAAGCTTCCATAGCTGTTCTAATTCATGCTCTCGCACCACGCTTCTTTGAAACGACAGCTTCTGACACGTGTAAGAAAATTATAGAGGAAAATAGCTAACACATCGAAAATAAACGGTAGAAGACGTAGGGTAAATAACATGGAAACCTGCCAGGCAAAGCAACAAATACCTCCTCGCGCGGCAAATGGGGTCAGGTATCGAGGCGATAAAAAAGTGGTCAGGAAGACTGTAGGCGTTTGCTCTTTGTTTTAATCGTCTACGTTGTGGCCCCCCGGCTTTCTGGCACCTTTTAGTGCATCTTCCATTACGCCTTTGGGATTATACACAATCTGATACCGCTTAACTCTTATAGCACCACAACGACTACAGCGAGCTTTGGTTACTACATCGTCAACAGTTTGTGGTGGTTTATCAAGCGCTAATAAATCGCTCACTCTAACTGGCGCTGCTCTGCCGCAAGCACACTCAATCCATATTTGATGGTTGTATATTGTCTCTAGGCGAGTGCCGTTGCTCTTGAGTGTGGGTTTCATGGGATGAAATTAGCACATCTCTAAGCGCAGACTAAAGCCGCATTATCTGGCTCCAAAAACATCATTACAGTATGCAATTCAATTATAGATGGTCACAAATCTCCAGAATGGTTGTTTTTTCACGCTGTGCCTATTGCTGATGTGTGCTCAGACAAGATATTGGTGATGCCAGTAACCAGAGACATCTTAGCGTTGACCGTTAGACCTGATCGAACGCGTGGTTATCTGAATGCGCATGGAGGTGGGTCAGCATAGGCTGAAGGCGAAAGCGATACATTAAAAGCTGGTCCACCCAATGCTGTGATAACTTGGGTAGAGTGTGACGATGTTATAGAAGCAGAGGTTGGTATCACGGTAATGCCCCCATTTTTAATGGGATCCGCTTGTAGAACTACGCGGCCATTTTCAGTTTCATTGTAGGTGTGATCCCACAGATGGCCATGTTGGGCCGGTCGTTGTTGTAAGTCCAGAGCCATTTCGTGGCCTGCTCCTGTGCCTCCTCTATCGTTTCAAAGATGTTCTGGTCCAGCCATTCGTGCCGTACGGTACGTTTATAGCGCTCGATATAGGCGTTCTGTTGCGGTTTGCCTG
>CAJQRC010000036.1 GCA_905480645.1 uncultured Tateyamaria sp.
TTTAACACCAAACTTTATAAATCAGTCCTAATGCCTAAAACTTCTATGATTGATTATCGTAATAACCATTGTGAGGCATTTTTATTACCCCGTATCAAACTGTGGCAAGTTTTTTTTCCGCTCGGTGATATGCGCACTGCCAGCCAAGGGTGAGACGGAAATGTGTTTATTGTCCAACTCATTCCACTCCCCATAGTTTGGTAAAGGGTTTTATTTCCTTCATAATCGAGCCAATAAATTTTAAATTTATCTTTAGTTTGACCGACAAAAAATGTTATTTGAGTGTCTGTGTTATTTCCTAAGGAGCGCAGCGAGCTCAGTGAATTGCAATCATAAACCCGTGGGTTAGATCGATTATCTTTTTTACAAAGCCCAAAAGTTCCATTAATTTTTTTTCTGAAACCACACAATAAACCTCCCCACTGATACCCTACTTTTCCATTGCCATATTGTATTTTAAACCAAGGATACTCTGCGCCTGCAGATGATAGTTTTTCCGTTATAACTACAGGATCACCATTTTGGAGGCTTCCAATTTTCGCATAATTAGTTCCGGGGCCAGACCTGACGTTGCCTCCCCACGAACCAACCTGAAGTTCTCTTGCTTCTGAAACAGATACAGACAAAATTAAAGCGCTAAAAACAATAAAACTGACGGCAGAAACTTCTATAATCCATTTACACATTATTGATGCCCCTAGTTATTCCGTTTTTACTAGACGCAGTTCAACATAATCAGTCAAGAAAATTGATTTTTAATGTGCTTTGCATAGAGACCAAGAGATTGAGTAATCAAGCTCGCTAAAACAATCTACCATCTCAGATTATTAGATTTTGAGTCATATTGAGAAAAATTAGTTACCCTGAGGTACGGCATCTTTAGCAGGCAGAATGTCGATGTAGTTCTGACAACCCCTGACCCGGATAGCGCCCATTATTATATGGTAAAAAGAACAATTATCATCTCCAAAATATTCCTCAAAATATAGTTTCAAAGATCCAACATATTTAGTAACGAGTTTAAATCACTCTTCATTTATCAAATAAGCACCTTCCGGTGTTTGCCCTACATCAAGGCGATCATGAATTAATGGTTCATCAACATCAATTCTAGTATCAAGTTGCCGTGCATAACGATGGCCTGCATAGACAGCGGCAGCAATTATTGCAGGCGCATCACAATCACCAATTCGGGTCAGTGAGAACGGTAGGTTCTCGTGATCTCCTTTAACACCATCCATTAACGTATCAAACAAGTCACGGTTGACCTGGCGCTGAGTAACCATAACCAGTGACTCAACCTTTAAATTTTCGGAAAGTCCCGAATACTCACATCGCATTTCAGCACCATTACCATCAAAGCTGTACAATGACTTTGATAGTACGAGTTTAATTCCAAGTTTCATCAAATGGCTTTGGATACGCCATCTCTCTGATGTATTTTCAGTCCATTTAGAAACAACATCATTGGGCGTGGCGTAAATAACTTCAATGCCTGCAGTGCTGATTTTCTCCGCAATCACACCGCCAAGATAATAACTATCTTCATCGTAAATAAGAGTTGGGCCTTTAGGCATCTTGCCATCCATAATATCATCGGGCGTCAAGATTGTTTGGTTTATGTCCTTGGGCACTATAGCCACATACGCATTGCCATCATAACGCTCAATGCGCCACCGGGCACCTGTTGCAAGAACAACATGATCTGCGCCGACCGCATGCACGTCTTCTGCAGTCAGATGGCTTTCACGAAATATCTCAACATTTGGCATCTCAATCAATTGCTGCTCACGATAATCCTTAACTCGGATATATTCGCTCATCCCCGGCAAAGTTGCTTCACGGCGGACACGCCCACCTAATTCACGGCTCGCTTCAGCCAGCATGACGTTATAACCACGCCGTCCTAAGGCTAAGGCAGCCTCCAAACCAGCCGGGCCAGCACCCACAATCAATATAAGGCTTTCACTACCTTTAGGATGCATCTTTTCAGGGTGCCATCCTTTTCGCCATTCTTCTCCCATTGTTGGGTTTTGTGTGCAGCGAATTGGCACACCCAAGCTGTCACCAGAATAGCAGACATTACAGCCGATACATTCACGGATTGAACCTACGTCACCTGCATCAATCTTGGATGGTAAAAAGGGATCCGCAATCGAGGGGCGTGCTGCACCAATCAGATCAATGACACCACGCTTTATTTGACTTACCATCGTATCAGGCGAGGTAAAACGGCCAACACTTACGACAGGTTTATCAGTAACTGACTTAACAAAGTCCATATATGGTTCAAGTGCAGCTTCTTTTGTAAACCGCGACACGCCCATCTCAACGTCATAGTTTGCGATGTTAATGTCCCACAAATCTGGCATATTAGCCAACATTTCAAACATGTCACGGCGTTCACCTGTTACCGGCACCCCATCTTCACCAACTTCTTCATCAGCAGCGAAACGTACAGCCACTGCACATTTATCACCAACCGCGACTTTGGTCTCTTCTATCAGTTCACGTACTAAACGAGTACGGTTTTCCATATTGCCACCGTATTCATCACCGCGCGTATTTCGCTTAGGATCTAAAAAATTTGCAAGTAAATAGCCGTGAGTTGCATAAACATAGATAACATCAAAACCTGCATCCCGCGCACGAATAGCTGCTTTGCGATGCCAACGACGGAATGTGATGATATCAGCCTTATCCATTGCTCGAGATTGAAACGGATGACCAACCCCGTTGGGTACGGTATTTAGTTCAAGCGCAACCTCGCGTGTCATCATATTGGCACTACGAGCTCCACCATACCAAAGCTCCGCACCTGCCAATGCACCATGCGCGTGGATTTTATCTGTCATTAATCGGTGAGCACGCACATCACTGTCATCCCACAGCGATGCAGAAACATGTCGCAGGTCATCAGAGGAAGGGTGAATGGAATTGTATTCTGTACAGACAACTCCCCAACCACCTTCAGCTTTCATCCCACGCATTGAAGCTAGCATTCGGGGACGGATATATCCCATGCCAGTGCAATGAGGCACTTGAAAAAAACGGTTCTTGGTCGTTACAGGTCCAATCTTAAGCGGCTCGAATAAGATATCATATCGTGGATCACGAGCCATGTTCATTTCTCCACAAATAAAACCCATGAATAATTGGAAAGCTCACTGGGACCTCATGAAGCGAGAAAACAATTTTCCTCTTTGACTCTTAATTAGGCTCACAGAAATATCAATCAACGGAAACAAGGCCAACATGCGGAATGCGCTTAATTCTGAGGGCTGCATAAAAAACATTCAACCTTAATTACCTTTTGCAAATTTTTGATTTAATTTGTCCTGCCTTTGCTGCCTGAATAGCAAGATTGCAGCAATCGTAACACAAATAGCAATAAATAGGATCATAATCGTAGCGAGTGCATTTATATCAGGTCTTAATCCAACCCTAATTCGTGAAAAAATCAGTATTGGCAAAGTAGTAGCCCCCGGTCCCGTTACGAAACTAGCGATAACCAGATCATCAAGAGATAGTGTAAAAGCCAGGAGCCATCCAGACAGCAAAGCGGGCGTCAAACGGGGAAGAGTGATCGCCGTCAGTACCTTAAAGGGTTTCGCCCCTAAATCTGCCGCGGCCTCTTCCATAGTAGTCCCCATCCCAGTTAGTCGTGCCTGAACGGTAACTGCAACGTAGGCCAGCGAGAACGTTATATGAGCAATGGTAATCGTGGTAAAACCGCGTTGATCGGGCCAACCAACCAATTCCTTTAACGAGATAAACAAAACTAGCAGTGCAAGACCGGTAATGACTTCAGGCATAACCAAGGGAGCCACCAACATTCCCCCAAACAGCGTTCGACCTCTAAACTTTCCAAATCGTACCATTGCTAAACCGGCAAGCATGCCCAACGCTGTTGCTACGGACGCATTGACGAAAGCTATCTTAAGACTGAGAGCCACCGCTCCCCAAACTTCCTCTGATTGTAACAAAACCTCATACCAACGCACCGACCAACCGCCCCACACTGGAACTAGTTTTGACTCATTAAATGAGTAAATCATTAACAAAATCAGAGGTATATAAAAGAAAGCTAAGCCAACTGAAAGCATAAAGGTTAGAAACTGAGAACGTTTACCGTGCATAAACTAAGGAGCCTCCGCTGCTTTACCTTGAAAATGCTGAAAAATAATAATTGGAACAACCAAAATCACCAATAAAACGATAGCAACAGCAGCAGCAACTGGCCAATCACTATTGCGCGAAAACTCATTGAAAAGAACCCGGCCAATCATTTGTACATTTCCCCCACCAAGCAAGTCAGGGATAACATATTCACCAGTGGCGGGTATAAATACAAGCAAGGAACCTGCTATTATACCCGGTGTCGTAAGTGGGAGCGTAACCTTAAAGAACGTGTTGGTTGGACGCGAACCAAGATCTGCAGCGGCTTCATTTAAACTTCCGTCTAACTTCTCCATATTAGCATAAAGTGGGAGAATCATAAACGGCATGTAAGTGTAAACAATACCAATATAAACTGCGAACTCTGTATAAAGCATACGGATAGGCTCATCTATTACACCTATTGCAATGAGCAAATTATTGATTGTTCCCTGATCAGCCAATAAGCCCATCCATGCATACACTCGAAGCAGAAACGAAGTCCAAAAAGGTAGGATTATCAGCAGCAGTAAAATCGGCCTTGCCACAGGGCCGGAACGAACAATTGCATAAGCAATAGGATAACCAAGCAAGAGACACAAAAATGTTGAGGTAACCGAAATCTTCAAAGAATTAACATAAGTATCAAAATACAGACTGTCGCTTAGAATATACCTAAAATTATCAAAAACGATGCGTACAGTGAGTATCCCACCCTCAGTCCATTCTATCATTCTAGTAAAAGGTGGACTAGCGATAGCGAGTTCTGCAAGACTGATTTTCGCAACAATGAAAAACGGAGCTAGAAAAAATAACAAAAGCCATAAAAATGGGATCGCAATTACAATCGCTCGCCAGTGCCTCTGAATACGCTGCATTAAACTTTGGATTATCGAGCTGCCATTTTGATTATATTTTAAAATCGGTATTTCAGTCATGACGTCAACAGCATCGAGCTTGATTGCTCCCAACTGATGGTTACCTTTTCATCCCATGTGAGACGATGTTCTTTGTTCATAGGCCGCGTCATATTGGGAGCAGTCACATCAACAATTTGGCCATTAGACAGCCTGATTTTATATATGGATGTATCACCAAGGTATCCGATGTCATCAACAACACCACTCACTTTATTTGGGCCTGTATGAATTTCATCCGATTTTAAAATACGAATTTTTTCAGGTCTCAAAGCAACCCAAATTTTAGTGTCCAGTTTCAATGGTTGGCTATGATCAACTATAATTTCACCAACCTCTGACTGAACGCGAACACGGTCAGCGCTATCTTCCACCACCCGTCCCTCAAAGATGTTAGCAGACCCAATAAAATCTGCCACAAAACGCGACTCTGGAAATTCATAGATTTCCGTTGGTGTACCAATTTGCTTAAAACGCCCGGCATCCATCACGGCCATCCTAGTTGATAGAGTCATGGCTTCTTCCTGATCATGGGTAACCACGATGAAAGTTACACCAACTTTTTCCTGAATATTTGCCAGTTCAAATTGCGTTTGTTTGCGTAGTTTTTTGTCCAAAGCGGCTAAAGGTTCGTCTAATAGTAGGAGTTTTGGCTGCTTGACCAAAGAACGAGCCAAAGCAACCCTTTGACGCTGGCCACCCGACAATTGTTGAGGTTTGCGTTTCTTGAAGCCTTCAAGCTCCACCAATTTAAGAATTTCGTGAACGCGGTCTGCTATCTCACTTTTTCCTACTCGGTCCTGTTGCAAACCAAATGCGATATTCTTTTCAACACTCATATGAGGAAATAGAGCGTAACTTTGGAACATCATATTTGTGGGGCGGTCATATGCAGGGACGTCTTGCATATTGATGCCATCAATATGAATGGAACCACCATTCAGCATTTCAAAACCAGCCAACATGCGCAGAAGAGTGGATTTACCGCATCCAGAGCCGCCTAAAAGGCAAAAAAGTTCCCCTGAGAAAACTTCTAAGTCTACATTATCGACAGCAATGACATTGTCGTATTTTTTAGTCACGCCTTTGATCTGAACCAACGGGGTTGGATCATTCTGATTATGCCACGACGTGTTGGTGAGCTGTGAACTATCAGTCAATTTAATCCCCGCAGCGCAATTATTAGACAGTATCTCGTAGGATGGCCGTTATAACAACCGCCACCCCACACATTTTAAGTACTATTAATTGCCAGCTTTGAAGTCTGTCCAAGTACGTGTTTGGAGTCTTTCAATGCGTGGAGGAAGCACGGCAGAAGTATACATTTTTGCAACCTGATCAGAAGTAGGGAACGCTGCGGGGCTTGATGTGACTTCCTCATCGACCATCGCTTTTCC
This sequence comes from uncultured Tateyamaria sp., assembly GCA_905480645.1. GTDB lineage: Bacteria > Pseudomonadota > Alphaproteobacteria > Rhodobacterales > Rhodobacteraceae > Tateyamaria. The sequence goes on from CAJQRC010000036.1 coordinate 6,473, forward strand.
TGTTAGGTTGGCAGTTGCATACCAAGTAAAGTTGCTGTCAGCAGCACCAACTTCTGGACGCATCATATAATCAAGAAATAGATGGGCATCATCTTTGTTAGAAGCATCACTTGGGATTACCCAACCATCGATCCATAGTTGGGACGCGCCCTGGCCTTCTGGAAGAAAGAAATCCAACACAACGCCGGTATCCGCCTCAGCCGCACCAGACATCGCCAATAAGCCGTCAGGTCCCCAAGTAATAGACACGCAGAACTCCTTTTGTGGCATTCTCTGATAAGCATAATTGTCGAAAGTCTTGATGAAAGGGCGCACTTTCGCCAGCATTTCACCGACTTTTTCGTAATCACCCGGAGTTGTGGAATTCGGATCTAAGCCCATATGTGCTAGTGCCATAGGAATAATATCGCCGGGTGAATCGAGAAATGACACACCGCATTCAGCTAGCTTTTCCATGTGCACTGGATCAAAAACCATATCCATTGAACCAATAGGAGCGTTTGGGTAAGTCTCCAGAACTAGTTCTTCATTGTAAGTCACACCGTGTGTTCCCCACATATACGGAATGATATGCTGATTTTCTGGATCCCAATCACTGGCCAATTGGCTCATTAATGCAGGATCCATGTGCTGGATATTGCTCAGTTTACTTTTATCCACAGGCGCAATTATACCTGCCTTGATTAATCGCGCCACATCGCTGGAAGAATGGCTAACAACGTCATATCCACTGCTTCCGGCCAAAAGCTTTGCATCAATCGCCTCGGCTGAATCATACAAGTCATATACAACTTTGATATCATACTCCGCCTCAAAGTTTGCGATGGTATCTTCTGCGATGTATTCACCCCAATTAGTGACGTTCAATACACGGTCCTGCGCTGAGGCGGCAGCACTGATGGATACCCCAACCACCGCAAGTACTGCGCTTCTTAAAATATTTTTAGCTATTGTCATTATAAAATCCTCTCCCTGATTGGATGCAGCACGTAGACTTTCCGCACGCATGTTTTCTTATTTTACGACTCCAAAGACTGGGTTGAAACAAGACCTCGTCCATATCTCTAACCAAACCTGAATATTATTCTTTCCACGGTCAGAAGGAACGGTAAGCCGCTGCAAACACTTGAGTCAAGCAAAGCGCGTTTTAACCGTCCAAAATATGAATGAGGCATAAAGTTATTTGCCTATTATGTATAACTTCTAAAAAACTGCTCTCTTTCAAACAGGCAGTCGTTGAACGGTGCTTAACGATGCATGGTTTTTACTGAATTTTAATGATAATAGTTCATAATGGGGATAAAGTAAGGGCAACTGAGAGACTTAAAAGGCGAACTACCAACCCGATGATATATCGACCAAACGAAAGCGGACCATTCCTATGGATGTAAAGTCAGAAAATAACGATATTCCAAAACAGTGGGACCGTCGTGGATTGCCCGGCTGGTGCTACCACAGCCCAGCGCTTCTTGAGCTTGAAAAAAAACATATATTTACAACCCATTGGCAAATCGCCTGTCACATATCAGACATTCCAGACGCAGGTAGTTATATAACATTTGATTTATTCAAAGAGCGCGCGATTATATTGCGCAATAATGACTTTGAGGTTCTCGCCTATCATAATATTTGTCGCCACCGCGGATCACGGCTCGTCATTAAAGACCAAGGAAAATGTCCTAATGCTTTAATTTGTCCCTTTCATGGCTGGGTCTACAATCTTGATGGCACTTTGCGTGGCGCAGCTCGTCCCGACAGTTTTCCTGATATGAATAAAGATGAATTTGCCCTCCAGCCAATTGAGATGGAAATATGGAACGGCTTTGTTTTTGTACGATTTAAGCCCGGGCCACAGCCTTCCGTGGCCAAGTTGTTGGCTTCTTTTGCAGAAGAGGCCGCCTCTTACAGAATGGCTGAACATGTCCCGACCGATGGGATTTGGACCGAACAATCACCAGTAAACTGGAAATCAGTTCGCGACGTTGACAACGAAGGCTACCATGTCGCCATGGCGCACCCCGGATTACAGGATCTTTACGGTGCAACCTATTACGATACTCCATATATTGACGGGATTTCACGTTCTGAAGGTGCATTTACCCCAACCAAAGGTCGCAGGTGGGCGGTGCAAAACTATAAAAAATTCTCCAAGCCGCAAGATCACTTGCCTTCAAGGCTCCATAAATCCTGGCTCTATTGGGGTATTTTTCCCAACGTCGTTATAGCAGCCACACCTGAGACAGTTTTATTCTATCAGGAATTCCCACAAAGTACCGGCACCTCCATTCTGCGTGGTGGCACATACCGTAACGCTAATGAAGACCGTCAACAGCGTACAGCCCGTTACCTAACATCACGCATCGACCGCGAAACAGTTGAAGAAGACATCCAATTAACTATTTGGTCCAACGAGGCCATGGCTTCGGATTTTTTCAAAGGATTTTATCTTTCTGATCTGGAGTATGGCGTACGCACTTACCACGATCACCTCCGTAATATTTTACCAGTATATAACTTGGAAAAAGCGCCACCAGAAGCTGATATAGCCAGTTTAAATACTAGTGCATCGATTACCACAAACGAAACTAAATGATCAGAAAACAATCTTCATCAAGCGAGATATCAGTTCAGCGCGAACTGCTTTTTACTTCTGTTGGTATCAAGGGGTCTGGAGCAATGCGATATGGTGCCGCCATGTTTTTGTATAATGTTGGACTGGTAAATAAAGACATGCTGGAAATATACCGCATTTGTAGCAAATATGACCATGAAAATCCGCTTGAACTAGCAATGTCTCAAGGCATTACTTTACCAAACTTGGATACTAAAGGCACTATGGAGCCTACCAGTTAATGCGATTTCCGGAAAGCACTAAAACGGTGGTCATAGGCGCTGGAACTGCGGGGCTATCTGCTGCAAAAGCATTGCGCCAAGCTGGAATTGAAACAATTGTTTTAGAAGCAACAGGCCACGCCGGCGGGCGTTGCGTGACTGATGCATCTTTATTTTCAACACCCTTTGATTTGGGCGGTTCATGGTTACATTCTGCCTCCATTAATCCACTTGCAAGGCTTGTTGAGAAAGCAGGTTTTGCATTACATAAGCGCCCTTGGACGCGTTCTTGGGTTCACATTTTAGGCTCTAATTTATCATCCATCGAAGTTCAGGCTTTTCAAGCGTATGAGGCTAATATGTGGAAAGCTATAAGTATTGCCGGCGAAAAAGAACATGATTGTTCAACACAGTCTGTAATGCCACGAGGTGAATGGTCTTCAACAGCAGAGCACATAATTCCCCAAATGCTAGCGGGAGATGCAAATGTTACCTCAGCCAAGGACGTACACAATTATGCAAACGCTGATGGTGACTGGCTGGTAGAAGGAGGCTTGGGCGCATTCGTGAAAAGTTTACATACAGACGTTCCAGTCTGTTATAATTGTCCAGTTTTGAAGGTCGATTATACAAAAGCAAATATTCAAATTTCAACGCAAAATGGCACACTTCGAACACAACAAGTGATTTCAACTGTTTCAACAGGTGTACTTGGTTCAGAAATAATCAAATTCCACCCACCACTGCCCAATGAAAAAACTGCCGCCATTAACGTGCTTCCTTGCGGAGTATTAAATAAAGTCGGCATAGAATTTTATCCTAAATGGACTGAAGCCACTCAAGGTCAGATGGCCGACTACCATAGTAGCAATAACGAGTTTTGTTCTTTGTTATTTGGCTTTTATAATACCAGCCTAGCCACAGGATTTGTTGCCGGAAAGTTTGCAGATGATTTGGAAGTTGAGGGTAAAGGAGCGGCAACTGATTACTGTATTCAGGGTCTGCGTGCCACTTTTGGAAATGACGTAATCAAATACATCTCGCACACTCACGAAACTTCTTGGCGCGGCAATGTCTATACAAATGGAGCCTACAGTTACGCCAAACCAGGTTCAGCTTCTGCCCGCACTATCCTTGCTGAGCCGTTGGATGAGCGTATCTTTTTTGCGGGCGAAGCCACTATGAAAGATGCTTACTCGACAGTACACGGCGCGTACCTAAGTGGTAAACGCGCAGCGCGTCAAGCTATTATGGCGCTTAGTTTAAAAAATGCACAATCTTATTAATCACCCATCTCGAGTACGGAGACAGATATGGCCAAACTTAAACCAATTGATCCCGAAAACCGACGCGTGGTCAATGTTCACAACGGTAAATTCAAGACTTTTGTAAGCAACGGCATCAAGGATGGCGAAGTATTGCAGTTAAACAATGCAAAACCATTGGGCTCAGGCTTCCATATATATAAAATGGCAGCCGGCGAAACAACTGTTGCACATACTCATGCAAGCGATGAAGAATTCTATATTATTGAAGGAGAAGTTGTTGATCATGACGGAGCGAGATACGGAGCTGGTGATCTTGTTTGGCTACGAAAAGGAACACGCCATAATTCCTATTCTCCAAATGGTTGCCTAATCGTTGTTTATCTTGAGGCGGATACAGATACCTAAAGGGACTGAGCAAAACCAATCGATCTCAGAAAGAGAGAACTATGGACAACACTGATGCAAAAAATTGGGACAACAATCACTTCATGCACCCGTGGGAGGGCATGAATGAAATTGGCAAGAACAACCGCGCATTTATAGAAGCTAGCAACGGAGTTTACGTTACCAATGATGCTGGTGAAAAGTTGATTGATGGACCTGCAGGTATGTGGTGTGTCCAGGTCGGATACGGCCGACATGAAATTGCAGATGCAATGGCGGATCAAGCTCGAAAATTAGCTTATTTTTCACCGTTTAATAACACCAGTTCGATCACAACGCTGTTTGCCCGGGAAGTTGCTAAGCGAGCACCAGGTGATTTAAATCATGTTTTCTTTACAACTGGTGGCTCTACTGCAGTAGACACTGCAATTCGCTTTGTCCATTTTCGAAATAACCTTATGGGTAGACCAAATAAGAAAAAGATCATCTCAAGACAAAAGGCATATCACGGAAGCACATATTTAGCCGCTGCTGTCAGTGGTAAAGAACGCGACCGTCTGTGGTTGGACAAGCCTGATGAACTTGCTGTATTTTTACCCGATGTAAATCCTTTACTACGTAAAAACGGGCAAACTGTTACTGACTTTTTAAATGAAAAAATAGCTGATCTCGAAAATGTAATAGTGGCTATTGGTGCAGATAATATCGCCGCATTTATTGCAGAACCCATTTTGGCCTCAGGTGGTGTCATCGTGCCACCTGAGGGTTACCACAAACGCTGTTTTGAGATTTGCCAAAAATATGATGTTCTGTACATATCAGACGAGGTTGTGACTGCATTTGGTCGCTTGGGTCATTGGTTTGCCTCTAAAGAAGTCTTTGGTATCCAACCCGATATCATAATTTGCGCCAAGGGACTTACCTCAGGCTACTCCCCAATGGGTGCAGCTATCTTTTCAGAGAGACTGATGGACGATGTTACTGGCCCAAAAGGAAGAGGTGCGACATTCTCCAATGGCTACACCTATTCAGGCCACCCGGTCAGTGCAGCTGCCGGGTTGGCAAGCATGCAGATCATCGAACGCGAGAATATTTTAGATCACGTGCGCAGTGTAACTCCGCTCTTTCAAGAAAGATTACGTGGCCTTTCCAGTTTGCCGCTAGTGGTGGATGCGCGTGGAATGGGTCTCATGGGCTGTGTGCAATGTTCTTACGAAAGGGATAAAAACAGTTCTCTTGAGAACGATTACGAGCTTGGCGCGTTAATTGATGCCGAATGTCAGAAAAATGGCCTTGTCCTACGTCCAATTATTAACATGTGCGTCATGTCACCACCTCTCGTTATTTCCGACGGCCAAATCAATCAAATGTTTGATATTCTAGGACGTGCTATCAAGACAGTCGCTACTTCTAGAGCTTTGTAATTCTTTTGAAAATATATTGCGTCTTAAAATCTTTGCCTAATTCTACATGGACCATTAACCACCGACTAACCGATTCAGCAGAACAACTTCGCTTGTCTCATTTATTGGCGTGGCCCAAGTGTCATTATAGATACGCCCATCAATAGCCACAGACACACCACGTGAAATTTGTGGCTTCAGGGCCGGATATGCTTCACCCAATCCTTCAAGTAATTCCCGCAAGTTTGTGGCGGTAATCTCAATCTCCCGTTTTCCATCGACAAGTTCTGCTAAAGACCCCCAAAGCCGTACTGTAACCATTTACATTTTTTTCAAGGCGGCTAACACCTTTGGCGGCGACATCGGTAAACTTGTCATTCGCACGCCCGCAGCGCGGGAGACCGAATTAGCAACAGCAGCAAGTGGTGGTACAATACCCGTCTCACCAACTCCACGTACACCGTATGGATGTCCCGGGTTTGGAATTTCTAAAATCGCAGTATCAATCATCGGCAAGTCCGATGCGACCGGAATACGGTAGTCAAGGAACCCTGCATTTTGGAGAGTTCCATCCTTGCCATAGATGTATTCTTCATTAAGTGCCCAGCCTATACCTTGCACAGCACCACCCTGCAATTGACCTTCAACAAAGGATGGATGCACGGCTTTTCCAGCATCCTGAAACACAGTGTAACGAATGATTTTAACAGCACCCGTCTCCGGATCTACTTCTGTATCCGCAATATGGGTTCCAAAGCTGACGCCAGCACCTTCAGCGTTAACCTCAAAGTGGCCGGATATAGGACCGCCGGTATTAGACGCAATAGCAGCAATTTCAGCAAGCGACATTGGAGGATGTTTACCCGCATTCGGTCCTGCAGGTTGCGCAGCTCCATCAACCCACTCAACAGCCTCTGGGTCGATACCCCAAGTCATTGCGGCCCGCTCTACCATGATCTGAATGGCATGACGCGCTGCTTTTATTGTTGCAAGGCCTACAGCAAAGGTAACCCGAGAACCGTCGGTGACTTCATTCTGACCGAGTGCAGCGGTATCAGCAATAATCGTGCGTACACGCTCCATTGGAATTCCCAGTTCCTCAGCCGCCATCATCGACATTGCAGCACGTGAACCACCTATGTCAGGGTTGCCCTCGGATAAAGATACCGTTCCATCCGGATTGACCATTAGGGACACACAAGTATCACCACCAAAATTGAACCAAAAACCACAAGCCACGCCGCGTCCTTGATTTTCGCCCAAGGGCGCAGACCAATGCGGATGCGACTTTGCAGCTTTCAACGTCGCCTCAAGTCCGATCGCGGGATAAGTAGGGCCATAAGCTGATTTAGTGCCTTCACGAGCCGCATTCTTCAAGCGTACCTCAATAGGATCAAGACCTAATTTATATGCAAGCTCATCAATCACACTTTCCACCGCAAACGCAGCCATCGGCGCACCAGGCGCACGATATGCGGCAGCTTTGGGACGGTTAGTCACGACATCCCAACCCACAGTGTTCACATGATCAAGATCATATGGCGCAAAACCAGTCATTGCGCCAAGTGTACCATTCATTGCTTCATACGCACCATTTTGGTAGCGATAGTCCCCTTTCGCTGCAGTAATTGTACCATCTTTTGTCATGCCTATTTTGATATCTATTGACGTAGATGCAGTAGGGCCAGACGCCCGAAAAACTTCCTCACGAGTCATTGTCATTTTGACCGGCCGACCAGATTTTTGACTTAACAATAGAGCCGTAGGCTCAAGAAAAACTGTAGTTTTTCCTCCAAATCCGCCACCAATTTCTGATGGTGTTACTCGTAAACAACCTGAATCCAAACCCAATATCTCAGCACATGTATTACGTGCCATGTAGTGCCCTTGAGTACAAACCCACAGATCACCCTGTCCATCTGAACCGAGTGTAGCAAGACAAGAATGCGGCTCAATATACCCTTGGTGAGTAGCAGCAGTTTTGAATTGCCGCTCAATCACCAAATCAGCCATTTGGAACCCTATCTCTGGATCCCCATGCCCATACTCCGTACGCGTCAAAACATTATCTGAAACGTCCGCCGGCACTCCCTCTTGCTTTCGACCCTTATGTAAAATTGGAGCATCAAGTTTCATCGCCTCGTCCACATCCAAAACATGTGGTAGAACTTCATACACAACTTTAATCGTCGCCAAGGCGTCAAGTGCCGCACGGCGCGATGAAGCAGCAACCGCTGCGACTGCGTGCCCGTCATAGAGTGCTTTTTTATCTGCCATACAGTTGTCTAAAACATCCGCAGTTCCATTATTTTCTGGATGGACAGGGAAGTCTGCACGGGTAATCACAGCCTTCACACCAGGCATCGCAGCTGCAACTGATGTATCAATAGAGCATATTCGCGCATGGGCATGCGGAGATCTGAGTACCATGCCAGTTAACATTCCAGGCGCTGAAATATCAGCACCGTAGCGAGCACGACCAGTGACTTTGTCTATACCATCTGGCCTTAATGGTCGTGTACCAACTACTGAAAAAGTACGGGGAGTGAACTCATCTTTTGGCATCAGGCAGTCTCTCTCATGATTTTTGCAGCATCCAGAACAGCGCGAACAATTTTATCGTACCCAGTGCAACGACAAAGATTACCAGCCAACCAATAGCGGGTTTCTTCTTCAGTTGGATCTGGGTTTCTCTCAAGTAAAGATTTGGCTGCTACCAAAAACCCTGGAGTACAAATTCCACATTGCAAGGCCGCATGATCCAGAAAAGCCTGCTGCAATGGATGAAGGTTTTCACCTGTAGCCATACCCTCAATGGTTGTAATCTCCGTACCGTCAGCTTCCGCACCTAATACCAAACACGCACAAACGAGACGGCCATCCATGGTCACCGAACAAGCGCCGCAATCCCCAGAAGCGCAACCTTCTTTAGAACCAGTCAAATCAAGCCGGTCACGCAGAACGTCTAACAGTGTTTCGTCCGCCGCACACAGAAATTCGCTAGCGTCCCCGTTGATAATTGTTTTCACATGAATCTGGCTCATTTAACTGTCCCCTTAGCACGAGAATAGGCTATTTTAGCAGCGCGACAGGTAAGGACACCTGATACATCTTTACGAAATGCAATCGTGCCTCTCTTATCATCTATAGGATTGGCAACAGACGATGACGCTTCAGCCAAAGCACTTAGCGCGTCATCGTCAAGTTGCGTGCCAATGAGTATCTCAGCTGCATTTTCAACCAGAAGAACCGTTGGGGCCACTGCGCCCAGAGCCACGCGGGCCTGCACAACAGTCCCTGCGCTATCTAACTTAAGCGAAACACCGCAACCAACTACTGCTATGTCCATTTCTGTCCGCGGTATGAATCTTAAATAAGCATCACTGCCATTAACGGGCTGAGCGGGAAGGAAAATGGAAGTCACCAGCTCGCCTATTTTCAAGGAGGTTTGGCCTGGCGCAATCGGAATATCCTGCACAAGAACATCACGCACCCCGCTTGGTCCTGCTATGCGTGCGGTAGCACTTGCCGCAACCAAAGCAGGCACGCTATCGGCCGCAGGACCCGCGTTGCACAGATTACCAACGATAGTTGCACGTCCTTGAATTTGAGTTGAACCAATAAGGCCGGCAGCTTCAACCACCCCGGGCCAAGCCAGATATAAATCATGATTTTCGTTCATTTCAGCGCCAGATACAGCAGCACCAATGCGAAAACCGCCATCCTCTCGGGTAATACTACGCATTCCTTCAATTTTTTTGATATCAACAATCTTCGATGGAGCAATATGGCCCAAACGCAGCCGCACTAAAAGATCTGTCCCCCCAGAAAGAATACGAGCATTTTGGTCATCCGCCAAAAACGCCACAGCATCTTCTACCGATAGTGGTGATTGAAATTGCATTGCAATAACTCCTTCGTTAGGGTGCAGCCTAGCTTTCATGATGCTACTCTACTAGTCGCTTTGGTGCCATCTCCCTATTCGAGTACTTTTTTATGTTGGGCAAGTATGTCTTAGATTTTTTTACCACAAGCATCGACTGCATCCAATACACACAATCAGTTATAAGCTGATTATGTTTAGACTAAATTCACGATATATAATTTAGGGTACTGTCCTAGATAACCAACATTGAGGTTATTATCGACACGTAAGAAAGAGCCGTTTAAGTCAGCACAAACAAGGCTGTCTGATTGAGCAATTCATAGCCGGCACCACGGCACGAACAGCGGCGAGGCTTTGTAGGGATCACCACAATACCGCCGCCCACTATTTTCTTCGTTTGCGCAAAATTAAATGTGTCCTCTCATTTGCCAAGTCATACACTGTAATGGTTAAATCATCATTTGTAATAAAAATTAGGAAAACAGGCTACGATCGTAAGGGTTTATTGACTTCATAACAAGTATATTGTTTTTACGTGACAAGTCTAAAGAGATGCTATTCCGACGATGCGCACTTAAGAAATGCGTCATTTCCCAGAAGATAGCGCGGTCCTTTAAACCCGGTGTAAAAGTTAAGTAATTGGTATTTAAATGTATGGATAATATTGAAGCAGAGAACGGGTCGCAGACTGAAGGCAGTGCCGAGCAAACTGAAGGCAGTACTGAGCAGGCTCAAGACGTTGACTATTCGCAGTCCGGGGGCTTGTCAGGGCGCTTAGTTCAGCTGAATTGTTCGGTTGCTATTTCATCATATCAGTCCGGTTTTTTATATAATCTAGGATGTGATCCAAAGGGGGGATTACATTTACATCAGGCGGCAATGGCTAAGCCCATGGGGCTTTCATATGACGGTAATGGTGGTCTAACGATGGCGGGTGGGTCAGCACTTGTGCAATTTAAGAACGTCCTGGCTGAGGGTGAGCAAATCAATAATACATTTGACGCCTGTTTTATGCCGCGACATACATATTTCACCGGAGGATTAGATGCCCATGACATCGGGATCGGAACTAATGGCGCTCCAGTGTTTGTAAATACCCGATTTAACTGTCTGGCGACGGTCTCAGAAGTACATAGTTTTCAGGAAATTTGGCGGCCCTCGTTCATTGATGCGCTTATCAGTGAAGATCGCTGTCATCTTAACGGGATGGCGATGATTAACGCAGAGCCAGCATATGTAACGGCAGTGTCGAAGTCCAACACAATTGATGGCTGGCGCGATCGGCGTGATGGCGGTGGTGTGGTGATTGATGTTTCACGCAATGAGGTGGTTTGTGAAGGTCTCTCAATGCCCCATTCACCGCGTTGGTACGAGGGTCAACTCTGGGTGCTTAACTCTGGCACCGGCGAGTTAGGGGTGATCGAGGGGCTGGAAGGTGGCATGGGGCACTTTGTACCGCATATATTCTGCCCGGGCTTTCTGCGTGGGCTCGCATTTTACAAGGGCTATGCTTTTGTCGGCTTGTCTAAACCGCGTTACAAGCGCTTTGAGGGTTTGCCGCTAGATCAAAAGCTCAGGGATGCGGATAGTGAGCCTTGGTGTGGGTTGCAAATCATTGATTTGGCCAAAGGCACATGTGTGGATTGGTTCCGTATCGATGGGGCTATTGGCGAACTTTATGACGTTGAAGTACTGCCTGGCATCAAAACACCAATGGCCGTAAGCCCAGGTTCGCCTGAGGCTAATGATTTGATTACTTTTAATAAAGATATTTAGAATTAGGAATGAATATATGACCCTGGGAAGGTCTTAACAGAATTTGGAGATTAGCTATAATATTTGAGCAAAAACAAACACCCAAGCAATTTGCAGCACAGTTTCCAAAGTATCTTTCTATGTCCGCTCAGTGGAACAAAGATACCTTAAACATTTCAGAGCGTTTGCTAAACGCAATTTACACAAGTGCACTTCTTGTTATTTCTGAGGTTCCTCAGTTAGATCAACAGATGGAAGCAATGCGCGATTTTATCAGAAAACTTGAAGAGGATACTGATACTCACGATACTGACGACTTAATCAAGCTTTGTGGCGTAGAACGGGCGGAGGCCGCTCTGACTGCTGCCAGTGCTATGGCCTGTAACTTTGCCTTACCATCTCATAAGTTCAACAAGCATGGGACTGTTTTGCTGGTATGATCAAGTAAATTAAAAACTACTTTGTGTCTGAACTGTTGTCGATGACCGATAAAATGGCACATATTCTATAATATTTGACTTATTCGCAACACAGTAAATCTGTCTCTTCAGCTATATCTTTATCAATCAAAATGACAAAGAAGGTATAAGATATGAACAGATCAGGGATTCTATCCACTGTATTAGCCTCAACAGTTATGCTTGCATCAGCGTCGCATGCTCAGTGGAGTAAAGTTGCTGAAAATAATGCAGGCCAGACTTTTTATGTTAATACTGACAGCATAAAAAAAGATAAGGGGTTTGTTTATTTTTGGACTATTACAAACTTTCCTCTGCCAGACAGACAGGGTAATTTATCTATAAAAGGTTTAAATGAACTAGATTGTGATACGCCAATTAAGAGGAGGCTACTCACTGAAACGCAACACACCAAGCCAATGGGTGCAGGAGAACCAAGAAAAATTTTTGATCAGCCAACAAAGTGGAGCTATTTCCCTCCTAATAGTGTGGGTTCCTTTATAAAC
>CAJQRC010000037.1 GCA_905480645.1 uncultured Tateyamaria sp.
TATCCGCCGGGGTTCTTAGCCTCGCACCTTTAAGCGGTTTCGCCGCTGACAGCGATGATCCGATAGTAATTCCAATTCACAACTGGTCAAGCCAGATTGTGATGTCTAACGTGGTGGGTCAAATGCTTGAGCAAAACGGCAATGCAGTCGAATATGTTACAACTGATAGCCAAGCGGTCTATGAATCTGTGCGTCTTGGTGATGTATCGCTGGAGTTAGAAGTTTGGGAAGGTGCGTTTGGTGCTTCTTTCCGTGCGGCTTTGGAAAAAGGTGGTATTGTGGACGTTGGCGACCATAATGCTGTTACCCGTGAGGACTGGTGGTATCCGATGTGGACCAAAGATGCGTGTCCAGGCCTTCCAAGCTGGGAGGCTTTGAATGATTGTGCTGCGGTGTTTGCGACAGCGGAAACTGGTGACAAAGGCCGATATCTTGATGGTCCAGTAGACTGGTTGAAGCACGGTCAGGAACGCGTCGAAGCTTTGGGCATGGATTTTGTCGTTGTTAACGCTGGTTCAGCGGCCGCTCTTTGGGCGGAAATTGGAGCAGCCGAAGCTGATAAGCGTCCGGTTGTTGTCTTCAATTGGACACCAAATTTTGCTGAAGCGGTTTGGCCCGGTGAGTTTGTAGAGTTTCCGAAGTGGGTTGATGGATGCGATAAAGACCCTTCCGTTGGTCCAAATCCTGATGCTCTTTACGATTGTGGCAATCCGGCGAGTGGATATCTCAAAAAAGCCGCGTGGGAAGGCATGGCAGATAAATGGCCAAGTGCATATGCTGTACTTGAAAAAATTAGCTTTACTAACCCACAGATTGCCGAAATGGCAAAGATGGTAGATATCGATGAGATGGAACCTGAAGAGGCCGCCGAAGCTTGGCTGGAAAACAATAAGGATGTCTGGGAAAGCTGGTTGAACTAAACCACCTTAGGTGTTTTGAATTGTCCCCGTCCAGTTATCTGGGTGGGGATATCTAACAATATCATTAGCCACCTAAAAGGATAACCATGTCTATCGATATTCCGGTCATTTCCTGTAAAAACGTTTGGAAAATTTTTGGACCTGACCCCAAAAAGTTTTTGAATAATATGTCGGATGATATGACTTTTGAAGAAATCCGTGCGGCTGGCTATATTTCTGGAGTTCGAGACGTCTCTATTGACGTCAATAAAGGTGAAATGCTCGTAATCATGGGCCTGTCAGGCTCTGGAAAGTCAACTCTTGTACGTTGCTTTTCTCGACTGCATGATGTCACTGGAGGTACAATCGCAGTTGAGGGTCAGGACATCGTTTCTATGTCTGAAAATGATTTAATCGAACTGCGTCGGTCTAAAATGGGTATGGTTTTTCAATCATTTGGATTACTGCCGCACCGGACTGTTTTGCAAAATGTTGCATTTCCGTTAGAGATGCGTGGCCAAGATAAACATACGCGTCGTGAACGGGCTTTAGAAGTAGTTAAACTTGTTGGTCTCGAGGGCCGTGAAGATTATTTCCCAAGAGAATTGTCAGGTGGACAACAACAACGTGTAGGCATCGCACGCAGTTTGGCAATTGAACCAGATATTTGGTTTTTAGATGAACCATTCAGTGCGCTTGACCCGCTTATCCGTAAGGAAATGCAGGATGAGTTTTTGCGACTGCAACAAATGCTTAATAAGACCATTGTGTTTATCACACATGACTTTGACGAAGCGCTAAGGCTGGCGGACCGAATTGCAATTATGAAAGACGGTGCGGTCGAACAATGCGATACTCCGGATCAAATTGTATTGCATCCAGCGACTGATTATGTCCGTAAATTTACTGAAGACATTGATAAAGCCCGCGTAGTTCATGCCGGGGTGCTTACGCAAAAAGGCGTAGTTGGAGAGGGTGATGCATTAGATGCTATGACCACTGTGCACGATATGGCCCGCATGCTTGTAAATGATAGTCGTGAAATGATTCCAGTCAAAAATGGTGACAGCTTAATTGGGGCTATGCCACGAAAAGATGCATTAGATATTTTGCTTGGATCTGAAAAAAATGAGTTCTGAGATTGTAAAAATTCCAGCGGGTAAGGGCTACTATACAGATTTTCAATTAGCCATTGCGATGGTTTTTATAGCAATTTTCATGATTTTGTTGCAATATTTAGGTTCTCTGCCTGCCTGGCTATACCGAGTTCCAGAAGAAATCATTCCCAATTTTGCGCAATGGTTAGATGTCATTTTTAACTTTGTAAAAGATGATCTCGGTGTTCTGGTATTTACCCGATTTTTGACTGGTGGACTTGAATGGTTATTAGATTTTTCTGCTAACGTCTTTTTTGGGAAAAGGCGCTTTCCTAACGTCGGTCCAATGCCTTGGACTGCAGTTGCTGCAGTCGCTGCCGTGATTGGTTATTATTTGGGGGGTTGGAAGCTCGCATTGCTTGGCGGCGGAACAATGGTTTGGACTGCACTTATCGGGCAGTGGAAAATTGCAATGCAGACAATGTCTGTTCTGACGATTGCGGCGCCTCTTGCTTTTGCCATCGGTCTGTCACTTGGAGTTGCGGCTTGGAAATACCCGTGGGTGGATCGTGTTATAAAGCCCATTTTATCAGTTCTCCAAACTTTGCCATTTTTCACTTACCTTTTACCAGCTGTTATATTTTTCAAAGTAGGGCCGACAGCTGGTGCTGTTGCTACAACTATTTATGCTATACCTCCCATGATTTTAATGACGACATTAGGCCTCAAGAAAGTATCTTCGGAAGTTATTGAAGCTGGTAAAATGAGTGGCTGTACTCGTGGTCAGATGCTGCGCCATGTTTATATTCCTTCGGCCCGTACTGAAATCCTTGTTGGTGTGAACCAAGTTATTATGTTGTGTCTGGCAATGGTGGTTTTGACTGCATTCATTGGAATGCCAGGCCTTGGTGCAAAACTGCTGGCAATGATGGGTAGTTTTAAGCTTGGTCGCTCATTTGAAATTGGCGTTACCATTGTTTTACTAGCAGTCATGTTGGATAGGATGTCAAAAGCATGGGTAATAAAACAACCTGAACATTTCGAACGTGGAACTCCTTTATGGAAACGTCATAGTATGCTGTTGCTCGGTCTTGCGGTTTTTGTCGGTTTCACACTTCTATCATTAGTAATTCCATTTTTGGCAGAGGTGGGGCGCGGTCAGAACTTTAGCCAAGGTAAAGAGCTTGATAACATTATTAAAGGATTTTTGAATATCGAATGGGTAAAGGTAACAACGGGTTTTCTAAGAGCTTTTTTGAACGTCCAAGTTCTGATACCATTCAGGAATTTCCTGCTATCGATTCCAACTCCAGGTTTTATTTTACTGGTGGTTGCGTTTGCCCTTAGTATTGCAGGAAGAAAAGAAGCAATTTTTGCCCTTATTTTTTTCTCGCTTGTGGCATTATCAGGTTGGTGGGATCGCGCCATCATTACGTTATACTCTGTAATATCTGCCGTAATCTTAGCCGCATTAATAGGCTTGCCCGTTGGTATTTTTGCAGCGCGGTCAGTGAAATGGTCAGAACGTGTTCTGCTTATTTGTGATACGGCGCAAACTTTTCCCAGTTTTGTCTATTTGATCCCAGCTATTATGCTTTTTGGCATTACGGATATTGCAGTAATTTTTTCGATTCTTATTTTTGCAATGGTACCGTTGACGCGTTATACGATTGAAGGACTGCGAACAGTCCCCCAAGAGATGACTGAGGCGGCAGATATGTCTGGTGCAACACGCATTCAAAAGCTTTGGAGTGTACAGCTACCATTAGCGCTACCAACAATGGCAGTTGGATTCAATCAAGCTATCATGTTTGCATTTTTCATGGTGATAATAGCGGCCTTCATTGGAACTCAAGATCTAGGTCAAGAACTACAAAGAACTCTAGCGGGAACAGATTTAGGCAAAAACTTTGTCCTTGGAATATGCGTCTCTTTGATGGCGTTGACTTTTGATTTTACAATTATGAAGTGGGCTGCAGATAAGAAAAAAATGTTAGGTTTGGCATAATCTTTCCAGACAGTTAGTGAAGCCTTTAAATGGCAGAGGCTGTAATCATTAGTAGATTAGTCTCCTAGTTAAAAAGTTGTTTCTATTTAAATCTTGATTTAAAAGCTGTTAGATAAAATAAAATTTTAGTTTGATTTTTGTCTCGTAGAAGCACCGGACCCAACAGTTTATTTTTTATTTTTAAATGCGCATTGTAAACCATAAAGCGATGCTGCCAGTGATGGACCAATACCGAAAGCAAAAAATAATGTCCCGATGCCTGCTACACCGCCTAGGGACCATCCAATTGCTACAACTGACAATTCGATTGTACTTCGTACCCAAGCTATTGGAAAATTTGTCACTTTTTGTATGCCGGTCATTAACCCATCGCGAGGGCCAGGCCCAAGATTTGCAATTAAATACAAGGCTCCGCCTAAGCCAGTGATTATTACCCCTATCAAACCCTCAGCAATTTTAAGACTTAGATGATTGAATTTCGGTAGAAAAGGAAGTACGAGATCTAGCACTAAAGCAATAATTATTATGTTCATTATTGTTCCAAAGCCAGGCATTTGTCTGAGTGGCACCCAAAGTATCATAACAAAAATGCTTATAATAAAAGTTGCGAAACCAATGCTCCAACCGGTTATATTTTTTACCCCCTGTGCAAATACTGTCCAAGGACTGACACCAATACCTGATGAAATTAAAAGTGCTTCTCCAAGACCAAATAAAAAAAGACCTAAAATCAAAATAAAAACCGAAATCAAAGGCGGGCGAACTGTCGAAGCTGATGGAGAGCTCCAAAATAGTTTTGGCACTGATTTAACTTTTAAGAATTTGAGTTTTATATTCATATTTTTAAACATCTCATAACCCGTAAATTTAGGGTTTTTCTATATATTACCAGTTACTTTTGCTTTAGTTATATTACAATATGTCCTTATTGATTATCTGCTACCCTGTTCGTTTCAATCGATATCAGATCGTTGGACTATGTGTCCAAAATTAACGTCCGCTACTTAGTTTTAATGTAAAATCTCTACGTGAACTTCTGAATTAGATCGGAAGCATATAGATTTTGTTGCTTTAACAATGCAGGTTAGACCTTAGATGGGATTTATTTATGGTCCGATTAAGGTAACGTTAGTGTGTATTATTAGGGCAAGGTATGGATTATCATTTAACTCGTCGGGCATTTTTAAATGGCATCGCTTCTGTCGGTGGCATTGGTGCTGCTTATATGGCGTTGACCGCATTTGACATGATGGGACACGGTGCTCTGGCTCAGAGCAAAACAACTGCGGCACTACCGTCTGATAGTCTAAAGGGTAAATCAATAATAGTAATTGGGGCAGGTCTTGCTGGGCTATGTTCTGCTATGCGTGCCGCGCGCGCCGGCGCAAATGTCCAGATTCTGGAGGCTACAAAACGTGCGGGTGGACGCAGTATGACCTTGCGTAACGGTGATAGTTTCCGCGAATTGAATTGGAATTCATCCTCTAAAATGGTTTTTGAACAGGTTAGTGAGGTGTCTCCTAACGACCCTGATAATTACCTAAATGCTGGGCCTGGCCGAATTCCACAACATCACTCGCGGGTACTTGATTATTGCAAAGATCTTGGCGTTGCCTTGCAACCATACCTTTATGTGGACAAAGCTAACTTGTTGCAAAATGACGCCTGGAACCAAGGCAGACCTGTTCAGGCTAGGCGTTTAAAGAACGATCTTCGTGGACATTTGGCAGAGCTGATAGCCAAAGCCAAAAATAAGAACACTTTGGATCTCGATATGAGCCCTTCAGACACAGAAGCCTTTTTGCAAATGTTGACTCATTTTGGTCAGCTGTCTGAGGAGGGTGCAAAGTTAGTCTACACAGGAGCGTCTTTAAAAAATGATTATATTCGTTCTGGTTATTCAATCAATGCTGGTAATGTTCGAAATTCGGGTAAGCCGTGGCCGACCCTGACGCTGGATGACATTATGCAATCAGACTTTTGGAATTCTGAGATGTTTAATGACTTAGAATATTTTTGGCAGACGTCTTTGATGCAGCCTATTGACGGCATGGACATGATTTGGAAAGGTTTTTTGCCTCAAGAAACGCCTAGTGGCACAGTTGAGAGTATGATTGTCTATGACACACCAGTGGAGTCCATTTCTGTAACCTCCTCTAATGCTCTGGTGACTTCTGTAAATGGTGCACAGTACTCGGCTGACTTTGTAATTGCCACTTTATCAGCACCTATTTTAGCACGCTTAGACGGAAATTTTATCGATCCTATCATGCGAGATAATCTATCTCGAGTTGATATTGAACCAGCATGTAAGGTGGGTTTTCAGGGTAGGTCACGTTTTTGGGAACAAGAAAACCGTATTTATGGCGGAATCTCTTGGACAAAAGGGATTATCAGACAAATTTGGTACCCAAATTATTCTTTCAATTCTCCTACTGGTATTTTGACCGGTGCATATAATGAAGGCGAACAGGCTCTTGAGTTTGCAAAGCTTTCTCGCGATCAACGATTGGAAAGTGCATTGTATTGGGGTGGAAAATTACATGATGATTATAAGGAAAAGGTATTTGCAGATAATGGTGTGTCGATAGCTTGGGCCGAAATGCCCTATCAAGCAGGTGGGTGGGCAAATGATACTGCCTATAATCAGTCAGAAGTTTTTGAATATATGGCTTCAGCTGTTCCTGTGTATCGCAAAGTTTATTTTGCTGGTGACTGGTTTAGCTACTGGCCAGGTTGGCAGGTTGGAGCACTTGACTCAGCACACTTTGCAACAGACCAAATTGTTGAAGCGTCTTTAAAAATTAAATAATTCTGGTGTTGTAACACATATGCCTTATGTGAATGGTATCACATAAATCTGGCAGTTCCTTTTTATGTATTGATATTAAATCTATGATTATAGCTATTGAGACTACTTACTCTCTTGACGCCTTTGACTAATTGATCCACCAATATCTTAGATGGTTTCCGGAGGCCGTGAGCTTAAACCGGAATGAATAGGGAATACGGTGAGGTTTCGTTATGCGTTTCCAAGGCCGTGACTGCCCCCGCAACTGTGAGCGGTTAGCGAACTCGATAATCAACCACTGAGCAAATTGCTTGGGAAGGATTGAGTAAGCTTTGACCCGCGAGTCAGGAGACCTGCCATTGAGAGTGCAACATTGTGTTGTGTAAAACTGCAACCCGGACGGGGCGTTCGGATAGGAGGCATTGATGGCTTTGCGGTTTACACCGTCTAAAGTGATATCTCTGTGGGCTGCTTGGCTTTATCGTGGAGATAAATATTAATGAATCGAAAAAACTATCATGTTCCTCTTGCCTTGCTATTTTGAGTTTATGGTTTGTTTTGTCACCTACGATGCCATGGGCATTTTAGCAGACCAATTGGTAAGATAATGAGTAACAAATGAGTGCTGCGAGCCTTAATGTGGAGAATGTGAGCTGGACCCTTGGTAACGGGCACTTACCGATACTCAATCCAACTAGCTTTGTGGTGGATGCGGGGCAAGTACTAGGGGTTGTTGGCCCCAATGGTGCTGGAAAATCAACACTTTTACGCATGCTTTATCGGTATCAGTCGCCAGTTACTGGTCGGATCTTGATAAATGGTGAGGATATCTGGGTGATGTCACCGCGAATTGCAGCCCAAAGAGTTGCAGCCGTATTACAGGAGCAACCATCGGCTTTTGGTTTAACTGTACGCGAAATTATTGCTTTAGGTCGAACACCTCATCATCGTGGCTTTTCGTCTGTGAGTTCTCTCGATGCTGAAATTATCGATGATGTTATCAATAGTCTTAATTTACAAGGGTTGGTCCATCGAGATCTGGTTTCGCTTTCTGGGGGTGAGCGCCAGCGCGTGATGATAGCGCGTGCTTTAGTGCAGAAGCCTCAGGTTCTAATTTTGGATGAACCAACAAATCACTTAGATATTCGTAATCAGCTTGAGATAATAGCTCTAGTTCGTAATCTTGATTTGACTATCATAGTATCTCTACATGATCTAAATGTTGCCGCTGATATTTGTGATGTTATCTTGATGCTTGACCGCGGCCATGCTGTTGGCTTTGGACCGGCTCAAAAGGTACTTACAGAGTCTGAGGTATCAAAGACATTTAGGATCGATGCTCGCCTAGAACACCTCAGCATCAGCGATACAAAACATTTTTCTTATCATCTACCTGATCTAAGGCAAAATTTATGAAACTCATTTTTTCGACTTTAATAGCCACTGTGATTGCGACTGAAATGCTGGCTCAGACGGTTGTGCAAAGCTGTGATCGCAAGTTGACGTTTGATGAGCCGCCAACTGCAGCGATTTCAAATGACGTTAATCTTACCGAGATGATGCTTGTGTTGGGATTAGCCGAACGTATGGTTGGCTACACTGGAATCTCCGGGTGGAAGACACTTGATCCTGTAATGAGGCTGGGCATTGCAGAGTTGCCTGAATTGTCATCAAAATATCCCAGCAAAGAAGTTTTGATCGGGGCTGACGCGGACTTTTTCTTTGCAGGATGGAATTACGGTATGAAAGTGGGGGGAGAAGTTACTCCGGATACATTGGCACCGTTTGGGATTCAAGTTTATGAACTGACTGAAAGTTGTATTCATGTAGGCAAAAAAGCTGCTGCAAGCATGAACGATATGTATAATGATTTGCGTAACCTCGGTTTGATTTTCGATCTAGGCAACAAAGCAGAAAATCTTGTAAGCGCATATGAGAAAGATTTGAATGATTATCTAGCTTCCCTTGAACCATTAAATTTTGTTCCTCGTGTTTTCGTGTATGACAGCGGTGAAGACGTTGCATTTACTGCTGGCAGATATGCAATGCCAAATGCACTAATCGAAGCTGCTGGTGGTTCCAATATAATGAAGGACTTTCAAAAAAGCTGGGCAACTGTGACTTGGGAAGCAGTGATTGAGCGAAACCCAGAGGTAATTGTGATTGTAAATTACGGTGAAGTTTCAGCAGAAGAAAAACGGGCCTTTATGATTTCTAATCCTGCGTTTTCTAATATTGACGCTGTCAAGAATGACAGATTTGTAACGCTTGAATACGTTGAGGCAACTCCTGGGCCTCGTAATATTGGGGCTATTAAAAAACTTGCTGCCGCATTTCGTGAAGAGTAAGAAATAATGGAGCGGGTGCTTCCAGTAACTTATAAACAAAGATCAATTTTTGTTATGGCGATGTGCTTTGGTTTCGTTTGTTTAATTTTTTCTATTTCTTTTGCTGTGAGTGTAGGGGCTGTTTCTATACCTTTATCCACTGTATGGGGTGTGGTTTTAAATAAAATTATTCCAGATTTTGTTGTTGTGGAATGGACTGCTGGTCGAATGTCTATAGTCTGGGATGTTCGGTTCCCACGCGTTCTGCTTGCCTGTCTTGTTGGAGCAGGCTTGGCTATGGTTGGTGCAAGTTTGCAGGCAGTGACCCGTAACCCCCTTGCAGACCCCCATTTGCTTGGTATTTCTGCCGGTGGAGCATTAGGGGCAATTTTAGCTCTGCTTCATACCGGATTATTTTTAGGACTTTTAACTGTCCCTCTTTTCGCATTTTTAGGAGCTTTAATTGCAACATTACTAGTTTTGCTGGTCTCAAATTTTGCCTCAGCAACCAGTTCTGATAGGCTGATACTCGCAGGAGTTGCGGTGTCTTTCATATTGATGTCGTTAGCAAATGTACTGATATTTTTGGGGGATCCACGTGCCACGCATACAGTAGTCTTTTGGATGTTGGGGGGACTTGGCCTCGCTCAATGGGACCAGTTGGTCTATCCACTATTTATTTTACTGGTGTGTGGATTATACCTTTATTTTAATACAGGTAAACTGAATGCGATGACTATCGGTGATGAGACCGCGAGCACATTAGGTATTTCGGTGGCTCGTTTTAGGTTGATGGTGTTTGCAGTAGGGGCTCTAATTACTGGAGTTATGGTCGCGTTTTCTGGCATTATTGGTTTTGTTGGGCTTATGGTTCCACACGTTATTCGTTTGTTGATTGGCGGTGATTATCGTAGATTATTGCCCGCTTCGGCACTTTTGGGCGCAATATTTCTAGTTTGGGCAGATGTGATAGCTCGCAACATAATGGCACCGGATGACATGCCTATTGGAATTGTAACAGGCCTAGTAGGTGGTTTATTTTTCATTTGGCTGTTGCGCCGCCGACTTGGTTAAATTTTGCATTGGTTTAAAAGGTTTTGTATCTATCTCATTTCATTGAGTATTAGTTACTGCGTTTATAGTCATTATTTTTGATGCCTAATGGTATGACTTCAGTATTTTTTTAAAAAGTTTTTGGCGCTACACTTTATCTTATATTATAAATCTGTGTGTGTCATAAGACTGATATTTATTTTTGCCATCAACCTTTAATTTGATGGAAGTTTATTCCAGAAGATTCAACTAGCTGTCATGAATCTGATTCGGTACTTTAATTGTAATTTTTGTGACTTTGGAAACTAAAGATTTTCAATCTAAATCCGATTTTTGCGTCTCCTCAAGCGAAATAAACTAAATTACTCAGGAATTTAAATAATTCCTGACAAAAACAATCAGAAAGCTTGATTTGTTTCTGATAATAGTATCTGACTGTTTTAGTAAACAAATATTAAGGAGATTTTATGTCACGTTTTTTGACAATTTTGACAGTATCTACAACAGCAACTGCACTTGTTGCTCTTGCCTCAGTAGCTATTGCTGCTGAAGGCGAGCTTAATCTTTATTCATCACGACACTACGATACAGATGAACGGTTATACTCAGAATTTACGGATGCCACAGGCATTACGATTAATAGAATTGAAGGCAAAGGTGATGAGCTGATTGCAAGAATGGAGGCGGAGGGGGCTAATTCGCCTGCTGATATTTTACTCACTGTAGATACTTCACGCTTGGAGCGTGCAAAAAACGCTGGAGTTCTACAATCGATCAATAGTGATGTGCTAGAAGTTCGTATTCCTGCAGGTCTGCAGGACAATGATAACCAATGGTTTGGGTTTAGCCAGCGGGCTAGAATAATTTTCTACGATAAGGCAGATGTGACAAATCCACCTCAAACCTACGTCGATCTAGCTGACCCTGCTTTTAAAGGCATGATTTGTCATCGGTCCTCCAGTAATGTTTATTCGCAAACACTGTTAGCATCTATAATAGAAAACCATGGTGCAGAAGCTGCAAAGGCATGGGCAGTGGGCGTGGTTAATAATTTTGCCCGTGACCCACAAGGCGGTGATACGGATCAATTGCGCGGACTAGTCTCTGGTGAATGTGATATTTCAATCTCAAATACTTACTATTTTGCCCGCGCTATTCGCAAAGATGTAAAAGGTTTGCCTGCGGATGCGCTCGCAAACATTGGCTGGGTATTTCCGGCACAAAACGCTGAGGGAGCTCACATGAACTTGTCTGGTGGTGGCGTCGCAGCAAATGCACCAAATAAAAACAATGCAATTAAGTTCATGGAGTACTTGGCGTCTGATCAAGCTCAGCAGTACTTTTCAGCTGGGAACGATGAATATCCAGCAGTTCCTGGTGTTGCACTCAGTCCGTCCGTAGCAACCCTAGGCTTGTTTCGCCCTGATTCAGTTGATCTTAGTGCTGTAGCAAAAAATGTATCTATGGCTCAGCAAATCTTTAATGAGGTCGGCTGGAGGTAATTTCGTTATACAACGGGCGATATTTATCGTCCGTTGTATTTTGGCTGTTATCCTTTGGCATGAATTTCCAACAAGTGAACTTAAATCACTCTGGAGCTCTTGATTTATATTGAGGCAATTTATCCTTTGAAATATCCTACATTCTGCTTAAACGAAATTTTGCACTACATCTCCGAAGGCTCTGATGCACCCGACGTATCAATTGAATATTTACTGTACTGTTTAGAAAGAAGTAATTATAGAAAATGAATGTATTTTTAACTTTTAAGCCCTTTTAAAACTAGAGAATATCTCTGCCGACTTATTGTTCCAGTGGCCCTACTTCGCTCTGGCAGTGGGCTTCGTTTAATCATTAATGTTAACTTCTTTTTATACATATTGCGCGTTTTGTACCTTACTGACGCAAAATTACTACGAAATGAAACTCAACTGATTAAGATAATTTTGCCAGCATTTCTTTTTGAAAAATTAATAAGCAAAGGCATCAATTGTCTCGAAGAGGGGGGTACTTTTTGGAACACTTGAAGTTTTGATCATAACCAGTTCCTATGTGAGGCTTTTATAAATTACGATCTTTCAGTTACTTTGAAGCGTTTTCTTGATGATCCTGAGTTTGTTCTTGCATTCAATTTTTTATTATAACGAAACTGCGAATACGTAATTATGTGTGTTTTTCTTCAGATAAATAACACGCAATTTGTGCAGTAGTTGATTTTTAAATTATCATGCATTCATAAAATTATCTGTGTGTGGTATTATCAAACCTACATCTAAGCTTATCTATCCGAAAAACTTGCACCTAAATTTTTATCTTTAAATACGAAGTATACTATTCCAACCAAAAAAGATACAAAACTTGACGTGAAACAAAAGAGTAATTGGCATAAAATCCTATAGTTTGTGTTTTTGTGCTATGGAGTGCTGTATTCAATGTCATAAGGGTTTTGCTAGTGTATTTTGGAAGGTGTATGAGTGCTTATAGTTATTTTACACATAACGTGTGTTGGGTTATGCATTTTAAGAATTTTGCTACGTCGGAACCGTCAACCGGAGTCTAGATTGACATGGTTGGTAGTAGTGCTTGTTCTACCAATTATTGGCATTTTGGCTTACTGCTTATTAGGCGAAACAAATATTGGTCGCAAACGCGCGGGACGGCTAGCACAAGTTTTTGATCGCCTGCCGCGGCCAGAAGAATCATTGGATGTGGCGCAAATAGTAGAACCTTCTGAAATAGATGGCCGGTTTAAAGCTTTGTTTAGGGTCGGGCAGGCTGTCAGCGGTTACAAGCCTGTAAGCTGTAATCGTGCTAACCTTCTTGCGAGCACTGATGCGACTATTGAATCGATTGTCGCCGATATTGGCGCAGCAAAACAAAATGTGCATATCATGTTTTATATTTGGTTGACGGACCATAATGGAATGGAAGTAGTCCAAGCTTTGAAAAATGCTGCTGCCCGTGGCGTGGTTTGTCGCGTTATGGTGGACGACCTCGGATCGCGTGCAATGATTAAAAGCCAAGCTTGGCAAGATTTAATAGTGGCGGGTGTTTATGTTGCGCGAGCTCTTAAAATCGGAAATCCACTTTTGCGCATTTTTAATGGGAGAATTGACTTACGAAATCATCGCAAGATTGTGGTGATTGATAACTTTATAACCTACTGTGGTAGTCAGAACTGTGCTGATGCTGCTTTCCTGCCTAAACAAAAATATGCTCCTTGGGTCGATTCAGTCATGCGGTTTGAAGGGCCTGTAGCCCGTCAAAACCAACATCTTTTCGCAAGTGATTGGATGGCGTGCGTAAATGAAGACATAAGTGACCTGTTGCTACAACCTATGCCGAATGCAGTGCCTGGTTTTATCGCA
Source organism: uncultured Tateyamaria sp. (assembly GCA_905480645.1). Taxonomy (GTDB): domain Bacteria; phylum Pseudomonadota; class Alphaproteobacteria; order Rhodobacterales; family Rhodobacteraceae; genus Tateyamaria. The sequence goes on from CAJQRC010000037.1 coordinate 13,544, forward strand.
CAGGTGATAGGAACTGGTCCAACAATCCGCAATTCTGCAATGCCAGAAATGTTTCAAACATTGATGTATGCTGCACAGCACGAAATCATTATAACTACACCATATTATGTGCCTAATGCAGCATTACAAGCGGCTCTTTGCGGAGCAGCAAATCGGGGCGTGAATACCACAATTATATTTCCTAAGTTAAATGATGACTTTGCAGTTGGGGCTACAGCCAAAAGTTATTATGAAGAGTTGTTAACTGCTGGAGTTAAAATTTTTGAATTTCGGCATGGTATTTTACACGCAAAAACAATGACTATAGATTCAGAAGTTACTCTAATTGGATCTGCCAATATGGACCGTCGCAGTTTTGATCTGAACTATGAAAACAATATTTTGCTGCATGATAGAGTGACGACTATCAATATGCGAGCTCGCCAATTCGAGTATGTTGCCAACAGCGATGCAGTTTCATTTGATGATGTATACTCGTGGAATTGGCGCCAACGGATTTTGAATAATAGCATGGCAATATTGGGACCAGTTTTATAGTAATTTTGTTCGTGTTTATATGAACTTGTCTATTATCTGCAGTAAGAGCGATAAAATCGTCAATACGCTGTGAGGATCAATTTTTTACTTGATGCTTTTGTTAGTCTCTTTGACCACGTATATATCGAATAGATAAATTATATTAAAAGTGGAGTGGTAACGGATCAAAACCGTGATTTAGATAGTGTTAATTTGCAAGCTAGTATTGGATAATTTGAAATTTTCTTTTACTTCTAAGCTTGCGAAGCCCGCTTTTGGTAAAATCCTAAAACTTTTGATGGAAATCTATAATCACTTGTGAGAGTCTGATGACCATGAAACTAATAAAAATAACCATCCTTTTATCTGTATTAACCGTCTTTTTCCCCACACTTCCAGTTATGGCGCAAGCTTTAACTTTGATTGGGGGGAAAAATACTCCTGGATCAACCGTACAGGAGCTACCGGTCCCACTGACGGAACAAGCCGTACGTAATCTTGTATCCCGCTTGTCTGACGATCAGGTCAGAGCGATGTTGCTAGAGCGGCTAGACGCTGTAGCAAAAGAACAGGCAGTTAAACCAGAGCCAACTGAAAATATAATTATTAAGTTTACTGTGGTTGGAACTGGTGTTTTGACGCGTTGGCGAAACACTATTCGCGATCTGCCAACAGCTTTGAACACGCAAGCAAATATTTTTCTGAATTTTCGTAGTAAATTTTCAAATGGTGCTATTTGGACTTTATTTGGGCTTATCGCATTAACTCTTATATCAGGATTAATCCTTGAGAAGGGAGCTGTTTTTACTCTTAGGCGCTGGCAGACAGAAAAATCATACACAAGAGAGCCTGATCTCAAATCGGCTATAGGGTTTCTACTAGGTCGTTTTGGACGAGAATTTTTAGGGTTATTGGTTTTTCTTATAACGATCCGTTCGGTTGGTAATTATCTATTAGACAGTCATCAAATAGAGTTTGCAAAACCATTAGTATTTTATTTGATTTGGGTGCCGCGTTTGGGTACTGCCGTGTCTCGCATGCTACTTGCGCCCAAGAAGCCTGAAATGCGAATTGTCAATATTGACGATCGATGGGCTGTATATCTGCATCAAAATCTAATTGGCCTTTTCTTATTGATAGGCTTCCTTTTGTTTATGGTTAATTTCGACATACAATATGGGGTTGAAGGAACGAAATTACCTTTAGTTTTTTGGTTAAATGTTAGCATTCACTTGTACATCGCATATATTGCATGGACTGTTCGGGCAGGGCTGACCGAAATGATGCGAGGTTCAGATCCTGATATTACTAAATTTGACCAAAAAATTGCTTATGCATTTCCATATTTTGCTATATTTGTATCATTGGCTACGTGGCTTACAGTAGAATTTATGCTTGTTGTTGCAAATCCAGCAACAACAAAAATGCTTATTGGTGGCGCGCACTACAAAACTATGTTCTTATTATTAGCTGCGCCGATAATCGATACAACTATCCGTGGCGTTGTTGGTTATTTGCAACCACCGATGAGCGGAGATGGTGCGATTGCAAAAGCTGCTTACGTGTCAACCAAGCGTAGTTATATTCGCATTGGTAGAATGGTAGCAGTAGTATGTGTTGCGCTGATGCTTGCCAATATTTGGGACATAAGTTTTCTTGGTCTTGTTTCATCACAAGTTGGAGAAACTTTTAGTGCACATCTTCTTCAGTTTGTTTTGACGTTGGGCCTTGGGTACGTCTTGTACGAACTCACTTCAGTTTGGGTTAACCGCCGTTTAGCGCGTGAACACACGCAAGATTCTGGTGAAGATGTGGAAAAAGGGGGAGAGGGTGGTGGTGCTGGCCAATCAAGAATGGCAACTGTCCTTCCATTGCTCTTGATTACTACACAGGCTGCAATTTGTGTAATATTTGGGCTACTAGCTATCGGGGCACTAGGCATTGACATAACGCCGCTTTTGGCTGGGGCTGGTATACTGGGATTGGCTATTGGTTTTGGTGCACAGAAGTTGGTTGCGGATATTGTGTCTGGAGCTTTTTTCTTGATTGATGATGCTTTCCGTGCAGGTGAATATCTAGATGTAGGTGGAACAATGGGAACGGTTGAAAAAATATCGATCCGTTCAATGCAGCTGCGGCACCATCGTGGGTTAGTAAATACAGTTCCCTATGGGAGTATTGAAAAGGTTACTAACTTTAGTCGTGACTGGGTCATCATGAAGCTAATCTTTACTGTGCCTTTCGACACAGATCCGAATAAGGTAAAAAAGATTTTTAAAAAAATTGGTGCTGAAATGCTAGAGGACCCACTTTACAAAGACGATTTTCTTGAGCCGTTTAAAAGCCAGGGTGTTTTCCAGTTTGACGATGTTGGTATCGTAATGCGGGGGAAATTTATGGCAAAACCTGGCACGCAATTCACTATCCGAAAGGAAATTTATAATCGAGTTCGTAAAGAATTTGATGCAAATGGTATTGAATTCGCCAGGCGCGAGGTCCGCGTTGCTATCCCAAGCCTAGACGGTAACGACGAGCTGTCTTCCGAGCAGAAAGCTGCCGTTGCAGGCGCAGTTAGTGGAGCAGTGCAAGCGCATGTCGAAGAACAAAAAATTGCAGATGTTACTAAGAGTAAAAAGTGATCAGAACGACATCTGTAATAAGCCATAAATAACAAATTAAATATTTTGTCGAAATCTCAATCAACTCGCAGCACTGCTTTTTAAAAGTGTTTCACAATAGATTAGTTCATATGTCATCTGATTATATTGGAATAAGCTTTCTTGCGAGTGCTGTATTTTTCTAAATGATAGGACTGTAATGATAAAGTAGTAAATTATTTAAGATCACTAATAGTGTTCTGAAAATATAGTGTCTTTTTACTGAAAATTATGTGAATTTCATGAAAATTTAATAGAGATAAAATGATTAATTTGTTATTAATTTTGTGATCACATATTTCAAAACTTATTTATAGTTCGCTTTGGTACCGATTGTGAAGTGGACTCTTTGGTTGTGAATGGTTACGTGCCTCTCAAACGAAAAAAGGTTTTTTAGAATGGCTAGCGAAACGGCTCCCGACATTATTTACACTAAGGTTGATGAAGCACCGCAACTTGCTTCGGCGTCACTGTTACCCATTATTCGTGTGTTTACCGAGAAGGCGGGAATTTCAATTGGGGTGAAAGACATTTCTTTGGCTGGTCGTATTATAGCAGCTTTCCCTGAACGTCTAACTCCCGTTCAAAAACTACCTGATGACTTGGCAGAGCTTGGTGAATTGGTTAAAAATTCTAGGGCAAATGTGATAAAACTGCCCAATATTTCAGCATCAGTGCCACAGTTAGTTGCTGCAATTACCGAATTAAAATCTCAAGGCTTTGATTTACCAGATTATCCAGAAGAACCTGTTTCAGATACTGAAAAAAGTGTTCGTAGTAAGTATGATGCAATTAAGGGTTCAGCGGTTAACCCAGTCTTGAGAGAAGGTAACTCAGATCGACGTGCAGCTGTTGCGGTTAAAAAATTTGCTGCTGCAAACCCTCATTCTATGGGAGTGTGGTCGAAGGACTCCAAAACCCGCGTGTCTACGATGACAAGTGACGATTTTCGTTCAAATGAGACCTCAGTAACTCTTAGTGGATCACAGGCAGGATTTTTACGGATTGAGCATGTTTCGATTGATGAACAGGTAACCGTATTAAAAGACAGTATGGAACTGCCGACGGGTACGGTTGTAGATGCAACATTTATGTCTGCTAAAGCTCTTGATGCTTTTTTGGTTCAGCAAATTGAGGAAACAAAAGCTGACGGCACTCTATTTTCATTACACCTTAAAGCCACAATGATGAAAATTTCTGATCCAATCTTGTTTGGACATGCTGTGACTGTTTATCTTAAACCTATCTTCGAGAAATATATGAGTGCGTTTGATAAGGCGGGGGTAGATCCGAATTCAGGCCTAGGGTCCCTTTACTCAGTTATAGAAGCTATGCCAAACAGTGGTTCCATTAGGGCTGAAATTGATGCTCTAATGGAGACCCGACCACCTCTTTATATGGTAAATTCAGACAAAGGAATTACCAACTTACATGTGCCTTCCGATGTAATAATTGACGCCTCTATGCCTGCTTTAATCCGAGCGGGGGGCAAGGGCTGGGGGCCTGACGGTAGAGAATCTGACGCTAACTGCGTGATACCAGATAGCTCTTATGCAGCTATTTATGATGAGGCAATCAAATTTTGTAAGGAAAATGGTGCTGTTAACCCAACCTCTGTTGGTACAGTGCAAAACGTTGGTCTAATGGCTCAAAAAGCTGAAGAATATGGCTCGCACCCCACAACATTTGAAGTTCCTTCTAATGGAAAAATGCGAGTGATTGGCGCCAACGGTGATATACTACATGAGCATTCAGTTGAGTCTGGTGATATTTGGCGAATGGCTAGTACTCGTAAAGCGGCAATAGAAAATTGGGTTCAGTTGGCAATTGAACGTCAAGATTTAGAAGGCTGTGAAGCAATCTTCTGGTTAGATGAATGCCGAGCGCATGATTTAGAATTAATTAAAGTTGTGACACCTATGCTGGACGTAGCTGGTTGTGCCGACAATTTTAGCATCATGGCACCTCGAGAAGCTACGCGCGTTACTTTTGAGACCACTCACTCTGGCCACAACAGTATTGCGATCACCGGAAATGTTTTACGTGATTATTTGACAGACTTATTTCCAATTCTTGAACTTGGAACGTCTGCGAAGATGCTCTCCATAGTAAAACTAATGAATGGTGGTGGATTGTTTGAGACAGGGGCAGGAGGTTCTGCCCCTAAACACGTAGAGCAACTACTAGAGAAAAACCATCTTCGTTGGGATTCACTGGGCGAATTCTGCGCATTGGGGGAAAGTTTGAAATATTTTGGTCTTGTCAATAATAACCCTAAAGCTACCACTTTAGGAGCCGCAGTTGATGCCGCTACTCAGGGAATACTCGACCATAATAAATCGCCAGGCCGTAAAGTCGGTCAGCTAGATAATCGTGACAGTCATTTTTTCTTTGCGTTGTACTGGGCCCAAGCTATTGCTGAACAGAACCGAGATTTTGAATTAGCAACATACTTTGCTCCACTAGCAGAGGCGTTACTAAGCAACCAAGATACGATTATTGATGAACTTAGAGCTGGTCGTGGCACGGCTGTTGATTTGGGAGGTTATTACCATTCCGACGTGTCCAAAACAGTGGCAGTTATGGCCCCATCGGAAACTCTTAATAATATCTTATTAAAATCTCTAGAATTTAAAAGTTCAATATAAAATTTATAAATTTAACAAGTTTTGAAAATTTAATGGCAACAATAAATTCATGACATGATTATTTATTTTTGAGAGCATTGAGAATGACAGTGTCACGGTCATAGATATCCTCCCGGAAATGTACTTGGTTTTCTTCAACCCAAGAAGTCCAATAAGTCAACAAAACTGGAATCGGTTTTAAGAGATTTATCCGAGTTGTTTTTTTGCTGTCTAAAATAGCTTGCATTCTTTTAAAACTCCAATCAGGATCATCTTCCATCAACAACATGGCAAGCTCAAATGGATACTCCAACCGTACGCAACCGGAACTCAAATTTCGTTGATTACGATTAAACAGTGACTTATCGTTCGTATCGTGTAGATAGACCGCATACTGATTTGGAAACATGAACTTGACGAGGCCAAGAGCATTGTTGGGACCTGGTTTTTGCATGAGCGTTACATTAGGGTTCGGTGAAGACCAGTTGACAAGTTTTGGGGAAATTAAATCACCGTTGCTTTGCTTGACAACATAGTTGTTACGTTCAAGGTATACTGGGTCTTGTCGAATTTTAGCCAATTTATCTTTTAGAAATATTGACCTTGGAACTGTCCAAGTTGGGTTAAACTCCATATATTTTATCTTATCACGAAATACTGGAGTTTTCCGATATTGAGAACCAGTGATTGATCTAGTCGTCCACAAGGTACCATCGGCACGTACAAGATATGCTCGGGCTCCTGCGATATTAACTAAAATAAAATCTTCATTAAGGTCTCGCATTAGCCAACGACCGCGCTCAAGACTTAACTTAAGTTGATCCACACGATGTTCGGCAGTACGATTAAGGGCCTGAAAACTTCTTTTTCCTATAACTCCATCAGCCTCCAAACCATGCCTAGCTTGAAAGGTCCGAATATCATTTTCTAAATAAATATCGTAAATTTGGCTTGGTTCTACACTAATATTTGGCGCTTTTGGTAATGTTTTCCCCAAATAAAGACTACCTTCCGCGTCCAGTCTATCGCGTAAACGGGAAACAGTGGGAGAAATCATTCCGGGTTTAATTACTTCGTGGTCTGGTATTTTTACCCAGCCACCATTTTGGGCAATTATTTTATATCGGGCTAACGCATCTATAAGCTGTTTATATTGCTTATTTTTTATTTCGATTTGTCTCATTAACGTTGAAAAGCCCTCACCATCGAGATATTCTGATAAAAGTTTTACGGGATTAGACTTGATAATAGGTCGTTCAAAATTCCAGGCTTGGTCTAATCCTGCTGGATCTACTTTGCCAAAATAACTGTATTTTATAAGACGTGCGGCGGCGTCGCTCGCTAGTACTTCATATTGGGCAATATCAGAAGGGTTTCCCTGTTCCGCCATGGCGCGAACTTCTTGCAGAGCATTTAAGTGAAAGTCACCAGGTGAAAAGCCATTTGCTATACCCAACCTTAACTCTGAAATAAGCTCTCTTTCGGCGTCAGTATTATACCAAACTGGTGAGTAATATCTGTGGGTGTAGAAGTTAATTATGAAATCTGTGGCTAATAGAGGCTGGCCAGCAATTGTTTTAGTTTTTTGTTCTTTAATTTGAACTGTTAGAGATTGAATTGCACTCTCTGTTAAACCAGCACCAACTTGAAATGGATAAAGTGCAACAGCCACAGATATAATGAAGTACTGAACAGCTTGGAGTTTTTGAATCAAAGGTTATTCCTATTTATTAATATAATCTATGTAATCTGCACCGTGTCCAATGTAATCATCAAAAAGTTAAAGTAGACTAGGTAACAGCCGGTCTTCGAAGCTGTAAGCGTCATGCTTCATTGCTAGAAATGTAAGATTTACTCAGTCATACATAAATTATCATGCATATAACTATTAATATTTTTATTTCTTAAAAATGAATGCTTTTAGTCAGGTTATAGTAATGGCTCTGCCAGTTGAAAGAGATTCCGCGGCACAATCTGCTAAGATTTGTGCTCTCAGACCATCTGTAATGTCCGGGCTCAGGGTCGATCCTGTGGCCACTGCATTGACAAAGTGCGTCAGCTCTAACCTGTATGCTTCAGAGTAGCGCTCAAGAAAAAAATGTTTGGTCGGTGCTGAGCAAAATCCACGTTCATTGGCAACTTCAATATTGTTCTCAATGATGTTCCCAGCGCGCAGCATACCATGAGATCCATGCACTTCAACACGTTGATCATAGCCATAAGTGGCCCTCCGAGAGTTAGTAATTTGGCAAATTGCACCACTTTTGGTCGTTAAGGTGACTGCTGCAGTATCGACATCACCAGCGGCACCAATTGCTGTATCCACCAAAACTGATCCTACAGCATATACTTGCACTGGGTCTTCGCCTAGCAAGAAACGCGCCATATCAAAGTCATGGATCATCATGTCGCGAAAAATCCCACCTGAACTTTCAATATAGCTTAATGGAGGTGGGGACGGATCACGAGAAATGATGGTGACTAATTCAATTGCTCCGATCTCTCCTCTTAATAAACGGTCTTGTAAGTCGGTAAAATTAGGATCAAAGCGACGATTAAAAGCGGTTAAAAATGGTACACCAGTATCTTCGATGACATTTATGCATTCGCGAATGCGTTTTGAAGACAAATCAACCGGTTTTTCGCAAAATATGGCTTTACCAGCTTTAGCAGCAGCATGGATCAGATCAAAGTGCGTGTCTGTTGGTGTGGCTATAATCACGGCATCTACATTTGCGCTTGTGACAATCGTGGTGGGATCCATGATTAAGGCCGTAGTTTGCTTTGCGACAAGCTCCGCGGCTTCCCTGAATGGGTCTGCCACCGCGGTGAGCCGCACATCGTTCATACGCGCGATTGTGTTTGCGTGCACCTGACCAATACGTCCGCAGCCTAATATTCCAATATTAAGCATTCTATGCTTCCTTGAAAGCGGCCAAAACGCGCTGAGCTGCCACAACAACTGGATCGTGGGTTTGTTTGAGTATTGTCACCCTATCAAATTCTGACGCGTCTGCATTGATAGCCCTTCGTAAAGCATTCCCAAAAGCCATGCGCAGTTCTGTCCCAATGTTAAATTTACAAATTCGAGATTCTCGGGCGAGTTCAGTCCTCTGTTCGATTGGCACACCAGATCCACCATGAATGACCAATGGAACTGTTGTCATAGCTTCAATTGCACGAATACGCTCATGGTCTAACCCACCCTCTTTCTCTTGTTGCAAATGTACATTCCCAACAGAGATTGCCATAGCATCAATACCTGTTTCGTAAGCAAACTGTTGAGCTTCAGCAGGGTCTGTGCCGGCAGATTTTTCGCCTCCCGAATAGCCAACAAAACCAATTTCACCTTCACAGCTGATCCCAGCGTCATGCGCCATTTCGGCAATCGCCGCTGTTTCGTCTATGTTTTGCTTGAGTGGTTTGCGCGAACCATCGAACATCAGTGATGTAAACCCCGCTTCCAATGCTTCTTTGCATTCTTCAAATGTATATCCATGATCAAGATGTGCAACGACAGGAACACTTGAATTTTCAGCTAAAAAGCGAAACATTTTTCCTAAAATAGGTAGAGGGGTATGGGCTCTACAAGAAGGTCCAGCCTGCAAAATTAAAGGTACGTCTTCGGCTTCTGCCGCGCTTACATAAGCCCGCATATCTTCCCAGCCTAGCGTAACCAAGCCAGCAACAGCATAGCCATTCTTTAGTGCGGGCTGCAGTACCTCTCGAAGTGTCACAAGTGTCATTTAAACTTCGCAATCATGTCCTTAATGCCAGGTATAGTTTCGAGCTGTGCGGCATGTGTGGGTTGGAAATATTGTATAAGTGATCTTTGGCTCAAACCACCTAAAATAGTGAAGTAATACATTTCATATCCCGGTAATACTGCGCAGGGATGATAGCCTTTATCCAAGCAAATTGTCGATCCATCCATAATGTGGTAAGCCTCTCCAGGTTTGTTATCTTCGCGTTGAAGCATTTGCACACCTGAACCATATTCAGGTTTGAACCTGAAATTATAAGTTTCATCATGTCGTGTCTCGTTAGGCATGCGGTCAGTATCGTGTTTATGACTTGGGAACCCAGACCAGCCACCTTGCCCAACAGTAAACAATTCACTGACAAGCAAACGTCCAACTTTATCGTGATGTCTGGCGCCTAAGATATGTTTTATTTTGCGATGCGTTTTAGTATCGTCTGATCCGTACTGTACTAAATCGATGCCGTTGCCGCGCACATCGAACGGTTCTAATACTTTGTCATATTTGGCTCCAGCTATAAAAGTTTCTGTGCTAGTTGACTTGCATATAATAGTAACTTTAGCGCCAACAGGAACGTAGATACCCTCTGGCTCGCCGTCCCAAACGTCAACGGTTCGATTGCCCAATTCAGTAAAAGAAATTCCTTCAATTTCTACGTCGACTGTACCAGTGGCCGGTACAATACAGGTTTCATACCCTGGCACTTGGTAATTAAATGCTTCACCCATCTTAAGTTTGACAATGTTAAAATAGTTTAAAGGAACCAGCTCATCATCTGTGTCAACTATAGGATTGTTCTGGTTGTCGTGCGGCGCAATATGCATAGCATGGTCCTTTTTAGGAATGGGTTGGGCCGGCGTGGCTGGCCAAAAATTCTTCTAATTTTTCTGTTGTTGGCATGGCTGGAGCGCAGCCTGGGTTAGCCACAACTATCGATGCACAAGCAGAACCTCGGAGTACCGCTTCACGCAGCCCATGCTCTTTGGCGATTCCAGTTAGTAAACCCGCCATAAAACTGTCACCGGCTCCATTTGGTTTTAATGCCTTCACAGGATAGATTCCGGTATGTATTTCCTGCCCGTCTGAAAAAGTAATCGCACCTTTTTCACCCATTTTGTAAATTACTGTCCGCCCTGGCCTTGCAGCTAAATCCCGAGCTTTGTTAATGCCTTTTTCGATACCACCAGCCATAAAGCCGAATTCTTCCTCATTACCGACGATTAAATCGCTTTGCTCACCTGCGCATGAAAGCACTTCTGCTGCCACTTCAGGCGAAGGCCAAGAGTAAGGACGATAGTCGATATCAAAAATAATCGGTATTTTTGCTGCGCGTGCGTTCTCAAATGCTCGAAATGTCGATCCTCTTGACGGTTCAGCTGCAAAAACTGTACCGGCAGTAATTAAAGCACCAAAATTAGAATACTTGACCCGGTCAACATCTTCGTTGGTCACTTGAAAATCAACTGCGTTATTTCGATAAATTACTAGCTGAAAGTCTTCAATTACACTTTCGTAGACGGCAAGGGATATTCTATATTCTCCACTGAGAATTTTTAAATACTGAGTATCAACACCATAGTATTTGAGCCTATTCGTACAAAACCTACCAACAGCATCATCAGAAACCGATGTGACGAGAGCAGATTGTGCACCAAGTTTGCAAAGCCCTGCACAGATATTGGCTGAAGAACCACCAAGATCTGAGCGGAATGTTTCTGCAGTGTCGGCTCTGGCACCAACTGGGTCGGCAAACATGTCCATTCCCGCGCGACCCAGCACGACAAAGCTATTTTTACGAATTCCTTCTATCAGAAAGTCCATCAGACGCCCTTTCTTTGCTTTATGCGCCCGGCTTCCCACTCAGAATGAGCTGTTTGAACATGTTTATTTTCAGATACATGAGGTGTTCCGCATTCCCACCAGGTGTGACCTTCTGCTGTCCAGCCCTCATAAGCGTCGACCTTCATGCATATCACAGTCGTTTTTGTGGCTGCCTTTGCCCGCTTAAATGCAGCGGCCAATTCGGCAGGGTTGAAGACTGTTTCTGCAACAGCTCCCTGTGCTCGTGCGTGGGCTTCAAAGTTAATCGGTAGTGGATCAGTGACAGTCGGACAATCTATGATGAGATTATTAAAACTTTCGTTTCCAGAGCTATTTTGTAGTTTATTGATGACGGCAAACCCACCATTATCTAAAACTAAAATGATTAACTTTTTCTGGCTTATGACTGACGAATAAATATCCGAATTCATCATCATGTAGGATCCGTCGCCAATAAAAACGATAGTGTCCTGATCTGGTTCACGCTCAATTTGTGCTATACGAGCACCCCAAGCTCCGGAAATTTCATAACCCATGCAGGAAAAGCCAAATTCCACATCTACAGTGCCTTGATCCAGAGTTCGCCAGTTGGCAGTGACTTCGGCGGGTAACCCTCCTGCTGCTGCAACAATACGATCACGCCTATCACAAAGTTGATTCACTACGCCGATGGCCATAGCATATGAGTTGGGCCGATTGCCTGATGCGACATTCTTAGTAACGTATTTATTCCATTCTGTGCGATATTTCTGTGCTTTTAGCACCCATTCGTGGGGGGCTACGTATCCATTCAGAAATTTTTCTAAGTTGAGAATTGATAATTTGGCGTCACCTACAATTGGGAAAGACTTATGTTTGCCAGCGTCGTGACGACCCGCGTTAATTGATATGAATTTTGCTTCTTTCGAGAAAGCGGTCCATGACCCTGTTGTAAAGTCCTGCAAGCGGGTTCCTACGGCAATAATTATGTCAGCTTGCTCTGCAATTGCATTGGCCGAATTTGATCCGGTGACACCAATTGGGCCTATATTCATTGGGTGATTATCCAGCAGGTTTGCTCGTCCAGCAATGGTTTCGACAACGGGAATTTGGTGATTTTCTGCAAAGTTGGTAAGCTCGATCACTGCACGAGAATATTGCACTCCACCACCAGCGATAATCATTGGTTTTTTTGCAGTCATCAAAAGTGAAACAGCATCTGTGATTTCAGCGATATCTGGAGTTTGACGACGGATACGATGCACTTTCTTTTCAAACATCGATAAGGGGTAATCATAAGCCCAACCCTGAACATCTTGTGGCAGGCTGATGAATGCTGGACCGCAGTCGGCTGGGTCAAGAAGTACTGCGATTGCATTTGGTAACGATTGGATGATCTGTGCAGGATGGCAAATCCTATCCCAGTATCGAACTACAGGCTTAAATGCGTCATTTACACCAGCAGTTGGATCTCCGAAGTTCTCAATTTGTTGCAAGACTGGATCGGGTAGGCGGGTTAAATAAGTATCACCGCACAAAAGTAACATGGGCAAGCGGTTGGCGTTTGCCAGTGCAGCGCTGGTCAAAAGGTTAGAAGTACCTGGGCCAGCGCTGGCTGTGCAGAACATAAAACGCTGACGTAACCATTGTTTGGCGTAGCCGGCAGCTGCGAACCCCATGCTTTGTTCGTTTTGTCCACGATAAAGGGGTATTTTCTCGCGTGTATCGTATAGGGCCTCCCCAAGACAGGTTACATTACCATGCCCAAAAATGCCAAAACCACCGCCACATAAAAGCAATTCCTTTCCATCAATCTCTATAGCTTGATTAGAAAGCCATCGGATGATTGCCTGCGCTGTTGTTAGCCGGATCGTATCATTTATTGTGCTCATTATTTTGGCTTTCATAGAAACAGCTTGCTCGGAACTGTAACCAGCTTGCGAGTATTTGGATTCCTAGATACAATTTTTTTGCAACCGGTTGCAAAGCAAATTTCACTTAGAATTGGACAACATATGAATGAGGTTGGGATCGGTATCCTTGGTGGCGGCTACATGGGTAAAGCGCATGCAGTTGGCATGTCAGCCGTAGGTGCGGTATTCAATACTAGCTTACGTCCAAAGCTTGAAATGGTGTGTGCTAGGTCTAAAGAAAGCGCAGAGCGGTATCGATCTCAATTTGGATTTTCACGTGCTACTGCCGATTGGCAGACTTTAGTTACAAATCCGAAAGTTGATGCGATAATAATAGCGACACCTCAGGAGACCCATCGAGTAATTGCAGAGGCAGCTTTTGCGTTGGGTAAGCATGTCTTTTGTGAAAAGCCGTTGGGCGCATCGCTTGAAGACAGTAGGGCTATGGTAGCTGCAGCTGAAAAAAGCGGATGCGTAAATATGGTGGGATTCAACTATATAAGAACGCCGGCAAGCCAGTTTGCGCGTGATTTGATCGCCTCCGGTACGATTGGAGATATCACTTGGTTTAGAGGAGAGCATACTGAAGATTTTCTTGCTGATCCGCAGTCTCCTGTAAGTTGGCGGACTACTGGAATGGCGAATGGAACATTAGGAGATTTAGCACCCCATATGATCAATGGCGCGCTTGCATTGATTGGGCCAATTCATAGGTTAAATGCTGATGTGCAAACGGTGCATGCCGCTCGTCCTGGTGGTACAGTTACCAATGACGACCACGCGCAAATGATGTGTCGGTTCGAAAATGGCGCAATGGGACAAATGTATTTCAGCCGTATTTCAAGTGGTCGTAAAATGGGCTATGCTTATGAAATTACTGGAACAAAAGGTGCGCTTCGTTTTGATCAAGAAGACCAAAATGCACTGTGGCTGTATCGGATGGAAGGGCCAGAATCCAAACGTGGCTTTACTAAAATTCTTACAGGCCCTGCACACCCTGATTATGAACCCTTCTGTCAAGGCCCTGGTCACGGTACTGGGTATCAGGATCAGATTATAATTGAGGCGAAAGATTTTTTGACTGCAATTGCATTGAATAAATCAATTTGGCCAACATTCCGTGATGGTATGGAAGTCAGCAAAGTCGTTGCATGTGCCCTCGCATCAGCAACTTCAAAGACTTGGCAAGATGTAGCGAATTTTTAAAACGGAAAGTTAAATTATAATGACTATAAAGATCGGTAATGCGCCCTGTTCATGGGGTATTGAGTTTCCTAGCGATCCTTCTTATCCACGCTGGTGGTCCGTTTTGGACCAGTGTGCTGATGCAGGATATAAGGGGATTGAGCTTGGCCCTATTGGCTATATGCCTGAAGATCCTGCAATCTTATCTCCAGCTTTGGCCGAACGAAATCTTGAAATGATTGGCGGAGTAGTTTTCCGAGCGTTCCATGACAAAGAAATGTGGGATGATGTAATGGATGCTAGTACGCGCACTTGCAAAGCACTAACGGCGCATGGCGCACAACATCTTGTTTTAATTGATAGTATTTCTGCAAGACGCGCGCCAACTGCGGGTCGCGTAAAAGAAGCCGAGCAAATGGAAAAGGCCGAATGGATTGCTTACCGCGATCGAATTTCTACAGTGGCTAAAATGGGAGTTGAAGAATATGGCCTAACCGTAGGCATCCATGCCCATGCCGGTGGATTTATGGACTTTGAGCCTGAGCTTGAGCGTTTACTGTCTGAAATAGACGAAAATATTCTGAAAATTTGTTTTGATACAGGCCACCATAGTTATGCTGGTTTTGACCCATTGAGCTTCTTAGATCGTTATCTATCGCGTATTTCGTACATTCACTTTAAAGATATTAACCCAGTAGTGAAGGCTCACGTCATTAACAATCGAACTGATTTTTACAAGGCTTGTGGGCAGGGTATCTTCTGTAATCTTGGGCAGGGAGACGTGAATTTTCCAGAAATTCGCAAACGCTTGATTGAAAAGAATTTTGACGGCTGGTGTACTGTTGAACAAGACTGTGACCCCTCTATGAAGGGAACATCGTTCGAGGATGCTTTGGCGAACCGTAAATATCTTCAGTCTATTGGCTTTTAGGAATTTTTAGATGGCAAAATTAAAGTGGGGTATGGTTGGTGGTGGTGAAGGTAGCCAAATTGGGCCAGCGCATCGTCTAGGCTCACAAGCAGATGGTTTATTTCAATTCACTGCTGGAGCGTTAGACCATAGGGCAGAAGTGGGGCGCGAATACGCAATACGTCTTGGTTTGGATAAAGATAGGGCGTATGGAAGTTGGCAAGAGATGCTTGCAGGAGAAAAGTGTCGTGATGATCGAATTGATTTAGTTACTATAGCAACTCCAAATTCAACTCATTTTGAGATAACGAAGGCCTTTCTGGAGGCTGGAATTAATGTGCTCTGTGAAAAGCCCATGACAATGACTGTAGACGAAGGAGAGCAAATCGTTCGGGTGGTGAATTCAACAGGTAAAATTTGTGCAGTAAATTACTGTTACTCAGCTTATCCAATGGTTCGCCAAGCTCGTGCAATGGTGCGTGCTGGCGAAATTGGTAAGGTACGCCTTGTAGTGTCCAATTTCAGCCATGGCCATCATGGTGATGCTATGGATGCTGATAACCCTCGGGTACGCTGGCGGTATGATCCTGCGATGGCTGGCATATCAGGGCAGTTTGCAGACTGCGGTATACATGCTCTGCACATGGCCAGTTTTCTTAGTAATGATCAAGTTGAAACTCTAAGTGCTGATTTTGTTTCCACCATTCCAAGCCGTAAATTAGAAGATGATGCGATGGTTAACTTTCGCATGGAGGGTGGAGCGGTAGGTAGGCTTTGGACATCCTCGGTGGCCATTGGTCGGCAGCATGGTTTTGATATACAGGTGTTTGGCGAAACAGGTGGTTTGAGGTGGGCTTCAGAGCAACCAAATCAATTGGTTTTCACACCTGTTAGTGGACGCACTCAGATTATTGAAAAGGGTGAAAATGGTTTGCATGCTGATGCCACGCGGCTGTCACGAGTATCTATAGCGCACCCTGAAGGTTTCCCGCTTGCGGTAGCTAATATTTATTGCGATTTAGCTGATTCAATTAAAGGCAAAACTCGCGATGGACTGCCGGACGCTTCTGATGGGGTCCGCTCAATTGCAGCGATTTATGCAGCTGTGGCATCAGCTAAGGAAAATGGTGCATGGATTGATGCGCGCCCACCAATTTTTGTAAAATAAAACGCTACTTTTGATCATAGATATGTTGAGTTTTTTACGATCATGTTCCAATCCGCTTGCACATGGCGTTTACCCTTAATAGAAGAGCGCGAATTTAAAATCGCTCCGCAGGGGGCTAAAACCCTATAGGAGCTCACATGCAGGTCACTGAGACACTTAAAGAAGGTCTGAAACGCGGTTACGCTATCACTGTGACCGCGGCAGAATTAGATGCCAAAGTTAACGAGAAGTTGGTGGAAGCACAGCCAGAAGTTGAGATGAAAGGTTTTCGAAAAGGCAAAGTGCCAATGGCCCTTTTGAAAAAACAGTACGGTCAACGTTTGATGGGTGAAGCGATGCAGGAAAGCATCGATGGTGCTATGTCCGATCACTTTGACACCTCTGGTGACCGTCCGGCTATGCAACCGGACGTAAAAATGACTAATGATGATTGGAAAGAGGGTGATGACGTTGCCGTGAATCTTTCTTATGAAGCATTACCCGACGTTCCAGAACTTGATATGTCAAAGCTGTCCTTGGAACGATTGGTAGTAAAAGCAGACGATGCTGCAATCGACGAAACACTCGCATCACTTGCTGAAAATGCTCAGGATTTTAAAGGCCGAAAAAAAGGCTCCAAAGCTAAGAATGGTGATCAAGTTGTGATCGACTTTACTGGCAAAGTAGACGGAGAGGCTTTTGAAGGGGGTACCGCGGAGGATTATCCTTTAGTTTTAGGCTCAAATTCATTTATTCCTGGCTTTGAAGAGCAACTGATTGGAGGAAAAGCTGATGAGGAAAAAACAGTAAAAGTGTCTTTTCCTTCTGATTATCAGGCGGAGCACTTGGCTGGAAAAGAAGCTCTTTTCGATTGCACTATCAAAGAGGTGAAAGAACCTGTTGCAGCTAAAATAAATGATGATTTAGCAACTAAATACGGTGCGGATGATCTCGCATCTTTAAAGTCCCGTATTGGTGAACAACTAGAGGGTGAGTATGCAGGCGCCGCCCGCGCTATAATGAAACGATCTCTTCTGGATCAGTTGGACACTGCTGTAAGTTTTGAATTGCCACCTTCACTTGTTGAGGCAGAGGCAAAGCAAATTGCAGACCAACTATGGCACGAAGAAAATCCAGATGTTAAAGATCACGACCATCCAGATATTGAGATCACTGATGAACATAATGAATTAGCCGAACGTCGCGTTCGCTTGGGTCTACTGCTGGCGGAGATAGGCCAAAAGGCGGAAGTGGAAATTACAGACGCCGAAATGAGTCAAGCGATTATGGCTCAGGCGCGCCAGTACCCGGGTCAGGAGAAGCAGTTCTTTGAATTTGTTCAAAAGAACCAACAAATGCAACAGCAACTGCGTGCACCCTTGTTCGAGGACAAGGTTGTGGACCATATAGTTGAAAAATCGAACGTATCTGATAAAAGTGTTAGTAAAGATGATCTCCAAAAAGCGGTTGAGGCTCTCGAAGACGAATAAATGAAATTTATGTTTAGTTCTTGGACTAGTTCAAACTGGCTAGTCCAATTTCGTTAGCCATTGCATCGAAAGAAATATTTGCAATTAAAATTTAGACAATTCTTTTAATGTGTATGATTTTTGTAATTTAATATCTGGGTCGTCTACATAAGCAGGGTCTGCTATCAGGCAGCCCACTCCGCAAAGCTCTCTAGCAATACGTGCGTGGGCATCGACATACCAAAGCCTTCCACCTGGAGTTGCAATATATCCGTCGGTATTATCCTCGATGTCAGTTCTCATATCATCAAATGACGGAATTTCAGTAAAATATGCTAAATCTGCGGCACCGTGTGTATGGTAAGATGCAATCACGTGCATTTTTTGCCATTCTGGCGAGGGTGGTAGGCAGGAATCGGAATTGCCCATACGCGGAGTTGTGGCAATAAGCTGCCCGTTACTTCCTACCCCTATCAAC
The DNA here is from genome assembly GCA_905480645.1 of uncultured Tateyamaria sp. Classification (GTDB taxonomy): domain Bacteria; phylum Pseudomonadota; class Alphaproteobacteria; order Rhodobacterales; family Rhodobacteraceae; genus Tateyamaria. Next base: position 32,007 of record CAJQRC010000037.1, read on the forward strand.
CCACAATATTCACTTTTAGAATTAATAGAACTCGCTTGAATTCGATTGAATAAGTTAGAAACGAATGTAATTTCATTAGAAGTCTGTGGAACAAAGCGGTCCTTCATTTCCAGTGTTTGTAGGTTTGGAGAACAAGCTATGAGTGTAAAACAAAGGATAAGTGAGCGCATGGTTGATAATTATTCTGTCATAAGGCTGTTCAGCGCTTTAAGTAACTAAGTGAGCTCTAAATTACAAATATCCAACTAACTTTTTCTTAGTTAATAGGTTGGAGCAACTTTAAGACAGCCTATAAAGTAAGTTGGGCAGCGAAACACGGGAACAATTACATTTTGGTACGAAACAGGCCACAACTGAAGCACAGCCTGTTTCTATGGTTATAAATCATCGTCAGGTCTGTGGCTGCTCTTCATTTTCAGGAAGAACATCCTCTACCGTTTCCGCCAAGTCATTGTCTTCCGATGCCGCAGCGCCTATGTCGTCAAACAGTTCGGCAATCTCAAAGTCTGCTGCTGCTTCTTCTTCAGCGGCCAGTTCCTGTATAGACTTACCGGAAGCTTGTAATTCTGCTTCTTCAGGTGATCTGGCGACATTAAGTTGAATAGTGACGTCAACCTCGGGGTGAAGAACGACATGGATATCATGCACGCCCAGTTCTTTAATAGGCAGCCTGATGACAATTTGCTTGCGATCGATGGTAAATCCATTTTCAGCAGCGGCTTCTGACGCATCACGAGGTGTGACAGATCCATACAGGTTGCCCCCATCTGAAGCTTGCCGAATGATTACAAATTTTTGTCCATCAAGTTTGGCACCCATTGCCTCTGCTTCTTTGCGAGTCTCTAGGTTTTGCGCTTCAAGATGTACTTTTTGGGCTTCAAAAGAGGCTACATTTTCTTTTGAAGCGCTGAGCGCTTTTTTCTGTGGCAGTAAGAAATTGCGAGCGTAGCCGGATTTGACGTCTACGACATCACCCATTTGACCTAATTTCGCAACTCGTTGGAGAAGTATTACTTGCATTTAAAAAACTCCTTACTTCACAGCGTATGGCAACAGGGCAAGGAACCGGGCGCGTTTTATGGCGCGTGCCAGCTCACGTTGCTTTTTTGCTGAAACTGCTGTGATTCGGGATGGTACAATTTTGCCTCGCTCGGATATGTAACGTTGCAGCAGGCGAGTGTCCTTGTAATCAATTGCAGGTGCATTTTCACCTGAGAAAGGACAAACTTTACGCCGCCGGAAAAATGGTTTTGTGGCCATGATTAAGCTCCTATATCAAGATCAACGGCGTTCGCGGCGTTCGCCACGGTCACTGCGTTCATCACGTTTTTGCATCTGAACCGATGGTCCCTCCGCGTGTTTGTCTACTTTGATTGTCAGCACGCGCATGACGTCTTCGTGTAAACGCATCAGGCGCTCCATTTCCTGGATTGCTGGTGCGGGAGCATCTGTGCGTAAAAAGGCGTAGTGGCCTTTTCTGTTTTTGTTGATCTTGTAGGCCATGGTTTTAACGCCCCAATACTCATTTTCAACGAGTGTTCCGCCATTGTCGGCGAGGACGGTACCAAAATGTTCGATGAGTCCTTCAGCCTGTGTGTTAGACAGGTCCTGACGAGAAATCATCACATGCTCATATAGCGGCATGGACTTGTTCCACTTCTATCAAGGCGCATTTCATAGACCGGTCCATTTATGTCCTGCGGATGGTCACGAGAGACTGCGCGGTAAAAGGATTAGCAGGATAGATGGCGTATACACGGGTGAGCGTTGAGAGCAATAGCTAAGCTGCACCTCCAGATTGCAATCTAAAAAGGACGACTACTTTTATTCGTCATCTTGCTTGAGTGAGATAGGCGCTTTACACGTTGTGATAATATCAAATCAAAAGGATCACGCATGAGCTTGGCATTAGTATTTCCAGGGCAAGGGGCGCAAACTGTTGGCATGGGGCGTGATTTGGCTGAATCCTACCCATCGGCGCGGGCTATTTTTGATGAGGTAGACGACGCTCTAGATGAACACCTGAGCGCATTAATTTGGGGGGGTGATCTAGAAACCTTGACCCTTACCCAGAATGCACAGCCTGCGCTTATGGCTACATCGTTAGCCGCATTGAGCGCGTTGCAATCTGAAGGGTTGAGCTTGGAAAGCATTTCTTTTGTTGCTGGCCACTCTTTAGGAGAATATTCGGCTCATTGTGCAGCGGGCACACTGTCTATTGCTGATACCGCTCGATTGCTGCGTATTCGCGGCAAGGCGATGCAAGAAGCGGTGCCGGTCGGCCATGGTGCAATGGCAGCTTTATTGGGCTTGAATTTCGAAACTGTAATTGAAGTGGCTCATGAAGCTGCGCAAGGTGAAGTATGTCAGGCGGCTAATGATAATGACCCGGGGCAGGTCGTAGTTTCAGGTCACAAGGCAGCCGTTGAAAGGGCAATTAAGATAGCAGATCGCAGGGGGGCTAAGCGTGCTGTGATGCTGCCCGTTTCTGCCCCATTTCATTGCGCTTTAATGGAGCCTGCAGCAAGCATTATGGCGAATGCTTTGAGTTCTGTTAAAATGGCAAACCCTGAAGTAAGCATCGTTCCAAATGTGAATGCTGAGGGTTGTATCAGTCCCGCTGTTTTGAAAAAATTGTTAGTGCAGCAGGTCACAAGCCCGGTACGGTGGCGAGAAAGCATTATGTGGATGACGGAGCAAGGGGTAACTGAAATATGGGAGGTAGGTGCGGGTAAAGCGTTGTCGGGAATGGTTAGGAGAATAGATAAAACAATCTCGACGCGTGCAATCGGCAGTTCTAATGATGTTGAGGCTGCTCTCAGCGTATAGATAATGCTCGTCTATTCGGTTTAGAGCGCGACTGCGTGCTCAAAATACATTATTTAGGGATTTGATTAAAAAATACTATATCGAGGATGTTATAATGTTTGATTTGAGCGAAAAATCGGCTCTAATTACTGGAGCTTCAGGTGGTATTGGAGCAGAAGTGGCGCGTGTTCTACATAGTGCAGGTGCTAAAGTCGGAATAAGCGGCACACGAATAGAACCACTGCAGGCTTTGGCTGACGAACTTGGTGACAGGTCTTTTGTGTTGCCATGCAATCTAAGTGACATGCAAGCAGTTGAGGAGTTGCCAAAACAGGCAGTTGAGGCAATGGGTTCTGTTGACATTTTAATTAATAACGCAGGCATCACAAAAGATAATCTTTTTATGCGCATGTCAGATGATGACTGGCAGTCAGTTTTAGACATTAATCTGACAGCAACTTTTAAGCTCTGCAAAGGTGCGATACGAGGCATGATGAAGGCCCGTTGGGGGCGTATTGTTAACGTAAGTTCCATTGTTGGGGCAACAGGAAATCCAGGACAATCCAACTACGCAGCTTCTAAGGCAGGTATGATTGGCATGTCCAAAAGCTTAGCTTACGAGGTTTCAGGGCGTGGCATTACTGTTAATGTGGTGGCACCCGGCTTTATCTCTACGGCGATGACTGACAAGTTGAACGACGATCAAAAAAATTCACTATTAGAGCAGATTCCTGTAGGCCGGATGGGAGAGGCTCACGAAATTGCGACTGCTATACTCTATCTTTCCAGCCGTGAGGCTGCCTATGTGACTGGAGCAACCTTGCACGTAAATGGTGGCATGGCTATGATATAGATGCTGTTAAGATTGTATCTGCATGTGGTCTTGCGATCCGTATTGGATATGCTATAGGCGAAAAATAATTTTGCTTTAGATCGTAAAGCCAGTGGCTTCCGCTCTAAAGCTTCACCGCCCCGAGGGGGCAAGACCTGAGCCCTTTTTTAAAAGGGACACCACTTGGGGGCGTCACATTTGCCCCGGTATAATGAGGACAGTTAAATGAGCGACATCGCGGAACGCGTGCAAAAGATCGTGGTAGAACATCTTGGAGTTGAGGAAGCAAAAGTGACGGAGAGTGCATCGTTTATCGACGATCTTGGTGCGGATAGCTTGGACACCGTTGAGCTTGTCATGGCTTTCGAAGAAGAGTTTGGTATCGAAATTCCTGACGATGCAGCAGAAACAATCCAAACATTTGGCGATGCAGTTGGCTTCATTTCGAAAGCATCTTAACTTTTTATCTGTCAATTACAGTTAACGGTACTCTTTGCTTTTGAGTGCCGTTTTTTATCAGGTGCACTTCAAGTGGATTATTTGAAAAACCTGCGTAAACCGGTCTTCTGATATCCTAGTTATTATAAGGCTGGTATCATAAAAGCTTGCGTGTTTAACAAAAGAAATTGTGTTGATGATTTCTTTTTCAAGCTTCTCTAAAGCCTGCATATTTAAACGTTTGTCTGCGAATAATTTACCTATCAACTTAGTCAATTTTTGTTGAAATTACAAAAATGTTCATGTCGGGAATTGATTATGCAAATAGAATATTCTTATCGATCAATTTAAATGGTGTTAATCTTCCGAAAAGATGACAAATAAATGATCAATATGCTGCGCATTAACTTGCATCTACATATAAAAGAAAACTCAGATATGAGTTTATCATTTCATATTTTAGTAGCTCTCAATAGATACTTGCTTAGGAATCTTGTTTTGTTGGGGCTTGAACAGGATGATATGGGCGCGGTATGAGACTTAAAGATAACTAGAAGGGGCATAGGCACATGCGCAGAGTTGTTGTGACTGGTTTAGGTCTTGTGACCCCGCTAGCTGATGGGGTTGAAGAAAGCTGGAATAGAATTTTAGCTGGGCAGTCTGGTGCTGGTGCCATCACCGGTTTTGATACTACTGGTCTTGTGACAACTTATGCTTGTGAAGTTCCTTTAGGCGACGGTTCCAACGGTACCTTCTGTGCTGAAAATTACATGGAACCTAAGGAGCAGCGTAAGGTTGATACTTTTATTATGTTTGGTGTTGCTGCAGCTCAACAAGCCGTGGAAGACGCCGGCTGGATGCCACAAGATCGAGTAAGTTTAGAACGTACTGGGGTTCTGATAGGTTCGGGCATTGGAGGTTTGAATTCTATTGCGAATACCGCAGTCATGATGGAGGAAAAAGGACCACGGCGAGTTTCCCCTTTTTTTGTTCCAGGAGCTTTAATTAATCTAATATCGGGACATGTCTCGATAAAGTACGGTTTCAGAGGTCCTAACCATTCAGTGGTAACCGCTTGTTCCACGGGGGCTCATGCGATTGGAGATGCAAGCCGTTTGATAATGCATGGTGACGCTGATGTGATGGTTGCGGGTGGTGCTGAGGCTGCTATTTGTAAAATCGGGATGGCCGGATTTAACGCGTGTAAAGCATTATCGACTAAGCGTACTGATGAACCGCAAAAGGCTAGTCGTCCCTATGATAGTGATCGTGATGGTTTTGTAATGGGAGAGGGGGCCGGTATAGTGGTTCTCGAAGAATATGAACATGCCATGGCGCGGGGTGCAAAAATATACGCTGAAGTTTTGGGGTACGGCATGTCTGGTGACGCCTATCATATTACGGCACCGTCTGAAGATGGTGAAGGGGCGGAACGCTCAATGCGTGCTGCTTTACGGAACGCTTGCTTGGAGCCCAAAGATATCGATTATATCAATGCACACGGTACATCAACTAAAGCTGATACGATTGAACTAGCTGCTGTTGAACGCTTAATGGGTGATCATGCAAGCAATGTTACCATGTCATCAACTAAATCTGCCACCGGTCATTTATTGGGTGCGGCAGGTGCCATTGAAGCAATTTTCTCCATTCTTGCCATTCGGGATCAGGTTTGTCCGCCAACTATAAATTTGGATAATCCGGAAATTACGTCGGCTATTGATTTAGCGCCCAACGCCAAACGTGAACGACAGGTTGATCGAGCGCTTTCAAATAGCTTTGGCTTTGGTGGGACAAATGCTAGCGTTATTTTTGGGAAAATTAGTTAATGTGGCGCTCTGTTGCCTCTAACGCGGTAAATTTTCTTATGGTGGCGCTATTTTTGATGGCTGGTATCATTATTTGGGGCAAGGCGCAGTATACTTCCCCTGGACCGGCGGCTCAAGCCTTTTGCCTTCAAGTCGAACGTGGGTCAAATTGGCGTCGAGTGAGTGAAAGTCTTGAAAAAATTGATGCTGTAACAGATGGAAAGATATTTCGTCTTGGGGCTGATTATGCTGGGAAAAGTGATCAACTTAAAGCAGGAAATTTTCTTGTAGAAGTAAACGCTTCTATGGAAAGCATAGTAGAAATTATTACTCGTAGTGGTGCGAGTACGTGTGGTGTAGAAGTGGTTTTTCGCGTTGGGGTGAACCGTATTATGGTCCAAGTTAGAGAAATGGACCCAGCAAATAACCGTTTTGTAGAGCGCGCTGAGTTTGAGCTTGCCGCTAAAGACCAACCTGAAATTTATACTACAGTTAAGTCTGAAGGAGATACGCGTTATCGAATTGCTTTCGCTGAAGGTGTGACTAGTTGGCAAGTCGTTTATGCCTTGCGGTCGCTGGATTTTCTTAGTGGTGAGATTTTAGAAATTCCACCTGAGGGCGCATTGGCCCCTGATAGTTATGAAATGCAATTGGGTGACAAACGTTCAGACATCTTGGAAGCAATGATTGAAAAGCAGGAACTTTGGGTGTCTGCTGCTTGGGCAGCCCGAAACCCTTTAGTGCCACTTGAAAGTCCAGAAGAACTTTTAACTCTGGCGTCGATCATTGAAAAAGAAACTGGTGTTGCAGAAGAACTTGGTAAAGTTGCCTCGGTCTTCATAAATCGGTTAAACCGTGGTATGCGGCTTCAGACAGACCCAACAGTGATTTACGGTATTACAAAGGGTCAGGCCGTTCTCGGGCGTGGCTTGAAAAGGTCAGAATTAGATGCTGTTACACCCTGGAATACCTATTTAATAAATGGTCTTCCCCCGACTCCAATAGCAAACCCTGGGCGGGCTAGTTTGATGGCAGCAGGGCAACCGGACGAAACAAACTTTGTGTATTTCGTAGCAGATGGCACAGGGGGGCATGCATTTGCCGAAACTCTAGATGAACATAATCGTAATGTAGCCATCTGGCGAAAAATTGAGGCAGAAAAAACAATAGATAATTAATTAAAATAAAGTGGTGCCCTCTGAAAAAAAATTGAAATTAACACTCTAAAAATTTTGATAATATTTAGAAATCGCCGACGACACCATTATAATTATGGCATCGGACTTTTAAAATTTGGTATACTATATCAAAAAAGTGTGTATCGATCCTAAGCTCCTGATAGGAAGGTGCGGTATCTGACATCAATCAATCGTCAGTTGAATGACTACTGCTGCATGGTTAATTCAGCTTGACGTACTAAGTAGCAGTGTCTCGCATGGAGTATTTTTTAATGACTGAATTCAGAACAAATATTACGTCCATTGATCCAATTTGGGATCAAATTTCAGAAGAGGCGAAGCGAGCTGTTGCCGAGGAGCCTCTCATTGGAGGTTTTGTTCATGCTTGTATTTTACACCATAAATCTATTGAAAAAGCACTTTCTTACAGAATTGCTGCTAAGCTTGCATCAAATGAGATGTCGATGGTTGTGGTGCGTGAAATTGTAGAAGAAGCATATCTAAAATCGCCAGATTTGATTGATGCGGCCCGTGCAGATTTAAGTGCAGTTTATGATCGTGATCCTTCTTGCCATAGACTTGTCCAACCGATTTTATATTTCAAAGGCTATCAGGCCGTTCAGTCTTATCGCGTTGCGCATTTTTTATGGATTGAGGGGCACAAAGATCTTGCATCATTCTTTCAAATGCGGGTCTCTGAAATTTTTGGTGTAGATATCCATCCAGCTGCGACTATTGGAAAGGGCATTATGATAGATCATGCACATTCTATTGTAATCGGGGAAACTTCTGTGGTGGGGGACAACGTATCGATGCTGCATTCTGTAACTTTAGGTGGAACTGGAAAAGAAGAAGAGGACCGGCACCCAAAAATTGGAAACGGGGTTTTGATAGGCGCCGGTGCCAAAGTCTTGGGTAATATTCGAATTGGAGACTGTAGTCGAATTGCTGCTGGATCCGTAGTCCTTGATGAAGTTCCTGCTTGCAAAACTGTCGCTGGAATACCTGCACAAATTGTTGGAGAGGCCGGATGTGATCAGCCGGCTGTTTCTATGAATCATATGCTTGGTAAAGATTATTAATCAAATTATAGAAAAATTGAGTTTTTAAGGAAGATGATACTATCTAAGACCGTGTGGTATGAATTAATTAGAATTCTGTCACTTTAGCAGGGTTTTATTAATAAAGCACGTTATTTCCAACAATTGAACCACCCTTAGATCTTTCTACATTTTTCATAAGACACGCAGCATAAAAATTATATATTTTAATTTTTATAATGAAGCAATCTTACCAGGCTAACATTGCTATTGGGTTTTCTAGATTATCAACGATAGCAGTTAATAGTTTAGAGCCAAGAGTGCCGTCTATTGTTCTATGGTCAACTGAAAGTGTCACGGACATTACTGTTGCAACACCCAATGTTCCATCATCCCGGACAATAGGTCTCTTTGTACCAGCGCCTATGGCTAAGATTGCTCCATGAGGTGGGTTAATAACAGCGTCGAAGCTGTCTATACCAAACATTCCTAAATTGGATATTGCAAAACTACCGCCTTGATATTCATGTGGCGCAAGCTTTCGATTTCGTGCGCGTGCAGCTAGGTCCTTCATTTGAGAAGATAAGGTGGACAATGATTTTTTATCTGCATCTTGCAAAACTGGTGTGAATAGCCCTCCTTCTATTGCAACAGCGACTGCTACGTCTGAGGATTTAAGCTTCAATATCTTGTCACCAGCCCATACCGCATTGGCGTCTGGCACTTGTTGTAATGCTAAAGCGCAAGCTTTGATTATGAAATCGTTAACTGAAATTTTCACACCGCTATCTGCCAGTTGCCTGTTTAATTTACCTTTTAGATCTAATATTTCGTCCAGCATGATGTCACGACGAAGATAGAAATGTGGTACAGTTTGCTTTGCTTCTGTAAGGCGCGCAGCAATTGTCTTACGCATACCGTCGAGCTTGATGATTTCGTATTCACGTTTTTCATAGATTTTGGTTACGTTATCGTCTGATAATCTGGAGGGTGATAAAACCGTTTCACGCACTGCGTCGGCATTGGCATCGTATAAGGGTGGGTTATTTATGGTTGTGATGGCTTTTTCTACGTCGGATTTTATAATACGACCATGAGGAGCAGTTCCTTTTATTGTATTTAAATCTAGCCCTTTATGAGCAGCTATACGGCGAGCGAGGGGGGATGCAAAAATACGCTGCTCACTCTTGTTGATACTATTGTCTGTCGTAACCACCTTTTTTGGATCAGACTCTTTTGTTAATAAAATTTTGGACTCTTGCTGCGCCGGGGGCGTTTTTCGGGCATCGGTCAAATTCATATCATCAGTACTTTCACCGTCTTCTAACAATATAGCAATTACGGTTTTGACTTTTATACCCTCTGAACCCTCTGGAACCAATATTTTGGCGATTACACCTTCATCAACAGCTTCAAACTCCATTGTAGCTTTGTCTGTTTCAATTTCGGCTAAAAGATCACCAGATGAAACAGTATCGCCTTCTTTTATAAACCATTTAGTCAGCGTGCCTTCTTCCATTGTTGGTGACAGTGCCGGCATGAGAATTTCTATAGGCATGTCCGGATCCTTAACGATAAGTTACTTGTTTTACGGCCGTAATAACTTCTTCTGTCGTAATTAAAGCATGTTTTTCGAGATTTGCTGCATATGGCATTGGCACGTCTTTACCGGTGCAATTAATCACAGGTGCATCGAGATAATCGAAGGCTTCTTGCATTACTACCGAGCTAATATAATTGCCAACACAGCCCTGCGGCCAGCCTTCTTCGACCGTTACACAGCGGTTAGTTTTCATTACTGATTGCAAAATCGCTGGGGTATCCATCGGACGCAATGTACGCAGGTCAAGGACTTCGGCTTTGATGCCGTCTTCTAACAGCTTGTCTGCTGCTTCAATTGCATATTTCATACCAATACCGAATGAAACGATTGTAACATCTGAACCTTCACGCCAAATTCGCGCCTTACCAAATGGAATGGTAAAATCATCAATTTCGGGAACATCAAAAGCTTGCCCATATAGGATTTCATTTTCAAGGAAAATCACTGGGTTGTCGTCACGGATAGCCGTTTTCATCAACCCTTTAGCGTCTGATGCTGAATAAGGCATGACGACTTTTAGGCCTGGCACTTGCATAAACCAAGCTGCGTAATCTTGACTGTGTTGAGCACCCACGCGAGCTGCTGCTCCATTTGGGCCACGGAAAACCATTGAGGCGCCCATTTGGCCTCCAGACATATAAAGGGTCTTTGCCGCGGAGTTTATTATGTGGTCCATTGCTTGCATGGCAAAATTGAATGTCATGAATTCAACAATTGGGCGTAATCCACCAAATGCAGCGCCTACACCGATTCCAGCAAAACCATGTTCAGTAATTGGCGTATCAATAATGCGTTTATCGCCAAACTCATCCAACATCCCTTGTGAGATTTTGTACGCACCTTGGTACTCAGCAACTTCTTCGCCCATCAGAAAAACGCTTTCATCCCGTCGCATTTCTTCTGACATTCCATCACGCAAGGCCTCGCGTACAGTTTTTTTCTGCACTGGAGTGCCTTCAGGGTAATCAGGACTTTGGCTTATTTTATGAACTGCTGGTTTAGAGTTTAGAGCGGAAGACTTGGTAGATTGTACCGTTGGTACGTTCTCCACTATTGGGGAAAAAGATTGAACTGTGTCAATTTTTTCTCCAACTTCAACTATAACCGCGATCACGGTATTAACTTTGACAGCCTCGGTACCCTCTTTGATAAGAATTTTGCCAATGATGCCCTCATCAACGGACTCAAATTCCATTGTGGCTTTATCTGTTTCAATCTCTGCGATAATATCTCCCGACGTGACAGTATCGCCTTCTTTAACTAACCATTTAGTTAATGTGCCTTCTTCCATTGTGGGAGACAGTGCAGGCATGAGAATTTCCGTTGCCATGATTTAGATTTTTTCCTTAAGCATAGATGTCTGTCCAAAGCTCACCCAACGCTGGTTCGGGACTATCTTTAGCAAACTCGGCACTTGCATTAACAACTTCTTTTATTTCTTTATCTATTGATTTTAAATCATCTTCGGAGGCATATTTGCCAGTCAGTAGTATTGATCGAACTGCTTCGATTGGATCACGTTCATCGCGCATTTTTTGAACTTCTTCACGTGTGCGATACTTGGCCGGGTCCGACATTGAATGACCCCGATAACGATATGTTTTGATTTCTAAAATATATGGACCTTTACCTGCCCTGCAGTGGTCAACCGCTTTTTGACCCGCCGCCTTTACCGCTAGAACATCCATACCGTCAACTTCTTCACCAGGGATACCGTAGGAAGCACCTCGCTCCCAATAACTAATCGATTTTGTTGATCTTTTAGTCGAAGTACCCATCGCGTATTGGTTATTTTCAATTACAAATATAACAGGAAGCATCCACAGCTCAGCCATATTATAGGCTTCATAAACTTGACCTTGATTTGCTGCACCGTCACCAAAATATGTGAAAGTTACATGATCATTTCCTTTGTATCTGTCAGCAAAAGCAAGGCCAGCACCAATCGGAACTTGCGCTGCAACAATACCGTGACCACCGTAAAAATCTTTTTCTTTGGAAAACATGTGCATTGAGCCACCTTTTCCTTTGGAGTAACCGCCTTCTCTACCAGTTAGTTCGGCCATTACTCCATTAGGGTCCATGCCACATGCCAGCATGTGACCATGGTCTCGGTAGGAAGTAACACGTTTGTCCCCATCTTTAGCAGCGGCCTCAAGGCCCACCACCACTGCCTCTTGTCCTATATATAGATGGCAGAATCCACCAATTAATCCCATACCGTATAGTTGCCCCGCTTTTTCTTCAAAGCGACGGATCAGTAACATGTCTCTGTAATAAGTAATAAGTTCTTCAGCCGAGACATTGGGCTTTGTTTTGGCTTTACGCGCTGCCATGTTGGCAGACCTCCTTTTTATAAGTAGTTTAGCGTTAAACTATATATAATACAATTGCCTTAAAACGTGCGAGTTGCTTTTGCTCGAAAGAGCAAATTTTGTTTATTCCATTAATTTTATATACTATTAGCGAATAACAATCTCGTTTGCACGTAACATACCAAGGATAGAACGAGATTGTTCATCTAAAAGATCCAGGTCCAAGTAATCGTCGGATAGTCGTTTTGTAAGGTTTTCCATCTTTGCCACATCAGTTTGAACGGCTACAAGCTGCGCAGCTAAGTCGCTTGCCTCTGCATCAATTTCTGCACGCATAAATAACCCAAAATCACCTTGCACAGCGGCAAAAGTAAAATAAATCCCTAAAGCGAATGCTGTAACGAAATAAATAATCATTCCCAATGTTGGGCGGGTTTTGCTGGTCATGTGCTCTGCCTTGTGCCGTTTTACTTTGAACGGCTTTTTTCATTATTGCACATGTGATTCGCTCTGTGAATCCCCTTTCTACAATTTTTTACCAGCTAAAAAATTAGAATAAAATATTATAGCAAGGCCGCAATACCTGGTAGTTTTTTACCTTCCATCCATTCAAGAAACGCGCCGCCTGCTGTAGAAACGTAACTGAATTCGTCGACCACTCCAGCTTGATTTAACGCTGCTACGGTATCTCCACCGCCCGCAACGGTGATCAGACTTCCTGATAAAGTGAAAGCGGCGGCGGCTTTTGATGCTTTCATAGTTGCTGTATTAAATGGCTCAATCTCAAAGGCTCCGAGTGGACCATTCCAAATTAAAGTTTTGAGAGATCGAAATTCTGTTATGATGTCTTCCGTTGTCTTATCACCAGCGTCAAGAACCATTTCATCTGGTTTCAATTGAGTTTGAGTGTTCAGTGAAATAATTTTATTGGGTGCGTGAGCGGCGAATATGGTTGAAATACGACCGTCTCTGGGCAGAATAATGCGGCAGTTTTCAGCATCGGCGGTGGCAAGAATACTTCGTGCAATATTATGTAAATCAGGTTCTTGCAATGAAGAGCCAAGTTCTGCACCTTGAGCGGCCAGAAATGTATTAGCCATGCCTCCGCCAATAACCAATGTGTCAATTTTTTTGACAAGATTCTGCAATAATTCTAATTTACTAGATACTTTAGCACCGCCAACCACAGCACCAACTGGACGGAGGGGATTGGATAAAGCGCTTTTTAATGCGTTCAATTCAATTTGCATTAAGTGGCCTGCGCAGGACGGTAAAAGTTTTGCGACCCCCACAGTTGAGGCATGGGATCTATGACAGGTTGAAAATGCGTCATTGCAAAAAATGTCCCCTAGTGTCGCTAAAAATTGTGCCAGCGCTGGAGTGTTCTGTTCTTCCATTTCGTTAAATCGCATATTTTCAAGTAATATTACTGCATCTGAGGGTTTCTCATTTATCCAGTCACGTGACGGATTATCGGTGAAGAAAACTGGACATTTAAAAGTTATTTCTAAAGTTGGAACTAACTGTTGGAGAGACAACTTAGGATTTACTTTGCCATTGGGGCGGCCTAGATGGGCTAGAAGGATGGGACTGCCGCCCTTTGATTTTATATCATTAATTGTTGTGGCAATCCGCTCAATCCTTGTTGCATCGGTTATGTGACCGTTTTCCATCGGAACGTTGATATCGACGCGCGTTAGAACGCGTTTGCCATTCAATTCCATATCATCCAGTGTTTTCCAATTCATCGTTGACACTCCTTGATTTGAATTTGGACTATGCATCGCTACAATTTCCCCGCAGGTCAATGCATCACTTGTTCCTTAGCCACTCAAGGCTTAGATACTAGAAAAACCATAAATCAGAAAGAAAGCTATGTCCGAGATCAAAGACCCAGAAAACACTATCCTTATGGAACTTAAGGGTGGAACAGTTACAATTGAACTAATGCCCGATGTAGCGCCTCTCCATACTGCGCGTATGAAAGAACTCGTTAGGTCAGGTGAATATGATAATGTCGCTTTTCACAGGGTGATTGACAGCTTTATGGCACAAACGGGCGATGTTCAACATGGCGACATGGAGGACGGATTTAACATTCGAATGGCTGGTACTGGTGGCTCTGATAAACCAGATTTGCCCGCTGAGTTTTCAAAATTACCGCATGACCGAGGTTCAATTGGTGCGGCCCGCTCTGCCAGCCCTGACAGTGCTAACAGTCAGTTTTTTATCAATTTTGCAGATAATAACTTCCTCAACGGTCAATATACTGTGTACGGCCGAGTTACGGCAGGTATGGAGCACGTTGATGCTATTTCTCGCGGTGAACCACCTGCGGAGCCTGACCGTATGATAAGCGTTAAGGTAGCAGCGGATGTATAAAGCTCTACTTACCGTGCTCGCTTTAGCCGCAACACCAGTTTTGGCGACAGGCATAGAGATAAATGTGGAGGGCGAGGGTGCAAATGGCGTCATTGTCATTGATCTTTTTGAGGATGTTGCGCCTGCTCATGTGAAGAGAATTGCTAACCTAGCTGCTGAGGGCAAATATGATGGTGTGGCGTTTCATCGGGTAATTGACGGATTTATGGCGCAAACTGGAGATGTTCAATTTGCAAATATAACAGATTATGATTCCAATGCTGCAGGCCGGGGTGGCTCTGAATACCCTGACATTAAAGCAGAATTTTCTGAGAAACCATTTGTGCGTGGAACCGTAGGAATGGCCCGTAGCCAAGATGTGAATTCGGCTAACAGCCAGTTCTTTATTATGTTTGATCGGGGTGATTTTTTGAATGGACAATATACTGTGGTCGGAGAAGTAACCTCAGGATTGGAGGTGCTTGATCAAATTAAGCGAGGACAGTCTCAGTCAGGAGCGATAGATGGTGCTCCAGACGTGATGAAGTCAGTAGTCGTAACGAACTAAAAAAGCTTCGGCACTTGAAAGTGCCGAAGCTTAATTTTATCTCAGGGAATAGAATAACGTCACCCAGCAACAGGCGGTGGAGTTGTGGGGATAGCGCCTTTCGGCTTGCTACCAGAATTGAGAGGGTCATCTTGTCTCTGAACAGATCCCTCAAAGTGAGCACCGCTCTCGATTGCTATTGTTTTGTGAATAATATCCCCCTCAACACGGGCTGTAGATGTCAGCCGCACTTTGAGACCACGAACACGCCCAACGATTCGGCCGTTTACGATTACATCGTCAGCTACTACTTCACCTTTGATTGTAGCACTTTCTCCGATCGTTAACAGATGAGCGCGTATGTCACCTTCCACAGTGCCCTCAACTTGGATATCACCAGTAGTCTTCATATTGCCAGTCACATGTAAATCAGCAGACAAAATAGACGCTGGTGGTTTTGTTTTCGGTGGGTTTGACTTGTATTCGGACGATTTTGGTGCCGTCGGTGCTGCTCCTACTCCTGCAGGGGATGCTGCATCCAAACTTGGACTTGGTTCGTTAATTTTATTTTTAGAAAACATCGTTTGCTGCCTTGATATAGATCATCGGGTTAACCGCTTTATCGCCGACGCGAACTTCATAATGCAAATGCACTCCAGTTGCTCGACCTGAAGAACCCATAGCACCAATTCTATCTCCACGCGAGACCCTTTGCCCAACTTTTACTTTAAGCCTGGATAAGTGGGCATATCTCGTTTCGATACCGAATTCATGTTGGATCTTAATCAGACGACCATAACCCGAATGCCAGCCCGAATGCGTTACCACGCCATCTGCAGTTGCATAAATTGGCGTTCCACTTGACGCAGCAAAGTCAACACCACGATGCATCCTACGCCCACCAGTTTTAGGATCTCGTCGTAGTCCGAATTGGGAGGTGAAGCGGAATGCGGATTTAACAGGTGTTGCAAAGGGTGCTTTTTGCGCCGCAATACGGTAAAGGTTTAGCTGATCCATTTGATTTAAAATTTTGTTTGCTCGTAAGTTGTCAGGGGATGGTTTGAGGTCACCTTGGATCGAGAAAACAAGTGGTGTTAACGGTCCGCCTTGGCCGGAATATCTTCCTCGAACTTGTTCTATGATACGCTCTGTAGACATCCCTGCGGAGCGAAACATTTTATCAAGTGGTGCGACAGAGATAGTCATAGCCTCCTCAAGTTGCCGAAAAATTTGGTCATTTTCTTCCTGCATTAAAGCTATTTCTAATTTTAAATCCTCTGCGGTTATAAGTGCTGTTTGCATGTCATCGGTTGTCTGGTCACGCTCGGCAGCCGTACGTGTCAAGGCACCGGCCACAAAGTCTATCAAACCATTGGGAGCTACTACTTTATTAACTTTTTGTGTTTCACCGTTTGGGGATTGTTTATCAAATTGAGCCAATTGATTTCTAACTGTTTCGCGATCTTTCATCGTACTGCGTAACGTATTTTGAATGACCTCGATACCGGATTCCAATTCCCGGCGGCGAGTTTCAGAAGACAGCAATTGGGATTGCATTATCGAAATTTGTGTTAACGCTGAAGTGAAGCGTTCCTGTGCTGCAAGAGCTTCCTCGGCACGTTTGTCTCGTTGGAGCGACAAATCGTTTAATCTTTGTTTGTATGTAGTTTGATCACGCTTGGCCTGCTCACGAAAGTTACCTGCACCAATACTATCCATAAGTATTATAGCTGTCGCGACAATCGTCCAAGCAACAATAAGTGAGCTACCAGCTAAAGCAATTAGTTGAGTTCCAGAGCGCAGCCGGATGAAACGAGTATCGTTATCGGACTTTAGAAATACCCTGCGTTCTGGAAAAAAACTCTCCAGTAGCTTATGCAACTTTATTTTAAGATTTGTTCGCAAATAAATGTCCTTAGTATCAGACGAGTTGGAAAATCGAGAATGATGTTATTGAGCCCAATTTTATAATAAAGTGTACATTAAATCGGGGCAAGCCTAGCTGATTATTTAGCATATTTCAGGTATGAAATAGTGTAAATTTGGCGGAAAACCGCGCATATTAATATCGTCGTTTAGTCTGCGACGGCAAGTGGCCAGTAAAAATCTGGTGGCAGGCCAGCTTCAGCTCGTTTTTCCTCATTGAACGGTGGCTTAAGAGGGCTGTGAAAATAGGTCTGAACTAAGTCGTGAAAAACAGTTTTTGGGTCAAGATTTTCTCTACCGCAAAGAAAATGGAACCATTTTGAACCGTAAGCAACGTGAGCTACTTCCTCTGCGTATATAGTTTCCAAAGCATCTACTACATCATCAACTTTTGCCTTGCGAAAGACCTCTATCATACCGGGTGTAACATCAAGGCCACGGGCTTCGAGAACCATGGGAACAACTGCAAGTCTACCCATAAAATCGTTTGCTGTATCTTCAGCTGCACGCCACATACCGGCATGCGCAGGCAGTGCTCCATAATGGCTTCCCATTTTTTCAAGGCAATCACACATTAAATTAAAATGTTTTGACTCTTCGTCGGCGGCTTTTACCCAATCATCAAAAAAACCAATAGGCATTGGTATGTGAGAAAACCGTGCGATGATGTCCCAATGTAGGTCTACTGCGTTGAGTTCTATGTGAGCAACAGCATGCAATAACGCAATGCGGCCCTGAGGTGAGCCGGAGCGACGCCGCGGCACGTCACGCGGGCTGAGCAATTGTGGTGTGGCGGGTCTTGCTGGGTGATTTGGTGGATTGGCCGTGCCAACATCTGGTTTGTTTTCGTTTTTCCTTGCCATATGCCATTTTTTGGCGAATCCACGTGAAAGAGCTGTTTTTTCACGCCCGCCTGCGGTTCGAAGAACTTCTTCCGCCATTTGTGCCAGCGATTGCATTATAGTTTTTCTATTAATGCTAAAACTTCCTCTGCATGGCCTGCAACTTTTACTTTCTGCCATACCATTGCAATATGTCCATTTCCATCAATGAGATATGTGGTCCTTTCAATACCCATGTACTTTTTCCCATACATATTTTTCTCTTTCCAAACTCCATAATCTTCGCAAACGCTTCCTTTCTCATCAGATAATAATGGTACTTTTAGATTATGTTTAGTTGTGAATTTTACGTGACTACTGATGCCGTCTTTTGAAATGCCAAAAACCTTTGCGCCTTTTGCAACAAATGCTTCTATTTTAGCGGAAAACGCTATAGATTCAGTTGTGCACCCAGGAGTGTCATCCCTTGGATAAAAAAACAAAACAACTGGATTACCTTTTAGTGACGATAGGGTAATCATAGTGCCATCAGTCTGTGGTAGTGTGAAGTTTGGTGCTTGGTCCATAACATTTAACATCATCTGGCCTTTTTCAGATTTATAGTGAATTTAGTAGGGGATTATAGGGCATACCAGTAAGAATACAGTAATGAATGATAATGAAAATAATAAACCTTTGAAACAACCTAAACCTGTGTACAAAAGCTTTTGGCAACGTGTTGCAATTGTCAGTTTTGTTTTTCTGCTTTTCGTGATGATTACTTTGAGTTTGATTTACTATCATGTAATAGGTTGGAACTTTAAAGCTCCAGATTGGGTTCGTAATAGTATTGAAATTCGTTCAGCGGAAGCTTTAGGCTCGGCAGAATTAAATTTTGATGCGTTGGATTTGTTAATTGATTCTAGCTTAAAACCGCAAGTTTTAATGACAAATGTTAAGTTAACCACAAAAACTGGAATTGAGATTATAGCATTTTCTGAGGTCCGTGCAGAGCTATCACTTAGTCATCTAATTCAAGGTCAATTACAACTTACCAACATGAGTGTAAGCGGCGTTTTCGTCAGTTTGCGACGCTTGCCAAACGGGTCAATTGTCGTGTCAGGCGGTCTGGACCTTACTGCGCCGCACCAGCAGGCCGCAACAGTTGCTCAGTTGATCAACCGATTTGATAGATTATTGAATTTGCCAATTCTGGCTGATCTGACTAGCGCTGAGATTCAAGCGCTAAATTTACAGATAGAAGATCAATCTTTGGAACGGATATGGACTATTGATGGTGGCCGCTTGAGCTTCAAACGTGATGGTAACACCATACAGGCAAAAACGGACCTTGCTTTGCTTAATGGAGGTCAAGGTGTTGCGACCTTAGAGGCAAATTACAAAAGTATAATTGGCGCTACCGCAGCAGATTTTGGTTTAAATATAAAGGATATTGAGGCTGGTGACCTTGCTGCTTTAGCGCCTCCATTCGCTTGGCTGAACGTGCTTCATGCTCCAATTTCAGGTTCATTAATAGGCGGAATTACCGATGAAGGTTCGTTGCTTCCTGTGAACGCTACGCTGGCCATAGGAGAGGGAGTATTGCAACCAATCGATGAAACGCGTCCCATCCCGTTTTCCTCGGCGCGAAGTTATTTTCGTTATGATCCAGCGCTCAGTATTTTGACTTTTGACGAGCTGTCTGTGGTTAGCCCATGGATTACCGGCGAAATGATTGGGCAAGCTTTCTTGGATGTAAGCGACATTGGAGGTTTTGAAAATCTTGTAGGCCGATTTAAATCCAATACAGTTCAGGTCAACCCGGACGATTTATATCCTGAAGCTATCTCAATAGAGTCTGTTGAGATGGATTTTAAACTTTTGCTCAACCCTTTCCGTCTGCACATTGGTCAGTTGCTGCTTCATGACAACGGACAGACTTTACAAGTTGAAGCAAATTTGGAAACTGAGCCAGACGGTTGGAGTTATAATTTCGATGCGCATTTGGATGGTCTATCATCTGAAAGGTTACTGGCAATTTGGCCTTCAGGCTTAAAACCGCGTACTCGTAGATGGATTAGTGAAAATATTATAGCTGGCAGCCTAAGCAACATAGACGCAGTGCTGCGCGGACAACCAGGTTTGAAGCCCAACTTGTTTTTGGGATTTACCTACGAAAAAGGTGTGGTGCGGTATGCAAAAAACCTGCCTTTTATAACCGATGCAAATGGTACGGCTACCCTTCTTAATGACCGTTTTGTCGCAACTTTAAACAAAGGGAAAGTTAAGGCTAAGAAAGGAGGAATTGTCGATGTTTCTGGAACATCGTTTATTATTCCAGATGTTACGTTTGGGCCTGGGGCGCCTGGTGTAGTGCGATTAAAAACAAGTAGCTATGTAACTGGGATGCTCTCTCTTTTAGATCAGCCACCGTTATCAATTATGAAAAAAGCTGGTCGTGACCCCACGATTGCAGATGGACGCCTGAAGGTAGCTGGTACACTCTCGATGCCGCTTAGACGTGGGTTAAAGCCAGAAGATTTTACTTTTAGTATGCTCGGTACCGCTTCCGATATTGTTAGCACAAAAGTGGTTGAAGGCAGACTTCTTGAATCTAAGACTTTACAGATCTCAGCCGACAACCTTGGAGTTACAATTTCTGGAAAAGGAATGCTGGACAAAGTAGCATTTGATGTAGTTTGGAACCAACCGCTTGGTAATAAGTCTATGCCAAGCAAGCTGGAGGGCTCATTAGAATTATCTGAACATATGTTAAAAGCATTTAGTATCGGTCTGCCGTCCAAAATGGTGTCAGGTGAAGGTTCTGCGAATATTGAGCTTGCCATGCCTTTACGGGGTGGGGCGCCAAGTTTCCGGCTCGATAGTAATTTGACGGGTCTGCAAATTTCTGCACCATGGATCAATTGGAGCAAGCCAGCCGCTACGTATGGAAAACTATCTATTGCCGGCGTTCTTAGTAACCCCCCGCGTGTGGAAAATATTGATATTGATGTGCCAGGTTTGAAAGCAAATGGAAGTATTACTTTATTAGAGGCTGATGGTGGACTGAATTTGGCCCGCTTTGACGCAGTGCAAGTGGGTGAATGGATAAAAGGGCCCGTTGATTTGGTTGGGCGTGGTGCTGGGGTGCCGCCAGCTATTGTTGTTCGCGCTGGAATATTAGACTTGAGAAAAGCAAATTTTGGTGGCGATAATACGAAGGGTGGTGTGAAAAAAAATGACGAATTAATAGCTGATCAACCTATAAGCGTATCGCTGGAACTTCTTCAGGTTACGGACACTATATCTCTTACAGATTTGAATGGTGAATTTGATTTATCTGGCGGACTTAATGGAAAGTTCAAAGCCAAAGTTAATAATGGTGCGACTGTCAATGGTCACGTTTTACCGCAGAATGGACGTAGTGCTGTTCTGATAACATCCGAAGAAGCGGGTGGTGTGGCTGCTTCGTTAGGAATCTTTAAAAAAGCCCGCGGTGGTACGCTTTCACTCACTTTATTACCGATTGGAGATGCGTCTTTTGATGGAGTTTTGAACGTGACTGATACAAGCATTCAGGACGCTCCTTTCATTGGTGCTTTACTTAATGCAATAAGCATTGTTGGTTTATTTGATCAACTGGACGGCAGTGGCATTCGCTTCCAAGATGTCGAAGCAAAGTTTCGTCTCAATCCATCAAACTTAGTGTTAACACAGGCCAGCGCGGTTGGCCCGTCTATAGGTTTGTCAATGGATGGCACTCTTGATGCTGCTAACTCAATTTTGGATATGCGCGGGGTAATTTCACCAATTTATTTGTTAAACGGAATTGGAAGTTTTCTTACTCGTAAAGGTGAAGGCCTGATTGGTTTTAATTATACTCTAAGTGGGCAAACAAGTGAGCCCAAGGTTACAGTAAATCCCATGTCAGCATTGACACCTGGTGTATTTCGCGATTTGTTTCGTGCCGCTTCTCCGAATTTGTCAACTATAGATGGTGATGCTGCTGTGCCAGAGTTACCAAAAGCGTTCGTGCTAGATGCAGTCCCGAATTTTTCATCTGAAGAAATGCTGGAAGAACGCCAGCAACGGCTTGATGACCGCTGAAAGCGTAGCTAAAGCCAGTCGGATGAAGCTGAATGATTTTGATTTTTTTCTGCCTGCTGATTTGATAGCTACTCGACCAGCTAAGCCTCGGTCCTCCGCGCGGCTATTAATTGCTCAAGGTGATAGTATCCATGATGCATCGGTAACTGACTTGGTGGCTTGGCTTAAACCGGGTGATCTTCTAGTGTTGAACGATACTCGGGTTATCCCTGCAAGATTAAATGGTTTTCGTTATCGTAAAGGCGATAAAGAAATAACCAAGGCTAAAATTGAAGTAACATTGCTACAACTGGAGCCTGACGGAACATGGTCTGCTTTGATTAAGCCTTTAAAAAGGATCAATGCTGGTGAAACCCTCGTATTTTCGGAAAAATTGTCTGCAACATTGATGGCTAAAAGTCGTGGTCAGGGTTTTTTTAGTTTTAATTTACAGGGCGATGATTTTGATGTGGCACTAGGCGAGGCGGGTGCTATGCCCTTGCCGCCATATATCGCCGCGAAACGGCCTGCAGATTTGCAGGATAAAGAAGATTACCAAACAGTTTGGGCGCGCAACAATGGTGCTGTCGCAGCACCAACGGCGTCTCTACATTTTGATGATTTATTACTTACTGCACTTAAAAAACGAGGCGTTCTATTCACCTATGTAACTTTGCATGTCGGAGCAGGAACATTTTTGCCTGTAAAAGTAGATGACGTGAAGTCTCATAAAATGCATGCTGAATGGGGGCAAGTAAACCAAACTGCTGCCGCAAAAATTGCACAAACAAAGGCTCGGGGTGGTCGTGTCATCCCAGTTGGGACTACGTCACTCCGCTTAATTGAAACGATGGCACGGGAATCTGGGCTTGCGCCTTGGGAAGGTTATACAGAGATTTTCATTTATCCAAGCTTTCAGTTTATTGTTTCTGATGGGCTAATCACTAATTTTCACTTACCCAAATCGACACTTATGATGCTGGTGTCAGCACTCATGGGATCGGATAGAATTATCAGTATTTATCAGCATGCAGTGGAAAAAAAATATAGATTTTTTTCATATGGCGACGCATCACTGCTGCTGCCAAGCTATAAAATTTCAAAACCGACATAAATAGGTCGCAACTGCTTGCGAACAATATGTTTAACCTGTGGCAATGGGCTAATGTACATTGTCAAAAGGATGTGTGACATGCTTCAGGTTCTATCAAGCGCATGGGCGCTTTTGCTAGGCATGTGTCTGCTTATGGTCGGAAACGGTATGCAGGGCACATTGTTGGGTATTCGAGGAGAAATTGAAGGTTTTTCGACTCTTGAGATGTCCATTGTTATGTCGGCTTATTTTGCTGGATTTTTAGGAGGCAGTCGAATGGCCCCTAGTATGATCCGGCGTGTTGGTCATGTGAGAGTTTTTGCCGCCCTCGCATCTTTAATTTCAGCAGTTATGATACTTTACCCAACTTTTGCTGATCCATGGATATGGACTGTCGGGCGTGTAATTATTGGTTTTTGTTTTTCAGCTGTTTATGTCACGGCCGAAAGCTGGTTGAACGAGGCGGCTGATAACTCTAATCGAGGGAAAGCTCTGTCACTCTATATGATGGTTCAGACTTTTGGTATTGTTGCCAGTCAAGCGCTATTACTGACTGCTGATCCGTCTGGTTTTGTTTTATTTGTCATTCCGTCAGTTTTGGTTTCGATTGCAATAACGCCAATACTTTTGTCGATAAGCCCTACGCCTGCGTTTGACACCACCAAACCAATGACATTGAGACAGTTGTCTAAATTTTCTCCGTTAGGTTGTTTTGGAATGCTGATCCTAGGCGGTGTGTTTTCGGCTCAGTTTGGTATGTCTTCAGTTTACGCAGCTCAGGCAGGCTTAAGTATCGGGCAAATCTCTACTTTCGTAGCAACATTCTTTGTTGGAGCAGTTTTGCTTCAATATCCAATAGGTTGGATCTCGGATCGGATGGATCGCAGAACATTAATAATCTATGTGGCAATGGTTGGTACTGTTGGATCTTTAATTGGGGTAGCTTTTGGTCATCAATTCGCATTTTTATTAATATCAGCTTTTATAATCGGGGGTACGTCGCATCCATTATATTCCTTGCTGTTAGCGCATACAAATGATTTTCTTGAACATGGTGACATGACCGCAGCCTCTGGGGGCCTGGTTTTTATCAATGGGCTTGGGGCGGTTTGTGGTCCTTTGATTGTTGGTGTGTTGATGGAAAACATTGGTCCACCTGGATTCTACCTGTATATTGGAGTTCTATTTATTATTCTTGTCGGCTACGCCGCTTATCGTTCTACGCAACGAAATTCAATTCCTATTGATGAAACAGGAGCATATGTTGTGATGTCGCAAGCTTCTACAACGCCAGTTTCTATGGAAATTGCACAAGAATATGCCATTGAGGCTGATCTGGAGGGAGAAGACGACAGCCAAAGTGAGTAAAGTGTCGCCACTGTCGTATTTCGTGATTAGGTCTACCGATAAAATAGTTGTATCGATTCGTAGGGATTGCATGGAAACAGGAGTAAAACCATGGTGGGTCCGGACGACATACTGCGCTTTTGGTTAGATGAGTGTAAACCAGAACAATGGTTTATTGAGGATCAAAATTTTGATACCCAAATACGGAATAATTTTGTAGAGACATGGCAAAAGGTGGCCGAAGGACAGTTTTCCCTTTGGCTAACATATCCTAACGGGGTGTTAGCGTATATTATTTTAACAGATCAGTTGCCTCGGAACATGTTTAGAAGTGACTCTCGTGCTTTTTCTACTGACAGAGCGGCTTTAGCTGCGGCAAAATCTGCTATCTCCAAAGGCTGGGATCTTAGAGTTGATCCCCACATACGGCATTTTTTCTATATGCCTTTGGAGCATTCTGAAAATCTTTACGATCAAGATCGGGCTGTACGGCTTATTCACGAACGCTTAGATAATCCTAAATATTTATTGCACGCACGAGCTCATCGAGAAATTATCCGCCAGTTTGGCCGTTTTCCGCATAGAAATTTGATAATGAAGCGCAAGACAACCAGTGTTGAACAGGTACATATCGATGCAGGAGGTTATCAAAGCGTTGTGCGTAGTCTGGAAAAGAAGGATAAAGCTGCGTAAAATTGTAATTTATATTTAATCTTTACAAGTTTGAGCTTATCAGCGAAGCGCTTAAGATAAATTTAATTATCAAATCTACTAGTTAGAGTATATCCTATTTAATATATTTTAAATGAAACTATTCTACTTTGAAGCTGCAAAGATAAACTGCTATTATTGGAAATTACAAGAAATTAACTCATTTTATTTATCTAATTTGAGGCGACATTGCGTTGTTTTCTGATATGTTGTTGCTTCGCATGCTTAATATTGAGAAGTCAAAAAAAATAGTTTAACGCTAAACTATATGTACAACAGCAATCTGTGAGGACTATACGATGGCGGCAAAATCTTTTGATGTGGTAGTTATTGGCTCTGGTCCTGGAGGTTATGTCGCTGCAATAAGATCTGCACAATTGGGTTTAAGTGTGGCGATAGTGGAACGTGAGAATCTTGGCGGGATTTGTCTCAATTGGGGCTGTATTCCAACAAAAGCGATGCTGCGTTCTGCTGAAGTTTTGCACCTCATGCACCGTGCCAAAGAGTTTGGCCTAAAAGCTGATAATATCGATTACGATTTAGATGCTGTAGTGAAGCGTTCCCGAAAAGTTGCTGGGCAACTATCGAGCGGAATCGGCCATCTAATCAAAAAAAATAAAATTTCACTTTTTAAAGGTGAAGGAATGATTCCCGCTAAGGGTCAAGTTTCCATTAAAACGGGCAAGCAAATAGAAGAGTTAACCGCTAAATCCATTATTTTAGCAACTGGAGCTCGGGCTCGTGAATTGCCCGGCTTGGAAGCGGATGATGAGTTGGTTTGGACTTATCGCTCCGCACTTACTCCTAAACGGATGCCCAAGAAACTATTGGTGATTGGTTCTGGAGCAATAGGCATTGAGTTTGCAAGTTTTTATAACACGCTTGGAGCAGATACTACTGTTGTGGAGGTGTTGGATCGAATTCTGCCAATTGAGGACGCAGAGATTAGTGCCTTTGCAAAAAAAGCCTTTGAAAAACAAGGTATGAAGATAATAGAAAATGCTACAGTAAAAAAGTTGGACCGTGAAAAAGGTCTGGCAACTGCCCACATTGAAATTTGTGGTAAAGTTGAGCAGCAAACATTTGATACCGTTATTTCTGCAGTAGGAATTGTCGGGAATACCGAAAACCTTGGTTTGGAGGCGCTCGGCGTTCGAATTGATAGGAACCATGTTGTTACTGACGAATATTGTCGCACTGATATTGCTGGCATCTATGCAATCGGTGATATAGCTGGTGCTCCTTGGCTTGCACACAAAGCCAGTCATGAAGGTGTGATGGTAGCTGAGCTGATCGCTAATAAGACACCAGTGCATCCGATAAAACCTAATTCAATAGCTGGTTGTACTTACTGCTATCCACAGATCGCAAGTGTGGGGCTGACCGAAGCTAATGCTCTACAGGAAGGCTATAATATTAAAGTCGGTAAGTTTCCCTTTATTGGTAACGGCAAGGCTATTGCGTTGGGGGAGCCTGAGGGCATGATTAAAACTGTTTTTAATGAAAAAACGGGCGAGTTATTGGGTGCGCACATGATTGGGGCTGAAGTTACAGAACTTATCCACGGTTACATTATTGGACAAGCACTTGAAACTACAGAGGAAGACTTAATGCATGCAGTCTTTCCACACCCAACATTATCGGAAATGATGCATGAATCAGTTCTCGATGCTTATGACCGAGTAATTCACATGTAAGTTTTTTAAAATAATAAATGATTAGGGAATTTATGCCCAACTCTGCTATCCCTTGCTCGTGATGTAACAGCCCCAAGCTGCTAAAATTTGATATGAAAAGAAGCCCGGTCGAACCTTCCATAGATCTAGGCATTTCAGCCCATTTAGTTTGCTATGGACGGTAGTTGTTATATTAACGTAAGGCTTTATGAATTTGTTGGATGCCAAAGGGTATTATTGTATTAATAATATTGAAAAAATTTAGTTAAGCCAGTGAATAGATTTTTCATTGGCTGTTTAATTGCGCTGACCTATGTAAAGAGGATGATTGGTGGGGGCGGAAATGGCTGAACAAAAAAATATCGAAGTTCGCGGTGCACGTGAACACAATCTTAAATCCATAGATGTTGATATTCCCCGAGATCAATTGGTTGTGATTACTGGATTATCGGGTTCGGGTAAATCATCCTTAGCCTTCGATACCATTTATGCTGAGGGACAACGTCGATATGTTGAATCCCTTTCGGCTTATGCTCGCCAATTTTTAGATATGATGCAAAAGCCAGACGTAGACCACATCTCAGGATTAAGCCCGGCCATATCGATAGAACAAAAAACGACATCAAAAAACCCGCGTTCTACAGTGGGAACCGTGACTGAAATATATGATTATATGCGGCTTTTATTTGCTAGAGTTGGAACGCCTTTTTCACCAGCCACAGGCAAGCCTATCGAAGCTCAGCAAATTCAAGATATGGTCGACCGCATAATGAAGTTGGACGTGGGTACACGTGCTTATCTTCTTGCGCCTATGGTACGTGATCGTAAAGGCGAATATCGCAAAGAATTTGTTGAGCTTCGAAAGCAGGGTTTTCAGCGAGTAAAGGTTGATGGTCAGTTTTATGAACTGGATGAACCTCCTGTTCTTGATAAAAAATTTCGCCATGATATTGACGTTATTGTTGATCGAATTGTGGTTCGAGAAGGCCTCGAAACGCGGTTGGCAGACAGCCTGAGAACAGCGTTAGATCTTGCTGACGGTATATCAATTCTAGAAACGGCACCTAAAGAGGGTGACCCAGAACGGATCACTTTTTCCGAAAAGTTTGCCTGCCCAGTTAGTGGTTTTACTATTGCAGAAATAGAACCGCGTCTTTTTTCTTTTAACGCTCCCTTTGGTGCATGCCCAACTTGTGATGGTTTGGGTCAAGAATTGTTCTTTGACGAACGGCTTATTGTGCCAGATCAAAGTTTAAAAGTTTACGACGGCGCATTGGCACCATGGCGCAAAGGGAAATCTCCTTACTTTTTACAAACGATTGAGGCGATTGCCGCACACTATGATTTCAATCAACAAACCAAATGGAAAGAACTGCCAGATAATGTAAAAAGCGTTTTTTTATATGGATCAGGCAAAGATGAAATCTCGTTCCGTTACGATGAGGGAGGCCGAGTTTATCAAGTTCTACGGACATTTGAAGGTGTTATTCCAAACATGGAGCGCCGATATCGTGAAACAGATTCAAATTGGATTCGTGAAGAATTTGAGCGATATCAGAATAATAGACCTTGTGGGACCTGTAATGGCTACCGTTTACGTGCTGAGGCTTTGGCAGTTAAAATTGCTGGCCTTCATGCGGGTGAAGTTGTTCAAATGTCTATTCGTGAGGCTTTCGATTGGTGCAGCACCGTACCCAAATACTTGACACAGCAAAAAATCGAAATTTCGCGGGCTATTTTGAAAGAGATTCAAGAGCGTCTCGGGTTTTTAAATAATGTAGGTTTAGAATACCTTACCTTATCACGCGCAAGTGGCACTTTGAGTGGTGGTGAAAGTCAACGTATCCGTTTGGCCAGTCAAATTGGTTCGGGGCTGACTGGCGTGTTGTATGTTTTGGATGAACCTTCAATAGGATTGCACCAGCGCGACAATGACAGATTACTGGGTACTCTTAAGAATTTACGTGATCAGGGTAATACAGTGATTGTAGTAGAGCATGACGAAGAGGCTATACGTGAAGCGGATTATGTCTTTGATATTGGTCCGGGTGCTGGAGTACACGGTGGGCGAGTTGTTAGTCATGGCACACCGGAGCACGTGGCTAATGACCCAGAATCGTTGACGGGTCAGTACCTAACTGGCGTACGAAAGATTGATATTCCGAAAAAACGCCGCAAGGGAAAGAAAAAATCAATTAAAGTTGTGAAGGCTACGGGTAATAATCTGCAAAATGTTACAGTAGATTTCCCACTTGGCAAATTTGTTTGTGTAACGGGCGTTTCTGGTGGAGGAAAATCGACGCTAACAATCGAAACTCTTTTTAAGACGGCCTCAATGCGTTTGAATGGGGCCCGTCAGACACCAGCGCCTTGTGAAACAATAAAAGGGCTAGAGCATTTGGACAAAGTCATTGATATTGACCAAAGAGCGATTGGGCGAACGCCGCGCTCTAATCCTGCCACTTACACAGGCGCTTTCACACCCATCCGAGAATGGTTCGCAGGCATGCCTGAGGCTAAAGCGCGTGGCTATAAACCTGGCCGTTTCAGTTTCAACGTAAAAGGTGGGCGGTGTGAGGCCTGCCAAGGTGACGGTCTTATAAAAATTGAGATGCACTTTTTGCCTGATGTATATGTCCAATGCGAAACCTGTAAGGGAGCACGCTACAATCGTGAAACGCTGGAGATCAAATTCAAAGGGAAATCGATTGCGAATGTTTTAGATATGACTGTTGAAGATGCCCAAGGCTTCTTTCAAGCAGTTCCCAGCATCCGTGAAAAGATGGATGCTCTTGTGCGAGTAGGGCTCGGTTACATTAAAGTGGGACAACAAGCTACAACCTTGTCAGGCGGTGAGGCACAGAGGGTTAAACTTTCGAAGGAATTAAGTAAGCGTTCTACTGGTAGAACACTTTACATTCTGGATGAACCTACAACTGGCTTGCATTTTGAGGACGTTCGTAAACTTTTGGCAGTTTTGCACGAATTAGTGGATCAAGGGAATTCAGTTATTGTCATTGAACACAACCTTGACGTAGTCAAAACAGCTGACCACATCATAGACATTGGTCCTGAAGGTGGTGATGGTGGTGGATTAGTGGTCGCTATCGGTACTCCTGAGGAGATCGCTGGTGCCTCAAACAGTCACACAGGTCAGTATCTAAAAGCATTGCTGATTGCGCGCGATCTTGCTGCTGAATAACTAAGCGTATTTTAACTCAGTGTAGGCTTTGTAATAATTTTTTGGGACATTTTTGATGTTCTTAGCTGCGGCTACGCTTTGAAAAACGCGGTAACATTGCGCTAAAGTCCATACCTTTTCCCCCTTCATCTTCCACAAACTGGCGGTACAATTCGAGTGCTCGGGCACCCATCGGAGTGTCTGCGTCGACTGTTTCTGCCGCTTTTTGGCTTAGGCCAAGGTCTTTAAGCATCAGTTCGGCGGCGAAGCCGGGTTTATATTCGTTATCTGCTGGGCTGACAGGCCCTATGCCTGGGGCAGGGCAATAAGAATTCATTGTCCAACTGTTGCCAGATGATGTGCTAACTACATCAAACATTTTTTGTCTATTAAGGCCTAACTTATCAGCCAGCGCAAAGGCTTCACAGGTGGCAATCATAGTGGTACCTAAGATCATATTGTTGCAGATTTTAGCAGCCTGTCCGGCACCTGAATCACCGCAGTGTACTGCTTTTTGTCCCATTATTTCAAACAACGGATTTGCTATATCAAAGGCATTTGCACTACCGCCGGCCATAAAGGTTAACGTTCCTGCTGAGGCGCCACTAATACCTCCAGATACTGGAGCATCAACAAACAAAATTTTTCCTATTATTGCATCTGCTGCTACAGCTCGAGCACTTTCTACGTCTACTGTGGAACAATCAATAAGGGTCGCACCCTTGCGCATTACGGGAATAATCTTTGCTGCCACGTTGCGCAAGATTGCTCCATCGGGAAGCATGGTGATTACAATGTCTTGGCCTTTTGAAGCCTCTATTGCGTTCGTGGCTATTGTCACACCTGCTGCAATCGTGCCCGCAATATCAAACCCGGTGACGACATGGCCTGCATTGGCTAGGTTTGAAGCCATAGGCGCACCCATATTCCCTAATCCTATAAAGCCAATCTTCATACCTTTCCCTCTCAATTTTAATCTTAATTTACCAAGTGGCATTAACATTTTGCTTACGGCAGTAGAAGGCACATTTCCATTAGAGAATTGCCATTTTGGTTTGCGATCTTTGTCGATAATAGCCGCACGGATACCTTCTAAAAAATCACCGTGTTCCATTGAACGGGCTGTGAAACGGTATTCCAAATCTAGCGCTTTTTCCAGAGTTAAGGAAGGCCCGCGCAAGCGATTTAAGGTTTCAATGGTACAAGCCATTGATAACGGGCTATTGAGGTGCATGCGCATGAGTGTAGTGCGAGCAAACTCACTATTTTCAGCTTTAAGTGTAATAAGTATGTCGCCTAAAGAAGCACCATTAAAATGCCGATCAATGTCTTGCATCAAGCCTTGCAGAGGGCCTGATGGTGGTGATGTTTCCCATTGTGTCAGCTGATCGGCATCACCAGATATTTCAAGTTGCTCAATAAGTTGTGGCCACTTTGATTCTGAGATGTATTTATCGGCAAAGCCTGCAAAAATTGCATCACTTGCATTCATCCTTGCCGCTGTAACACCTAAATATTCACCGAGTCGTCCAGGTGACAGTGCCAGCATGAATGACCCACCCACATCTGGTATCAAACCAATGCCACATTCAGGCATCGCAATCTGACTACTATCGCCAACAATTCTGTGTGATCCATGGCAGCCGATGCCAACGCCACCACCCATAGTAAATCCCTGCAAAAAGCTGATTATTGGTTTGGAGTAATTGAAGATTTTATAATTGAGACGGTATTCGTCAGCCCAGAAAGTTTGACCGTATGCATAATCACCCCTAGTTCCAGTTTCATAGAGTTCTGCTATGTCTCCCCCTGAACAAAATGCACGATCTCCAAGCGCATCAAAGATAATTAGCTTAACTGCAGGTTCATTAGTCCATCCTTCAAGTGCCGCTTCAATTCTACAGGCCATTTCATATGTCATTGCGTTTAACGATTGTGGGCGTTGCAATGTTATCCTGCCAGCATTTCCAACCTTGCGAATTGATATATCATTCATCTGTTTTTTAGCAGATCGCGTGCTACAATCACTCTCATTATTTCATTCGTACCTTCAAGGATTTGATGCACACGCAAATCCCGAACGAGTTTTTCAATTCCATAGTGTGTCAGGTATCCATAACCACCATGTAACTGAAGGCATTGATCAACAACTTTACTTCCTGCCTCGGTAACAAATTTCTTAGCCATAGCGCAAAATTTTGTAGCATCGGATGTTCCATGATCCAGTTTCCAAGCGGCTTGGCGTAAAAATGTGCGGGCAGCCTGTAGTTCTATTTCCATATCTGCCAATCGCCATTGTAGGCCTTGAAATTGATCAATTGATTTTCCGAATGCTTGACGTTCACCCATATAAATTAAAGTTGAGTTAATAGCGCTCTGCGCTGCACCAAGTGAACATGCTGCAATATTCAACCGGCCACCATCAAGTCCAGTCATCGCGTATGTAAAACCTTTGCCTTCTTCTCCTACAAGGTTTTCATATGGAATTTTGCAATCATCAAATTGTACTTGTGCTGTTGGCTGGCTGCGCCACCCCATTTTGTTTTCTGAGGGTCCGAAGCTAAGTCCGCTGGCGTTGTTATGTACATAGACGGTAGAAATACCTTTGGGCCCATCTTCGCCAGTGCGTACCATACAAACGTAAGCATCAGAGTATCCACCGCCAGAAATGAATGCTTTAGTACCGTTTATTGTATACCCCTCGTTAGAGCGAACAGCACGTGTGCGCAGTGCCGCAGCGTCAGAGCCTGAACCTGGTTCAGTTAGGCAATAACTGAGAATTGTTTGCATACTAAGGACGCTTGGCATCACACGGGCCTTAAGCTCATCGCTCCCAAAACTATCAAGCATTTTAGCGCACATGTTGTGGATAGAGAGAAAAGCTGCAACTGATGGGCAAGCCATAGATAAAGCCTCAAATACAAGAGTTGCATCAAGGCGTGAAAGTCCCGTACCATTGGCCTCTTCTGGAACATAGAGAGATGCAAAGCCTAATTTTCCTACTTGTGGCCAGAGTTCTTTTGGAATTGTCCCTGCAGCCTCCCACTCTTGCGCGTGCGGTGCTATCTTTTCCTGCCCAAAATCAAATGCCATATCGAAAATTGCGTTTTGTTCTTCTGTGAGTGCAAAGTTCATGTTGCCTCCTGTAGGGCGATATTATTTGCAAAGAGTATTCCGTATAAAAATTCTATCTTAAGCAGTAATTGTTAACTGACTGGTAAATTTTAAAGCTACAATGAGCTAAATAGACTGATTTTTCTAATAGATTTTATAAATTTATTTTGATTTTGTTTTCTGAAAGAATCCTTCAACACGATAATTTAATTATTGAATAATCTGGCGAGGATGATCTTTAGGGTTAGAAAACGTACATTTAAAATTGAAATTGTTCTATGCCTGAGATTTTGAAGTTTATAAAACTGACTAACTTTGGGCGTAGCTAAAATAGTATGCAATATAAGTATTTATCATATAGCCTGTATGTTAGTTGTGTTCTCAAGCACACGTTGCACTCATTTTTAAAATTTGGTTCTGAGTCATCGCGTAACGGTGACCCAGAGTAGTTAGTAAGGTACAAGTATACTATTCCATTACGGGAATTGAAAACTCTTCCCCCTCTTTAATTCCTGAGGGCCAACGCGCCGTCACTGTTTTTGTGCGAGTATAGAATTTAAATGCATCTGGGCCATGCTGGTTAAGGTCTCCAAATACGGATTTTTTCCACCCACCAAAAGTATGATAGGCCAACGGCACTGGAATTGGAACATTGATGCCTACCATTCCAATATTAATACGGTTTGCAAAATCACGGGCTGTGTCTCCATCGCGCGTAAATATTGCTGTACCGTTGCCGTATTCATGGTCCATTGCCAAACCAATGGCCTCTTCATACGTTTTTGCACGAACCTGAGTTAAAACAGGGCCAAAAATTTCTTGAGTGTATATATCCATGTCTTTCGTTGCATGGTCAAATAAGTGAGGCCCAACAAAAAAACCGTCCTCATAACCCTGCAGGCTGAAATTTCGGCCGTCAACTAATAATTGAGCGCCCTGATCAATGCCCGTTTGCACTAATCTTTCTATATTTTTTTTAGCGTCAGCGGTTACAACCGGCCCATAATCTACGTCATTTCCAGAAGTATAAGGCCCGACCTTAAGCTTTTCGATGCGCGGTATTAATTTCTCGATTAATCGATCAGCAGTCTCATCCCCAACAGGAACTGCAACGGATATGGCCATGCAACGTTCGCCAGCGGCACCATATCCAGCGCCAACTAATGCGTCCGCTGCTTGGTCCATATCTGCGTCAGGCATAATAATCATGTGATTTTTTGCACCGCCAAAACATTGTACGCGTTTTCCGTTCTTACAGCCGTTTGCATAAATATATTCAGCAATAGGGGTTGATCCGACAAATCCAATAGATTGAATTAAATCGTTCTCTAATATTGCATCAACTGCCTCTTTATCTCCATTTACAACTTGCAAAATTCCTTTGGGCAGACCTGCCTCCTCCATCAATTCCGCAAGCATTAGGGGAACTGAGGGATCACGTTCGGAAGGTTTGAGAATAAAGGCGTTGCCGCAAGCGATTGCTGGGGCGAACATCCACATCGGAATCATCGCTGGAAAATTAAATGGAGTGATACCTGCAGTGACCCCAAGTGCCTGACGCATTGAGTACATATCTATGCCTGGGCCGGCGCTATCGGTGTATTCGCCTTTTAAAAGGTGGGGTGCTCCGATGCAGTACTCTACTACTTCAAGGCCACGCTGAACGTCTCCGGCTGCATCAGGTATGGTTTTCCCGTGCTCTCTGCTAAGAGTTTCTGCTAATTTTTGCATGTCGCGATTAAGTAAATCAACAAATTTCATCATCACTCTAGCACGGCGTTGGGGGTTTACTGCGCCCCAAGCTGGTTGCGCTTTAGCAGCCACACTAACAGCATTATATAATTCGTCTTTTGATGCGAGCGGTACCTTGCCCTGAATTTCGCCTGTGGCTGGATTCATAACATTGGCAAAGCGACCGGAGGTCCCTTTTATATGGGTCCCATCAATGTAGTGGGTAAGTTCTTGCATAAATTTCTCCTAATAAATGCAGTTAATTTGCAAAGGCTTTGTTGATCGGCACCATGTCGATCCGCCAAAATAATTTACAGTGTACATAATAACCTTGCAAAATCTTTTATAAAATTTGCATTTAATCAAAATTATTTTGCATAAATGCAGTATAGGTTCAATGGTTTTTAGGACTGAAAAAATTTAAATTTATTATTCGATATGAATGAAAAGTTTATATGAAGACAAACTGGGATGATTTAAGGCTCTTTCTTGCAGTAGCGTGAGCCGAAACACTTTTGGGCACAAGGATATCTGTGCGTTTGGATGTTGCAACACTTGGTTGTCACGTGCACGTTTAGGGCAGCAACTGGGAGTGAGGTTGTTTCTGAAATCACCTAAAGCGTGCGTGTTGACAGAACCTGAGCACTGTTTTTGGTGAAGGCTGAAGCTGCTGATGAGGCTATGCGTACTGCGTCAGAAGTGTTGATGGCTCCTTAACGGTCTGTTGAAGATCCGCAATATAACGCATTGATTGGTTAGATCCGCCTCGGTGTTCCTAATTTTTTTGCAAACTATCTGTTGCCGCAAGTTTGTGCTGCTTTGATGGATAAGCATCCAGACCTTGATATCCAAATTGTAGCCTTGCCAGGTGTTTTCAATTTATGTTGGCGACAGGCCTATATGGTTATTGAATTCAGTGCGCCAACTGCCAGAGGACTTACTACACAGCGGGTAAGTGATTATAAACTGCATTTTGCTGCAAGTGATGATTACCTAACTAAGGCACTACCGTTAACCCAAACGTCTGAGCTTCGACATCACCGGATTTTCGGTTACATCCTGGATATGATATTTGATCGTGAATTGGATTATCTCGTTGATGTTGGGGTTAATCGAGTAGCACTGGCCTCAAACTCTGTATCTGTTCAATTGAATGTGTTGAGGCAGGGTGGTGGCATCAGGATTGTTCAACACTTTCAGGAGTGAATTGCGTGCTTATTGACTTGTTCTTATTTAAAAGTAGCTCTTATATAATGCGTCATGAGGCGAACCGAAAAAATTGCAAACTCAACCGGTTTGCTGAACTTTTAAGCCAAGAAACCAATGCAGAAATTGCTCGATTAAAGAGATTTTTAGAAATTATTTAAAACCGTGGCTTTAAAAGAATTTTAGTCATAGGTTTGAGGCTAGTTTATTAAATTGCGGAAATCATACTGTTTTACGGTTTTTTATTTCAGATGTAGCTTAATATTT
The DNA here is from genome assembly GCA_905480645.1 of uncultured Tateyamaria sp. GTDB lineage: Bacteria > Pseudomonadota > Alphaproteobacteria > Rhodobacterales > Rhodobacteraceae > Tateyamaria. Next base: position 68,096 of record CAJQRC010000037.1, read on the forward strand.
TGTTACTGGTAGTGAAAGAACCATACTTGACAGAAAGTGGGTGTAATGTTGACGCTTGAAACGTGCGCTTGTTTTTATGAAGGAGTGATCTGTGTTAGTCCAAAATATTTTAAAATCCAAATCTGATGATACTGTTATTACTGTAAAAGCTGGATCGCTCATGTCTGAAGCGATTAAAGTGCTATCTCAGAGAAAAATAGGGACAGTTCTAGTTTCGAAGGATGGGCATACAGCTGAAGGAATTTTATCTGAGAGAGATATTGTGCGTGCTCTCTTCCAGCATGGTGGCAAAATTCTAAGTAAGACGGTTGATGCATATATGACAAAAAAATTGGTTACTTGTATCCGAGATGATAGTGCTGACAAAGTATTAAATCTTATGACTGCAGGACGGTTTAGACATATGCCAGTAGTGGAAAAATCACAGTTGGTTGGGCTCATCACTTTGGGTGATGTAGTCAAAGCGCAGTTAACAGAATTAAAAATGGAAAAGGATGCTTTGCAAGACATGATAATGGGGCATTAAGGTTCCTTGCAATCAGTTTGCTGAAGTGCTGCATTGTAGAGTGATTATTTAAGGAAGTAACTGATGCGTATTGGCCTATATCCTGGCACTTTTGATCCGATAACGTTAGGTCATATTGATATCATCCGTAGGGCTAGTCCGATGGTTGATCGATTGGTTATCGGTGTGGCTATAAACCGCGATAAAGTCCCACTGTTTTCCCTCGAAGAACGCTTGCAAATGATAGAGGCAGAGTGTTCAAAACTTTCTAGCGAACTGGGAATAGAGATAATTGCGCACCCTTTCGAAAATCTATTGATCGATTGTGCTAGGGACGTTGGCGCACGTATAATATTCCGAGGATTAAGGGCGGTTGCAGATTTTGAATACGAATTTCAAATGGTTGGTATGAACCGTCAATTAGATGAAAGTATTGAAACAGTATTTTTAATGGCGGATGCAAAGCATCAAGCGATTGCCTCGAAGCTCGTTAAAGAGATAGCCCGCCTTGGTGGTGATGTAAGTAAATTTGTGACACCTTTGATAAACCGAGAGATAAGAAATCGTTTCAAAAAAGCAGAATAAACGTATTTATCTAATGATAAAAACCTCATCACACTACATCATTTAAAAATGCAAATAATGCCTTTTTCAAAGGAATTTTCCCATTTGGACTGCGGTATCCGCCATTCGGTTTGAAAACCCCCATTCGTTATCATACCAAGTTAAAATGCGCACGAGGCTATCATCAATAACTTTAGTTTGATCCGTGGCGAAGATTGAAGAATGTGGATCATGATTGAAGTCAACGCTAACCAGTTTTGCATCCGTTACCGCCAATACTCCCTTAAGAGGGCCAGCTGCTGCGTTTTTCATAGCAGTATTAATTTGCTCGACTGAAACACTGCCATCCAGTTCAACCGTTAGATCTACGCAGGATACATTCGGCGTAGGAACTCTGATTGCGACGCCGTCTAGCTTGCCATTTAGCTCTGGCATCACCAAACCAACAGCTTTTGCCGCACCTGTAGAGGTTGGAATCATTGAAAGTGCGGCTGCACGGGCACGATATAAGTCGCTGTGCATAGTATCCAGTGCGGGTTGATCACCAGTATAACTGTGAACTGTGGTCATGAAGCCGCGTTTAATCCCAAAAGAACTTTGTAGAACTTTGACTACAGGTGTGAGACAATTGGTTGTACAAGATGCGTTAGAAACAATGATATCTGTCGCTGTAAGAGTGTTATGGTTTACGCCATAGACAATTGTCTTATCAGCATCTTTTCCAGGTGCTGAAATTAAAACACGACTAGCTCCATTTTCAAGATGTGCCTGACAAGCTTCCTTTGAAGTAAAGATGCCAGTACACTCCATAACTATATCTACATGCGCCCAAGGCAGCTCTGCCGGGTTGCGCAGAGCGGTGACCTGAATTGGCCCTCTGCCTACGTTTATGGTGTCGTCGGTGGTTTTCACCAGTGCGGGAAAGCGGCCGTGTACACTGTCATATTGTAACAGATGAGCGTTTGTTTCGACCGAGCCGAGGTCGTTAATAGCCACAACCTCAATATCAATGCGCTCACTCTCAATTATCGCACGAAGCACATTGCGGCCGATGCGGCCAAATCCATTGATTGCTACTTTGATGGACATGGTTTCCCCACATTTGTTGATAGTAAGTTACCTGAAGCGCTACATCAGAGATCGTCTGAGAAACGCCTAATTGCCGTTACCGCTAACAACTAGATTTGTGAAGCGCTGTCAAGTTGCCAGAGGTTGGTTGCAGAACGTGAGAGGTAATTGAACTAATATAATTTTATTTTCCATCATTTGGGATGCGTCAAATTTATAGGTGTATTATTCAATCCTAACGGCAATAGCACTATGTCATCATGTGGTGTTTCGTGAAGATGACGAAATACTTTCTAACCTACAAAAATAATCATATTTTGGAAAATACAGTAAATTTTTGAGAATTTAAGCTTATTTAAATAAGCTGCCCCATTGCTGCCGCCACATCAGCCATTCTTACAGAAAAGCTCCATTCGTTGTCATACCACGCTAGGACCCGCACCAACCGTTTGCCTACAACTTTGGTCTGTTCTGGAGCAAAGATGGACGAAAACTCGGTATGATTAAAATCGATAGATACTTTCTGTTCGGCGTCGTACGACAAAACTCGCCCCAAAGGTCCCTGTGCGGCTTTTGCAACTGCTGCGTTTATCTCTTCCGGTGTAACATCGCGGCTAGCCTCAAAAGTTAGATCAACTGCAGATACATTTGGTGTAGGTACGCGCATTGCCGTTCCATCCAACTTACCTGCTAGATTTGGCAGAACCTCACCTAATGCTTTAGCTGCTCCAGTTGAGGTTGGTATCATTGCCAAAGCAGCAGCACGAGAACGATAAAGATCATCATGGCGACGGTCTAATGTGGGTTGGTCACTTGTATAACTATGAATTGTTGTCATTACACCGCGTTCAATACCAACATAAGTATCTAAAACTTTGGCAAGGGGAGCCAGACAGTTTGTTGTGCAAGATCCATTTGATATTATTCGATCATTTGAAGCCAATAATTCGTCATTAACGCCAAAAATAATTGTTTTATCTACGTTTATTCCAGGCGCGGACAGTAAAACTTTTTTTGCACCGCGTTCAATATGGAGCTTAGCTGTCTTTCCGTCATTAAATTTTCCGGTACACTCTAAAACAACATCAGTGCCCCGCCAATCTAGTTTATTCATGTCGTATGTCGACATCATGCGAATGGGACCTCTTCCCAAATCCATAGTGTTGTTGCTTATGGTAATCTCTTGCGGGAAACGTCCATGGATGGAGTCATACCTCATAAGATGTGCTGCGGTTGATAATGAGCCTGTCGCATTCACTGCTACTACATCAATATCATTACGCAGGGATGTTGTTATATGAGATAGTATGCATCGTCCGATACGACCAAATCCATTAATACCAACTTTGACTGTCATTTTTGTTCTCGCATGTACGAACTATTAAACGATTATTCTATTTTGTAGCCGTGAAGTTTATTTAGTGAAAGTGTAATATTAGAATTAAATCATAGTGTTAGCGTTAAACGTGACAAAGTACCTTGTAGTTCGCGCTAACAGTTTTGAAGAAGGTGTGTAATGTTGGGCGCTAACGGAAAATGCTAAAGCAGGAGTGAACAAAATGAGTGGACTATTGGCTCTTTTGGATGACGTCGCGGGAATCGCTAAAGTAGCGGCTTCCTCGGTAGATGATATTCTTGGACAAGCTACAAAAGTTGGCGTTAAAGCTGCAGGGGCGGTAATAGATGACGCTGCAGTCACTCCAAAATATTTACAAGGGTTTTCGGCTGACCGGGAGCTCCCAATTATTTGGCGAATTGCAAAGGGATCGTTTAAAAACAAATTGTTGTATCTACTCCCAATTGGGCTTGTCCTATCTAATTTTGCACCTTGGGCTATTGCACCTTTGTTGATGTTAGGTGGCGCTTATTTATGTTTTGAAGGCGCTGAAAAAATTTCAAACGTACTAGGTTGGGGGCATGGACATGCTGATTATTCCGACCGAGTTATCGAGCAGGAGGATTCAACTCATATTGAGGAGAGAAAGGCGCGGGGTGCCATAAAAACCGATTTTATATTGTCAGCTGAAATCATGACAATTGCTCTAGCGTCTATACCCGAAAGCAACTTCTGGATGGAGGCGGCGACACTCGCCACTGTCGCTATTATGATTACAGTTGCGGTATATGGATCGGTAGCAATCATTGTAAAAGCTGACGATGTAGGCCTTGCAATGGCAACTAGCGGGCGTCTGCGGTTAATTCGTACGGCGGGGCGAGGAATTGTAAAGACGATGCCACTTTTTATGCATTTTTTAACAATTATAGGCACTTGTGCTATGCTCTGGGTTGGAGGTTCTATAATTATTCATGGCTTGGAACAAGTTGGGTTTGATTGGCCCAGTCATACAATACATCAAATTGCATTGAATATAAGTCAGATTGTACCTGAAATAAACGGAACAGTACAATGGAGTACAACAGCCATGATTGATGGAATTTTAGGGCTTGTGCTTGGATTTGTTTTAATTCCCGTGGGTGAAAAGATTATTACTCCTTTTTGGCGTTTCATTACTGGCGCGGGTAATTGATTCCGATGGTAGCTTATTGTGAGAAGACCATGTAAACTTAGCCATTATAATCATTACGTATAGTTAGCCCCGATATCTATCGTCTCGAATTAGTCCCGCTGACCTAAGCTGGTGCAGCACTAGCTCTACCGCGACTGAACCTATTTGATTATCCCAGATAATCCCTTGCGGTTAACCCCCAGTCGACTGATGTTAGGGTGTTGGCTTTACCAGCGAAACTCACACACGCACTCTTGAAAAATTTCTTAGCGCAAACACATTGGCAACCACCCCCATCGTCGCGGCGAGGCCCACTAGCCTTTGAGAAATTGAATTTATAATTCATCACATGGAAAGCACTTCAAAAACCGAAACCTTCACTACGGCACAACTCGGCAATACTGTCCTCGCCACGATGACCATCCAGAACAATGCGGATCTTCTCTTCCAAAGAATATTGCTTGCGGGTCGCCTGCTTGATGTCTTTAACGAGCTTCTCGCAATGGCTCTTACTTGTCTGTCTCATTTCCCACTTGTCTTATCCAGAATGTGGTTCTTGTGCGATACAGGATCAGTCGCCCGGCACGACTTTTATGCCTGGCGATGATGAGGGTCGGATCGTTTCTCGCTCGGCTGTGATAGACCGTGGAGGAGTAAGGTGGCCTCGTCTGAACGGATACTTGAGCTTAGGGCCCGTATGATAAAACAAGGTGGGAAAGACATATGAACAATATCATTGGCATCAACGTTTCTAAAAAAGAAAATGAGCGAAACCTCATGGGCCAACACAGGCTATCTCATTTGTCTTTTGGGAAGCGATGCGGAAAAGGAGATTTATAGCCTCCAAATTTGTGAAGATTTCCATGTGATCAATACCATGCAACTCTTTGATATCGCATGAGCTATTGGGGCTCCAACGCATGGGAGAGCGGTTCATTAAAGAACTATCACCGCCGTCACCATCAGCTGTGATGGGAAACATTTCACCGGAGGGTGAGATGTTATACCCGATGACTGTTGGAAGTCCGGTCCCGAATACAAAGCGTGTTGGAACAGGTAATGGTTCACCAAATGTGTCGCCAGATTGGAACCATGGCTGGGAGCTAAGCGAATATCTCCCAGTTGCCCTCGCCATGGCAATTGCACCTTGGTCCGTCAGAAGTCGAATTGTGTCAGCTGCGCTGTAGGTGGTGGTGCCAACCCGGTAGAGTACAGCGTCGCCATAGACACTGTGCTGCAGGTCAAGAGCCATCTGGCCAACCCAAGTTGGATCGACAGGTGAAGCGAATGACTCGTCTGGCTCCCAGTTCCAGCCTGGTGAAAAAGCCCAACTCGTGCAGTCGCTGCATCCTGAGAATTGACCGGCGAAGCTAAACAGACTGTGGACATGTTTTATAACCCATTTCTGATCGAGTGTTCGCAAAGCGTGCAGTGTCATGAGACACCCTTGGCTGTGACAGGCGAGTACAATTTTTTGCTGTTTTCTTTTGAATAATTTTGTTACCCGAGACTGAAGGTCAGTAGCAAATGTATTTTCACCTGGTGGATAGCGATAGTCGTATGGCGCACACATAAGAGTATCATCAACTTGCCAACCATGAGACGCCAGTTCTTCGACCATACCGAGGTAGCGGGGGCACTCTTCCGCAAAGTTTTCACCGAAGGACACCGGTGCTACTTGGACACCATGCCAGTTGCGTGCAGCTCCGTTTTTGCTATCAATCTCTAATGAAAGCCACTGCGCTACCTTGACAGAGGAACCTCGCGGCAACCCTGACCCAATTGAAAATTCGAGGCTTAGGATATCCGGGTTCATTACTGGGACCAAGAAGTCAAAGGAAATTCCCTCTGGTTTGACATTAACGTGCAAAGTGCTCATGCCCAAACCAGGCGCAAAAACTATTGGTCGTTGGCTCTTTGTCTGACTAGGGCTCGCAGAGCAACCCAACGTTAGCAGAGCGGCGAAAGCGCAACTAACTACTGCGCGAATTAGGTATGCCATTCACTCCCCTCAACTGGAATTAGGAGCCGGTCCACCGGGCCATCACCAATGTGGTTTGTCCCAGTGCTATGCCAAACCATAGGATGAACAAAGCTCCGTAATGTCGCCATCCGGCGGGTCAGATTTGAATGTATTGTCTCCGTCTTCATCTCATAAACACACAAACTCATAGGCATTTATGTAACCGTATATACGGTTTGGTATGTCTGTGAATGCAAAGATTTTTCTTATGACTGGCATTCCCAATGCTGTGTCAGGGGTCATCTCGGCTGTGGGTGCTGTGTGAACAACCAACCATTCTGGAGATTTTACATCTTCAGCAATAACACTGGAAGCAAAGTAGATAGCTGCTGGCATTGCGGCAAGCGTTTGTAGTAATTTCATTGGGATTTTTCCTTAATCCACACCGATGATTTACAAGTAAGGCATCGACTAGAAAACCGTGCATCACATCTGGTCAGGTATCAAGTTGATTGGAAGGTTGTTAACAAAGACTTTGGACTTTAATAATTACTGATGGTTAGGCAGATTAAGGCATCCTCTGCCTAGCTAAACAGTTTCCCAGTTTGTTTAGCAACTTCCCAGTTTGTTTAGCAACCACAGTCTTTATAACCGCTATTCATGTTTGTCGTCTGCGCTTATGGGGCCAAATAGGATAATTTGACTTCATAGATGCTGATGTCAGACAGTGAGGCTGCGGAAACGACCATAACTGGTTAATTGAATGATACTGCCAGACCAATGAGAATAAATAATAGGGTGCTGGCAAAACCTAAACTTATGTGTCGGTGCTGTATGTCAGCTAGCAAAAATTTAGTGATAGTTTGAACAAAAGGTACAAAATGAAAGTAGAAATGGTAATTGACGCGAAAAACAAAGTTGGTGAAAGTATCGTTTGGGATAACCGAAAAAACGAACTTTACTGGATTGATATTATTGACCAAAAAATCCATTCCTACGATCCAGCTACAAAAGAACAAATGACATGGCAGACCCCTGATTTTGTCACTTCGATTGGTCTTAGAAAAGACAGTGGGGCAATCGTAGGGTTGAAAAAACAATTAACCCTATGGAATTTTGATGGACATTTTATTCCTCTAGCCGAGATTGAACCCAGTTCCCCAGATAACCGACTAAATGAAGGTGTGGTCGGACCAGATGGCGCGTATTGGGTTGGCACGATGCAAAACAATATTAATGCTGATGGCACACCAAAGAACATCACAGCGTCCACCGGGCGGCTTTATCGATGTACAGCAGATGGGAGTGTCGTATCAGTTAGTGAAGATAAATTCGGAATTACTAACACATTCGTTTGGACGGATGACGGACGCCTGATAACTGCCGACACGCTTGAAAACGCTTTATACAGTTATAGGGTTAATATAACGGGAGGCGCCTTGTCAGATAAGAAAATTATCCTCAAAGACTTTGATCGTGGCCTTCCCGATGGATCATGTAAGGATTCAGAAGGGTATATCTGGAACTGCCGAGTAGTCGGCGGATCATGTGTTGCGAGAGTTAGTGCAGAAGGGGTGGTTGAGCGAGTTATTGAACTCCCGTGTTCATGGCCAACCAGTTGTACATTTGGCGGACCAGACTTGAAAACTCTTTATGTGACATCCGCACGTTTTACTATGGACAGCGCTCACCTGGTGGAGTTTCCACATGAAGGTGCATTAATGGCTGTTGATACAGGATTTACAGGAGTTTTAACCAATAGATTTGGTTAAATTTATTATCACATCAGTAGCCACAAAAGTTGGTAAATGATGTGGGGGCGAGAGTGGAGGCCAAATAGCAACTTTTTTAGATTAAAACAAATTATGGAAAGATGATTTTCTCAAATGTCTCTACGGTTGAACTTAAAAATATACACCTAAAACCCCAGCTATGTCAGGCGTACTTTTGGTAGGTTTTGACGCCTTCCAACAAATCTAAATTCTATTCCCAGTTATGGTTTGCGGAGCGCAAGTTAATTTTTCCGTGCGTTCTAGATCAGAGCATAGCTTTGGCTTTTATTACAACTGCATGTGCTGTGATTGCAAACTGTTCGTAAAGAATATCTGCTGGCGCAGATGCTCCAAAGGCATTCATCCCAACGAAATCAGCCTTTGCTGATTTTCCACGTTCATCCAATAACCAGCGATCCCAACCTTGACGAACAGCGGCCTCTATACCTATTCGAACAGGACCGGCTGGAAGCACTCGACGCCGATATTTATCATCTTGAGCAGCAAATAACTCCATGCATGGCATTGAAACTACGCGGCAGCCAATTTCATCCTCTTGCAGAAGGCTACGAGCTTTAAGCGCAATGCTCACTTCAGAGCCGGTTGCAATTAAAATTACCTGACGTTTACCTTCTGATTCAGCAATAACGTACGCCCCTTTGGCAGACATGTTCTTAAGTGTATGCTCAGTCCTTACAGTTGGCAGGTTCTGCCGGGTCAGAGATAGTACTGATGGAGTTGTATTTGAGGATAGCGCTATCTCCCAAGCTTCCGCTGTTTCTACTCCATCGGCAGGTCTAAACACGTTCGTATTTGGTGTGGCCCGACTGATGGCAAGATGTTCGACTGGTTGGTGGGTGGGTCCGTCTTCCCCCAAGCCAATACTGTCATGGGTCATCACAAATACAGTAGGAATTTTCATCAAAGCAGCTAGCCGCATTGCTGGCCGTGCATAGTCGGTAAAACACATAAATGTGCCTCCATAAGGCCTAAGCCCCCCATGCAGCACCATACCATTCATTGCAGCCGCCATCCCGTGTTCACGAATGCCCCAATAAACGTATCTTCCGCCACGATTATTTACATCAAAAACGCCTAAATCCGCTGTTTTAGTATTGTTTGAGCCAGTCAAATCTGCAGATCCACCTATATTTTCTGGCATAATAGGATTTACAGCCTGCAGCACTTTTTCGGAGGCGGCTCGAGTAGCCAGCTTTGGTGCTGTTTCAGATATACCCTTTTTAAAAGCTTTCAGTGTAACGGAAAACTTTTTGGGCATATCGCCAGCAATAACTCTATTAAATTGTTTTTGTTTTGCGCTCGGTAAGCTTGAAAAACGTGTCTCCCAAGCTTTTCTTTCTTCTTTACCTCTTAAGCCGATATCTAGCCAAGCTGATTTTACATCAGCTGGTATTTCAAATAAATTGGTCGTCCAACCGTAGGCAGCTTTTGCATCTGCTATCTGTTTGTCGTCCGTAAGTGCGCCATGACCTTTAGACGTATCTTGTGCTGCATGACCGAGTGCTATGTGTGTTTTACACGCGATCATAGTAGGTTTATTCTGATTTTTGGCTTGAATAATCGCCAAATCAATAGCTTTTGGATCGTGCCCATCAATTTCAATCACTGCCCAACCTGCAGACTCAAACCTTAAAACTTGATTGGAGCTATCAGACAATGACACCGGTCCATCAATTGTAATGTCATTATTATCCCAGAAAACGATCAATTTACTCAATTGGTGACGTCCGGCGATACTAATAGCTTCCTGGCTTACACCTTCCATAAGGCAGCCGTCCCCTGCAATCACGTAAGTCATGTGGTCAACAACTTGTTTGCCATAGTTAGCGCTCATAATTTCTTCAGCCATGGCAAAACCAACCGCGTTGGCAATACCTTGGCCAAGGGGGCCAGTTGTTGTTTCTATACCGGCAGCATGACCATATTCTGGATGACCAGCAGTAATTGAACCCCATTGGCGAAAGTTTTTAATCTGCTCTAAAGTCATATCTTGATAACCTGTTAGGTGCAGGATTGAATAAAGCAGCATAGATCCATGGCCTGCGGACAGTATGAAACGATCTCTATCGGACCAACGTGGTGTAGAGGCGTCAAATTTAAGATGTTTTTCAAACAACACGGTGGCAACATCTGCCATGCCCATGGGCATTCCAGAGTGCCCAGAGTTTGCTGTTGCTACAGCATCCAGAGTTAGAGCCCGAATGGCCGTTGCTTTGGACCAGTGTCCTGGATGGGCGATACGAAGAGCTGTCAAATCCACAAAAACGTCCTTTGAATAGTATTTTGCTAGTGTGCATAGCACTCAACAGTTAAAGATCAAGTTTCTGCTAACATAAAAAAGCCACCATTTTTTTTTAATTGTATCTACGCATGCAATTTAAGTAATTTGTAGTGAGAGACAGACTTAAAAGCGATTGATCGCAAAAGGGGCGCAATTGTTTTATTCATTGGCTAAAATACACTCAGTCTTACTGACTATACGATTCGCTGATCAAAGTAGTATTGATTTTAAATTTAATAAGTGACTCGAGGGATGGGCAAAAGTATGAGCAACATAGATGAGTTGCAGCGACGTATTACAGCAGCAATAGATAGAATTGCTAATGGCATTAGTAATGCGGGTGGCAAAACTAGTAGTGAAAATCAGGTAATGGCCGCGGCATTGGACGATGAAAAGCTAGCTAATGCGCAGCTTACAGAAAGAGTGCGCAATCTCAAATCTCGTTATGATAGTACTTTGCTGGACATTCAGAAAAAGACGGATGCAGCGGATGAACGCGTATCAGTTCTTGATCTTGAGTTACAAAGGATGCGCAAATCGAATGATCAGTTACGGCAGTCAAATAGTGACTTACGAAAAGCAAATGAGGAGGGTGTCGGTGAACCTGATTTAATTAATAAGTCAATGCTAGCGGAAATTGAGTCACTGCGCGCGGCTCGTGCTGCTGACGTAGCAGAAGCTAATATTATCTTAGGCGCTTTGACGCCTTTGCTTGATCAAGTGGACAACGTGCAAGAGGAGGGTTCTGATGCCTGAGGTGACAATTACTATTGGTGGACGCCAGTTCTCGGTTGCTTGTCAAGAAGGAGAGGAAAGCTATCTGCATACTGCTGCTAAAATGTTGGATGATGAGGTACAAGTTCTTTCTGAACAAGTTGGTAGAATGCCCGAATCCCGAATGCTTTTGATGGCGGGTTTAATGTTGGCAGATAAAACTGCCGGCGTTGAAGATAGGATTACTGAGGTTCAGGGCCAGCTTAGGGACCGAGATGCCGAGATAGAGGGTTTAAAAACCATTAGTGCTCCAGAACCCGAACGGATTGAAATCCCTGTTGTGCCTCAATCCGTTACTGAAACATTGGCTGAACTGGCAGCGCGGGCCGAAGCTTTAGCGGCGGAGGTTGAAGAAAATTCCAGTTGATTAAACGCAGGTAAGCCGTAAAATATACTGCGTGGTCGACTAATTTTATTATTCCATCAAATTTTAAATCCTCAATAATAAAATTGCCATCAATTAGCCATTGGCCTCGCGAATTTTGTCCGCGGCGTCCTTGTCATAAACAACGCCATTTTCATTGAATAATGTATCTAGCTCACCCGATAGCATCATTTCTGTAATGATATCGCATCCGCCGACAAACTCACCTTTTACGTACAGTTGAGGAATTGTAGGCCAATCTGAAAACTCTTTGATGCCAGATCTTACAGTTTCATCTGCCAATACGTTGACGTCGGCGAAGTCGACCGCCATGTAATTGAGCACGCCAGCGACCCTGCTGGAAAACCCGCATTGTGGCATTGATTTGGTGCCCTTCATAAATAAGACCACATCATTGGATGTGATTGTATCAGATATGATTGCATGGGATTCGGTCATATTAGTGGTCTTTCTTGTTATAGGCCCGGTGATAATGCACCGCGTAGGTTTCATCTTCGGGCATTGGTTCGACATAAGTATTAGAGCAAGCCGCGAAAACACCTAAATGCCCTGGTATAACGAGCGGAGCGTTTTCTAAAGTATTATTCTCACGTGCCACTCGATTAAACATTTTTAAATCTGTTGATTCCATACCCAATGGTTTGACTATGTTCTGTCCTAATTTTTCTCTTGCAGGCCGTCGCAATGTCAAAGGTCTGCGTGGACCTTTTCTAAATGGGTATGCAAGCACCTGCAAAAGTGATTTCATCATGGTGCTTTCGTTGTCAACGCTAATGCGTGCAATTCACCATTACTTCCATCCATTTTACCCTTTAATGCTTTAGTAACTGCTCGGTGTTGTTGAACACGATTCATACCCTTAAATGACATATCAACTACTTCAGCGGAATAATGGTTCCCGTCACCGCGCAAGTCGGTAATAGTGATTTTTGCTTTTGGGAAACTTTCTCGGATCATATCTTCGATCTCTTGGGCTAGCATAGGCATAAGAATAGTCTCCAATATACATTTCCTAGATTTAGGGCGTGAGGGGGTCAGGTGCAAGGGTTAGGATTTTAGGGTACGAAAAATCTGCTGCTCTCCACTTGGTGGGTTGTCATTCCTGCAGTCACAGTATTACGTTTTTATTAAATCATTTTACACTTTAAAGGCTTGTCTTATGAATATGGAAACAGCCCCTGAACAAGCGCTTGCTTGGCATAAATCTGGTTTGGGCGCAGTCATTGCGACAGTGATCGAGACATGGGGTAGTGCACCGCGACGGGTAGGCGCACAGTTGGTTGTGTCCGGCACTGGAGAAATGATGGGATCTGTGTCTGGTGGATGCGTTGAAGGCGCAGTTGTAGTTGAGGCGATTGATGCATTAGCTGATGGTAGTTCACGGGTGTTGGAATATGGGATAAGTGATGACGAAGCTTTTTCTGTTGGGTTGGCTTGTGGGGGAAAAATTCGAATTTTAGTTGAACCCGTGGGAATAGAGATGCCGGTTGAAATGCTTGAGGCGTTGGTTGCGGCGCGTACTTTGCGTCAAAAAGTGGCTTATGTTGTGAATTTACATGACTGGACCAGGCATCTTACTGATGGTGGTTTTGCAGGCCGGTTTTCCCATGACCTAAGTGGTGTTGAGCCCGATGGTATAACTTTTGTAACCATTCACAATCCTCCCTTGCGACTTGCTATAGTAGGTGCAGTGCACATCGCTCAAGCGTTAGTGCCCATGTCTCGATTAGTAGGATATGATCCAGTTATTATTGACCCGCGTGAGGCATTCGGCTCAGAGGTGCGCTTTCCTGGAGAAAGATTGTTGAACGAATGGCCGGATGATGCTCTTAACGAGATCGCAATAGATGCGCGAACAGCAGTAGTCTTGCTGACGCACGATCCAAAATTAGATGATCCCGCCCTTCATGTGGCATTAAATTCTGAGTCTTTTTACATCGGGGCTCTTGGCTCGAAACGCACTCATGCCCAGCGGGTTGAAAGGCTAACAAAATCTGGGTTCTCAATTGAGAGTATTGGTCGCATTAAGGGGCCTATTGGTCTGGATATTGCTGCGGCTAGCCCTGCGGAAATTGCAGTTTCTATAGCGGGACAAATGATACAAACACTAAGGTGTAGCGAATGAAGTTTGGCTCTGTTGCTATTAAAGATTCTGTTGGTGGAATTTTGGCACATTCAATGTTGGGCATTGGAGGGTATATCAGCAAGGGAACTGTTTTGGATGCCACACACATAGCGCAGCTTTGCGCTGCTGGGCATGAGAATCTTGTAGTTGCGCGCTTGGAAAAGGGCGACGTAGAGGAAAACCTAGCTGCAACACGTTTGGCAAAAGCCATTGTTTGTAAACCGGAAATGCAGGGCCTGCGGGTAGCAAGGGCAGGCGCTGGGCGTGTAAACTTATATTCAACTAGAGCGGGTATTGTTTTGTTGGATGAAGCAGCCATCCTTGCTGTAAATACAGTAAACCCAATGATAACGATCGCCACGGTGTCTCGATTCAAACGTGTTGAAGAGGGGAGTATGATTGCTACAATAAAAATAATTTCTTATTCAGTTTCGGAAGTAGCTTTAGAGGATGCGTGTAGTGTGGGCCTGAGTGGGCTAAGCATAGCAGCTCCAATTTTTGAGACGGCAACCCTTGTCGAGACTCAAGTTGAAGAAAAACGTGGCACAGGGAAAGGGCAGGTGGCCATAACTGGTCGATTGGATAGGTTAGGGGTACAGCTAGAATCAAAAATAGTGGTTGAGCATAAGAAAGATCAATTGGCAGATGCGCTGAAGGAGGCAAAGGGGGACGTGGTTTTTATATTGACCGCCTCGGCAACGTCAGACCCTTTGGATGTAGGACCAGAGGCACTGCGTAAGGCGGGGGGGGTTATTACAGCCTACGGAATGCCCGTTGATCCAGGAAACCTTCTTTTTCTAGGCTGGTTAGGTAAAAAACCCGTAATTGGCTTGCCAGGATGTGCTCGCTCTCCTGCATTAAATGGCGCAGATTGGGTTTTGGAGCGGATAATTTGTGGTCAACGGCTGACTCAGGCTCATATATCCAGTATGGGCGTCGGAGGTTTGCTCAAAGAAATTCCAACAAGACCAATGCCTCGAGCATTGTAGAGGTTGTACCAACTAAAATAATACTGCGATATTTTTAGATATTTAAAAAAAATGGTTCTAAACTGATCGTAGCCGTGTTTAACTATTGCAACAAAATAAAAAAAGGGAGGATGCTATGGCACAAGTGTCAATGACCGTTAATGGAAAGTCTGCGTCTGGCGAGATAGATGGGCGCACATTATTATCTTCGTTCTTGCGCGACGATTTAAAACTTACCGGAACTCACGTGGGTTGCGATACGTCTCAGTGCGGTGCTTGTTTGGTGCACGTAGATGGCGTAGCAGTTAAGTCTTGTACAATGCTAGCTGCAGAAGCTGATGGTGCGGAAGTCGATACAATTGAGGGTCAAGCCAACGCAGACGGATCTCTCAACGTGATTCAGCAGGCGTTTCAAGATCACCATGGGCTACAATGCGGTTTTTGCACACCCGGTATGGTTATGTCTGCAGCGGCACTCTTAAAAGAAAATGCTAATCCTTCAGAATCGGAAGTGCGCTCATATCTGGAGGGTAATATTTGTCGCTGCACAGGTTATCATAATATCGTTAAAGCAATTATGGCAGCATCTGGACAGGATGTCAGTTCTATTGCTGCCGAATAACTTAATTCGCTTGATTGGAGCACCTATTGTTTTGGTTTCAAAACTTTTTTTTGAGATAAAAATCACTGGGGTCTACCCCATATTTCTAGAGTGCATGATTAAACGTGATCTGAAAATTTGAACTACGCGGGTATTGTCCCGTGCTAAATACAGGGAGAAATAAAATGCCAAAAGATGGAGGCATAGGTGCCAGTAGCAAGCGGCGCGAAGATGTTCGGTTTTTGACAGGGGTCGGAAACTATACGGACGATATTAATGCACATGGGCAAGCCCATGTATTTTTTCTACGGTCCGATGTGGCACATGGGAAATTAAACGCAGTCGATACTACCACAGCAGCCGCGATGCCAGGGGTTGTTCAGATCTTTACTGGAGCAGACTTTGAAGCTGTAGGCGGGATGCCATGTGGTTGGCAGGTCACAGGAAAAAACGGTGAAGTAATGCAAGAGCCTAAGCATCCTGTTTTGGCTTCTGAAAAAGTTCGGCATGTAGGCGAACCAATAGCGGCTGTTGTAGCGGATACTTTAGAGCAGGCTCGTGATGCTGCTGAAGCAATTTTACTCGACATTACAGAACTGCCAGCAGTAATAGACATGAAAGCCGCAGTCGTGGCCAACGCTCCTAAAGTACACGATGATCTCGCAAACAATTTATGTTATGATTGGGGTTTCGTTGAGGAGAATAAAGCTGCAACGGATAAGGCTTTCTTGGATGCCGCTCATGTGACTTCTCTCGAGCTTGTCAATAATCGTCTTGTGGCAAATCCAATGGAGCCGCGTGTTGCACTCGGTGAGTATTCGCAAGGGACTGACGAACATACCTTGTATACTACTTCTCAAAACCCACATGTTATCCGTCTGTTAATGGGTGCATTTGTTTTGGGTATTCCAGAGCATAAGTTACGCGTCGTATCTCCAGATGTAGGTGGCGGTTTTGGAACAAAAATATTTCATTACCAAGAAGAGGCATTTTGCACTTTTGCAGCAAAGGCTTGTAAACGTCCAGTAAAGTGGACATCGAGCCGAACTGAAGCCTTCATGTCAGATGCACATGGCCGTGACCATGTTACAAAAATCGAGTTGGCATTGGACGCGGACAATAACTTTACTGCACTGCGGACCGACACCTATGCAAACATGGGGGCATATCTGTCAACATTTGCCCCCTCTGTGCCGACTTGGTTGCATGGAACGTTGATGGCTGGGAATTACAAAACCCCGTTAATCTACGTTAATGTAAAAGCGGTGTTTACGAATACAGTACCGGTCGATGCTTACCGCGGTGCTGGCCGTCCTGAAGCGACTTTCCAATTAGAACGTGTTGTGGATAAAGCGGCGCGTGAATTAGGCGTTGATCCAATTGCTTTAAGGCGTCAAAACTTCATTACAGAGTTTCCATACGCCACGCCGGTCGCAGTGGAATATGACACTGGTGATTATCACGCAACTATGGATAAGCTTGAGGAAATGGGCGATTTTTCCGGTTTTGAAGCGCGACGTAAAGCTTCGGAGGCAAGTGGAAAACTACGTGGCCTTGGAGTGAACTGCTACATCGAGGCTTGCGGTATAGCGCCGTCTAACCTTGTAGGACAGCTAGGGGCGCGTGCTGGACTTTACGAAAGCGCGACTGTTCGGGTGAATGCCACTGGAGGGCTGGTCGTTATGACTGGATCACATAGCCATGGTCAAGGGCATGAGACGGCTTTCGCTCAGGTAGTAGCAGAGATGATTGGTATTGACGAGAGTATGATTGAAATAGTGCATGGTGATACAGCTAAGGTGCCAATGGGCATGGGGACTTATGGCTCTCGCTCTATTGCGGTCGGCGGGTCTGCCATGGTTCGAGCAACAGAAAAAATAATAAATAAAGCTAAGAAAATTGCATCGCACCTATTAGAAGCTTCAGAATCAGACATTGAGCTTAAAGACGGTGCTTTCTCAGTTGCTGGTACTGATAAATCTGTGGCGTGGGGCGACGTTACTTTGGCGGCTTATGTTCCTCATAACTACCCGCTTGAAGAAATTGAACCCGGGCTGGAGGAAACTGCTTTCTATGACCCGTCAAACTTTACCTACCCCGCCGGAGCCTATTGTTGTGAGGTGGAAGTAGACCCAGAGACAGGCAAGGTTAGTATAGAAAGGTTTGCGGCTGCAGATGATTTTGGTAATATTATTAATCCAATGATAGTTACCGGACAAGTGCATGGCGGCTTGGCGCAAGGAATAGGGCAGGCGCTTTTAGAAAACTGTGCATATGATGAAAATGGCCAGTTGCTGAGTGCTTCTTACATGGATTATGCGATGCCACGTGCGGATGATTTGCCGATGTTCTCTGTAGATCACTCATGTCAGACACCATGCACTCACAATCCATTAGGAGTGAAGGGGTGTGGTGAAGCGGGGGCAATTGGATCTCCACCAGCGGTTGTAAACGCCGTGGTTGATGCTCTGCGATCCGCGGGCAAAGACGTAACTCATATTGATATGCCACTTTCGCCAGATAGAGTTTGGGCGGCAATGCAATAAAGTAATAAAAGGCGGGGCCGGAATTTCTCTCGGTCCTGCAGAGTTTTGGCAAATTAACTTGGGTTAATTTTGCTAATAGAAAGGATACACTATGTATAATTTTGAATTTCAAAAACCAGACACTATTTCTGACGCTGTAGCTGCCCTAGGTGCGGAAGATGCGCAGGCACTTGGGGGTGGTCAAACGCTGCTACCCACAATGAAGCAGCGCTTAGCAAGTCCAAAAGTTTTGGTGAGCCTAAAAGGAATTGCGGAGTTGCAAGGCCTTTGCATGGGAGACGATGGCTCTATGTGTATTGGTGGGGCAACAAACCATGCCACAGTGGCTGTTGAGGCAACTTCTTATCCTGCATTAGCAGCAACAGCGGCTCACATTGGAGATCCTGCCGTGCGTAATAGAGGCACTATTGGAGGTTCTCTTGCTAACAATGATCCGTCCGCCTGTTATCCGGCGGCAGCTCTTGCATCAGGCGCCACCATTGTAAGCAATTCTCGCGAAATTTTGGCAGATGACTTTTTTCAGGGCATGTTTACCACTGCCCTTGAGGAAGGTGAAATAATAACTGAGGTCCGTTTTCCTATTCCTGAAAAAGCAAACTATCAAAAATTTCTTCAGCCGGCCTCACGCTTCGCGCTTGTCGGAGTATTTGTCGCTAAATTCGCAGACGGTGTCCGTGTTGCAATTACTGGTGCATCTAACGACGGTGTTTTCCGTTGGGGGGAGGCGGAAGAGACCTTGTCTACAAACTTTTCCCCTGACGCGCTTCAGGGATTATCACTGAGTGACAGTGATATGATTGCAGATTTGCACGGAACAGCTGCCTACCGTGCACATCTGTGTTCTGTAATGACTAAGAGAGCGGTCATGGCAGCAAATTAAATTTTCGACAATTATTTAGAACATTTTTAAACCGTGGCGTTTGTTATTTCGCCACGGTTTTTCTTTTCAAAGGATTTTGTGTGCAGCCTCTGAACATTTCGGTAGTAAGTATAACAAAGAAGTAGCATTCAGACTTGGTTGTTTTAGTTGGATTGGAATTTGTTTATTGAATGTATCAATTGGTCATAATTCATTGAAATCTAGAGTTGATCTTTTTCCCTATCAAAAAAGGTAAGAATTTTTAATTCTTCATTCGTATAATGCTGAATTGAACTCACCCTTTTGTTGGCAATGGTCCAATTAACATAACCATTTGACGACCTTCCATCTTAGGAAAGTTTTCAATTTTGCCATGATCTTCTGTATCTACAGCTACACGCTCCAGAAGTTCACGCCCTA
The DNA here is from genome assembly GCA_905480645.1 of uncultured Tateyamaria sp. GTDB lineage: Bacteria > Pseudomonadota > Alphaproteobacteria > Rhodobacterales > Rhodobacteraceae > Tateyamaria. The sequence goes on from CAJQRC010000037.1 coordinate 87,455, forward strand.
AGTTTAAATGGGCCATTTCACGTCCTCTAAATCTTAGAGTAATTTTAACTTTGTCGCCGTTTTCAAGAAATTTGAAAACATTACGCATTTTTACATCGTAGTCATTTGTATCTGTATTTGGCCGAAATTTAACTTCTTTAATCTCAATAATTTTTTGCTTCTTTCGAGCTTCTGCTTCGCGTTTTTGCGTCTCATATTTGAATTTACCGAAATCCATAATTTTGCAAACTGGTGGATTTGCATTTGGAGAAATTTCAACTAAATCCAAACCTGCTTCGTCGGCCATATCCATGGCGCGTGTCGGTGTCACTACACCTACGTTGTCGCCATCGGCGCCAATAAGGCGAATTTCAGAGTTGCGGATTTTTTCGTTTACGCGTGGGCCAGTTTCACGTTGTGGCGGCGCGTTATGGGGTCTTCGAGCGATGATAGTCGTCCTTTAATGATTGGCAGAAATATGCAAATAGTGAATAGCGTCTGTGAGTTATATCTTCAAGTCGCAAAATTGAAACTGTATTTCTATTCTGTTCATTTTCTATCGTGCGGTACTGACATCGTAACCTACTCAGAAATTTGTTACATTAATATTTAACGAAGTTGACCCTTTGTGTGGAATGTGACCTCAAATAAAAAGTTATAAACTAATTTTTTTATAGTTTTAATATGTTAAGGATGAATAAATTTTTACTATGAACAGCAGAACATTTACGCATAGTTCCCTGAGTCAAAATGCCTTGTGGATCACCATTAATGTAAAATCAATCCAGAAATGCTTTTTCGACGACATAGTGAGCAGGTTTTGAATTTGCTCCTTCCACTAGTCCATATTCTTCTAACATCGCTTTTAGTTCGAGATTAAAAGCAAGATTACCACATATCATTGCACGATCGGTGTCGCGGTTTAAAGGAATTACATTTAGGTCGGTGAATACCACGCCTGAATGCATTAAATCCGTAATACGCCCTACTTTTTGGCTTTGATTGCGTGTAGTAGTTGGGTAATATTTGATGCGTTGCCAAAAATTTTTACCAATCACCGCATTCAGTAATTCGTTCGATTTCAAGTCATCAATTAATTCTGCACCATATTTTAGTTCGTTTGCCTCGCGACATGTGTGTGTAATGATAATCTCATCGTAATCTTCATAAGTTTGTGGTTCGCGTAGAAGCGAGGCAAAAGGTGCAAACCCAGTGCCTGTTGCAAAGAACCAGAGGCGTTTTCCTGGGATTAGCGCGTCGTGAACTAATGTACCAACAGGTTTGGGGCGTAATATGATTTCATCGCCAATTTTAATATGTTGTAGTTTTGATGTCAGAGGTCCATCAGGCACTTTTATGGAATAAAACTCTAATTCTTCATCCCATGATGGTGAGGCAATAGAGTATGCACGCAAAAGTGGTTTTTGTTTTCCAGTTTCATGGCTTTCATCGCCCATTAATCCAATCATTACAAATTCACCTGATCGGAAACGTAAAGATGCAGGACGTGTTACCCTAAAACTGAACAAGCGATCGGTGTAATGTGTGACTGCCGTAACCGTTTGGGTATCAGGTATTTTTTTAAGGGGCAGAGAAGTATTTGAGGTCAATTTTTTGCTCTATTATGTGTTATTTAGTGAACCAGTGAAAGTTCAGTGTATAATAGTCTTTGATTGCAAAGAGGGAAGGGCTTCGTAGCGCAGGTGAGCATTAAAGTTGTTTTTTTGTCATTAAATAAAAGTCTGTCACTGGGCGCTGGCTTGTGTTTTGCAAAGACTTAAAGATCTAAATTCTATCAGATACTCAATTGCAGGCTATCGGACCCTGATAGTGTAAATTAAGTAAACATCGTTTGGCTATATCAAAGATTACAGATTTACCGTTGCGGCGTTTTCACATCTAGTTTCAATTATCAGTCACCATTTTGTGAAGGACTCTATTATCATTTCGTTTTTAATTTATTTAAAGAATTTTATTCTATATATTACTCATAATAGTTATATTTAAAGAATATAATACCAAATTTTTAGATATTGCAATACTTTGCTGTTTAACGGAGATGATACAATGCCTGTACGGATTGATGAAATAGATCGAAAAATTTTACATAGTTTGCAGGTCGATGCTTCCCAATCATTAGATGAAATTGCCAAAGCTGTTGGGTCATCCAAAACGCCAGTTTGGAACCGCATACGGAAATTGAAAAGTGCGGGGGTTATTGGTCAGCAAACTGTTATTCTTGATGCAGAAGCTCTGGGATTCGAAGCATGTTTTTTTGTCTTAATACGTACATCAGAACATGATAATGACTGGCAAGGTCAATTCTTGGCGACACTGTTGGCGCGAGATGAGGTGCAAGAGGCCCATCGTCTGGCAGGTGATATAGATTATATCCTGAAAGTGCGTGTACGAAACGCGCGTGCTTATGATAAATTTTATCAAGCTTTAATTTCTGAGGTGAAAATATTTAATGTCACAGCTCTACTATCCATGGAAGAAATCAAATGCTCTTTAGAGTTGCCGCTGGTTTAGTAGGACTGAGTTCCTATATCCCTATTAATTTTGGATATATGAAACATAATTACAAATTTTGGTGGTAAGTTGAAGAGGCAAAGGTTCCCTCTACCATTACAGAAGAGCTGGGACTTTCTTCTGAAGGTACGAGCCATGTGGCAATAAAAGAGGCGTTCTTACTTGAAGCTAGGCGCACCGGTTTAATGCCTCAGGCAGCGGAGATTACGGACCTGAATGGAATTATTAGGGGAATGCGTCAAGCATCGGCTTTAATGGTAGAGTGGCCTGGTTGTTCGCAACTCAGATCTCCGATTTCATTTGTGCGCGCGAGTGACAATGAGCGGACTGATTTGGTCAAAAAACTATCTGAGCTGACACAAGGTAAGGTCAAGATTGTTATCGTCTCATCCCCGCATTTCAGGATGATTAATCGTGAGAACAGTCGTGAGCTCGCTCTATTGGTTAAAGACACTCTTAAGCTGCAATAGGCTTTTAATGGGTGGAAGGGTATTCAACAGCGCTAGAGCTAACTTTGATGTACTATCTAACTCGTGAGGCTCAACAGATTGAGGTCTGATTTTTTTTTACCTAGCCGCAGTCTACCAATGAATGAAACGGCCCACACTGTTTGCAAACATGTCTGTTGTCATAGATTAAATATAAATTGGCACAATATGGAAAGTCAGAAATGAAATTTCATATATATAAGCAAAGGAATACTTAAATAACTAAAACCTGATAGGAGTACTTAATGCGAGACACACTAAGGTTATGGAAATCTGCGATAGCGCCTGTTATTTTAATCACACTGGGAGTATCTGCCGCAAATGCCGATATAACTGTCACGTTTAAAGATGGTGCCCCAAAGGATAGATTTACGATTGTTCTTAATGCTGCATGTGCAATTGGTCCTTCAGTTCTGCAGATTAATCTTGCAACTGCGCCAGTTGGCCTGCTTTTTGATATTACAGAAAACGGTGACGGTATTGGAGTATCGCAACCTTTTGAGTGGGTTTCTCCCCCGAACAACTTAGCTGCTACGCCACAAGTTGTTGATGGTGATACAATACTTGAACTAAATTTGAACGGCCTTTCGCCAGAAGTTCCTTGGGTTTTTACGATTGATCTTGATGATAAAGCAAGCAATCAACCAATTACGGTATCAGGATCTGAGATAGCAGGTGCACAGGCGATTCTGTTAACAAGTGGCAGGTCAACCACTGGTATATTTGATGCAAGTGGTGAAGCTACAATCTCAACTGTTTGTAGCTGATTAAATGGGGTTAATATAGCTTATCAAAATTCTAAGCTGCAGTCTTCCAAAGTGGCCTTCCGTATCATAACTGATATTTTTTATTTAAGTCCTGACAATTAGCTTTGGTTTTTTATTTTACCAGTTATTTGTAGTGACCATTAGCTTGTCAAGTTTGTGAAAATGGTAACTATTTGCGTATACTGGCGGTTGGCTGATCTGTAAGTTTGGGTTGCTAGCAAATAACGCTGGTAGCGCTATTTGCATCTCTAGCCTAGCCAAGGGAGCACCAACACAGAAGTGTAAACCACCTCCAAAGGCTAGGTGGTTAGAGGGATTTCGAGTAGGATCGAACTTGTCAGGATTACGATAAACTGCTGGATCTCGTCCTGCTGCTCCAAGTATAAGTGCAATTTCGTCTCCCGGGTGCATAGTATGGCCACCTATATCAATCTTATCGTATGCGTAACGAGTAAACATATGCAGCGGCGGATCGAAACGAAGAAGTTCTTCAATAGTGCCCGATGCCAAGCTCGGTGAAAGAGCTGCAGTCATTTTATTCTCGATTAGGCATTTTACGGCATTCCCAAGGCTATGTACCGTTGCTTCGTGCCCAGCATTAAGTAACAAAATACATGTGCTTATCATTTCGTCATGACTCAGTTTGGCTCCATTCTCCTCGGCGGCAATCAATTCAGTGATTAGATCATCGCGTGGGTCATCGCGGCGTTGTTCTATGTAACCTCGTAAAAAATCTGCGAATTCAAATGCGGCTTGATTGGCTTCCTCTTCAGTCTGTACTGTGATGCCAGCCTGATAAATTGCAACCATTGCGCTGGACCAGCGCAAAAGGTCTGGTGCCATTTCCTCTGGCACTCCGAGTAAGCGAGCTATCACTTTTACTGGAAGATGCTGGCAATAGGTTGGAATTAGGTCAAACTCGCCTGTAGGTAATGCAATTAATAAGTCTGTACAAATTTTTTGGATGTCACCGGTCAGACTTGCGATACGTCGTGATGTAAATGCCCGTAATATGAGTAGACGCAGGCGTGTGTGTTTAGGGGGTTCAAGCTCAAGTAAAGAATGCTGCTCGACAGCATGAAATGCCTCAAGATGTTCCGACACTTCGCGGCTTTGAAAATCTGGAACTGCGCGTCCAAGCCGTTTGTCTCGGAGTACCTTGTGCACTGTGGCGTAGTCAAAAGCTGCTAGCATTTTATACTCTTGCCAGTACACGATGGGACCAGCCATGCGAGCGCTTTCATAGGCTAGGTAAGGATTTTGTATAAAATTATAATCATGTGGTGACTGGCTAAACATGGGATTAATTTCACAGGCTCATTGATGCTTGGCAAGTGCTACGGATTATTTTTAATGGTTAATCTGACGCTGGTTAAAAAGTTTAGAAACCTATATCTGCACATTTTTGGACCAATCTAAGCAAGTGCCATTTCAATCCAATAATTAATTTACTGGGTTTTATAGAAATGATTGAAGTAATCACACAAATCAAAATAATTTATGTCTTATAGTCAATCCAAGTTATGAAGTTATTAAAACAATTGTTTAGAGTTACATTTTAAACTTACAGTAAATGGTAGGCGGATTTTTTATGAACTTTTTACGAGCCCTCAGTATAATACCCTTTTTGGTAATTTTTGGAAAATTCACTACCACTTTATTGATTAAAATTATGGATATTTATAAAAATGGAGTTATGCTGAGGTCTTGTTAAATAAAAGAAAGTTATGTCTCTGCTAGTGCGTCGATAATAGGTTGAAAGTCCGTAGCTTTTAGAGAAGCGCCGCCCACCAATGCGCCATCGACATTTTCGACCTGAAAAATTTCAGTGGCATTGGTAGCTTTGACTGATCCGCCGTACAGGAGCCTTATTTTCATGCCCTCTGTACCAAAGCGATTAATTAATTCGTCCCGCAGCATATCGTGGGTTTCTTTGATTTGATTTAAGGTGGGTGTCTTTCCAGTGCCGATAGCCCAGATGGGCTCATATGCTACTATTGTATTCACTGCAGTTGCATCATCAGGCAGGGATGCGTGAAGCTGTGTTCCAATAATAGTAAGGGTGTCTTTACTTGAACGTTCGGCTGCGCTTTCACCTATACACAAAATAGCAATTAGACCAGCGGACCAAGCAGCTTGCACTTTGGCCCGCACCCTTTGGTTGTCTTCATTATGGCCGTCACGACGCTCAGAATGACCAACAATTACATATTTAGCGCCAGTTTCCGCGATCATTGACGCTGAAATATCTCCGGTGTATGCGCCATCTTTTTCAACATGACAGTCTTGACCTCCGATTTTAATAAAACTGTTTACAGTTTTTTCTACGGCTTTATTGAGCAAAGTGTGGGGAGGGCAAACTATTACTTCAGGGTCAGAGATATTTTGACCCACTGTTAAAGTGGTTAGGTCGTCCAAGAGATTATTATCTCCGTTCATTTTCCAATTACCTGCTGCTATTTTGCGCCGCATATCATCGTGCCTCTAAATTGGATTCTATTTGTCCTAGCACTGGATCTGGGTTCCTACCAGTGTGGTTTGAAGTCTTTACGGTAAATCTAGGTAATTCACTCTGGTACTAATAACAGATACGCAAATTTATGATTGAATAACTTTCAAAGAGAATTGGAGGTCGTTAATTTTGATGAGATTAGGCTGCCTTAGTGCACAGAGGATTTGTGCAAATAAGGTTACCATGCAAAAGTAGGCTGAATTGGAAATGGAGATTGGCAATTTTCTTGTTGTTGAAGGGTTCCGATTAAAGGGTTAGGTAATAGTTATTGGGTCGCAAGCACCTCAATAAAAAAGTTTCTGAGCTACGGTTATTTAATTCATAGTTGTATTTTACTTTGTCCAAACGCCCTGTTTTTGTTTCTTCGGCGTCGATATAAAAGTTTCATTACCGGATAATAATTGTCCATTTGTATAAAGTAATGGGGCACAGATCCAAAAGTCATTAAATAATTTCTTTTTGAATTGTGTCGATCACTCATTAGCCAATTTTAAAATTCAAAAATGAATTTTTGACATTTTAATATTAGACTATTTTAGCCCTGAGAAGCGTTTATTCCTGCAGAAACTAAACAGATATTAGGTGAGATTGATATTGTTGGACCCTATAATTTGAACAAGAACTTAAATTTTTACGGCGATGTGTCTCTTAGTCAGGTTTCATTGACTCAAGGATTTAGTATATTTTGCAAAAGTGTGAAGTTAAATACTGTCATAATCAACATCCTTTTTTACAATAAAAGTTGCTCATTTGCTACGCAAATCATCTAGGGCTAACTTACACAAATTTGGTTGAGCCATTCAAAAGTAATGATTTTTTTTAAAATAAATCAAGTAGGCAATAGAGCCATTGAAACCAATTATACGGTTTAAGTATTTACAAATATGTTGCCAAAAATGTCTATTTAATTAGTGTTCTGATTGGCCCTAAGCTCATCGATGTCTTTAAAATTAATAGATTCTCCACACCCACAAGAGTCTGAAACGTTAGGATTATTAAATTTGAAACCAGACTCCAGCAGTGAGGTTTCATAATCGATTTCAGTCCCAAAAAGAAACATTTGTGCCATTGGTGCTATAATTATTCGTGCACCATTTTGTTCGACGGTTTCGTCATTAGGGTCTGCTTGTTCCACATATTCCATAGTATATTCCATGCCCGCACATCCGCCTTTTTTTACTCCTATACGGAGACCGAGATGCCCTTTTTGGGCCATCAGTTTGGAAATATGTGAAGCGGCGCGTTCGGTAATGCTTACAGCTGGTTTGCTTGGAATGGATAACATAATTAAGCCCTGAGTGACTATATGATGATATTAAGATGTGATTGATTGTCTCACAAGGGGGGGAATACAACAAGGGTTGCATATCATGCAATGAAACTGATGTATCTTTAAGACTGACTTAGTCACATAAATTCCAACGCTTATAAAATTGTGTAAAAGGATAAAGGCTTACAGCATTCTTGACTATACCCTGCTCTTTAAAAATTGAAAAATCAAAAATGAGAAACAGAACAGGGTTTTAACAGGAGTCGTGTTGTAGTTTATTAAGGATCACAAGTCTATTTAAGATATCAGCTCTGTTATGAACAAATATTATGCTATTTTTAAATTACATAAAGCCCAATTCCAAGCGGGCTTCATCTGACATCATTTCCATACCCCAAGGTGGTTCCCAAACCAGTTCTACATCTACTTGTTTTACTCCTTGCAAAGGTTCAACCGCATCGGCAACCCAACCGGGCATCTCTCCGGCGACTGGGCACCCTGGTGCAGTCAGGCTCATTAGAATCTTGATCTCATTTTGTGCAGAAATGTCTATGGTATAGATCAACCCAAGTTCATAAATATTCACGGGGATTTCAGGATCATACACCGATCGGCACGCCTCAACCACGGACTCGTAGAGATCATGGTCAGTTGATGAAGGCGCAATTAACGGCGTTCCTTCAAGCATGTCATTCGATTGGTTCATTTGAATCTCACAATTTTCCTGACAATTTATATAGGGATTACAGGAGCAGTGGTAAAGGGGTCATATAGGTAACTTAAACGGTGTCTGGTTATTAATTCTCTTTTATAAATCTGCCAATAGTTGAAAATGTAATATATGAGGTCAATTGAGGTCAATAAGGGGGAAAATAATTTAATTAAAAACCAAAAATACATTCTGGGCACAACTTTTTACAGGATGAGCCTTTTTGCGTAAAAATTTTTTCAGAATTATTGGATAGCCGTTGCACTACTTCGTGATTGTTTCTAATTCCTACAAACAAACCTTGTCCGCTGTGCTGCATGGGATTCACAATGAAAAGCTTTTCTTTTGATTTGGCTGCATCCGACGGCCGTGCACGTACTGGCGTTATCCAAACGCCGCGAGGCAGTATTCGTACTCCAGCTTTTATGCCCGTGGGCACTGCTGCAACTGTCAAGGCTATGTTTCCTGAATCTGTGCGTCAGACTGGAGCTGATATTCTGCTTGGAAATACCTATCATCTGATGCTTCGTCCGACGGCAGAACGTATTTATAACCTTGGTGGTTTACATGAATTTATGAATTGGAGCGGTCCAATTTTGACGGACAGTGGTGGTTTTCAGGTGATGAGCCTCTCTGGCTTGAGAAAACTAACTGAGCACGGCGTGACCTTCAAAAGTCATATTGATGGTTCAAAGCATGAGCTTACTCCGGAACGTTCTATGGAAGTCCAGCGCTTGCTTGGTTCCGATATTGTCATGTGTTTTGATGAATGCCCCGCACTACCTTCGGATTACGATAAGATCGCAAAAAGTATGGAACTTTCAATGCGTTGGGCTGAGCGTTCGCGCACTGCTTTTGGAGATCGACCTGGCTATGCTTTGTTTGGTATTCAGCAAGGTGGCTTAGAAAAAGATTTGCGCAGGCAAAGTGCTGAGGTGCTTTGTCAAATTGGTTTTGAAGGTTACGCCGTCGGAGGTTTGGCTGTTGGCGAAGGTCAAGAGGCAATGTTCGGTTGCTTGGACTATGCGGCGGAGCAGTTACCCAAGGATAAACCACGTTATCTGATGGGTGTGGGAAAGCCTGATGATATGGTAGGAGCAGTTGCGCGTGGAATTGATATGATGGATTGTGTGCTTCCCTCTCGTTCCGGGCGAACAGGTCAAGTATTTACCCGCTCGGGAGTGCTAAATATAAAAAATGCTAGGCATGCTGATGATCCGCGTCCATTGGATGAAAATTGTTCTTGTCCGGCCTGTAATAGTTATTCGCGCGCTTACCTTCACCATGTTTTTCGTAGTCAAGAAATTTTAAGCTCAATGCTTTTGACTTGGCACAACTTACAATATTATCAGGATATTATGACCAGTATGCGGGAGGCTATTATGAAAGGTGTTTTTGAGGCTTGGCAATCTGAATTTTACACCAGCCGCATTCAGGGTGATATTGAGCCTTTATAGTTAATATTACCGCTATAATTTCTTGATGAGAAATTGTGGTTACCTACCTCTTGATTTGTTTGCTGCGAGAAGCCACTGCTACAATTTTCAAAAGGTTATTGAACTTAAAAAACTGTATTGAGTGAGTTCAAAAAATCTGCGTTTGGTTTGTTATAACTTGCGCTCTGTTTTATTTAACATATTTAATGATTTGGGCTGGTTTTTATCATGTTATTAAGCTTATCCCAAATGAACGACATTCTGTCACTTGACACAGGACTGCATCAGACACAGATCATTATGTAAGTACATAAAAGGAAACAGCCACGGTCGCCAATATAGGGGCCAAATTGTTTTGCCAAAAATAAGGATTAAATTATGTCGGAGCCACTTAACGCCTCTTATCCAGTTTTACCATTGCGAGACATTGTCGTATTTCCTCATATGATTGTCCCACTTTTCGTGGGGCGTGAAAAATCAGTGCGTGCTTTGGAAGAAGTAATGGCAGACGACAAGCAAATATTATTGTCTAGCCAGACGGATCCAGCCGTTGATGATCCAGATGCATCCGGCATCTACAAAACAGGCGTGCTAGCCAATGTTCTGCAACTTCTTAAATTGCCGGATGGGACAGTCAAGGTGCTCGTTGAGGGTCAAGCGAGAGTGCAGATAACAGAGTTCCTTGAAAACGAAAATTTCTTTGAAGCACGATCTGAATATCTAACGGAAACGCCTGGGGATGAAGCTACCACCGAGGCACTATTGAGATCGGTTGGTAATGAATTTGAACGATACTCTAAAGTCAAAAAAAATATTCCTGACGAAGCGCTTGCTGCTGTTGGTGAAACTACAGAACCTGCCAAGTTGGCAGACTTAGTTGCTGGTCATCTCGGCATTGAGGTGGAGCAAAAACAGGACTTACTAGAGACACTCGCTGTTTCTGAACGGCTTGAGAAAGTCTATGGCCTAATGCAAGGCGAAATGAGCGTTTTGAAGGTTGAGAAAAAAATTAAGACCCGCGTCAAATCTCAAATGGAAAAAACTCAGCGCGAATACTATCTCAACGAACAGATGAAAGCTATTCAGCAAGAATTGGGCGATGGTGAAGATGGCAAAAACGAAATAGTAGAACTTGAAGAGAAAATTTCGGACATTAAGCTGAGTAAAGAGGCACGTGAGAAAGCTGATGCTGAAATCAAAAAATTGAAAAATATGTCGCCAATGAGTGCAGAGGCCACCGTTGTGCGCAACTACTTAGATTGGATGCTGTCCATCCCGTGGGGCATAAAATCTCGCGTTAAAAAAGATTTAGGTAGAGCTGAAGTCATATTGGATAATGACCATTACGGGCTGGAAAAAGTAAAAGAACGCATTGTTGAATATTTAGCTGTGCAGCAACGATCAAAAAAAATGAAGGGCCCAATAATGTGCTTGGTTGGCCCACCTGGGGTGGGTAAAACATCACTGGGTAAGTCTGTCGCTAAAGCAACGGGGCGAGAATTTATTCGTATTAGTCTTGGAGGTGTACGCGACGAGTCCGAAATTCGTGGTCATAGACGGACTTACATCGGCTCAATGCCGGGTAAGATTATTCAAGCTCTTAAAAAAGCAAAGACCACTAATCCGTTAATTCTATTAGATGAAATAGATAAGATGGGTCAAGATTTCCGAGGTGATCCAGCATCGGCGATGCTAGAGGTTCTGGATCCTGAGCAAAACTCTACCTTTGTAGATCACTACCTTGAGGTTGAATATGATTTATCGAACGTGATGTTTTTGACTACATCAAACTCCTACAACATGCCCAGCCCACTTTTGGATAGAATGGAGATCATTCCTTTGGCGGGTTACACTGAGGATGAAAAGCGAGAAATTGCAAAACAACACCTTATTAAAAAGCAGATTGAAAATCATGGCTTGAAAAAGTCTGAGTTTGAACTCACGGATGACGCACTGGATTCCATTATTCGTTATTACACACGAGAAGCTGGTGTCCGGAACCTTGAGCGTGAAATTGCAAAAGTTGCACGGAAATGTCTGACAAAAATTGTCAAAAAGGAAGTTGTTTCAGTGCAGGTTACTGGTGATAATATTGACGAATTTTTAGGCGTTCGTAAACACCGTCATGGATTAGCTGAGCAAGAGGATCAAGTTGGTGTCGTCACTGGTTTGGCATGGACTTCCGTCGGTGGTGATCTGCTGCACATTGAGGGGTTAAAACTTCCTGGTAAGGGCAGGATGAAAACTACTGGGAAATTAGGCGATGTGATGAAGGAAAGCATCGATGCAGCATCAAGCTATGTGAGGTCGATTAGCCCTCAGATAGGGGTCAAGCCGACTAAGTTTGATAAAATTGATATCCATGTCCATGTGCCGGATGGGGCCACTCCAAAAGATGGCCCATCCGCTGGTTTAGCGATGGTTACTTCAATTGTTTCTGTGTTGACTGGGATCCCGGTGCATAGAGATATTGCGATGACTGGTGAGGTGTCTTTAAGAGGCAATGCCATGCCGATTGGCGGATTGAAAGAAAAGTTGTTGGCGGCTTTGCGTGGTGGAATTAAAACGGTTTTAATACCACAGGAAAATGAAAAGGATTTAGCAGAAATTCCGGATAATGTGAAAGAGGGGTTAGAAATTATCCCAGTTTCACATGTGAGCGAAGTACTCAAACGTGCGCTTATCAGACTGCCGGTCGAGATTGAGTGGGATGAAGCTGCAGAAGAAGCTGCTGCTTCGGCAGCAGCCAGTGCACAATCTGACGTTGCAGGTGCAACCACTCATTAGCCTCGCTTGAACCACTATTAAATCATGCAGCTTTTTAGCTGCGTGATTTTTTGAAATTAATATTATGCATGGCCGCCATTTTAAATTGTTTGTTTACTTGTGATTAGTTTTTTTAAGAAATTATTGAAAAATGATATAACTATTTTGCAATAGCAAAGGCTTTGCCAGTATTTAAATATCGCCAAACCTGTGATTGTAAATCACATAACGAAAAGGGTTGAAGCTCCCTCTGCCTTTGAGTAATAGGTTCCATAGCGGGTCGTTAGCTCAGTTGGTAGAGCGCTTCGTTTACACCGAAGATGTCGGGAGTTCGAGCCTCTCACGACCCACCATAAACTCCCCTAAACCGGCCATAAAATTAAGATAATAATCTATTATCAGAGTTTTACAGGGACAATACTATCGACAAAGCTTAAAGTTGCGCCAGGTCATAGGAGCAGCAGTTTACTCAGCCCGACTGGCTTAGTATGCACGTAAAAAATGTACAGCCCACAAGGCCCATGTTGCGGGAGTGTAAGAAAAGGAAGTACAAATGTGTTTTTTGATTAAATTTTGCGGCTTGGCCGTTGTCGGAATTGTTAGCTGCAGCGCCAATCTGGCAAGTTCTTGCACTTTCATCACACTCAAAGGAGTTGATGGCACAGTAGTTGCCTCTCGGACAATGGAATGGGGCACATTTGATCTGTCGCCTATGATGACTTTCGTGCCTGCTGGTACGGAGTCCTCGGCAATGAAAATGCCGGACGGGCAGGACGGAGCGAAATGGGTAACCAAGTATGACGTGGCGGGGGTCACAATGCTGGGCCAGATGCTCTTTGGCGATGGGATAAACTCGGAAGGTTTGAACGTTTCTTTACTCTACTTGCCAGGGTTCGCGGGGTATCAAGCATATGACCCTGAACAAGCTGCAATCTCGCTAGCTCCCGTCGACTTTACTGGCTTTATGTTGAGCCAGTTCGCGTCGGTAGCTGAAGTCAGGGAGGCGGCTCAAAACATCCGAGTTGTGCCTGTTGTCACGCCCGAACTCGGCGTTGCGGCACCAGTACACTTCTCGATAACTGACAGAAGCGGCGATCAAGTCATAGTGGAATACATCGGGGGCGTTCTGAAAATATATGAAAAGACTTTGGGTGTGTTAACAAACTCACCACCTTACGACTGGCATATCAATAATGCACGGAATTACATTAACATGCGATCCGTTGATTGGCCTGAAGTTGATGTCAACGGTGTCGACCTTGCGCCAATTGGGTACGGAACCGGTCTGTTGGGTTTACCAGGAGATTTTACCCCTCCGTCACGTTTTATTCGTGCGTTGGCTTGGACGCAGACATCTCGCCCAACCGATGGTGGAGAAGACACAGTACACGAAGCTCTCCGCATCCTTGCAAACTTCCAGCTGCCCATGGAAGCAACAGATCAAAAGTTGAATCCTGCCGAGCTCAAGGTTCTGAAGTACGGAGGCACGCAATACACGGTGTCTTATGACCTCCAAAATTTAAGGGCCTATTTCCAAACAAGCGAAAACCCTAATGTGCGGAGTGTTGATTTTAACAATTTTGATTTTAATGCACTTTCCACCCCCTTGAAAATACCGATGCGCGATCAGTCGATGCCGTTTGCAACTGATGTGACTCCCATTCGTTGAAAGACCTCTCCATGACGTAAAGTAGAACCTACATGATCGCGGTTAAGGGCCGCTTGGTCCGCAACTCGGTCATTGAAGAGTTAAGTAACGAACGTCTGCTTCTATTCTTCTATGGGTCCAGAGCCTACTCTAGGTTATTGACATCATCTTCTGCCTGTTTACTTGTCTGTCTAGCATCTTCTTAAAACAAGTTAGGGGGAACAGCCCCAATGTTGTTGAGTTTCTGCCAAAAGGTGTGCCATTTATGACGACTCGGAAGGTCTACGGCCTAAACCGCAGTAAGTAACTCCGACATTCCGTCTTTCTTATAAAATTCGGCGTAAGTTGACTCTCCGTCAATCTTCAACTGAACACCTACGCAGTCATCACCACAGCTACAACCTCGCCTATGGCTTCTGGGTGTTCTCATACTCTGCGACTGTAATTTTCTGACCTATGAAAAACATTTCAAGCACTCCTTCTGGTTGCCTGAAACATCACCCTATGGGTGTCATTGAGTTTTCCCGTTTCTGACGACCTGTGTAAAACTGCGACCTTTGCGGAACAAAGTTCCTTCTGACTGGTCATTTTGACGCTTTTGAATCGGAAAAGTCAGAGGCTGGAATGCGTTAAGGCAGGGGTTTTACAGGGGCTGTTTGAGTTTTGACTTTAAAAGTCTTTACTTGTCCATACTTACAGATCCGACAGGTTCACTGCTGTGGTTACCAAAATTCTGTCTTAAACTACCAAAAAACGTAAGAAAATACAGATGTTCAACTCACGATAAAACCACTTGTGGGACCACTTTGTCAGTTTCAGGACTGAAATAGTTAGTCCTGAGAGGTTCTTTTGACTTGAACTGAGGTACGCTAGGCGCAAATCTTACAATCATGAGTGATGATATACCCCAGCAAAACCCCCGCTATGTTTTTTGCCGGACCAACGGTAGCTTTCGCTATAAGAGGACCGTAACAGAATGGCTAAGACCCCTCACCAGAAATGCTACCCTATATCGACAACTGGGCAAAAGCTGCCAAGAAGTCAGGCAAACCCCACCCTTGGTGCATGCTAGAATCGAAGCCTTGTTGAACGATGAGGCAGATAAGTCATATGGACAACGCAGTTTAGAGATTATTCGAGGTGCACTTACCTATCAGGTGGCTGAAATTCTGCTAGCCGATATTGCCTCAAATCAGGATGATTTTCTTGCGGGGATCCCTCCTTTGGATAAGGGCATCGTTACCCCAGTCAGGAGCGCGAAATGACCATTTTGGACTGGACCGCAAGATTCAAAGGTACGGCTGAACTTCCGATGGAGGTTCGGGAGCGCTTGAATAAATCCGCCCATGTTACTCAAATTAAAACAGGTGATCAGGTGTTTGGGCCAATGAATATCCCCGACAGCCTGTTCTTTCTATATGAAGGGCGTATCCGCGTATCCCAAACCTCTGATGTGGGGCGCGAGATTGTTTTGTACCGCATTGAGGCGGGCGATAGCTGTGTGTTGACCACGGCCTGCATGTTGGCTGAAGAGGCGTACAACGCGGAAGGGATTGCGGAGACCGACGTGACCGTAGTGGTCTTGCCGAAGCCTGCATTTGACCGTCTGTCGTCTGAAGAAGATGCGTTTCGTAACTTCGTCTTCGCGGCTTACTCTCGCCGCTTGATTGACTTGTTGCGTGTTGTTGATGACGTCGCCTTCGGGCGCATTGATGTCCGTTTGGCTGAGCGACTTTTGACGTTGGGCGATGGGTTGAAAGAAGTCCGGGCAACCCACCAGGACCTTGCAAGCGAACTAGGCACCGCCCGCGAAGTAATTTCACGAGTATTGAACGACTTTCAAAAACGTGATCTGATCGAGCAATCGCGTGGATTGATTACGTTTAAAGACAAGGCTGGACTTAGGGCGATTGCAAACTTCGCCTGACAGCCGGCCTCCAGTTTCTGCCGGTTAGGTGACAATGTCACTGACAATCTATTTTTGAAGCTATATCGAACTCCTAACTTTCAACATTGGGCGATCGCTATGACTACCAATTTAGGCACGATCGACTGTATCCTTCACGCAGCCTTGGGCGCTAGTTTGCTCTATCTTGCTTTTGCCATTGGCATGAAAACCTTCACCGCACCACTGTTAAAATACGGCGTAGCAATTGTCGGTCTTGTCAAGTTTGCCATGTCCACGCTGAGAATATACCCGATCTACTCTATCCTCAACCTCAAGACGTGCAATGATTGCTAAAGTGGAAACGTTGTTCACACCTTTCGCGTCTTTTGGTGGCGGTTTGTTGATTGGTCTTGGCGCTGTTTTGCTGATGTTAGGACTTGGGCGCATTCTGGGCGCCACTGGCATTTTGTCGGGTCTTGTTTTCGCAGAAAATGGAGGTGAGTTTGCATGGCGTGCTGCGATGATCGTCGGAATGATCTTGGCCCCGGGCATAATCTTTCTGGTCACAGGAACAATGCCAGAACTGTCTGTTCCTGTCAGCCCAAGAATGATCATCGTCGGCGGCGTCATTGTAGGGTTTGGTGCGAGTCTTGGGTCCGGTTGCACATCTGGACACGGCGTCTGCGGCCTCTCACGGTTGTCGGTTCGGTCTATTGTGGCCGTTCCCACATTTATGCTGACTGCTTCAGGTACCGTCTTTCTCATCCGTCACGTGTTTGGAACATAGCACGATGAAACTAATACTGGCCCTCTTTACTGGCCTTATCTTTGGCATAGGCATCGCAATCTCGGGCATTATGAACCCTGCTAAAGTATTCAACTTCTTCGATGTGGCGGGCAAATGGGATCCAAGTCTTGCGTTCGTGATGGGTGGTGCCGTTGTCATCACATTCATTGGCTTTCGTTTGGTTTGGCGTCGAAATACACCGCTTTTTGGTGGTAAGTTTCAAATACCAACCTCGAACACCATTGACGGGCGTTTGATCGGTGGATCGGCTATCTTTGGGATCGGCTGGGGGATTGCAGGCTTTTGTCCCGGCGCCGCCATCCCAGCACTCGGAACAGGTCGATGGGAAGTTGCACTTTTCTTGGTCGCGGTCACCGCTGGGTTTTACGCGCGTCGTCTGATTGCTGCGACCCAAATCAATGCGAAAACCGCTTTAAATCCAAGTGAATTCGTAGCAACTGACGTTCGTTTGCACTCAATTGGAGAAAACAAATAACTATCCCGTAGATATGGATATCACTCCAGAAGTCTTAGCCTTCTCTGATGAGCCAACAAATACCATCAGCTACATCGCCAAAGACTCGACGTCTAAACCGATCTCCTTCAGCTCTTCCGTCACCCGTGGCCGACCATTGCTGCCAAGGCTGAGATGCGATTGTTCCTTGATGTGAGCCAGCGTGATCAGGTCAGATCGCTGCCTGCGACGGCAGGACGGCTGCTGAAGGCACGCAGCCCCCGTGTGCTGACGCCAACGACATGACACAGCGGATTGGCCGCGAAGCTGCCCCGTGTTCTTCGACAAACTTTAATCTCGTTGCTTTAGGCCCCGAAAGAATTGGGTGGCCTTTTTTAAGATTTCCCTGTCCTTCTTGAGAAGTCAGATCTTACGCGGAAGTCGCTCATTCTCTTGGGCGAGGTCCAAATCCTCTTTCGACACCACGTTAGTGTCCTGATAGGCCATGATCCATTTGTTCAGGGTCGGCATGCCAAAGCCCAGATCGTCAGCCACCTGTTTACGGGTAAGCCCACTGGTCAGCGCAATGCGCACCGCATCTCGGCGGAATTCGTCCGTCCGTTTCAATCCCATAGTCAGTCTCTTCTGTTACAGTAAATGCTATCAAAAGAGCGGTATCAAACCGCGACAGGTGCATTTCTTGTATTTTTATGAAGCGCAAATTGTTTTTCAACAAAAATCTATGTTTTTATTTCTTGTAAGTATACAAAAGTATCATCCTTAGTTGAACGACTTTATATCTATTACCTTTTTTGCACGCTCTGTGGTAAAAGTTGGCTTGACGAGGCAGCGTGCTGCACA
Organism: uncultured Tateyamaria sp.; assembly: GCA_905480645.1. Classification (GTDB taxonomy): domain Bacteria; phylum Pseudomonadota; class Alphaproteobacteria; order Rhodobacterales; family Rhodobacteraceae; genus Tateyamaria. Next base: position 105,552 of record CAJQRC010000037.1, read on the forward strand.
TATGACCGCTTAAAGCAGAGGCGGTTGTAGCTCAGTTGGTTAGAGTACCGGCCTGTCACGCCGGGGGTCGCGGGTTCGAGCCCCGTCAACCGCGCCACTGCTTTTATCCCTGGGTTAGGGAGCTGCTGAGAGAAAAATGCGCGGTTGTAGCTCAGCTGGTTAGAGTACCGGCCTGTCACGCCGGGGGTCGCGGGTTCGAGCCCCGTCAACCGCGCCACTTATTATTTCTGTTTAATTTCAACTAATTATTTTATACAATTAAATCTTTCAACTTATTAGATTATATTAATACCTGTTTTTTAAGGTTTTCTTTATAAATAAATATCTAAACACTGCTTACGGCAGGGGAGGTTTAGCATGACCCTAATGTTAAATAGATTTAAGGAACTTTTTGAGTGCCTGTGCAGTTTTTTCAGGCGCTGTGTCTGGAAAGAAGTGTCCACCAGGGATCGGAAAGCACTGCATGTTTCTCAATAGGCCAACCCAAGTGTTGGAAATATCATAAGCTTTGGCCATTACGCCTTCTGAACCGTAAAGGACCATCGCTGGGGTATTGACTTTATTTTTAAGGTCCAATGCATCTAGCGGATAATCAATATCAATTGTTGCACGATAATCGTTACACATAGAGCGAATACAGTCTGGATCTCTCCACGCTTGTCGATAGGCTGCGCAGGCTATTCCGTCAAAGCCGTCCATAGAGCCTCCCCAACCCGCTAGGCACCTTTCAAAGAAAGCATCTGGATCGTGAGCAATTAATTTTTCAGGAAAAGGAGCAGTTTGAGCCAAAAAAAACCAATGATAATAATCGCGTGCTACATCATGAGTTAATTGGTTCAGTAGAAAATGGGTTGGCACAATATCCATTAATGTTAAGGATAATACAGTGTTGGGTTTGTCTAACACTAGTCTGTAAGCAGTCCGTGCCCCACGATCGTGTCCTACAAGATGAAAACTTTCAAATCCTAAGTGAGACATTAAACCTATTTGGTCAGCAGCCATATGTCGAAAGCTCATTTCTTCCATATTTTCTGGCTTTGAACTAGCCCCGTAGCCTCGCAAATCTGCGGTTACAACAGTAAATTCATTACTCAGCAGTGGAGCAATTGTATTCCACATTGCCTGTGTTTGTGGAAATCCATGAAGCATTAACACAGGCTGACCATCGCCTTGAACAGTGTAGGCTATCGACTGATCATTAATTTTAAATTCTGATTGCATACTAGCGCACCTGTAATTATGTCTAACTCCAAACTTAATATTTTTAAGTCTGTAGTTTTACTAAGTGGGTTATTGTCATATTTAACAAAATCTTTGCCTATGTCAGAGCGTGGAGAATGCGCGCCCAGCTTCGGATACCTTTATGAAAACTTGTCAGATCATATTTTTCGTTAGGTGAATGAATTTTATCATCGTCTTTGCCAAATCCAATTAACATTGGTGTTGTTTGTAAAATATTTTGAAAATGACCGGCAATCGGAATTGAACCACCGCACCCAGAGTAAGTCCCAGAAACACCCCACTCCTCTGTGAGTGCATTTCGTGCTGCTTCAAATGCGGGACTACTAGTTTCGGTTATTGAGGCCTTACTAGCTCCATGCTCCTTGAAAGTTACAGAGCAATCTTCAGGCAATGCAGCCTCAACCATAGCGCGAAAATTTCTGCGTATTTCATGCGGATCCTGATCGCCAATAAGCCGGAAAGAAACTTTAGCGTGTGCTTTGGAGGGCAACACAGTCTTAAAACCATCACCTATATAACCGCCCCAAATTCCATTGATTTCGCAGGTGGGCCGAGACCAAATCGTTTCTAATGGAGTGTGATCTTGCTCACCGGCGGGTACCGATAGCCCGACATCACCAAGAAATTTCTGATGGTTAAATGCGAGACTTTGCCATTGCTGTCGTATGTTGGTGGGGAGTTCTGGCACACTATTGTAAAAATTTGGTATAGTAACCTTGCCGTTGTGATCATGAAGTTTGGCAAGAATTTTTGTTAAAACCCGAATAGGATTAATTGCAATGCCTCCATACATGCCTGAATGTAGATCTATGTCAGGACCTGTAATAGTTAACTCTTCGCCTAATAATCCACGTAACATGGTCACAATTGTAGGAACTCTAGATTCAAACATGCCGGTATCACAAATTAAAGCAAGATCTGCTTTTAGCTCTTTAGCATTATTTTTCATGAACGGAACTAACGACGGAGATCCACTTTCTTCTTCCCCCTCAAAGAAAAAGGTTATGCGGCAGGGTAATACACCGTGTTCTGTTTTCCACGCCCGACAAGCTTCGACAAAAGTCATTAGTTGACCTTTGTCATCAGACGACCCGCGACCTCTAATAACCTTCCCTTTGTTTGTGTCCTGGATTTCAGGAAGGAAAGGATCACGGTCCCAAAGGTTAAGCGGGTCAACAGGTTGTACATCGTAATGTCCATAAAATAGTAGATGTGGGCCATTACCGTCAATGTGACCAACTACCATTGGGTGACCTTGTGTCTGACGTTTCTCAGCCTCTACACCAAAGCTCTTTAGATTATCTACAAGCCAATTGGCTGCTGTCCCACATTGAACTGCATATTCTGGATCAGTTGAAATTGATGGAATGCGCAAAAGCTCGAAAAGTCGATCAGTAGACCTTTGTAAATCAGCATCAATTCGATTGAGGACAGCATCGAGATTCATATCAGTTCCTTTTATTTTAGTATTTAAAGTAATTAATTTGTTTTTACAGTTGAGTGATATTTGGTCTGTTTTACAGGATAACTTCAACTATCAATTTTTGGTTTTGGTTTTGGTTT
>CAJQRC010000038.1 GCA_905480645.1 uncultured Tateyamaria sp.
TAACACGGTAGAGAAATATATTAAATGAAAATCGGCTTTATTGGATTGGGAAACGTTGGTGGGAAGCTGTCAGGGAGCTTGATCCGCAACGGTTTGGATGTGGCCGTTCATGACTTGAATGCAGCGCTTGTTGCAACAAAAGTTGCCTCTGGGGCAAAGGACGGTCAAAGTCCTGCTTTATTAATGAAAACTTGTGATGTTGTGATCACTTGTTTGCCAAGCCCTGCAGCTTCCGCTGCTGTATTGGATCAGATGTTGCCATATGTAAAACACGGCAAGATCTGGATGGAAATGTCGACGACGGATGAAGCTGAGGTTAAGCGCATCAGCACCCAAGTATCTACACTAGGAGGTGAGGCCGTGGATTGTCCAGTGTCCGGTGGCTGTCACCGAGCTGATACTGGCAATATTAGCATTTTCGCGGGTTGTAACCGGAATACTTTTGAACGCATTCTGCCTTTATTAACAACAATGGGGCGTAGAGTTCTTCACACTGGTGAAGTTGGGAGTGCATCAGTTCTTAAAGTTCTCACGAATTATTTAGCAACGGCCAATTTGGTAAGCTGTGCCGAGGCTTTAACTGTGGCTAAAGCTGCTGGTATGGATTTGGGGGTCGCATACGAGGCGATGGCAATCAGTTCTGGCACCTCTTTTGTGCATGAGACAGAAAGTCAGGTTATTTTGAACGGTAGTAGAAATATATCTTTTACCATGGATCTTGTGGCTAAAGATATTGGGTTATTTCAGGAAGTTGCAAACAGGGCAGGAGTTCCCTTGGAGCTTAATCCGCTACTGATCAATATTTTTCAGGACGGAATTGAAAAATTTGGCGCACGTGAGCTATCGCCAAACATCATAAAACGGCTTGAATTGGTAACTGGATTGGATGTTACTGCACCTGGATTTCCAGAGGAAATGGAGGATGACGAGCCAGAAGAGCCTGGGGAAGAAGTCATTGTTCATCGCTAATTGTAAATCACGGGCCTTGTGAGTGATCATGTGACAGGTTACGTGCGAAACATGTCAGCTGTAAAACCCTCAGAACTTGAAGTCTTAGCTACAATCCACTCATCCATGGGCCGTCGAATCCTAGGAATAGGATCTTTGTATGTGCTTTCCTTGTCTGTTATTTATGTCGCTATTTCACAGCCGCCGGCACTTGGTTGGCAGTTGTTTCTACTCGTTTTAGGTGGCGTATCCATCTGGATTTCTGAGAAGATGCGCAGAGCGACGGGGAATGTGCTGGAGCTAAACCACTTAGAGTTACGAGATACGTCAGGTGTTGTCATAGCGAGGATTGAGGATATGGTATCAGTAGACCGCGGTGCTTTTGCGTTTAAACCCTCAAATGGTTTTCTAATCCGTTTGAGAGCTGGCGCAGAACGAACGTGGCAGCCTGGCATGTGGTGGCGGTTTGGAACTTGTGTGGGCGTTGGTGGTATGACGCCTGGACCTCAGACAAAATTCATGGCTGAGACGATTTTAGCTATGATAACAAAACGTGACTTGGATTTGTTAAAAGACGATTGAACATTGGCTTTTTTGAAAATGCAAGTCCTTTACAGTAGCCTCTTTTTGAATTGTCCCTAGTTATGCCCGTTATTTGAAAACAGCGTTCTGCTTCATATTTCCTCAGTCTATCAAAAATCTCCGAGAGATGAGCCTGATGTCTTTGATGCAGCTTTGACATATTTATTTTGGATGGCTGACCCAATATACTTCCTCTCGACTCTTGGCGCCATCTCTTCAATATTAGCAGTATGAGTTTGCCCCCTGGATTTTTGGATGAATTGCGTACCCGTCTATCATTAGGACAGGTAGTAGGTAGAAAAGTCATGTGGGATAGCCGAAAGTCTAATCAGGGCAAAGGTGATCTCTGGGCGTCATGTCCTTTTCATCACGAAAAATCTGCTTCTTTTCACGTAGATGACCGAAAAGGATATTATTATTGCTTTGGCTGTCACGCCAAGGGTGATGCTATCAGCTTTGTTCGAGAAACAGAAAACGTTGGCTTCATGGAAGCTGTAGAAATTCTGGCGGGTGAGGCTGGCATGCCGATGCCCGAACAGGATCCGGATGCTAGGGAGAAAGCGGATCGCCAAACACAGCTTGTTGATGTGATGGAGCATGCTGTTCAATATTTCCGGTTGCAATTCAAGACTGGCGCAGCGTTGGATGCACGTGCTTACCTTGACCGTCGTGCTCTATCACATGAGGCACTTGAGCGTTGGGAGATAGGATTTGCGCCTGATGCATGGCAGGGGCTATGGGATGTGCTGAAGGCCAAAGGTATCGAAGATGAGCTTATACTCGGAGCAGGATTAGCCAAGCCAAGTCAAAAGGGTGGTAAGCCGTATGATACTTTTAGAGGACGGATCATTTTTCCAATTCGTGATGCGCGCGGCCGGTGCATTGCTTTTGGTGGCCGTGCGATGGATCCAAACGATAGTGCTAAATATTTAAACTCTCCTGAAACTGAACTTTTTGACAAAGGACGAAGTTTGTATAATTTAGGAGCCGCTCGGTCGGCGGTGGGTAAAGGCCAGCCGATGATTGTCTCTGAGGGCTATATGGATGTAATTGCCTTGTGCGAAAACGGCTTTACTGCAGCAGTGGCGCCGCTTGGGACAGCTATTACCGAAAATCAATTGCAAATGCTGTGGCGTGTGGCTGACGAGCCAATCATAGCCTTGGACGGTGACACTGCTGGTGTACGCGCTGCTATGCGTCTGATTGATCTCGCACTGCCTTTGTTAGAGGCGGGTAAATCACTGCGGTTCGCTTTGATGCCTGAAGGTAAAGATCCTGATGATTTGTTAAGGGCTTATGGAGCGCAAGCCTTGCAAAAATTATTAGATAGAGCAATACCAATGGTCGATTTGCTTTGGCAGCGTGAGACGCAAAATAAGAACTTTGATAGCCCTGAACGCAAGGCGGGGTTAGACGTTGCATTGCGGGAAAAAATTAAATTAATCCGTGACCCTGCTATCAGACAATATTACGGGCAGGCAATTAAAGAGCTACGCTGGCAGTTATTTCGATCGCAGAACAATAGTGTTCAGAGGAGTAAAAATACATGGCAAAATAAGCAACCGCAAGCAGCAACTCTAGCAACAAAATCTTCAGTTTTGGCAACGGCAGATGATGCGCAAGTAACTGTGCAATTACGGGAGAGTGTAATCCTGGCAGCGTTAATTTGTACGCCTGAAGTGATGGTCGAATTTGAAAATGGCTTAGAAAGTTTACAATGTCAGAATTCTGACCACGCATTAATACGGGATCTTATTTTGCGTTATGCCATGAAAGGTTCAGAGGTTTTGCATGTAAAGATTATTGAAGTGCTTGGTCCCATGGCGATTGATAACATGCTGTCACAGGGTCATTTAGCCATAATCCCATGCATCCGATCTCCGGGAAACATCGAGACAGCCCGCCTAACTGTAATGGAAGAACTTGCAAAGCTTAATGCGACTAAAGAATTAAATGCCGAGATCGCTGATGCAGTTCAGGATCTATCTGGTATTGCAGATGAAGGTGTGACCTGGCGGCTCAGTCAAGCAACAGCGGCAGCAGCGGATGCTACACGAAGTGGTCATGAAGACAGTACCCAGTATGAGACGAGGGAAAATGGGGCTCAGGTCAGTCGCAGTGAACGCGATGCATTTGATAAATTGATGGCTGGAATAACTTTTCCAAAATCTGGTCGGTAATAAGTTTTGACAGTGAAGCTAAAAGAAAATTGGGTTACGAAGAAAAGCGAATCATTTAGTTTTATAGTTGATTCGGATACTGATTCGTTTAGACGAATCACTGGGCGTTCTGGCAAGGGAGCTTACGATGGCTGCAAAAGACACTAACGAAGATGTCAAAAACGATGATCAGGAGGCTGGACACTCGCTTGATATGAGCCAAGCAGCTGTCAAAAAGATGATCGGTGAAGCCCGTGAAAAAGGTTATATAACTTACGATCAGCTAAATACAGTATTGCCTCCGGATCAGGTGAGCTCTGAGCAAATCGAAGATGTCATGTCGATGTTGTCTGAAATGGGTATTAACATAATAGAAGATGAGGAAGCTGAAGAGGAGGAGCTGAAGGGCACAACTGATGTAGCCACTACTGATGGTGGACGAGATCTAACACTTGGGTCCACAGGACAAGAAAAGCTTGACCGGACAGACGACCCTGTTCGAATGTATTTGCGGGAAATGGGTTCCGTAGAATTGCTAAGCCGCGAAGGTGAGATTGCGATTGCTAAACGGATTGAGGCCGGACGCAATACAATGATTGCAGGTCTCTGTGAAAGCCCGCTGACTTTTCAGGCGATTACAATATGGCGTGATGAATTGTTGTCTGAGGACATTTTACTACGTGATGTAATCGATCTCGAAACCACGTTCGGCAATCAGATGGGGGAAGAAGGTGAAGGTGAGGTATCTGTCGTTCCAACGGTTGTCCCCACAGGACAATCTTCTGACACCGCTCCTGCTTTAGATGCTGACGGAAACCCAATCTCGCAAGATGACGATGATGATGAAGACGAACAGGCCAACCTATCGCTTGCAGCGATGGAGGCAGCGCTCAAGCCGCAAGTGCTTGAGGCGTTAGATATTATAGCAGATGATTACGTTAAGCTAAGCGAAATGCAGGATAGCCGAATTGCTGCAACTTTAAGTGAGGACAGTTCGTTTACCAAAGCGGAAGAAACCACATATCAGAAATTACGGGCTGAAATCGTTCTTCTAGTTAATGAGTTACACCTTCATAATAATCGGATCGAAGCCCTGATCGACCAACTATACGGCATCAACCGCCGTATTATGCAAATTGATAGTTCAATTGTTAAGCTGGCTGATCAGGCTCGTATCAACCGTAAAGAGTTTGTGGACTCCTATCGCGGTCGTGAATTGGACCCCAATTGGCTTGATGAGATGAGTGGTAAGACTGGCCGTGGCTGGCAAATGTTCATTGAACGCTCCACTGACAAAGTAGAAACACTGCGTGCAGATATGGCGCAGGTTGGTCAATATGTAGGTCTTGATATTTCAGAGTTCCGTCGTATTGTTCAACAGGTTCAGAAGGGTGAAAAAGAAGCCCGCCAAGCTAAGAAAGAAATGGTTGAAGCGAACCTTCGTCTCGTAATTTCAATAGCAAAAAAATACACTAATCGTGGCTTGCAGTTTCTGGATCTCATTCAGGAGGGCAATATCGGTTTGATGAAGGCGGTAGATAAATTTGAATATCGTCGTGGATATAAATTTTCGACTTATGCGACATGGTGGATCCGGCAAGCGATAACGCGTTCAATCGCAGATCAGGCCCGCACTATCCGAATTCCAGTGCATATGATTGAAACTATCAACAAACTGGTCCGCACTGGCCGACAAATGTTGCACGAAATTGGTAGGGAACCCACTCCTGAGGAATTGGCAGAGAAACTGCAAATGCCTTTGGAGAAAGTTCGTAAGGTAATGAAGATTGCGAAAGAACCAATTTCTCTGGAAACACCAATTGGTGATGAGGAGGATAGCCAACTTGGTGATTTTATTGAAGATAAAAATGCTGTTCTGCCCCTGGATAGTGCCATTCAAGAAAATTTGAAAGAGACGACTACGCGCGTTTTGGCTTCCTTAACACCGCGCGAGGAGCGTGTTCTACGCATGCGTTTTGGTATAGGCATGAATACTGATCATACGCTGGAGGAGGTTGGTCAACAATTTAGTGTGACCCGAGAACGTATTCGCCAAATTGAGGCAAAAGCTTTGCGTAAGCTCAAACATCCGAGCAGGTCACGAAAGCTGCGATCTTTCTTGGATCAATAAGTACTAAATATTTAGTGTGGCCACTTTCAACTATTGATGCGGTGCTGGGGCCATAAATAGCTGGACAAATGGGTGCATTATTTGTTTGCGTGTGATGCGTCTAAGCTGATGATATATTTATACTTAAAGTGGCTTTATTACTTTATATAACTGTGTTGCACTTCGTTTAAGTTGATTTTGACCACGATAGAAGCAAAGTTGAAAAATATCTAATGTGAGAAAATAGGGGTTCAGATGTCACTATTCAAAAAGTTATTTGGTGGAAGTGCGCCGCCGGAACAAAAAGCTGAGGAGTATGAAGGCTATCAAATTATAGCAGAACCGCAGCGTGACAATAATGGGTATCGAATTGCAGCACGCATTGAGAAGAATGTAGATGGAAAAATATTTGTCCATAGGCTTATCAGGGCTGATACGATCAACGATCTGTCAGAAGCTGAAACCGCATCAATTGCCAAGGCAAAGCAAATGATTGACCAGCAGGGCGATGGAATATTTCGCTAAACAGGAGTTGTCGTCCCATGAGAAAAATCACTTAATGACCATATAAAATTTTCACTAATTTTGTTAAAAAAAAATTTGAGGCAGTTGACATCAGTGAACTTCCCGAGTTGTCCGTGAGCAAACCTAGGTTAAATTTTAATGAAAATCGAAGTCGTTTTGTTAGCATGCAGTCATATTTAAAACGCTAAGCAGTTATCATATGTGGAGTTGTGAGTTTGACGCCTCAATGAGAAATACATACCGGTGGATTATTTACCCGAGTTTTCCCAGAAAGTAAGATTTTGTAGTTAAATGTAATAATGAATAATACTTCTCTGAAAGTAAATTATTAACTTTTGAAGCTTATAAGGAAGATTTTGTGTTTAAAATCATAGTTTTTGTTGGCTTATTGATGGTTCCCACACTTCCAGTTGCTGAAAGAGATCGTATCTCTTTTTCAGCAAAGTACACGATCCCAATCGTTCCTGTTGGCCCAACGACCTTTGAAGTTATAGAAGCAGATGGAGCGGGTGGGACACAACTTTGGTGTGCTGGTGGCATTTTCACTCGTCGGGTTCTGGGTGTTGAAAGGGGTAATTTAACGGTTAAAAACGTACGTGGGCCATCACAGATGGTTCTGGGACGTAAAGCTGTCACATTTACCACCGACATAGTGCCTGGGGCAAAAAAGTCGTATTCTGAAGGCGTTCGTACTGCTGGTAAGACGATGTCAATTGCTCATGCCAATGCTCTTTGTGACCCGGATGTTATTGGCAACCTAAAAATTCGCTTACCAAATGGTCAATTGGTCTACCGTTGAGGCCTGATGGTTAAAGCTTATTTAGCGTTTTTATTTATCCCCTACCCAAAACCTAGATAGTGGCGTATGGATTATATAAATCAGTTGTGTAATAGATTATAATTAAGCTGAAAAAGAAGGGGATAAGCGATGCGCTGTCCGTTTTGCGGTAATATAGACACTCAGGTGAAAGACAGCCGACCTGCGGAGGATCATGTTTCGATACGCCGGCGTCGTTTTTGTCCGGCCTGTGGAGGCCGTTTTACAACCTATGAACGTGTGCAACTGCGTGATCTGGTTGTTATAAAATCAAACGGTAAACGAGAAGATTTTGACCGCGATAAACTGGAGCGCTCAATCCGCATTTCTATGCAAAAACGTCCTATTGATCCGGAACGTATTGATCAAATGATTTCTGGTATTGTTCGTAGATTGGAATCAATGGGTGAGACCGACATACAGTCAAAACAAATTGGTGAAATCGTGATGGAGGCCCTGCAGCGTATTGATACTGTTGCCTATGTTAGGTTTGCTAGCGTATATAAAAATTTCCAGGCGGCTGACGATTTCGATAAATTTGTTGCCGAATTAAGACCAGACGTATTGCCTGAAGAAGAGTGAAACTGACCGACGACAAGCGTTACATGATGCTTGCGCTTAGCCTTGGGCGGCGCGGACACGGTAATACTGCTCCGAACCCCAGTGTGGGATGTGTCATTGTCAATCAAGGAAGGATTGTCGGGCGCGGTTGGACCCAAACGACAGGGCGGCCTCATGCAGAAACTATGGCGTTGGCACAAGCAGGGTCTGCAGCGCAGGGAGCCGACGTCTATGTAACTCTAGAGCCTTGCGCGCACTACGGCCAAACACCTCCATGCGCAAAGGGACTAATTGCAGCGCGAGTAAAACGTATTGTGGTGGCAGTTCAGGATCCAGAACCGCGTGTTAATGGAGCTGGTTTAGAGATGTTGCGCGCGGCCGGTATCACTGTGGAAACGGGACTTTGTGCTGATATTGCTGCTATGGATCTTGTCGGGTTTATGCTTATGATTAAACAAAAACGCCCTTTTGTTACGCTCAAATTAGCTAGCAGTTTTGATGGACGGATAGCTACAGGTTCCGGTGAAAGTCAATGGATTACAGGAACTCAAGCTCGCCATGCGGTCCATGCTATGCGCGCGCGCCACGATGCAGTTATGATTGGAGGCGGAACTGCCCGCCATGATGATCCATCTTTGACGGTTCGAGGTATAGGTATTTCATATCAACCAATTAGAATTGTTGCCTCGCGCGGTTTGGACATACCGTTAAAAGGTAAACTGGCGCGGACTGCTGCAGAAACACCTCTTGTGCTGTGCCACGGTGCAGATGCTGACCCTGCTTTGCAAGGTAGTTGGCGTAATCTTGGCGCAAATCTGCTGCAGTGCAATATTATTGGCACTCAATTGGATCCACGCGATATTTTGCATAAATTGGCTTTGCAGGGAATCACTCGCGTATTTTGTGAAGGTGGCGGTGCTTTAGCAGCATCAATGATACAAGCGGATTTGGTGGATCGTCTGGTTGGTTTCACAGCGGGACTTACCATTGGAGCAGAAGGATTGCCCAACTTGGGTTTACTTGGGTTAAAAAAGTTAACCAAGGCTCCTCGATTTAATTTGCAATCTGTTAGCTCCATTGGAAACGACATCTGCCACGAATGGACGAGGGAAATCCCTGATCTTTGATGTACTTCTTGGGAAAATCAAATATTTCTGGACTACCAGTCGTCAATGATCTTCCCAAAAAAAGTTGTCGAAAATTAGACAGTTTTAATCTGGACAATTTTAAGTACATCAAAGCCTGAGTACGATATTGTTAAGTGGCTGTCTAAATATGTCGTTTCTAAGTAAGCAGCCCGCATCGCCATACTGCATGAGTTTGCCTAAATTACTTTCTCCGCTTGATTGGAATAAATGATATCATAACAAATGCATTTTGCTATCTTGATAAATGTATTATGCAGCAAATTTGTTTGTTAATTTTGGCTTCCATTTGCTTATTGTACCGGTGGATTTGTTGAAACAATACT
>CAJQRC010000039.1 GCA_905480645.1 uncultured Tateyamaria sp.
CCCTCAATCACTGGTGTCACTAGCCAACCTGAACGTCTGAGATCGATATAGCGTTGTTGTTTTATAGTATTACCTATTTGCGGAACTAACTGCTCGAACTGCCCGTGGCCCAACATTGAAGCCGCTGCTGCATAGCTAGCGCGTGCTTCAGTGTTGATTGCCTGTACACCTGACCAAAGGCCTGTGGCCAAGGCCAGGCCAGTTATGTAAGCAACTAACTGAATTGGATTATATCGCCAGTGTGAGAGTAGGCACGACAAACAAGCTAGAGACATACCAGCCGTCCGTTTTGCAAATGAATCTTTTGATCCATGCGTGCTGCCACTTTTGATGAATGAGTAACTGTAAGCAAAGAAGCGCCTGAGTGAGAAACTAATTCCAGCATTTGATCAAGGACTTTAATAGCAGTTATCTCGTCTAGGTTTCCAGTCGGTTCATCGGCTAGTAGAAGTCGCGGTTTCATAGCCAGTGCACGCGCGATTGCAACGCGTTGTTGCTGGCCACCTGACAAAGCCTCCGGGTATCTAGTTATCAGGTCTGATAGCCCTAATGCTTGGGTGAGGTGGTTTATGTGTAGATTATCCACTTGCCCGGATAATTTTGCATGAAAGGATATATTTGCGGCGACATTTAGAGAAGGAATCAGGTTATAATGTTGGAAAATTAACGCAATATCGCGACGTCTTAGATCTGCGCGGGCCTTGTCGTTTAGTCCTCCTATATCAGTGCCACAGATTTTAACATGGCCATTGCTCACATCCTCTAACCCAGCCGCGATATGCAGCAAAGTACTTTTCCCGCTGCCAGATTCACCAGTTAAAGCGAGGGTCTCGCCTGCTTTAAGCTTAAAATTGATATCTTTAAGGACAGCAAACTTCCCGCTGTTGTCTTGGAATATTTTGCGAACTGAGACAAATTCGAGAAGCATAGTTTTTCCTTATTCCAGAACATCTATCATGTGGAGGAAGGTTTGACAGGATTTGAGAAGAAAAAAGTGATTGTGTCGCGCTTTCAAACGGTTTTATGGATATTTCTCTTAAATTAAGCTGGATAAATTACAAATTTAAGTCTGACAGTTTTTTTACCTAAACCCTATTAAATATGACTATAGGCCAATTTTTATATCCATGTTATCTTTGAAATTGCTGTGTGACTCGAGACAGCTAATTTGGTTAAATCTTTGCCAGGTCATATGCTTTTGTCGACTTTTGTGCTTGCCATGAACAGGATATGCTGTAAGCGAGCTATACAATTTTTTGATGAAGCAGATTATGGCAATAATTCCAGATCACCAAGTACCGATTTCTGCTCGTGAATGGGTTAAAATATTAGCTCACTATCGTGAGCCAAACATTATACGAAGTAGCTTCGAGTTGGGAGTGAGCTTTGTTCCATTCATATTGCTGTGGATCTTGGCCTGCTGGACCGTTCAGTTCAGTTATGCTTTGGCTTTTCTGTTTTCAGCGTTAAATAGTGGATTTTTGTTGCGATTATTTTGCATCCAACATGATTGTGGTCACGGTTCATTCTTCAGTAACCGCTATCTCAGTGATTGGGTCGGGCGAATTTTGGGAGTAATTACTTTAACTCCTTATGATGTATGGCGGCGTACTCATTCGATACATCATAGCCATACTGGTGATCTTGATCATCGTGGTATCGGTGATATCATGACACTCACAACTGCAGAGTATCGTCATCGAAATGCTTTTAAACAGTTGCTTTACCGTATTTATAGACATCCACTGGTGATGTTTGGGTTAGGGCCAGGCTACCAGTTTTTTTTAGAGAACAGAATTCCTTATAGCCTGATGCGCAAAGGAAAAAAATACTGGGTCAGTGCAATGGGAACTAATATAGCCATCCTTACTGCGCTTACAGCCATCGTTTATTTTGGTGGGCTGGAAGCCTTATTATTGGTGTTTTTCCCTACTACTATTATAGCAGCATCTATTGGTACATGGTTATTTTATATTCAACATCAATTTGAAGTTACGCATTGGGAAAATAAAGAAAATTGGAAAATTCACGAGGCTGCTCTGCATGGTAGTTCGCATTTTGACCTGCCACCAGTGCTAGCGTGGTTCACGGCTAGTATAGGCATTCACCATGTTCATCACCTGTATAGTCGCATTCCATTCTATAGGTTGTGTCAGGTTCTGAAAGACCACGAAGAATTAGTAGACTGTAATCGAATGACATTGGTTGAAAGCTTTAAATGTGCTAAACTGAGTCTGTGGGATGAAGAAAGTCGTACATTAGTATCTTTCTCTGAAGCGCGAGGTATGGCTAATAGGTTGGTAGGTATCTGATATACTAGATAGTTTTCTCACAGCCTTGCTGTAAATTCTTAAGCTACAATGAGAATGATAAAAAACGACTTAGGCTTTAAGTGCGTGTTTCAATTAGCTGTTAAAAAGTTATGCCAGAGAATTAAATTTCTTTAATATCGCACCAATACTTCCCAAATCGCCAGTTAGCCTTGCAATGCTTTGACACCGATATCACCTTGTGCCTGTTCGTGGATTGCAAGGACAGCGGCGTGCGCGCCGGCTGCGGTCGTGAAGTATGGAATGCGATCATACAGAGCAATGGAGCGAATAGACTTTGAGTCGTCAACTGCTTGTGCTCCCTCTGTAGTATTAATCACTAGCTGTACACCTCCATCTTTCATAATATCAGTCACGTCTGGACGTCCTTCATAAACTTTATTAACAACGCTGCAGGCAACGTTGTTGGCAATAAGCCATTTGGCAGTACCACGCGTTGCAATGATAGAAAATCCTAATATAATTAGAATATCGGTAGCATCCAGCATCTGCGATGTTTTGTCGAAATCTTTTATAGAAATAAAAGCACAGCCAGAACCTGGCAAAACCATACCAGCACCCATTTGTGCTTTGAGGAAGGCGCGAGCAAACGTGCGATCCCAGCCCATAACTTCACCGGTAGACCTCATCTCTGGACCAAGAATTGTATCAACGCCTGGAAAGCGGGCGAATGGCAGAACAGCTTCTTTGACTGAAAACCACGGCATATTTGGGTTTGCCAATGTCATTGGATCAGCCAAGGGTAGGGTGCTATTATAGCTTGCATCAGGATCATAAGCGCTGCGTAGTGGAAAATTTGACAGTGGTTCACCCGCCATAATGCGGGCTGCAATTGAAGCGATAGCACTATCTGTTGATTTTGCTACAAACGGCACTGTGCGGGAAGCACGTGGGTTAACCTCTATCAAAAAGATTTTTCTGCCCTGTACAGCGAACTGAATATTCATCAAACCGACAACGTTCAATTTAAGCGCTAGTGCACGGGTCTGTCTTTCTACATCTGCAATTATTTCTCGACTTAGTGAATAAGGCGGTAAAGAACAGGCACTGTCGCCAGAGTGTACTCCCGCTTCTTCAATATGTTGCATGATTCCGGCGACATGCACATCGGTCCCATCGCAAAGTGCATCGACATCTAATTCAACAGCCCCTGCAAGATAACTATCGAGAAGCACGGGGCTGTCACCAGAAACAATAACTGCCTCTGAGATGTAGCGCTTTAGTTGGGCCTCATCGCGGACAATTTCCATTGCGCGCCCTCCAAGGACATAAGAAGGGCGAATTACAAGTGGAAATCCAATCTTTTGCGAAATTTCATGCGCTTCTGAATCTGAAGATGCAATTCCGTTTTTAGGTTGTTTCAGGCCTAAATCTTCAACAAGTTTTTGAAACCGTTCTCTATCTTCGGCAAGGTCAATGGCATCGGGTGTCGTTCCAAGAATGGGAATACCTACACTCTGAAGACCTTCAGCAATCTTAAGTGGAGTTTGTCCACCAAATTGGACAATCACACCGTGCAGTGTACCGTTCTCTTGTTCAACTCGTAAAATTTCCATGACATGTTCGAATGTCAGAGGTTCAAAATAGAGGCGATCTGACGTATCATAATCTGTACTTACTGTTTCTGGATTACAATTAATCATTATGGTTTCAAAACCGGCTTCAGTCAGAGCATAGCAAGCATGACAGCAGCAGTAGTCGAACTCGATTCCCTGACCAATCCTGTTAGGACCACCACCCAGAATAACTATCTTCTTTCGATTGCTTGGGCGTGCTTCGCATTCGACATCTCCAAAGACAGGATTTTCATATGTAGAGTACATGTATGGGGTCTGCGCTTCAAATTCAGCTGCACAAGTGTCGATCCGTTTAAAAACGGCTGTTATACCATAATTTTCGCGTTCTTTTCGGATGTCTAATTCGGATTTTTTTGTTAAAGTTGCAAGGCGTGCATCTGAAAATCCCATCATTTTAAGTGCCCGCAAGCCTTCTTTATTATTTGGAATGCCATTTTTATGCAGTTTTTGTTCGCATTCTATTATCTCCCGAATGCGTGCCAAAAACCATGGGTCAAACATCGTAACGTTGTGGATTTCATCATCTGATAGACCATGACGCATGGCTTGGGCTATCAAGCGTAAGCGATCTGGTGTCTGAATAGAAATCGCTTTAATCACAGCTGCTTTTTCGGGAGATCCTACGATCTCGATTTCATCAAGACCAGTCAAACCGGTTTCCAAAGAAACAAGTGCTTTTTGCAAAGATTCGTGAAATGTTCGTCCAATAGCCATCGCTTCGCCGACAGACTTCATTGCTGTAGTCAATGTGGCTTCCGCACCTGCGAACTTTTCAAAAGCGAAACGAGGAATTTTGGTAACGACATAGTCAATGGTGGGTTCAAAGCTCGCCGGAGTTACTCTAGTGATGTCATTGTCTAGTTCATCAAGCGTATATCCAACTGCTAACTTGGCGGCAATTTTTGCAATTGGAAACCCTGTTGCCTTGGAAGCCAGAGCCGATGATCTTGAGACGCGTGGGTTCATCTCAATTACAACCATTCTTCCGTCTGCGGGGTTAATTGCCCACTGAACATTGGATCCACCTGTTTCAACACCAATCTCGCGCAGTACAGCAATAGATTGATTTCGCATGATTTGGTATTCTTTGTCCGTTAAAGTTAATGCGGGAGCAACGGTGATACTGTCACCTGTATGAACGCCCATTGGATCAATATTTTCGATTGCACATACTATAATGGCATTGTCAGCGGTATCGCGTACAACCTCCATTTCAAATTCTTTCCAACCTAGAAGAGACTCATCTATGAGTATTTGACCCATGGGAGATGCGTCCATACCAGAACGGCAGATAGCCATAAAATCATCACGGTTATAGGCCACACCGCCCCCTGTTCCCCCTAGCGTAAAAGCAGGACGTATGATTGCGGGTAAACCAATATCTTCAATAGTTTTCAGTGCAGTGGCAACTCCGGTGTTCAGGTCTTTATTGCCTTTTGTGTCGATGGGGCAGGTCACAATCGTCGCCCTAGGGTTTTCGATGCCTAGACGATCCATTGCCTCACGAAATAGCTTGCGGTCTTCCGCCATCTCGATTGCTTCCCGTTTGGCACCAATCATCTCGACGTTGTATTTGTTTAATACACCCATTTCTTCAAGCTGTAGCGATATGTTAAGCCCAGTTTGACCACCCATTGTTGGCAACAATGCGTCTGGACGCTCTTTTTCTATGATCTTGGTGACAGTTTCGGGAGTTATTGGTTCAATATAGGTTGCATCCGCGAGACCAGGATCGGTCATAATTGTGGCTGGATTGGAATTAACTAAAATTACCCGGTACCCTTCCTCTCGTAGCGCTTTGCAGGCTTGAGCGCCAGAATAGTCAAATTCGCATCCTTGGCCGATAACAATGGGGCCCGCGCCGATAATCATGATCGACTGGATATCGGTACGCTTTGGCATCGTTGGCCCCTTTATGTGCAAATTGTTCTGCGTTATAGGGATGGCACCAGCAGGTGCAAGAGGTTCGGGCCGGCGCCTTACTTTTATTCAATAGATTTTCAGATTGAACATATACCAGTTACTCTTGAATGGGCGACGTAATTCAATCCTGATTAAAATACTGCTGTATCTAGATATGTTCTGACCGTATCTGCAAATTCGCGGGGTTTTTCTGCATGTAACCAGTGTCCTGCTTGTTTAATTTTAGCAAATTTAGCCTTTGTAAATAGACTTTGGATTATTGATCGATTTTTTGTTAAAACATAGTTAGACAGATCGCCTGTTAAAAACAAAGTTGGTCCAAGGTGGACTGTATCTATTTCAGGAAAACTCATTATGGCTGGCATATTTTGCTCTATTGAGTCTAAATTTAAACGCCACTTTTTTGTTTTGATATCCAACGATTGTGTCAAGAAACTACATAAGTTGGCATCGACACCAAGTTTTTCTAGTTGAGTGTTTGCATCTGATTTTCTCACAACGCAGCTTAAATCAACAGCTTTCATTGCTTTGATTATATGCAGTTGAGTATGGTTGTAAGAAACTGGTGCGATATCGCCAATTACTAGCCGACGTAATGTGTTTGGATGATTGAGTGCCAATAGCATCGCTGCTTTGCCGCCCATTGAATGTCCAAGCACGTCCATGGGCGCGCCAAAATGATTTATTACATTAGCGAGATCCTGAGCCATGTGGCTGTATTCATGATTTTTAGACCAAAAGCTTTGGCCATGGTTACGCATATCAACTGTTATGACGTGGCGGGTATCTGATAGGTGTTTCGCAATTGTCACCCAGTTGCGCTGTGAGCCATACAGGCCATGCGCTATTATAAGAGAAGATCCACGGTTCGTTCCGTATTCAGAGTATGCAAGCATATTTGAAATTTAACTGGCTTTTTTTAAAGCTGCCAGAGGGATTGAGGCAGTATATCTTAAGATATAGAGTTCTATTATGGACACTAGACAATCTATCGAAATTCGCTCGGAGCGAATAAAAAAAGGCATGAATAAGGCCTTTGGTTGTAAGGCTGAAACATTGGAAAAAGCATTGCGTACAGTTGGGCGTCGTTTACCTAAACGGGTGCGAAAAAAAGTCAGCCTTGTTACTACCGCGGAAGGCATGGGTGGACACCCAAAATTGATACAGCGAATAGATGGAGTAGCATTAGCAGTTGCTGAAAAGGAAATCATGACTTTCTTAAAGGGCATTAATCGTTTTGATGCGCGCAAGAGGTATTTGATTTCTACAGCTGGTATGATTGTGCTTAACATATTTTTCGTTGGTTGCTGTTATATTATTTGGGCTATTTTAACTGAAAAATTGTGATCTACTTTCATTGCGAGCCACTCTCATAAAACAGATTGATAAACATTTCCAAAAAGAGAAAACTCTTTCGTTAAAATGTTTTCTACTGGTTATTATAGTGGCTGGTAATCTTGGATGGATATTATAAGTAACTAAAAGTTGGAGTAAATTGGGAACCGTTCACAGAGAATTGCAACTTCTGTCTTAACGCGGTCTTCAACTTCAGAATTGCCGTCCTCACCGTTTATGGCAAGTCCATCGACTACCTGATTAATCCAGTCACCAATTTGACGGAATTCACTTTCTCCAAAGCCTCGTGTTGTTGCCGCTGGTGAGCCAAGACGAATGCCGGAGGTTATCATTGGTTTTTCATTATCAAATGGAACGCCATTTTTATTACAGGTAATGTGAGCCCTGCCCAACGCTTTTTCAGTAGAATTACCTTTGACACCTTTTGGACGGAGATCTACTAGCATGACATGGGTATCTGTGCCATGTGTGACTGTCTCTAGACCACCTTGGTGCAATTGATCTGCTAACGCTTGAGCATTCTTGATCACTTGCTTCTGATAGGTTTTGAAGGATGGATCTAGTGCCTCACCAAAGGCGACTGCCTTAGCAGCAATTACATGCATTAAGGGCCCGCCTTGGATACCAGGAAAAATAGCTGAGTTAAACTTTTTAGCCAGTGTTTCGTTATTAGTGAGGATTAAGCCACCACGTGGTCCACGAAGCGTTTTGTGCGTTGTAGTGGTGGCCGCATGCACATGAGGTAAGGGATTGGGGTATTCGCCCGCTGCAATCAAACCGGCGAAGTGAGCAACGTCTGCGAGTACAAATGCTCCTACTTCGTCGGCAATATCTCGGATACGTGCAAAGTCTATAACACGTGGAATTGCAGAGCCCCCAGCGATAATCATTGCAGGTTTGTGCTCTCGAGCCAGTTTTTCTATTTGGTCGTAATCTATGTCAAGAGTATCTCGACGTACTCCATATTGCACGGCGTTAAACCATTTGCCAGATTGGTTTGGACTGGCACCATGCGTCAAATGCCCTCCTGCATCCAGTGACATGCCAAGGATTGTGTCGCCGGGCTGCAGCAGTGCTTGGAATACGCCTTGATTGGCTTGAGAACCCGAATTCGGCTGAACATTGGCGAATGAACAGTTGAACAGCTTCTTAGCGCGCTCTATGGCTAAATTTTCGGCAAGATCAACAAATTGACATCCGCCGTAATAGCGTCGCCCAGGATAACCCTCCGCATATTTATTTGTCATCACTGACCCTTGAGCCTCTAACACAGCCCGTGAAACAATGTTTTCAGATGCAATAAGTTCAATTTCGTTGCGTTGGCGTCCAAGCTCACTCTGGACCGATCCAAACAGCTCTGGATCACTTTCTGCGAGAGATTTCGAAAAAAAACTACTATTACGGTGCAGCGCGTTCATGAGAAGTCTCCCTTAAAAAGCTGGAATCACTAAATTTGACCGTTTCGTATCGTACTGTGTATGTTTCGCATAGCTGTAAATCGACTTTTTGACTATGAGTCGCAGCAATGGTGGTAAGCGGTAAGGTTATATGCTTCTCTTGGAACGAAAAGGTATTGTTAGGATATAGGAATGGGCCTAAAAATTGCTTTTGCGGCAAGTAAGGCGGCGGTAGCACAAGCAGCGCAAGCGACGCTGATCGAACGATATGGCAACGTAATATTTAAGGATGCAGATGTTATAGTCGCATTGGGTGGCGACGGATTTATGCTGCAAACCTTGCATGACACGGAGGTACTCTCCGCCCCCGTCTACGGAATGAATCGGGGTACTATTGGTTTTCTAATGAACGAATACAGTGACATAAACTTAGTGGAACGACTTAAGGATGCTGAAGAAGCCGAGGTTAATCCGTTATCCATGACGGCTTGGGATTTAGACAATAAGGTTAATAAAGCGTTGGCTATTAATGAAGTATCGTTGCTGCGTGCGGGCCCACAAGCTGCCAAGTTGCGGATCAGCGTCGATGGTCGGTTGCGTATGGATGAGTTGGTTTGTGATGGTGCCTTGGTTTCAACGCCTGCGGGCTCTACCGCATATAACTATTCTGCACATGGGCCTGTTCTGCCGATCGGATCGGACGTGCTAGCATTGACTGCGGTTGCGGCTTTTCGTCCAAGACGTTGGCGAGGTGCGCTGTTGCCAAAATTAGCTCACGTACGCTTTGACGTTTTGGAGAGCGAAAAGCGGCCAGTAATGGCTGAGGCAGATTCTCGGTCTTTTGAAAATATTACCGCAGTGGAAATTAAATCAGATCCAAGTGTGGTACACCGTATATTATTTGACCCGGGACATGGTCTTGAAGAAAGATTAATTTCGGAGCAGTTCACTTGAAACTTCGAGCGCCGGTGGTTCGAAGCTTATGTACTGATTGTGGCGTGTCCCGAATGGCAGATCCGTCCGCGTGTGGAAATGCTTGCCAATTTATCAAGCCAAACTACCCGATGATGGAGCAAGCCGCACACGGACGTTCAAGAAAAGGTGGGGACGAACTGTTTTTCGGTCCTTTTCAGGGTATGCATCGTGCGCGAATGGTAAAACCTTTGGACGGAGCACAATGGACCGGAATCACCACTAGCATTGCAGCGGATTTGCTGAAAGCGGGTAAAGTCCAAGCCGTATTAACTATGGTGTCTGATAGTAATGACCGGTGGAAGCCAAAGCCTGCATTGATTACAAGTGCATCCGATATGGACCGTGCACGTGGTATGCGAATGGGCTTTGCTCCATTGCTAGCACTACTTGAGGAGGCTCAAGCTCGCAGGTTTTCTCGCCTAGCTGTAATAGGAATTCCATGTCAGATTTATGCACTGCGAAAGCTCGAGGATCAATTGGGTCTTGATCGGCTGTATGTCATCGGCACCCCTTGCTCAGACAACACAACAACAGAGAACTTTCACCGTTTTCTTTCCCTTCTTGATACAAATCCAGATAACATAAACTATTTGGAGTTTCGGGCTGATTATCATGTGGAGTTGCGTTATTATGATGGGAGACAAAGAGTTATCCCGTTTCTGCAGCTCCCAATTTCAGAGTTGCCATCAGATTTTTTTCCTCTGACGTGCAGGACTTGCGTGGATTACACCAATGTGCTGGCAGATATTACCGTGGGTTATATGGCAGGTGAGGGCGATCAATGGGTTATAGTTCGCAATGAACGTGGTGCTGAAATGTTAGCTGGTTTGGGAGAGAAAATTTCACTCCAGCCGATAAAAAGTCATGGCAAACGGCAGGCCGCGGTCAAGGGTTTTATTGCTAATACTGCGCGTGCGGCAGGGGGATTGCCAATTCGTAGAATGCCTCGTTGGGTGCGGCCAATTGTAAGCTGGCTTCAACCTCGCATCGGACCAAGAGGGTTAGAATTTGCGCGTACTCGAGTTGAAATGAAAGCGGCGGAAACAATTTTGCATTTACGGCATACGTTACCGTCTAAAATGAAAAACATGATTCCTAATCACGTCTGGGAGATTGCATCCAGGTACAATCTGAAACCGCTCACAGGAGAACGACTTGATAAATCTGAAAATGAATAGTGAAATAGTGTAATATTTACGAACTTAATCAGGATAATAATCTTTTCATTTTAATTCAAATGCTGGTTCGTGATCGCTTGGCGTGGTCAAAGCTTCGTGCTAAACAAATCAGACAAAAGGTCGGTAAAGACCCGAGCAGTTAGTAAAATGACAGCACTAAGTAAGTATGATCGTCTCGAAGCGACGGGCCTGTGGCGCATCAACCCGTCTGAGCAACGTCGCGAGGTCGTTGTCTCCATAGGTGATGCTACTTTAATTATTTCCGATATTAACGATACTGCGCTTACTCACTGGTCTCTGGCTGCTGTTGAAAAGGCCATCTTTAGTGATGAGGTTGCGATCTTTTTTCCAGACGGTGATCCCGAGGAAACATTAGAACTGGCCTTCTCTGAGAAAGAGATGATCGAAGCTATTGATATATTGAGGCAAGCAGTGTTGCGCACACGACCTCATCCAGGTCGAGTGCGGTGGTTGGGCGCAGGTTTAACTTTATTTATGATAACTGTTCTAACTTTTTTATGGCTTCCGGGGGCATTAGTAGATCATGCCTTACGTGTTGTACCTGCTGTTAAAGAAGCTGAAATTGGGAAAGCTTTATTGAAGCGCATTGAAAGAGTGTCTGGTCCATCATGCTGGACGTCAGCAGCATCCTCAGGACTTAGAGCATTGGCTGAGCGCACAAGTGTGGATAGTGTGGTTGTTCTTCCGGGGGGGGTTCGAGAAGCACTTGCTCTGCCAGGTGGTACCATTTTGATCAATCGATCATTAATTGAGGAATTCGATGAGCCGGACGTGGCTGCAGGCTATCTTTTGGCAGAAAAAGTAAGAAATTCACTTTCACCACCGCTCCGGCAGTTATTGGAAAGTGCAGGCATACGGGTGACTGCTAAATTATTGACAACTGGTCAGATTCCTGAGTGGGCCCTTGATGCATTTGCAGAGGCGCAGCTGGCAAGCCCTACTATTTTGTTACCGGCCGATATTCTTCTACCAGTTTTTGCTGACGCTAATATAAGTAGCACACCTTTCGCGCTGACCCAAAAAAATTCAGATGATAAAACTAAGAAGTTGATCAAATATGATCCGATAGGTGCATCTCCAACAGCAATGATCATGCGAGATGCAGACTGGTTGCAGCTTCAGGTAATCTGTGCAGAGTGAATAAATTTGCTATCAATTAATCGCTAAAAATAAGCCTAAAGGATATTAAAAATTTGTAACATTGATGCATGTTACACTGGCACCTCACTAATACAGCAGTAATACATGCAACTTATATCACTCCTTCTCAGGCTGGACCGATTGTGCTTGCATGCAATCTAGTTTGAAGGTTATCCCATGACTATTCCTAGATTGTTTAAAATATGGATCGCATAAAGCCTTTTGAGGGTTTTAATGAATCATGGGCTTTAATGATTATTTAGTCCCAAACATCCGATCACCTGCGTCCCCTAAACCTGGTACAATATATCCAACTTCGTTCAACCGTTCATCCACGGCCGCAGTCACAATAGGAACATCTGGATGGGCTTCTTTCATGCGGGCTATTCCCTCCGGCGCGGCAAGCAAACACAAAAAGCGAATATCAGACGCTCCTCTTTTTTTCAGCAGATCGATAGCTGCGACTGATGAGTTGCCCGTAGCAAGCATTGGATCAACGGCAATAACGACACGATCTTCCATCCCCTCAGGAACCTTAAAGTAATATTGCACGGGCTGTAGAGTTTTTTCGTCTCTATATAGGCCAACAAAGCCAACCCGCGCTGATGGAATTAGCTCAAGAACACCATCTAACAGACCATTTCCGGCACGTAAAATTGAGATTAAGGCTAGCTTTTTACCAGCTAGTGTTGGAGCATCCATTTGCGCCATAGGCGTCTGGATGCGTTTTGTCGTCATTTTGAGGCCACGGGTCACTTCATATGCTAAAAGCTGGCTTATTTCGCGCAGCAGTTGACGAAAAACTGCGGTAGACGTGTCTTTGTCGCGCATAAGCGTGAGTTTGTGTTGAACTAATGGGTGATCGACAAGTTTTAGGTGTTCGGACATGTAACGACTCCTTTGGATAGCGAGACTTTACTGCCGTGTTCGCATGCATGAAACAACTCCCTAGCTTCTTTTTATTTAAATAATTTTTACACACCAGGCTGTGTAGCTGGTTAATTTTGCTTCAGTTTGACCTAGTACTGATTTAGTTAGACTTTCATCGCTTCACAGGGCTAATTTCAAGATGTCTGGTGATTATGGAGGCAACATCAACAAAATTTATGGAGCCAATGTTTGAAAGCTGTCCGCCTGATACGAGTACAGGAACTTTTTCTCGGGTGTGGTCAGAACCCAGCCAGGTTGGGTCATTGCCGTGGTCAGCTGTGATTACCAAGAGATCATCAGGCCTTAACTTTGTGATTAGTTTACCCAGAGCCAAATCAAACCATTCAAGATGACGTGCATAGCCTGCAACATCGCGCTGATGTCCATATAAACTGTCAAACTCTACTAAATTGGCGAAAGTAAGGCTGCCATTTTCTGCTGTTTCAATCAGATCATTTAGGTGTTTGATCAGGATTGAATCTGGTCCTTTTCGTATTTCGTCAAACCCTTGCATGGAAAAGATATCGCCAATTTTACCGATCCCATAAACTCGCCGTCCAGCATCTTGGACCCAATTGCTTAATACAGGTGAGGGCGGTGTGATTGCATAATCACGACGATTAGTCGTACGAGTGAATACACCCGAAGAACCTATAAACGGACGCGCAATTACCCTGCCTACCCGCATTTTGTGCAGCGTTGGAGCAATTGTTTCGCATAAGTTCAGTAATCGTTTGAGGCCAAAGCACTCTTCGTGTGCAGCAATCTGAAAGACGGAGTCTGCTGAAGTATAACAGATTGGATAGCCTGTTTTTTTATGCGCCTCGGCGTGTTCGTTGATTATCGTGGTGCCAGACGCGCGGCAGTTACCCAAAATATCGTTTACACCAACAATGTCACAAACAGCATGAACAATACTATCTGGAAAGACAGGGGCGTCAAATGAGAAATAGTGCCAATCCCATGGAACGGGTAAGCCAGCCAATTCCCAATGTCCTGATGGTGTATCTTTGCCACGTGATACCTGAGTTGCTACTCCAAAAGGTCCAGGATGAGGCGCTCCACCAGTAGCCAGTGATAAAGCCTTCCAAAGCCCTAAACTTGCAAGATTGGGAAGAAATAATGGACCTGCTCGACCCTCATCTGCTCGACCTGCTTTGCATTCTTGAGCAATATGTCCAAGTGTGTTGGACCCAGTGTCAGGAATGTTTCCGTTGAAAAAGTTACATGCATCTGGTGCTCCACCTACGCCTAGGGAATCTAAAACGATCAGAAATGCGCGTGACATCAGATAACTTTATCCATGATAAGCTGTGGTGATTGGGATTTGTCTGGTCCAAGTTTTATTGCAATGCGTAGTGCTGCCTCGGCCTTAAAAGAGTCCTCTGAGCGGGTTGCGTGAATGACAGCAATTGGTTGGTCTTTCTCTAAATAAGTTCCTAACCGCGCTATGTCAGAGATTCCTACTGCTGGATTGATCTTATCATTTTCAACAATGCGGCCCCCGCCTAGTTCTACGACAGCCAAGCCAAGAGCTTCACCATCAATTTCTGATATATAGCAAGCCTCAGTAGCACATATTTCACGTATTACTGTTGCTTCTGGTAAAAACCTGTCCCAACGTTCAACAAATTTTATTGGTCCACCCATTGCTGCAATCATTGTACTAAAGTTTTCGGCAGCTCGCCCATTTGAGATTGCAGCTATCATGGACTCAGTGCCATCTTTTACGTTTTTTGATAAGCCAGCATTTTTAAGTAAAACACCACCAAGGGCTGCTGAAAGATCAACAAGAGGGCTGGATATATGACCAGTTAAAGCACGCATCACTTCGGCCACTTCTAGAGCATTGCCTAAAGAAGGAACCAACGGCTGGCTCATGTCGCTGAGTAGTGCAGATGTCTTGCAGCCTGCTGCATTAGCTGTCTTAACCAATGCATGTGCTAGGGCGCGAGCAGCTGTTAGATCTTTCATAAAAGCGCCTGACCCCACTTTGACGTCAAGCACTAGGCCATTAAGACCTGCCGCTAACTTTTTTGAGAGTATTGAGGCGGTTATAAGGTCGACGCTTTCGACAGTAGCCGTTACATCTCGGATCGCATAGAGCCGTTTGTCTGCTGGCGCTATGTCGGACGAAGCTCCAAAGATTGCGCAGCCAGCTTTTGCAACTGTCTCCCGCATATTGGTTTCGCTCAATTGCGTTGACAGACCAGGTATGGACTCTAGCTTATCCAAAGTTCCACCTGAGTGGCCCAATCCGCGCCCTGAAATCATTGGTACAAACGCTCCGCAAGCAGCCAATGCTGGAGCAAGTAATAAGCTTACGCAATCACCTATGCCGCCAGTTGAGTGTTTATCAAGCACAGGCCCTGGTAAATCCCAATTTAAAACTTGGCCGCTGTCCCGCATAGCCATGGTTAGGTCAACACGCTCTTTATCTCTCAGTCCATTTAGGCAGACCGCCATGGCAAAAGCACCTGCTTGTGCATCGGTTATACTGTTGTCTGAAAGCCCCTTTGCAAACCAGTTAAGTTCAGACTTTGTAAGCGGCTGAGTTTGACGCAGTTTGGCAATGATGGCGCGTGCTGAGATCATGTCTTAGCTTCAAAAAAGTCTTGGGTAAACGCTCCAGGCAATAATTCAGCCAAGGTCATCGTGTGTTCAATACCGTTTAAAGTAGCCATTGTTATGCGGATATCATTAGAACCGAATTCTGCCAGTTTTTGGCGGCATCCTCCACATGGGGTCACTGGCATTGGACTACCTGCAATAACATATGCTTCTGTTATGACGTAATCCCCAGCAGCTACCATTGCGGCAATTGCTCCAGCTTCGGCACAAGTACCTTCTGGAAATGCAACATTCTCAACATTACAACCTACATAGACCGTACCTGAACTTGAACGTATTGCTGCCCCAACCTTAAAATTCGAGTAAGGTGCATATGCATTTTTACGGACGTCAATAGCTGCACTTTGCAAAATATTCATAAATAGTCCTTTAATGGTGGCGATTTTTGATAAAAAGGTTGGGTAGTCATGCTTCCAAAAGTTCATGGCCAAGCGCCATTTTCGAGCAGAGCGTTGACATCATCGGTGGAACAACAAATGTATCTTCCTCAAAAATTCAAAGGCTTCTGTGGATTTCCGTCTAATTTCCCCGTTCTTCATTCCGCTGTCAAACCTGATCTGGAATATTAAACATATGAATTCCCTTCCAGACATCAACTAAACTCTAGAGAATGATGAATGCAATTGTTGTATTGGCAAAGCTTTATTAACTAATTTTAACAAGTTGGTTTTGAAATATTTAACATAACTGTATCTTAAAAGACAGTTGGCGTTTAATTGACAAGTAGTTTAACGTTAAACTAAATTTAAAAGTGAGTTTTCATGTCTGAACAATCAAACCTGCGTGAAGCAGCTCTTAAATATCATGAATTCCCAAAGCCAGGGAAGTTAGAGATCAGGGCTACAAAGCCGATGGCAAATGGACGTGATCTGGCGCGGGCATATTCACCCGGCGTTGCCGAAGCTTGTCTGGAGATTAAAAATGATCCGTCTAGTGCTGCGCGCTACACTGCCCGCGGTAACTTGGTGGCGGTAGTCAGCAATGGAACAGCGGTGCTGGGTCTTGGTAACATTGGAGCACTTGCCGCAAAGCCAGTAATGGAGGGCAAAGCAGTACTATTCAAAAAATTCGCTTCTATAGATTGCTTCGACATAGAATTAGATGAAGCAGATCCTGAGAAGTTAGCTGAAATAGTTTGCGCTTTGGAGCCTTCTTTTGGCGCAATAAATTTGGAAGACATTAAAGCACCTGATTGCTTTATAGTTGAGCGTATTTGTCGAGAACGAATGAATATTCCAGTATTTCATGATGATCAGCATGGGACAGCTATTGTTGTAGGAGCAGCCGCTAAGAATGCGTTGCAGGTGACTGGAAAACGTTTTGAAAATATAAAAATTGTATCGACAGGTGGAGGAGCCGCTGGAATTGCATGTTTAAACATGCTCTTGAAAATGGGAGTTCAACGCAAAAACATTTGGCTATGTGACATTCATGGATTAGTTTACGAAGGCCGAAAAATTGACATGAATCCATCCAAGGCTGCTTTCGCGCAATCAAGCAATAAACGTACATTAGACAGTGTAATTGATGGAGCAGATATGTTTTTGGGACTGTCTGGGCCGAATGTTCTCACTCAGGATAATGTCAAAAAAATGGTGGCAGCTCCGATTGTTTTTGCACTGGCTAACCCAACTCCAGAAATATTGCCAGAATTGGTCCGCGAGGTAGCGCCAGATGCTATTATAGCAACTGGGCGCAGCGATTTCCCCAACCAAGTAAATAATGTACTTTGTTTCCCTTTTATTTTTCGTGGTGCTTTGGATGTAGGTGCGACTACTATAAATGATGAAATGCAATTGGCGTGTATAGAAGGTATCGCTGCCCTTGCACGTACTACGACGAGCGCTGAGGCCGCAGCAGCTTATCAGGGTGAACAACTCACGTTTGGTGCGGAATATTTAATTCCAAAGCCTTTTGATCCACGTCTTGTAAGTGTTGTCAGTTCGGCCGTTGCTGAGGCTGCGATGAAAACAGGTGTTGCTACAAGACCACTGGATGATCTTGAAGCTTACAGACGCCGTTTAGATGGTTCTGTTTTCAAGTCAGCCTTGGTTATGCGGCCAGTATTTGAAGCTGCTCGAGCCTCATCACGTCGGATAGTATTTGCTGAAGGAGAGGATGAGCGTGTTCTACGCGCAGCTCAAGCAATGTTGGAAGAAACTACAGAGCGTCCGATATTGATTGGCCGCCCAGAAGTGATCGAGGCACGCATTGAGCGGGCTGGCTTGACGATCAAGATGGGTGAAAGGGTTGATCTCGTTAATCCTGAAAATGACCCACGTTATCGTGATTATTGGGAGACCTATCACAACCTTATGTGTCGCCAAGGAGTCACCCCAGATCTGGCGCGAGCGATAATGCGCACAAATACTACTGCCATCGGTGCTGTTATGGTAAACCGCGATGAGGCAGATAGTATAATTTGCGGGACATTTGGTGAGTTCCGTTGGCACATGAATTATATAAAGCAAGTTTTGGGAAGAGAAGCTTTTCATCCAGTGGGCGCTCTAAGTATGATGATCTTAGAAGATGGCCCGCTATTTATTACTGATACGCAAGTTCATTTGCACCCTAAACCTGAGGAGATAGCTAAAATTGCGGTTGGCGCGGCCCGACATGTCCGTCGTTTTGGGATAGAACCAAATATTGCATTCTGCTCACAGTCTCAGTTTGGTAACCACGGTAATGGTTCAGGCTGGCGTTTGCGTGAAGCAATTAAAATTCTAGACGCTGAAGGTCACGATTTTTGCTATGAAGGCGAAATGAATATCGACACAGCTCTAGATCCTGATTTGCGACAGCGACTTTTCCCAGGCAACCGGATGAAAGGTCCTGCCAATGTTTTAGTATTTGCTCATGCTGACGCAGCGTCAGGCGTGCGAAATATTTTAAAAATGAAAGGTGGCGGTCTTGAAGTTGGCCCAATTTTAATGGGCATGGGAAACCGCGCTCATATTGTCAGCCCTTCAATTACAGCCCGTGGTCTGCTCAATATGTCTGCTATTGCTGGGACACCTGTGGCCCACTATGGATAGCTAATGCAAATATCCAGTGATCGAAATGTAGAAAGCTAACTATTTTTAATTAACTTTTTAGATATTGTGTAATTTGAAAATTTAATTCTTTGTTTTGGATAAATCTTCATATTCTGGTCAGAAAATTTAAGATTCGGGATCGAGGTTTTTAATAAACTGCCACAACTTATAGTAATGACCTTGCTCAATACTAATGTATCAGTTGTCGTTTCTCATCACAGCTCTTGCTTCTAGCATATCCTACAGCGTACTTCCATTTTATGGATGCAAAGGTGGAGAAATAAATTATGGGTTACCGCGCGGAATACGACTTCTGGAAAGCTGATCCAGAAGCGTACTGGCTAAAACAAGCCGAAGCTATTGATTGGGTAGAAGCCCCAAAGCATGCTTTGTTTGACCGCGGTAATGGTTTTTATGAGTGGTTTGCGGATGCTAAGGTCAATACCTGCTGGAACGCGGTTGATCGGCATGTAGCCGCCGGACGTGGAGACCAAGTTGCCATAATTCATGATAGCCCAATCACTGGCACCAAATCTAAAATTACCTACTTTGAACTTAAAGATGAAGTCTCAAAATTAGCAGGTGCGCTTGCTATGCGTGGTGTGACTTTAGGTGACCGCGTCATAATCTATATGCCAATGGTTTCGGAGGCACTAATTGCGATGTTGGCGTGTGCGCGAATTGGCGCAGTACATTCAGTTGTGTTTGGTGGGTTCGCTGCCAATGAATTGGCCGTTCGAATAGATGACTGTACACCGAAAGTCATTATTGCGGCTTCCTGTGGATTAGAACCTGGGCGCGTAGTTGCTTATAAACCATTGCTTGATGGTGCGATTGAAATAGCCGAACATTCGCCAGAGTTCTGTGTGATTTTACAACGTGAACAATGTTCTTGCGACTTGAAAAAGACTGACGTTGATTGGCATGCTTTCCAATTGGGAATTAAACCAGTGGATTGTGTGCCGGTTGCGGGAAATCATCCAGCTTATATACTTTATACTTCAGGAACTACTGGAGCTCCAAAAGGCGTAGTACGCCACACTGGGGGGCATCTAGTAGCTTTAAACTGGACAATGAAAAACATCTATCAAGTCGAACCAGGAGAAGTCTTCTGGGCTGCCTCTGACGTGGGATGGGTCGTTGGGCATTCTTATATTTGTTATGCACCTTTAGTGCATGGAAACACCACAATAGTTTTTGAAGGTAAGCCAATTGGTACCCCTGACGCGGGCACCTTCTGGCGCGTGATTGAAGAGCATGACGTCAAAAGTTTTTTTACTGCACCGACCGCAATAAGAGCTGTCAAACGTGAAGACCCGAAGGGTTTGGAGCGCCACAAATACAATTTGGGCTGTTTGCGTGCACTTTATCTCGCAGGCGAACGCGCTGATCCTGACACTATTGAATGGGCGCAAAATATTCTAGGCGTGCCTGTATTCGATCACTGGTGGCAAACTGAAACTGGTTTCACCATCGTGGGTAATCCTGCTGGTTTAGAAGAGTTACCTGTCAAAATAGGATCTCCAACGGTTCCAATGCCAGGATATGATGTACAAATTTTAGATGATTTGGGCCGACCCGTTGCACCAGGAGAGCTTGGAGCTGTTGTAATTAAATTGCCGTTGCCACCTGGAACCTTACCAACCTTGTGGAATGCAGATGATCGGTTTCGAAAATCTTATCTTGAGGCCTTTCCTGGTTACTATGAGACAGGTGATGCAGGTATAATGGATGAAGATGGATACCTTTATATTATGGCCAGAACGGATGATGTGATTAATGTGGCTGGCCATCGTCTGAGCACTGGCGCGATGGAGGAAGTCCTTGCAGGGCACCCTGATGTTGCAGAATGTGCTGTTGTGGGTGTTAGTGATCCACTTAAAGGGCAAGTACCTCTAGGGTTATTGTGCCTCACCAGTGGTGTGAATCGTCAACATCCAGAAATTGTGAGTGAATGTGTCAAAATTGTGCGAGACCAAATTGGACCAGTCGCTGCATTCAAACAAGCGCTGGTAGTAGATCGATTACCTAAGACCCGATCGGGAAAAATTTTACGGAGTACTGTAGTAAAGATTGCTGACAATCAGGATTTTAAAGTACCTGCTACGATTGATGATTTGGCAATTCTAGATGAGATTAAGCTTGCCCTTCAAACAATAGGTTATGCTAAAGGCTAAGAAACTTTGATCGCCACTAGTTGTGCTGGAAAGTTATTATATTTGGTTGCCGGCTGAATCTTTCCCTTATTTTGAGCCGAGGGTAGCTATGATTTTCGTCCGATCTTGTTAGCTATTATTTTTGTTTCTTATTCCAATAATTGGCCGAATAAAAACCAGTCTTTCGTTAAGTAAGCTGAAAATAAACATTAATACTGCCTCATTAACTTTAGTAGCACTGTGCTATGCAGAGGTGTGTGGTGAAACTAAACGACAGAGTTTTTAACTAATGCATCATACGTAACATCATTAATGTCGTTTAGTCCTAGTTGTGCTAATGTTATACTTACTTCTTCTGCCAATAAGTTTGTAATTTCCTGCAGCCCTACAGCACCATTTGCAGCAACTGCGAAAGAAAATGGTCTTCCAAGAAAAACAAAATTAGCACCCATGGCATATGCTTTGATAATGTCTTCGCCATTGCGGATTCCGCTATCATAAAAAAGTTTCATGTCAGGTCCAAGTGCCTCACGAATATCACGCAATGCAAGAATGGCTGGTTTTGAGCTATTTAATTGGCGTCCACCATGGCTGGAAACTTGAATCGCATCAACTCCAATAGATTGCAGCCGTTTTGAATCCTCAACACCCACAACCCCTTTTACAACTAAATTGCCAGTCCAGTTGTCACGAATTTTGGCTAGCGTATCCCATGTTGCTGCTGCGCGGCTTTCAGTTCGATCAAACACGCCATGTTCACCACCAAAATTTGCCATCTTGGGCTTCCCCAATAATATCTGAGATATGGACCATTGAGGATGACAAGCAAAGTCAATTAATTGTCGAGCGCCGATCTGAAATGGCATTTTGAACCCATGTTTTAATTCTCGAGGACGACGACCGACTTCTGGCACATCTACTGTTAAGATAAGGGTATCGTAGCCTGCCTCTTTTGCTCGATTGACAAGACGGTAAGAGCCTTCCATGCGGCCACTCAAATACAGTTGAAACCATGCATTTCCATTTGATAACTCATTCATTTTTTCAAGAGATGTTGATGCGACTGTAGATACGCCGATAGGTATTTCAAATTGTGCAGACAAGCTTGCCAGTAACCTGTCGGCCTTTGGCGATGATAAATTGCACATGCCCATGGGCGCTATGCCAAAGGGCAGTTTGGGCCTTGTCATAAAAAGAGGTACTGCAATATTGCGCTTCTGAACATTTTTCAAAATCTGCTGCTTTAGCCAAAGTTTTTGTAAAGTTTCTCTGTTGAGTTGTTCTGAATACCCGCTTCCCGCAGCACCATCTATATAGTCAAAAACCATCCAAGGTAGACGCTGTTTAGCGATGCGCCGAGCATCCTTAAAAGAGTGTATTGTTCTATTGAACAACATGGCAAGACCCCTGTTAAGTAGAGGCAACGTATTCAACGTGCCACGCTAATTTAAAGATAGAACGGTTCACGATTTCAAGTTAAAAAGTTAACATAACAGAACATAAAATGCGCTTTATCACAAATTTTTTCAGGCTTTTACAGCATTCATAAAGCGTTCTTTAATCATAACGGGATCTTTTGTAATGACGGGTAATTTAATGTTACCACTATCGCATTTGACGACAATAATTGTCATTCTTTTACTGTCGATAGCGGCTTGCAGTACCTTGGCAGTATCTAAGTCCTGACAGGTGATCACATTCTCACACCCGCAGGCCATTGCGACGTTTTCAAGCTTGGTCTTCTTGCCCGCATAGGTGGGCTGGTCACCAGTGGACCCGTACGAACCATTGTCGATGATTAGTAATATAAAGTTGTCTGTTACATTGTTTGCTATCGTTGGTAGCGTACCTAGATTAGTCAGAACTGATCCATCGCCATCTATAGATATGACAGTTTTATCTTGGGCTAGCGCCAGGCCAAGTCCAATTGATGAGGACAGTCCCATAGTTCCTAGCATGTAAAAGTTTGTTGGTTGATCATCGATCAAATGCATTTCCTGGCTTGGTAACCCGATGTTGCAGATAACTAGTTGGTCTCTAAGAATGGGCGCGATTTCACGCAGGATTTCAGAACGGATCATTGGTCGCCATAGCCTCCCCAGAAGTTAGCATCGGTCAGAATTGCGACCGGTTTGTTGCACATAAAAGTGTATTTCAGAATGGCATCTAACTCTTCCACATCACTTTGGTGGTGAAAGTGGTAGGTAGGAATATTCATTTGAGCCAAAAGCGCTTTAGTGTGTACCGCCATTTCAACCTGACAAGCGACTGGTTCGCGAAGCTCACCACGATACGAGATAATCATAGGCAGAGGCATCCGGTAATATTGTATCAGTGTAGCCAATGTGTTGATTGTTACTCCAATAGCTGTATTTTGCATAATAATTGCTGGCCTTTTACCACCCATGAAAGCCCCGGCGCAAAGCCCCATGCCTTCGTCTTCCTTGTTGGATGGAATATGGAAAATTTCGTCACGCCCTTCAATCTCTTCAATTACGCCAGCCAATTGCTTGCAAGGGACTGTCGTTACGAAAGAAATATCGTTTGCAACAAGATCATCAGTGATCTTTTTATTCAATGACATTGAAATACTCCGTTAGTATTTTCAGGTTAATTCTTATAAAAAATAATTTTATGCAAGAAATAAATTTTTGATATAAAGTAAAATTTTAGTTTAGTTATCTACGGCTAATTATTTGGAATACGTGACATAGGGTTTCGGATGACAATTTCTTTATTTAAGACAGTAATAGCAATTTCTGAATGTGGTAGTTTTAGTGGTGCGGCAGACATTATGTGCGTAACTCAGGCTGCTGTTGGGCAACAAATGCGCCGTTTGGAGGCTTCGTTAGGTGTAAAACTTTTTGATCGTTCAGAAAAAATACCTCGGCTGAACCAATTAGGAAAATCTTTTGTTCCTAAAGCAAAAGAGGTTGTCGTTGCATATGAAACTATTTTAGACGATTTGACGGGCGATCCGCGCATGATTGGTGAACTCAGTCTGGGTGCTGTACCGTCGACGATACGAGAGCTTATACCAAGGTCTGCCAAAGGATTGATGTGCTTGTACCCAGATCTTCATATTCGTGTTGTTCCGGAGTTATCACCTAGACTTTTGGAACAGGTTGAACAAGGTACGTTAGACGCTGCGGTTATGAGTGAGCCACTGCGTGTAAGTGACAACTTAAACTGGATGCCTTTTTATAAAGAAAAATTGGTCCTGTTAACTGCGCCCAGAATAAAAGAAATGGACCCACGAAAAATACTCGCAACTATGCCCTACATCCGGCATACGCGACACGCTGCAGTTGGAATGCTGGCAGAAGAATGGTTGTCAAAGCACGACGTTAAGGTGAATGATACTATGGAAATGAGTTCCTTGGAGAACTTGGTGAGTATGGTCTCGCATGATTTGGGGGTTTCTGTTGGCCCAAATGTTTGTGTGCCAGATCCTATATTTCGAAAACTGAATAAAATCCCGCTTGGGCCGAACACACCCGTACGCACGTTAGGTATTTTGACTCGCGCTGATTGTTCCAAATTACGTTTGGTTATGGAACTTTTAGCACAAATTAAAAAAGTTGTTCAGCAGGAAAATCCCGATACCAAAGACTAAACTTTAATTTAAAATTTCAATAAATGCTTTAACTTTATATTAGCTTAGCTATTTGACGAAGTTGGAATTTTTGTATTTTACCAGTCGACGTTTTAGGTAATTCTTGAAACACTACTTGCTTGGGTGTTTTAAAGCCGGCAAGCGTTTGACGACTAAAAGTGATTAAGTCTGCCTCTGTAGGCGCAGTGCCTGGTTTGAGTTCTATAAATGCGCACGGCACTTCGCCCCATTTATCGTCTGGCTTAGCAACTACGGCGGCGAGGTTCACATCAGGGTGGCCCATCAAAACTCCTTCCACCTCCACGGAAGATATGTTTTCTCCACCAGATATAATGATGTCTTTAGCTCGGTCGGAAATTTGAATGTATCCGTCAGGATGTTGAACTGCTATATCTCCAGAATGAAAATAGCCACCCACAAATGCTTCTGCAGTGGCTTCTGCATTTTTTAAATAACCTTTCATAACAGAGTTGCCCCTCACCATAATTTCGCCTTGGGAGGTAGCATCCATTGGAACCTGCGCCATTTCACTATCAAAAACTGTTATATGCTCCATCATAGGGAATGCGACACCCTGCCGTGCTTTGATTGCGGCCTTTTCATTTTGTTCCAAGCTATCCCAGTCGCTTGAACGCCACACGCACTCTGTGACATGCCCATAGGTTTCTGTAAGCCCATAAACTTGGGTGATATTAAAACCTAATTCTCCAATTTTACTCAACGTGGCGGGAGCGGGAGGCGCGCCGGCAGTAAAAACTTGCACAATGTGGTTAAATTGCCTTCGATCGGCTTCCTCAGCATTAACGATCAAATTTAGGACAATTGGAGCTCCGCCGAAATGAGTAACCCCTTCATCGGCTATAGCATCGTAAATCGGTTTTGCCGCAATATCGCGACAACATACAACTGTACCACCGAGCAATGGCATCATCCATGTATGGTTCCATCCATTGCAATGGAACAGGGGCACAATAGCTAAATAAATCGGATATAATTGCATTTGCCAAGAGATTACGGTGCCCATTGTCATCAGGTAAGAGCCGCGGTGGTGTGAGACCACGCCTTTGGGCAGGCCCGTTGTACCGGAGGTGTAATTAAGGGAAATACTTTCCCACTCGTCGGAGGGCATAATCCAGTCAAATTTTGGATCGCCATTGGCAAGAAGGTCTTCGTATTCAATATGGTTGTTCGTTTTCGACCAGCCATGCGCGGTATCAGCCACTTCTATAATAACTGGAGCTGGACCGTCCATTTGTGCACTAGCTGCTTCTGCTAGATCAATGAATTGTGTGTCCACTAGGACGATTTTTGCCTCACCGTGGTCAAAAATGTAAGCCACAGTAGCAACATCCAAACGCGTATTAATGGTGTTTAAGACAGCTCCTGAAGCTGGAACACCAAAATGCGCTTCAGCCTGAGCAGGAAGGTTCGGTATCAAAGTGGCAACCACATCACCTGGCGTTATATTCATTTTTGAAAGTGCTGAAGCTAGTCGTGTACATCGGCTGTAATACTCAGAGTAGGATACTCTGTGAGCACCATAAACCACTGCTGTTCGATTGGCAAAAACCTGCGCGGCTCGACGCAAGTGAGATAACGGGGTCAAAGCAACATAATTCGCTTCAGTTTTCTCTAAACCACGCTCATCAGTCATCCAACCCATAACGTCCCCCTTAGAGTAATTACAAAAGCTATTCCCAATTGAATTGACAATATAAAGTTAAGATATTGCATTTTTACCCTCTCATAATTATTTTAAAAGCTATTATCAATCAAAGAAGCTTTCCAAGATTACAAAACGTGGGCTGTACTAATAAGGAAAATTTTGACTATTACAAAATCTTTTTGGCATCACTTCCGCCGTTGCAACTGATTTAGTTTATTATGCGCTATTGGTTTTTTATTGATTTAAACCTTCAGCCTCGATCAGCTGGAGAACCGGGCATAAGGTCGTAGGGTGCTTTCCAGCCTGAAAAATTCTCGATGTTGTTTAGCCACCGATCGACGTTAGCCCATTCAGAACGAATAAATCCAAATGGTTCTGGATAAAACAAGTAGCCGCAGCAACTGATGTCAGCGTTTGTAAGGTCGTTTCCAACGATCCAGTCTCGATTAGTTAGATGAGTTTCCAGAACGCCGTAAGCAGCCTTAAGACGACCTTTATTGAAGTTAATCACCTCTAATGGTCGCTTTTCTTCTGGTAGGAAATTCATCAAGAAACGAGTAAGTCCAGCCATTGAACTTAATTTGTGGTTATCCCATAGCACCCAACGAAGAACTTCGTATTTATCAAGGCTAGTCCCTCCGAAACAACCAGTTTTGTCGGTGATGTATTGTTGAATAACACCTGATTGACTGATCATTGTATCGTTGTCTATCAAAAGAGGTACTTCTCCCATGGTATTCAAAGAGCGATAAGAATCAGTTCGTGCTTCACCATTGAAAAAATCAACAAATATTGGTTCCCATTCTAGTCCTGAAAGTTCTAACGCCAGGGCTGCTTTGTATGAGTTCCCACTTTCACCGAAACAATGTAATTTTTGGATCATTTTGTTTTGCCTTTGGCTTTTATGGATTTACGATAGATAAATTGAGCAGTGGCTCGCATTAAAATGCTCTTGCGATCAATTCTTTCATAATTTCGTTTGTCCCACCATATATTCTCTGTACGCGTGCATCCGTCCACATTTCGCCAATAGCATATTCCTGCATAAAGCCATAACCGCCATGTAGCTGTAAACACTCATCCAAAACCGAGGCTTGAGCATCGGTTGTCCAGTATTTGCACATTGCCGCTTTATCTACTGACAGTTTTTTCTGCATATGCTCTAATACACATTCATCAAAAAATGCGCGACTAACCATAGTTTTGGTTTTGGCCTCAGCAAGTTTGAAACGAGTGTTTTGAAACTGCATTATCGGGCCACCGAAGGCTTCCCGTTCTTTAGCATAAATTATGGTGCGCTCCACCGCACCTTCCATGGCACCCACGGCGGAACAAGCAATTATAAGGCGTTCTTGAGGCAATTGGGTCATTAGCTGGCCAAAGCCTTGCCCCTCATCTCCACCCAAGATATTTTCTGGGGGGATCTCAACGTTATCAAAAAATAGCTCAGATGTATCGGAAGCGTGCATTCCTATTTTTTCAAGGTTGCGTCCGCGTGTGAAGCCAGTTGCATCATCCGTTTCCACAACGACCAGTGATATGCCTTTTGACCCTTGAGAAGGATCTGTCTTAGCCGCAACGATAACTAAATTGGCGTGTTGCCCGTTAGTAATGAATGTTTTTTGCCCTGACAGCTTGTACGCATTCCCATCACGTAGGGCGCTTGTTCGTATCGCCTGCACATCTGAACCTGTTGAAGGTTCGGTCATGGCGAGGGCACCAACTAATTCTCCTGTGACCATTTTGGGCAGCCAGCGATTTTTTTGCTTTTGAGTCCCGTAGCTTAGAATATAATGTGCCACTATTCCGGAATGAATACCATGACCCCAAGCTGCAAGATTTGCTCGGGATGCTTCTATTAAAATTGCAGCTTCATGTCCAAAATTCCCTCCCGCACCACCGTACTCTTCTGGAATGGACGGACATAGTAGCCCTAGTTGTCCGGCTTGTTGCCACGTCGAGCGATCCATTTCACCTTGTTTGCGCCACCGTGAGAAATTAGGCGCCCATTCCTTAGTGATAAACTGCGCGGTCATGTCTGCTATCATTTTATGTTCGCTAGTCATCCAGCTTTCTTGATTAGGGTTTTGATATGTCATATTTCCAGTCCTCAAGCACACGTTTGAACGTTCGATATAGAGATCGATATATTAGCCAAAGATTAAAAGAACAGATAGTAGTTTTCGCAGTAAGCAGTACGCAACGTTATTTTTGGTTGCAGGTTAATTACAAGTTGCACCCACAGCTATCTTTTTTATTTTTTAAATTGTGAACAGTAGTCTTTTGATTTTTTGTTCATTTACAAAGTATGATTTGTATTCTGAAGCCTCGATAGTTGTAGCAGTTTGCTATCTTGACCTCGAAATTTCAATGAACTAGACGACGGTAAGGATATGCGGGCGTTGTGTAGTGGTAAGACCTTAGCCTTCCAAGCTAATGACGCGGGTTCGATTCCCGCCGCCCGCTCCACCACAACCACAATTGATTTCTTTCAATTAGCAGACTAATGAGGCAACTCTTTCAATTGTCTCCGACGCTCCTAGAAACCTGCCAAATTTTCCATTCGAAACCTAGCTAATTTAATTTAATTTTAGTGTTGAGTTGGCGTTACCTTTTGCGAACTAGAAAAATATGGAGTGTTCTATTCAATTTTAGTGAGTAACAAATTGGAACTCCATGTCAAAAAAAACTCTTAACTCTAAAAACTTAGAGGCTCTCGGGGCTGAATGCCTTGCAGAACTACTGCTTGAAGTAAGTATAGGAAGTGCTGCGATTAAGCGCCGTTTACGGCTCGAAATCAGTCACAACTTGGGTCCTTTAGAACTTGCTCGAGAAGTCCGTAAACGGTTGGCATCTCTTCGTAAGTCTAAAAGCTTTGTTGGCTGGCGGCGGCGCAAGGCTCTTGTCAAAGACCTTAGCATGCAGAACGACATGATTACTAAAAAAATTGCAGTACAGGATCCAATAATAGCTTTTGAATTGCTCTGGGAGTTTATGGATTTGGCTCCCTCTGTGTATAGCCGTGTAGATGATAATTGTGTTGAAGTTGATCAAGTGTTTCGTAATGCATTGATGCAATTTGGAGATATTGGTCCTCATGTTGAATTGGACCAGTCGCTACTCACGGCTAAAATATTGGATTCACTCATCAATAACGATTTTGGAGTATTTGATGGTCTTATCGGATTACTGGCTCCTACTTTGGGTTCGGAGGGATTATGTCTGTTGAAAGAAAAAGTCTTAGATTATTCTCAAACATCCTCAAAAAGGGGATCAAAAGAACATGCGGCTTTAGAGTTTTTACGTGACCTTCGCAGCGAAAGACTAAGCTATCAAAGAAACTATCAGGACGAATTGGTGAGAGTTTGTTTGCAGGAAATAGCTCGAGCTCAGGGCGAAATAGATGAATATATATCATACTATTCTGAGGAGGACTTAGTTCGCCCATATATAGCAGAAAAAATAGCGAAAATATTGCTTGCTGCAAACCGAGCAGAGGACGCTTTGACAATTTTAAATGGTACAAATCATGGTGAACAGATACACGGAAATGTCGAGTGGGATATGTTGTATATTGCTTGTTTGACTGCGTTGGGTAGGTTTTATGATGCTCAAGATCATCGACGGCGACGATTTGAGCAAACCCTTACACCAGTATTTTTAAGAGATTATCTCAATGGTTTGCCAGATTTTGAGGATATTGAGGCTGAGGAGGCGGCTAAGAAACAGGTTCAAAAATATGAAAATGTGCATAATGCATTATCATTTTTTTTGGATTGGCCTGATTTGGCTGCCGCAGCACACTTAATAAAAAGCCGCGCAACTGAGTTGAGTGGTGAGTTTGAGGAAATGTTCGCTTTAGCGGCAGATACTCTCCAAGAGAAACATCCTTTGGCTTCCATAGTATTGCGGCGAACAATTATTGAAAAAATTCTTAAAGATAGGAACTTTTCTCGCTATACTATTGTAGCTAACCACTTAATGGACTGTGTAGCATTGGATTTGGATATAGTGGATTACGGATCGCTTGAACCACATCAATCTTATTTTTTGCGTTTACGTAAAGAATATCAGCTCAAGGGGCCACAATGGGACAGAGTTGATTGATGGTCTTCAATTTTTTCAATTAACAAAAGGTCTCTCTTAGGTTGCCGGTTTGTATGCTGGGGTGGTAATTTCATGCAGCAGTTCATTTGTAATTTAAGAGTGAATGCAAAACCAATTTAGAAGGACCAAGTCTGTTTGGTTAAGTTAACAGACAAAGAAGCAATATATACCGAATTGGAATTTTCAATTTTTAGAAATTTCAGAGGCAACACTATCGCGTAAATTTTGTAATTCGTCTATCGCTTGGTTTAGTTGCGACCGCTGGTTTGCAAGTTCTGGCAACTGACTGTCCGCTAATCTTATCCATGCACGCATCTGTGCCTCAGTGCCTTCTCGTTCATAGATCAATAGCCACTGCCTTATGTCCTCCAATTGAAACCCAAATTTCCTACCCCTCATAATTAATTTCATCCGAGCTCTCTCTCGTCCGTTGTAAAAGCGTGATCGGCCTTCACGGTCGGGATTCAATAACTCAATATACTCGTAATAACGGAGCGTGCGCGGGGTAACTCCAAATTCTGTGCACATCTCTTTAAAACTCAAGCGATCCAAAGACATACCATTTATCTTTCTAGATGATTTTTTAGCTTGAGACAAAGCAAGAGTAACTGTTGCTTGCTCTCAATGTGTGAGGCGCTCATAACTTTCAGAAATACGAGCCAAGGAGTATAACAATACATGAATAATAAACTTGAAATGGCACGTCAATTTATCAAATCAATTCCTCATTCACAAGACCTTGGTATGGATTTACTTAAGATGGCTGACGGAATGGCGATTATCACAATGCCCTATAATATAAACTTAATTGGAGACCCTGAAACAGGAGTGATAAGCGGCGGTGCCGTATCCGCTCTTATAGATACTTGTTGTGGCGCGGCTGTAATGAGTCACCCTTTGAATTTGGGTGGTACTGCAACTATCGATTTACGTATCGACTACATGCGGCCGGCAACACCTGGGCAAACCATAAAAACTGAGGCGAATTGTTATCATATTACAAGATCTGTGGCGTTTGTTCGAGCCACTGCAATTGATGATGATCCAGATAACCCAGTTGCCACTGCTACTGGTGCTTTTACAGTGGAGAGCTCGGGATGATGAGTCCAAAAATTTCAGAAACAGCACTGCAAAGGCGTAGTGATGCATTGAACGCTCTGGTCGATAGTATTCCTTACATTCAATATCTTGGTGTGCGGTTTAACCCTCAGAACGATCGGTTAACCGCCTTTTTACCATTTAATAAAAAGCTGATAGGTAATCCGATCAAACCTGCTCTGCATGGTGGCGTAACAGTTGCTTTTCTAGAAGTTACGGCAATGATCACCTT
Source organism: uncultured Tateyamaria sp. (assembly GCA_905480645.1). Classification (GTDB taxonomy): domain Bacteria; phylum Pseudomonadota; class Alphaproteobacteria; order Rhodobacterales; family Rhodobacteraceae; genus Tateyamaria. Next base: position 31,369 of record CAJQRC010000039.1, read on the forward strand.
AAATTGGTTTTATTTAAATGATGAGACTGCATACGAAAATCTTGATTTTAAAAAGATACGGGCCGGGTGGTTCCTAAAGTTGCCAAAAACAATTGACTTTTCTGTTGATTACTTACGGGCAGGCTTGCCGGAGGATGCCTATGCTCGCGCTCATATAATTCGGTCAGGACGTCGTTACGCATCTGTTCACGTTGAAGGTTGGCAGAATAGCAAAGAAAAGTTGTTTGCATATGCCACTGGCCATTTTGTTTTGCCGCAGCGACCTTTGGAATGACCCAATTAAAACTGAATGTGACATCGGCCTCGTTGACACATAGGCGTGTTTTAAAAATCGCTTTGCCAATTGTTTTATCAAATGCAACGGTTCCAATTCTAGGCGCTGTTGACGTGGGTGTTGTTGGTCAATTGGGTGCAGCGGCGCCTATTGGCGCAGTAGGCCTTGGGGCCATAATTCTGACAACAATCTTTTGGATGTTTGGTTTCTTGCGAATGGGGACTGTAGGTTTGGTGGGACAGGCCGCAGGATCAGGATGTGACGATCAGGCGACTGAATGGCTGACGCGCGCTCTTTTGGTTGCTGCCGCTGGCGGTATTAGCATTATAATAATGCAATGGCCTGTGTTCTGGCTCGCATTTCAGTTGGTTACAGCCAGTAAAGAAGTTGAAACTCTTGCTCGCAATTATGTGTCCATCCGGGTTTGGGCAGCACCTGCTGCCATAGCGATCTATGCTTTGACAGGCTGGTTGATTGCAATGGAGCGAACGGGCGATGTGTTTTGGATTCAACTGATTATGAATCTACTGAATATTTTTTTGGATTTTTTATTTGTTCTTGGGATGGGTTGGGGTGTGCCTGGTGTTGCTATAGCGACTGTGATTGCCGAAGTGTCGGGCGCGGCTTTGGCGTTGTGGCTATGTCGAAATGCTTTTCTAGGCCCAGCATGGCGAAATTGGGCCAGTATTTTCAATCGTCATAAGTTAACTAAGATGACGGTATTACACCTTGATATATTACTACGATCAGCAATGTTGGTGCTTATTTTTTCAAGTTTTGTATTTATTGGAGCTCAGTTTGGTGATGTGACACTTGCCGCTAATCAAGTACTTCTTCAATTCATTTATATTACTGCTCATGCTATGGATGGCTTCGCGTTTGCAGCAGAGACTTTAGTTGCTCGCGCGTTTGGTGGGAAAAATCCTACACTTGTGCGCAAGAGTGTCGCGATGACGGGAATTTGGAGCTTCATTATCTGTGTATTGACAGCCGCCAGTTTTGCTTTTGCAGGCCCTTGGATAATTGATTTAATGGTCAAAGATATCACGGTTCAGGAAGCCGCGCGTGGTTATTTATGGTGGATGGTTGCTGCGCCTCTTTGCGGTGGGGCAGCATGGATGCTGGATGGTGTCTTTATCGGAGCAGCACGTGGCCGAGATATGCGTAACATGATGTCTATTAGTTTCTGTATTTACTGGATTGCAGTGCTCGTTCTAACGCCAAATATGGGCAATGCTGGGCTCTGGGCGGCGTTATTGATTTCGTTTGTTGTGCGAGGCGTGACTTTAGGGATACGTTATCCTGCGTTGGAGCACAGTGCTAGGCAGGGCTAAATTTTGCCTTTCAATGAAAAGTCAATTTCTAAATTTTTACGTTATAGCCACTTTTTAGTATTGGATCCAACGGCCTGAGCTACATTTGCAAATCCGTCATGGGCCAGCAAGTTATCTAAATTATTATTAATTTTTGCTGCAAGGCTTAGTCCGCCATAAATCAAGCTGGTGTAGAGTTGCAGAGCGGAGGCACCTGCCTGAATTTTGGCATATGCTTGCTCGGCGTTAGAAATTCCACCGACTCCAATCAAGGGTAGCTTTGTTAATTTGTTTAATTTTGCTAAAACGCGTGTCGATTTTTCAAACAAAGGTTCGCCAGATAGACCACCGGCTTCCAAAGCATTAGAGCTTTGTAATCTGTCTCGATCCAACGTGGTGTTAGTTGCGATAATGGCCGCAATACCGGTTTGTTCTGCTACTTTGGCGATGTCTTCAAGTTCATGATCTGTCAAATCAGGCGCAATCTTTAGGAACACAGGCACTGATTTTCTTACTTGCATGACGTCTGTTAATAATGCCTTTAAAGCAACCGCTCCTTGTAGATCGCGAAGCTTTTCGGTGTTCGGGCTTGAAACGTTTACCGTGGCGAAATCGATATGATCTCTGCAATGCTCTAATACTTTTGCGAAATCACTTGCTTTGTTCATGCTATTTTTATTTGCACCTAAATTTAACCCTACGGGTACTGTATTAGTGCTGCCAGCAATACGAGCACAAATTTTGTGCATACCATCATTGTTGAAGCCAAATCGGTTAATCGCGGCTTTGTCCTTGCTTAAACGAAACAGTCTAGGTTTGGGGTTTCCAGGTTGGGCTTGGGGCGTTGCCGCACCAACTTCGATCCAACCAAAGCCGGCTCGACTTAATGCTCGGATGGCAGTTGCATTTTTATCAAACCCCGCGGCTAGACCAATGGGATTGGGAAGTTCTATTCCCGCTAATGAGGTTTGCAGGCGCGATGAAGTGGTGGGCCCAGGACAAGGCACAAAAGATGTCTTCAGTGCAGTTATTGCAATGGTATGAGCAATTTCTGGATCCATTCGATGGAGTGCTTTAAGTCCCAAATTTTCCAGTAGGACTTTCATGAAAATGTATTACCGTCAGATGTTGGTGACCAGTGGATCAATCTTGAATTCATAACAGCAGCCTGACGATGTAGAACAGCCTGTTGGTAATCTGGGTCTGAAACCATTTCTAAGAAAGCGTGCGTGCTTGGGTAGTGGGCGATGAATGCTGTATGCCATACGTTCTCAGTTTGTCCGACCAATGTAGCTTCGTAATTACCGCGCCAAACAATTGATCCACCGACCCTAATGAATATTGGAATGCTGTACTTGCCATAGAACCAGTATGCTTCAGCTCCTGTAAGTCCTGCAACAATAAATTCATGGTCATCTGGATAACTTACCAGTGTTCGAAAACGCAAAAGGTTAAGCATTTCGACGGGGCAATCGCGATTTAGGCTTTCAAAGATATCGAATTGGGCAGGCGTCGGATCGATATGGCTCATTCAAATTTAACCTCAGTCGGAAACTGATGTATTCTATTTTTTAATAGTAAAGGTTTGGCCCAATAAACATCAGCAATGGTCATTTTGCGATATAAATGTGGAAACAGCACACCACCGCGTGAGGGCTCCCACTTGAGATCATCTCCTAAAGTGTTCTTATCTACAGCGATAAGAAATAGATCGTCCAAGTCTGCAAAATATTTTGTTGCTGTTTCCTTAACTTGGTTTGCTGTTGAAAAGTGAATGTAGCCATCATTTATGTCGATTGGAGCACCTATTGTTGTCCCATCGACACGCAAGTTGGTCCATTCAATAGCACGAAATATTTTATAAATTAGCATGTCTCTCCTGATGCCTGCCGATTATAACTTGGTCAAGTCTGCATCTTATGATCGTTTGGCTTTGTTGAATCATGCAAGTTTTTGTATCCTTGACACCTGCAAGAAGTTCACAAATGGTTTTATTGTAATTCATTAAGGAACCCACAATGACCTTTTACCTGAATATTATGGCTGTTTTGGCGTTTAGTGCTGGAGCGGCACTGGCTGACTACCAACTGACCATCCTGCATACAAATGATTTCCATGCGCGTTTTGAGCCTATCAATAAATATGACAGTGGTTGTAGTTTCGAAGATAACGCTGATGGCAAGTGCTTTGGTGGATCTGCTCGTTTGGTTACGGCCATTGAAACAGCCCGAGCAAGGTCAAAAAATTCAATTTTAGTAGACGGGGGTGATCAGTTTCAAGGCACGCTATTCTATACCTACTATAAAGGTAAGCTGACGGCTGAGATGATGAATCTTATGGGTTATGACGGCATGACGGTTGGCAACCATGAATTTGATGACGGGCCAGAAATATTGCGTGGTTTTATGGATGCTGTTGAATTTCCGGTTCTTATGTCAAACGCTGATGTGTCAAGAGAACCTTTTCTTGCAGATAAAATACTCAAGTCAGTAGTTATTGAGCGGGGTGGTGAGAAAATTGGGCTCATCGGTCTGACGCCAGATGATACAGATGATCTTGCATCGCCAGGGCCGAACATAACTTTTTTAGATCCGGTAGACGCAGTGCAGGGGGAAGTTGATGCACTCGCGGTTAAAGGCATCAATAAGATAATTGTTCTCAGCCATTCTGGATATGGTGTGGATCAGTATATTGCGGCCAAAACGACTGGTGTCGATGTTATCGTTGGTGGACACTCCAATACGCTTTTGGGAAACATGGAAAGAGCAGTAGGACCGTATCCAACCGTCGTGGGTGATACGGTGATTGTACAAGCGTATGCTTATGGAAAGTTTTTGGGAGAATTGAACGTAATCTTCAGCCAAGACGGTGAGGTAATTGAGGCTAAAGGGGCTCCTTTTCTTATTGATTCTGCTGTTTTAGAAGACTCTGACGTTAAGGCGCGCATTATAGAAGCTGCGGCACCGCTCGAGAAAATTCGGAACGAAATAGTTGCTGAGGCCTTCAAAAGTATTGACGGGGACCGTGACCGATGTCGGTCAATGGAATGTCCAATGGGTTCGTTGATCGCTGATGCAATGCTTGCCCGAGTTCGGGGACAGGGCATCGAAATCGCAATTCAGAACGGTGGGAGTATTCGCGCATCTATCGATGCGGGTCCGATAACCATGGGTGAGGTATTGACCGTTTTACCTTTTCAAAATACTTTATCGACTTTCAAAATTTCAGGATCAATAGTTGTCGCGGCACTCGAAAATGGCGTGAGTGAAGTTGAAGAAAGAGCTGGCCGTTTTCCTCAGGTCGCAGGTATGTCCTATTCTTTTGACGCATCGCAACCGGTGGGTGCGCGGATTAGTGATGTAATGGTGGGCGGGAAGCCTATAGACTTGAAAAAACTCTACGGCGTGGTGAGCAATAACTATGTACGCAATGGTGGTGATGGATATAAATTGTTCCTTTCAGCGCAGGAAGCTTACGATTATGGTCCTGATCTTGCTGATGTCACTGCCGAATTTTTAGCGGCCAAAGTTCCATACAAACCTTATACAGATGGACGCATTAAAATAAAGTAGCCTTTGCTTAGTATGTGCGGCAATCTCTCTTCAAACTTAAACTTTTAACTTATGCCTTGTTCCTGCCATAATTTTAAATTGAGTTGAGAGCTTTTGAAATGAGAAGGAGTTTTTGGGAATTATGGGTTCCTGAGTTACTCCACCAAATTATGGCTGGCTCACTAATATTAACGGTGGCTATTTGTTTTGTATGCGCTGATCAATTTGATGTGTGGCCGCTTCGCTATACCTTTCCTCCCGGGCACCGTAGCTCAAACCTTTATTGCATTACCGGCTGATATTCCGCTGGGAGTTTTATTTGTGATTTTACCCAACAGGCTCAGAACGCGTAGTTTGTTACGTAGGAGACCTGAGTAAATTGACTGAAATGCGCTAGGGATTTGTGCCGACTTGGTACAAAACGCCTGGTGATGGTTCTCTTTTAATTAATGCTCGTGGCGAGGCTTGCGCAGAAAACCCGCTTTTAAAACAGCAAACAATAAGCACGGAAGAATACTAGTTGCATCAGGTTTTATGAATGGTCTTGAGAAAGAGATATTAGTCACCTTATTTTATAAAGTTAGTAGACAGAGTTCTTTTAACTTTAGCAGCCATCTGGCAAACTTGGCGGTCTAAAGAGTACACCAGCGATCATATGTATTCGGCTTCTGTTATAACTAGTAGTGCGGATGGGGTAATTTCAGAGATTCACCAACGTAAGCCTGTAATTATTGAACCTGCAGGCATCCCACTTTGGTTGCGTGTAAAAGGCAATGCTCAGACTACCTTGCCGTGGGCAGCGTCAAAAAAACTCTAGTTCAGAACCGCTTATCAAATGCGGTAAATTCTAGGAGGACCACTGGACCTGAACTAATCGAACCGTTAGAGTTGGAAGCAATTATTTCCACTAATTAAACAGCTTGTCCAATATTCGAGGAATGTCGTGATGAATGCAGAAACAAAAATCTTGAAAGCTAAGGATGCGCCTGATCTTGGGAGTTTTGATTGGTCTGATCCATTTCGTCTGAATGGTCAGCTTAATGAAGATGAGCGTATGGTACGGTCGTCTGCAGCGGCTTATGCAACCCAAAAATTAGCGTCGCGTGTGACCAAAGCCTTTGCGGAAGAAATATCAGAGCCTGACCTCTTCCGGGAAATGGGCGAAATGGGCTTTTTGGGCGTAACTTTGCCAGAGAAATACGGCGGTCTTGGTGGTTCTTATGTTTCTTACGGTCTTGTTGCGCGTGAGATTGAGCGGATTGACTCAGGGTATCGGTCGATGATGTCGGTGCAATCGAGCTTAGTAATTTACCCAATCTATGCATATGGCTCTGAAGAGCAACGACGGAAATATCTTCCAAAACTTGCATCAGGTGAATGGATTGGATGTTTTGGTTTGACTGAACCGGATGCCGGATCTGATCCGGCGGGTATGAAGACAACAGCCAAAAAGGTTGATGGGGGTTATGTCCTGAATGGTGCCAAGATGTGGATTTCAAACGCCCCTATTTCTGATATTTTTGTTATTTGGGCCAAGTCAGAAGCCCATGGGGGCAAGATCCGAGGCTTTATTTTGGAAAAGGGGGCTGAAGGTCTAAGTGCACCAAAGATTCATAACAAGCTTAGTCTACGCGCTTCGATTACTGGTGAAATTGTAATGAAGAATGTTGAGGTTAATGAGCAAGCATTGTTGCCTGATGTGCAGGGTCTGAAAGGGCCTTTTGGATGCCTAAATCGTGCTAGATATGGCATAAGTTGGGGGGCGATGGGTGCTGCTGAGGCGTGTTGGCACGCGGCACGGCAATATGGTTTGGATCGTAAGCAGTTCGACAAGCCATTAGCACAGACACAGCTCTTCCAAAAAAAATTAGCTGATATGCAGACCGAGATTGCCCTTGGTTTACAAGCTTCTTTGCAAGTGGGTCGTTTAATGGATCAAGCTAATGCAGCGCCAGAAATGATCTCTATAATAAAACGTAACAATTGTGGAAAAGCACTTGATATAGCTCGGAATGCTCGCGATATGCATGGCGGTAATGGTATTTCAGGTGATTTTCCAGTTATGCGTCATATGATGAACTTGGAAACTGTTAACACTTATGAAGGTACACATGATGTCCACGCCTTAATTTTAGGTAGGGCGCAGACAGGCTTGCAGGCTTTTTTCTAGTTTAAACAAGCATATTTATTTGGTGCTGTGCGGTTTAGAGGTTAAATGATGGATGATGTCCTTTTAAGTCTATTAAGATCCGTTGACACTCCTACTGTTTGCAATGCGATAGAGGTCGCTCAAGGCAAACGTGGTTTCAATGGCTTCACCCGTGGCACAATGCTAACTTCTGATCCTGCAGGTGTAATGGTTGGATATGCCCGTACTGCACGCATCCGTGCCGTTGTCCCGCCAACTGAGGAACCTGATGTAATAAAAGCCAGGCGTATGGCATATTATAAATACATGTCGGAAGGCGTACAGCCTTCTGTTTGTGTGGTGCAAGATTTGGATGTGCCTAATGCCATTGGTGCTTATTGGGGCGAGGTGAATACCAATATACATAAAGCATTTGGTCTTTCCGGCACGCTCACTGATGGCGTCATGCGTGATCTTGCTGATTTGGCAAAAAACTACCCTGTGATTGCCGGTTCTATTGGACCAAGCCATGGTTTTGTGCATGTGGTTGATTTTGATAAACCTGTTCGAGTTTTTGGGCTCGAAATTAAAGCTGGAGATTTGGTACATGCTGATCGTCACGGAGCAGTGGTAGTACCATTGGACATAAAGAATGGTTTAAAGGACGCGATTAAAACATTGGTGGAGTCGGAAAAGATCGTGTTTGATGCTGTAAAAGAAAAGCAGATTTCCTTTGAAGAATTTGAAATAGTATGGGCTGCGTTCGAAGCCGCGCGTACATGACCCGTCTCTCTGATCAAACTGCTAGATCCACAAATTTTGGCATAGGCTGAGGATAGTGCTATAGAGCTTTCTACCAACTGGAAATATGTCTCGGATAATGTGATGGGTGGTTTATCGCGGGGTAGCGCGACGCAAACCGAGATTGATGGAAAAGTGGCAATTCGATTGACTGGTGAAGTATCATTAAAAAATAATGGTGGTTTTATTCAAATCGCTTTTGATCTTAAAAACAGTGGTCAAACGTTTGATGCAAGTTTTTGGACGGGTATCAAACTTAATGTTTTTGGTAATAATGAGGTCTATGATATACGTCTCCGGACGGATCAGATAGTACGGCCTTGGCAGAGTTTCCGTAAAGAGTTTTTGGCAAAGAAAGAATGGACATCAATTCGACTGCCTTTTTTTAATTTTCAACCACACCGGATAGAAGAAACGTTAGATCCAGCCCGTTTGCGGCGCATCGGTGTTCTTGCCATTGGTCGTCAGATGCAGGCTGATATATCTGTCGCTAGAGTTGAACTTTATCGTTAGCTCCAAGTTGTAGGCGCTCCGCCTTCAAAGTTGTTGCTGTTTACATAGTCACACGGAGCCTCTTGCATTTCGAGATGTAAGTCTTTGCCTGTGTATTGATGTGCAAGAGCAAATTCTTCATCTACTTTGATGCCTAATCCTGGAGCTTTTGAAGGTGTAATAAACCCATCTTCAACCGTTATGGAACTCTGTATAAGTTTATCATGAAAGGGTGTTTCTATGCATTCGCACATTAGAATATTAGGTATTGAAGCAGCGTATTGAATATTTGCGGCCCACTCGACTGGCCCCGCATAGAGATGTGGCGCGATCTGGATATTGTACGCCTCAGCCATTGCGGCAACTTTCTTCATCTCCCAAATGCCACCGGCACGTCCAAGGGCTGGTTGAAGAATTGTGGCTGCACCGATGTGCATTAAAGACGCAAATTCTGCTTTTGTGGTTAAACGCTCACCAGTTGCAACTGGTACGCGTACCGAGCGGGCTACTTTCTCCATTTCCTGTATGTTGTCTGGCGGAATAGGTTCCTCAAACCAAAGTGGGCTAAATGGTTCAATTGCCTGGCCTAGCCTTATGGCACCGGCAGTTGAAAATTGTCCATGAGTGCCAAATAGCAAATCAACTTTGTTACCAACTACCGCGCGAATTGCTTTGCAAAAATTCACTGACATTTCAATGTCACGCATTGCAGGCATATGGCCACCCCTGAGAGTATATGGCCCTGCAGGATCAAATTTGATCGCTGTATATCCCCTCTCAGCACAGTCCAGCGCTGCTTCCGCCGCCATTTCTGGAGATGACCAAAACTTTGCAAAATCGTGTTGGGGGAGTGGGTATAGGTAGGTATAGGCTCGTATACGCTCGTTCACAAGACCGCCTATTAAAGCGTGGACGGGACGGTTGCGCGCCTTGCCTAGGATATCCCAGCAAGCTATTTCAAGTCCAGAAAACGCTCCCATCACTGTCAAGTCAGGGCGTTGTGTGTAACCTGACGAATACACTCGACGAAACATTATTTCTATATTTTCTGGATTTTCACCCATCATATGGCGCTCAAAAACATCATTGATTACAACATGCATAGCTTTGGGACCCACTGACGATGCGTAACATTCGCCCCATCCGACAATACCATCATCTGTCGTTACTTTGACAAGGATCCAATAGCGTCCACCCCACCCCGGTGATGGAGGCGCCGTGACAAAAACGTCAAGTTCACGCAACTTCATGATCTACCCTTTGCTTTATCTGGTTGCACAAACGCTGGAGGGCGGAGCGCTAGCTTTTTGGACAAGGTATTTCACCTTTTAAACACAATCACATTTCGCCGTGCAGTACCAGATTTTGTGTCCATGATGGCATCGTTGATTTGATCCAAATTCCATCGGCCTGAAATCAGGCTATCCAGTTGTAATCGACCTTGTTCATAAAGGTCGACTATCCATGGAATATCCCTCTGAATAACCACATCGCCCATTTTTGAGCCAATCATACTTTGTCCTACAGCAGCTAAAACAACTGGTTCATAGTTGGCCATGGCGCCAGAATGGGGCATTCCCACCATAACTACACGACCACCACGCCTGAGATACTTTGGGGCTTGCTCATAAGCAGGTATTGCTCCAACCGTCACAATAACAGCATCCGCGCCTTTGCCCCCCAGTGCATTAGAACTCGTCCGCCAAGGACGTTCACTTGTTGCTAGTATTCCGTGGGTGGCGCCAAATGCTTTGGCGTCTTCAAGTTTAGCTTCAATCATATCAACTGCTACAATACGCCTTGCGCCTGCAATCCGGGCGCCTTGAATAGCGTTGAGACCGACGCCCCCAGCACCAATGACGACGACGTCCTGTCCTGCGCGCAAAGCTGCAGCGTTTACCACAGCTCCAACTCCCGTAATAACGCCGCAAGCAATCAGGCTGGCAGCATCTTTTGCAATCGTTTCGGGTATCTTCACCAATTGATTTTGGTGAACAACAACTTTTTCCGCAAAAGCACCGCAGGCCATAGCTTGATGCAATTTGGTATTGCTGGTTGTACGAATTGGTCCTTGGTCACCATCATATGGAGTTTCGCAATTGGTGGGCGCACCGCTTGCGCATGAAATACATGTTCCACAGGCGCGTATTAAGGTAACAACTACACTATCGCCGATAACAACACTGTTGACGCCTGAGCCAATAGCACTGACCACTCCTGCTGCTTCGTGGCCATATACTGCTGGAAGGCTGCCTCCCCAAGCACCATCGGCAAACGATATATCAGAATGGCAAATGGCTACGGCATCTAAAGAAACCTCAACTTCGCCCATTTCAGGAGCGCGTAGCAAAATATCTTCGATAACCAGTGGAGCACCGAATTCATGACATACAGCTGCTTTTATGGTCTTCATTTATTATCCTTAAATTGCCTATATATTTTGTACCACCTTGGGATAAATTGCATGGTAAAGGTGGCTCAATCTTTGAACTCCTACAAGAGTTAATACGACCTGTATTGCTCTAGAATTACCATGCATCTTTTATTGTGTGACTGTGCGGTCATAGCGAATGAAAACAGCTAAACCAATTAAGATTAAACCGGTCGATAATAAAAAGGGTGCCCCAGGCAGATATATCGGAGCTCCAGCACCTGAAAATGCAGCAAAAGTCGAAGTCATAAGCATCGGTGATATCATCATTGCCAGTGCACTTACGGAAGTCAGTGCCCCTTGCAATTCACCCTGCTGATCATCACCCACTGCTTTAGACATTATACCCTGCAAAGCAGGTGTGATGACGCCTGCCAATGAAGCAAGTGGTACAAGGATCAATGCTATTGTACCAGACGTCACAAATGCTAACGCTAAAAAGGCTGCTACATCAAATCCATGCCCGTAAATAACCGCCCCCCGTTCACCCAGTATCTTTAAAACTTTGGGCATTAACCCACCCTGAACAATCGCAAGCATGATGCCAAACAACGCAAGGCTCAAGCCAATGATGGCAGGGCTCCAACCAAAGCGTTCCTGACCAAAGTAGCTCCAGATTGCTGGATAAACCGTGAAGGCCATTTGGTAGAGAAAATAAACTAAGAGTAAAGGGCCAATGGTTGGAAGTTTGCCCAAGATGCGTAGTGTGCCTACTGGGTTTGCACGCGACCAGGAAAAAGGGCGGCGAATCCGATCAGTCACTGTTTCGGTCAGGATTACCCATCCAAAAGCTGCATTAAGAGCTGCCAAAATAGCAGCGGCATAGAACGGGGCTCGGGTGCCATATTCAGCAAGAAAACCACCAATCAAAGGTCCAATAACAAATCCCATACCAAATGCTGCGCCGATAAGGCCAAAATTAGCAGCTTTTTTTTCAGGCTTCGAAATATCTGCCATATATGCGGCAGCGGTTGATTGTGTGGCTGCTGTTATACCGCCCACAAGTCGCCCTATTAATAATAACCAAATACTGCTGACCATTGCCATAACGAGGTAGTCTGCTGTCATAACAACTAATGAGATTAATAAGACAGGGCGTCGACCAAAGCGATCTGACAAACCACCTAGTACAGGACCGAATATGAACTGCATTACAGCAAATGACGTCGATAAAACGCCACCCCAAAGTGCAGCTGTTGCGAGGTCGCCGCCGTCAACTTCTTGAATTAGATCTGGCATGACGGGTACAATTAATCCAATACCCATAGCATCCAGTAAAACTGTGATTAGGATAAAGACAACTGACAGTTTCAAAGAGTTTCCACACGGGTTGCAAATGCGTTTGCTGCAGTGGGTGCGTTGCCCAATTGTGTTTCGACCTGAAAGAGGCTTATAGGTAATTCTGGTCTTGCTTTTAAAACGATTTCAGCCAGTGGTGTTTTGGTGGAATGAGCTTGTGCAACAAGTTTTTTGACCAGTTTTTGCGCATCGGAGCGCTGCATTTCTTTTGCCAGAGCAAAGCTTAGAGCCTCCGCATGGACCAGCCCTAAACCACCTAAATTTCTTGTCATCTGTTTTATGTCTGGTTGCATGTCTTCAACAACGGAACAAGCTATTTCTAGGGCGGTTGCCGCAGACAATGCTATCTGTGGCAAAACCATCCATTCTGTAAACCAAGCGGCACCATCGCGTTGGTGCTGGTGTGCTGCAGCAGACTGAAGTGACGCTCGTAAACCAGCCATTTGGTTATTGAGGGCAACCAAAACAGATGGACCTACCGGATTTTGTTTTTGTGGCATCGTCGAAGATTCTCCAACATTGCCCAGGCTAACTTCTCCTGTATCTGATCCGGTCAAGCCAATAAGTCCTTGACCCATAGTGGCAAGCGCTGCAACTAGATCGCACATCCAGTTTGAAATGCGTAGGATTGGTCCACGATCTGTGTGCCAACTACGCTTTGGGTCTGCCAGTTTCAACGCTTCTGCTAAAGCAGCACGCGTAGCGGGAGCATCAGGACCAAGTACGGATGCTGTGCCGGATGACCCGCTGAGTGAGACCAATAATGAAGTATTCTTTAATGTCGGTAGTGCGGTCATCGCATCTGCAATAGGCTCACCCCACTGGGCAAGGACTGCGCCCCAAGATGTTGGTGTCGCGTGCTGCCCGTAAGTGCGCGCAGCCATTGGTGTTTTGGCATAGGTGCGCGATTTTATAGCAAGGCTCTGTAGCAGATATTTTAAGCGCTCTTCTTGGATGGCCAAGGTTTGACGTAATCTTAGCATCAATCCGGTGTCGATAATGTCCTGACTTGTCGCACCCCAATGGACATGTTGAGAAAACTCAGGAGCTTCCATCGCGGTACGGAAAGCAGTAACTAACCCTGGAACGCTTACGCCGTTTTGACCTGTTTCGTTGGCTAACCTTGCTGCGTCTATCTGTACCTCAAGACTAGAACGGTGGATGAATGCTGCACTAAGTTCCGGTATTATCCCTTGAGCACCCTGTACTTTTGCCAATGCGCCCTCAACCAGCAGCATTGCTCGGACTTCAGCTGCATCAGTCCATAATTTACAAGTATCTCCCGTTGGAAACATTTTGGAATAGAGCAATGAAGAAAAAACGGTAGCTGCCATGATTCAAATATGTCCTGTTGAGCGCATAAAGTCTGTAACTATAGAGGCAAATTCGTTAGGTTTTTCGATACACGGTAAGTGGCCAACTTTACGGATCAGGCAAAATTGGCTCCCCGGTATAAGCTCGATGGTCTCTCGTACCAGATCAGGTGGTGTGGATCCGTCTTCGCTTCCGGCGATTCCAAGTGTGGGCAGACGAAGACTTGCTGTGGTTGCGTAGTAATCGGTTCCCGAGATTGCAGCAGAGCAGCCCGCGTAACCTTCAGCTTTTTGCTGTGTTAACATGTTACGCCAAAGTTCCAGATCTATACCTTTGCGAAAACTCTGTGAGAACCACCGTTCCATTACAGCGTTTGCTAGACTTTCCATGCCACCATTTTTGACGTCTTCAATGCGGTCTGCCCATATTTTGGCATTTCCTATTTTGGCAGCGGTGTTTGAAAGAACCATTGCTCTTACGAGATCTAGGCGCTTGATGGCCAAACCTTGTGCAATCATGCCACCAATGGATAAACCAACAAAAAATGAATTTTTAAAATCTAGATGATCCATAAGGTCTTCGGTGTCTTTGACTAATGCCCCCATTGAGTAGGGAGCTGGAGGACAAGTTGACAGGCCATGCCCTCTCTTATCAAATCTCAAAATCCGCAGGTTGTCTGGCAATAATGGCATGATTGGATCCCAAAGTCGCATATCAGTGCCCAATGAATTCGCAAAAACAACTGGCGCACCGTCCTTTGGTCCATCAATACGGTAGTGCAGTCGCAAGTTGCCCAAATCTGCCATATGCATAATTATCAGTCCTTTAATCTCATATGAGCAATACAGTGATCCTAATCTGCCAGACCCTAGAGCTGTGTATAAACCTGATCAAAAGTTTCATAAACCCACCTAAGGTTGATTTAAAAATATTCCGTAACTTGATCAGTGCTTTAATTGGAATCCACCAGATTAGTCATTGCTATGTTCTATACCAGAGTATTCAAGCTTTTGGCAAAAAGATCGGGGTCTACGTTGCCACCAGAAATCACAACAACAACATCATTTCCTTCTATCTCGCCTTTCCGAAAAATCGCTGCAGCAAGGGCAACGGCACCGCCAGGTTCTGCAACCAGTTTGAGACGTAGAAAAGCAATTGCCATCGATTCCAGAGCTTCATTTTCATCAACAATAAGGCCTGGTCCGCAGAGACGCTGCATTACTGGAAATGTTAGATTTCCAGGCTGAGGAGTTATAATTGCATCACAAATGTTGCCTGTTGTTTTGATATTTTTTTCAATTTTACCAGAGAAAAGTGAGCGTGTCACATCGTCAAATCCTTCAGGCTCGACCGGACGAACGCACAATCCTGGAGCGTCAGCTTCCAGAGCAAGTGCAATTCCGCTTGTCAAACCTCCACCGCCGCAACAGACCAAAACATCCCCTTTTTCTACACCGAGGCTGCTTGTCTGTTTTGCAATTTCTAGTCCCGCAGTGCCTTGTCCCGCGATTACTTGTGGATCGTCAAAAGGTTTGATCATCGTTAATCCGCGCTCGTGCTCAAGAGAAAGTCCAATAACCTCTCGATCTTCTGACGCGCGGTTATACAGAACTACTTCAGCACCTAACGAACGTGTATTTTCGATTTTCAGATGTGGTGCGTCAGCTGGCATAATGATGACACTGGGTACATTGTGTCGTGCGGCCGCAAGAGCTACGCCTTGTGCATGATTTCCACTTGAAAAAGCGACCACACCTTTGGCCCGTATCGATGGTTCAAGTGCTGACAGAGCAGCCCATGCCCCCCGGAATTTAAAACTGCCAGTATGTTGTAGACACTCTGGTTTGATCCAGACCCGCCGTCCGGCTAGATCATCGATAAATGGTGAATTTAATAATGGTGTGCACCTTGCTTCGCCATCTAGGCGTTGAGCAGCTGCGCGGATCATCTCTATGTTCATTTCAGCTTATCCAATTAATAAACTTGAAGTTCAACAATGTTTATTGGTTCGATAAAAGATGCGCCAGTACTCTAAACCCTCTGAATAGATAATTTGGGTAATTTGAACACGCATCTTTTTAGCACAATCAGTTCTTCTTTATTCATAATTTTGGTAGTCGCAGAGTCATCTTTTAGATGTATTAAAATCAAATAAGCTTGGGTGGAAAAGGCTAAAATTATTTTAAGGTAGAACATAAAGTTAAGTATTAACTTAAACTAAGACCGTCTTGAGTTACAGATTTCTAATCATAGATGCCTGCCAGTTTTGGAATATCTTTTAGATTGGGCAAGACCTTTTGAGGCGTCCAAGGCAGGCGGTCTACCGGTTCATTTGCGCGATTAACCCAGACAGTATTGAAACCGTATCCCGCAGCACCCGCTACATCCCAGCCATTAGATGAAACGAAAAGTACTTCAGTAGTTGAGCACCCAAACTCTTTGTTTACCAGATTATAAACTTTTGGATCAGGTTTGAAAACTTTTACACTTTCAACTGATAAACAACCGTCTAAGATATCCTGAATACCCGCTGATTTAACAGCGCTTTCCAACATTTTAGGTGAGCCATTGGAAAGAATAGTGGTTTTTAAACCTGCTTTTTTCAGCCTGCCAAGCATATCTGAAACTTCTGGATAAGGTTGTAATTCCCAATAGAGTGCTAGGAGCCGTTTGCGCATTTCTGGCTTACCGGCATGACCAGTTTTTTCCAAAGCCCAATCTAGGCTTTCTTTTGTAACTTGCCAAAAGTCAGTGTGTGATGATGTGATAGCACGCAGCCAAGTGTATTGTAATTGCTTAAGTCGCCAATACTCGGCTAGTGCTGGCCAGCTGTTTTTAAGATCTATAAATTTGGGTTCTTTAGCGGCTTGACGAGCGGCAGCGGCAACATCGAACAGGGTTCCATATGCATCAAAGACGCAAGTTGTGATAGGCATGTTATTCTCCGTTTCCTAAGCAAATTGGCACAACAACTGAGAGACGAAAAGACCTTAAGCAGGGCTTGTCAGCCAGTAACGCATTTGCAGTGTTTTCTGCTAACTGGTGGGTTAGAAGTACCAGAGTTTTATAACTAAATTGAAGTATTAGGATAAGAGAAAAGAAATCTCTTAAGTTTGTTCGTATTTCCGACATGACTTTGATGTAAAATAACAAAACTCTAGGCATCTGTAAGCGCTATCTGCTGGCTACACTGCCCTTGGCTGTACAACGATATATCTTTAATGATCTACGGAAGTTGATTGTAGTAAATCGAGCTATTTAACCAGTATTCCTAATTGTCCGCTCTCAGAGGAAATCGGGCTGCGGCATTCCCAATACATGAAAGCCACCGTCTACGCGTATAATTTCACCGGTGGTATAAGCTCCAGCCTCTGAGCAAAGATATACAGCCGTCCCACCAACAGCCTCGAGCGTAGCGTTGGATCGCAGTGGTGCGTTTTGGTCTGTGTGTTTATAAGTTTTGCGCGCCCCTCCAATTGCAGCGCCAGCCAATGTTTTCATTGGACCTGGAGAAATTGCATTTACGCGAATACCGTCTGGTCCCAAATCGTTAGCAAGATATCGCGTTGCAGATTCCAGCGCTGCCTTAGCAACTCCCATAACGTTGTAGTTTGGGACAACGCGGTTGGACCCACTATAGGTAAGTGTTAATAAAGTGCCGCCGTTATCAACCATCATTGGATGTGCACGACGGGCTACCTCTATAAATGAATAAGCGCTGATATCCATTGAATGCTTAAAATTTTCTCGGCTTGTATTTAAAAAGCGTCCAGTTAACTCCGACTTATCTGAAAAAGCTATAGCGTGGATTACAAAATCAATAGAACTCCAGCGCTTGGCAAGTGCTTCAAATGC
The DNA here is from genome assembly GCA_905480645.1 of uncultured Tateyamaria sp. Lineage (GTDB taxonomy): Bacteria > Pseudomonadota > Alphaproteobacteria > Rhodobacterales > Rhodobacteraceae > Tateyamaria. Next base: position 48,827 of record CAJQRC010000039.1, read on the forward strand.
TTTATCCAGAGATGTATTGTTGGTAACGTCCACATTGACCATGAAGTCAGATCCTACGCTAGAAGCAAGTGGTTCCAACCGTTTACCAAAAGGTTCACCTTGATAGGTAAACGCAAGTTTTGCCCCCGCGTCTGACATGGCTTTAGCTATACCCCATGCGATTGAGCGTTCGTTTGCAACGCCCATAACCAAGCCACGTTTTCCTTTTAATAACTCTGACATTTTATATCCTTATCCACGAAATTTGGAGAGGATCATTGATCCATTTGTACCACCAAAACCAAAGGAGTTGGTCATAACTGAATCCAATTGTGCATCAGTACGTATTTCAGTTGCAATTTCCGTTGGGTCGAGTGCTGGATCAAGATTAACAACATTAATTGATGGGGCAATAAAATCATTGTCCAACATGAGGAGGCAAAAAATTGCCTCTAGTGCACCCGCTGCTCCTTGTGCGTGGCCCGTCATTGACTTTGTTGAACTAACTGGTGGTGTGCTTCCTTTACCAAAAACACGCCTTACCGCTTCTATTTCCCCCACGTCACCAACAGGTGTCGATGTACCATGAGCATTAATATAACTGATGGTGCGTCCTTCGGGTAGCGTTTCAAGCGCAAGTCGCATGGCCCGTTCTCCGCCCTCACCAGATGGTGCGACCATATCGTGCCCGTCTGATGTCGCCGCATAGCCAGTTATTTCAGCGTAAATCTTGGCTCCCCGCAATTTTGCATGCTCCAACTCTTCCAGAACAACGATCCCGCCCCCCCCCGAGATTACGAAACCATCCCTATCTGCGTCAAAAGCACGACTTGCAGTTTTTGCATTATCATTGTTTTTGGATGACATCGCACCCATCGCGTCAAACAGGCAGGATAAAGTCCAATCTAACTCCTCGCCGCCGCCAGCAAACATTACATCTTGTTTGCCGAACATTATCTGTTCTGCAGCATTTCCGATACAGTGCAATGACGTCGAGCATGCTGACGTGATAGAGTAATTTATTCCTTTGATTTTAAAGGCTGTCGCTAGGTTGGCTGAAATTGTAGATGACATACACTTAGGAACGGCAAAGGGTCCTATCCGTTTGGTTGCCCCAGACTTTTGTACTGTTTGGTGTGCGGCGAACATCGTTGATGTTGATGGGCCGCCCGATCCGGCAACCAAACCGGTGCGAGGATTTACAATGTCGTTTTCTTCTAAGCCGGCATCTTCAATAGCTTGTGACATAGCAATATGCGCAAAAGCAGCACCTGGCCCCATAAACCGCAAGGTACGTTTTTCGATGTGTTCACTCACATCAATTTTCAAAGTACCTGCAATTTGGCTCCTAAAGCCATGCTCAGCCATTTCTGGGCTTGCTTCTATCCCACTAGACCCATTTTCCAAACTGGCCAAGACTTCAGCCGTATTATTCCCGATGGACGAGACAATTCCCAATCCAGTGACAACAACCCTGCGCATGTAAGCGCTCCTTTAAGAATTATATATTGAACTGTTTAGGACAGTGGAGGCGGTACACGCAACCATCTTATACCTAAAGAGTTGTCTGCGCTATTAATGTACTAAGTTTCACTGAGTGCAACACGCATGCCTTTAACTTGATAAATTTCTTCGCCATCCGCTTCAACACGGCCGTCAGCTACACCCATCGTTAGGCGACGGGTCTGAATAGCTTTCGTGAAATCCACATAATAAGTAAGCATTTTGCGCTCTGGTCGAACCATACCTGTCAGTTTGACCTCTCCTACTCCTAAGGCGTAGCCACGCCCCTGCCAGCCTCGCCAGCCAAGGTTAAAACCTGTTAGCTGCCATAATCCATCAAGGCCAAGACAACCAGGCATTATGGGGTTACCTGGGAAGTGACAATCAAAAAACCAAAGGCTGGGTGCGATATCGAATTCAGCGACGACGTGGCCTTTGTTATGTATTCCCCCATTGCTTGATATATCTGTAATCCGGTCCATCATAAGCATCGGCGGTTTAGGCAACTGAGCGTTGCCAGGGCCAAACAGTTGGCCTTCAGCGCATTTCAGCAAATCTTCTTTGGTAAAACTATTTGGGTATTCTGCCATGCTTGCCTCATTTTTTGTCACAAATCAGATCTTGCGGGTTTGGGGTGCTTTTATAACCACAGGACAAGTGGGTACAAGAGAACACTTTAATGTTATTTTTCGGAAAAACTGCATAAGTTAGTGACCTATTGGGAATTGAATTTGCGTGATTTCTGTCGTACATAATGAAAAACAGGAACAGAATTCGATGACTAAGGATCAGCACCATATAGGTAGCTCATGGTTAAAAGGCTCCGGTTTAAGGCCGACACGCCAGCGTGTCACACTTGCGGCTTTACTAATCGGCGACGGCCAAGACCGCCATGTGACGGCTGAGAGCCTTTTTGACGCAGCTAAGTATCAAGGCGAAGCAGTCTCCCTTGCCACAGTTTACAACACGTTACGGGCTTTTTGCGATGCAGGGTTGATGCAAGAAGTGACTGTGGATGGTTCAAAGAGCTATTTTGATACTAATACGCACGATCATCCGCACTTCTTTTGGGAAGATGATGCTAGGTTGACTGATGCTCCATCGGATCAGCTTGTTATTTCCCAAATTCCCAATGCACCAACTGGAGCAGAAATTGCTTCAGTAGATGTTGTGATCCGCTTGCGGCGCAAGAGCCAATCTGGGTAATGTCGGTGTTGGTTACTCAGGACGATGTTAATACATATCAAGCCGATGGCGTGGTTCTACTACGCGGTTTATTTGCGGATCATGTAGAAACTTTGCGAGCTGGTATTGAACGTAATATGGCTGAGCCCAGTCAATATGCGTCAACGAATGATCGACAGGGTGAAACAGGTCTATTTTTTGATGATTACTGCAACTGGCAACGCATCCCTGAGTTTTCTTCTGTAATAAAAAGTTCGCCTGTAGCGCTGGTGGCGGCTGAACTAATGCAATCTGAGACAGTTCAATTATTTCACGATCATGTATTGGTTAAAGAGCCAGGTACTTCGATGGCAACTCCTTGGCATCAGGACAATCCATATTATTTCGTTGAGGGTAAACAAACGATCAGTTTTTGGTCTCCACTCGACCAAGTCAGTGATGCGACACTTCGCTGTGTGGCGGGTTCACATCATTGGCCGAAAGATGTTGTACCTACTCGCTGGGTATCTGAGACAGCTTTTTTTGAAGGAGATTATATTCCTGTTCCTGATCCAGAAGCAGAAGGTATGCGAATAGTAGAGTATGATATGGAACCGGGCGATGCTGTAGCCTTTCACTTTCGGATTTTGCATGGTGCTAGGGGTAATAAGAGTGAAGAGCGTCGCCGCGCGTTCTCCGTGCGCATGGTTGGGGATGATGCGCGGTATATTGAGCGTCCTGGCCCAACATCCCCGCCGTTTCCTAAGCACAAGATGGAACAAGGCGAGAGGCTTCGTGAAGATTGGTTCCCGCAGTTGTTGTGATTTTTATAGAACTAAGCCAGCTCATTAACATAAACAATTCGATATGGGTGCATTGAAAGATATATGCCTTCTTGTTAAAGCCACCGTTTAACTTAATAGCCTTGGGTGACCGACATGACGACGCAGAAGAAGCTGTTCATCAAAACCTATGGTTGCCAGATGAACGTTTATGATAGTGAGCGCATGGCGGAAGCCTTGGGCAGTGAGGGCTACATTGAAACTACAAAGCCTGATGATGCGGACATGATTTTGCTAAATACTTGTCATATCCGAGAAAAAGCTGCGGAAAAAGTTTATTCTGAATTGGGTCGGTTGAAGAGTTTTAAGGCTTCTAATCCTGATCTGAAAATTGGGGTTGCGGGCTGTGTTGCGCAAGCTGAAGGTGCTGAAATTATGCGTCGTCAACCTGCTGTTGACCTGGTTGTCGGTCCACAAAGCTATCACCGCTTGCCTGATATGGAAGCAAAAACGCGTAAAGGTAAAAAAGTTCTTGATACAGAATTTCCTGAAGAAGATAAGTTTGAAAAACTAAAGAGCCGACCCAAAGGCCGACGCGCGCCTGCTGCGTTCTTAACTGTGCAGGAAGGTTGTGATAAGTTTTGTGCATTTTGCGTCGTACCTTACACTAGGGGCGCTGAAGTTAGCCGACCTGTTCAACGGATCATCGATGAGGCTCGTGATCTTGTGGAACGTGGAGTGCGCGAAATCACATTATTGGGGCAAAACGTTAACGCTTATCATGGAACGGGTTCTGATGGGTCCGATTATACGTTAGCAAAACTTATTTGGGACCTCGACAAGGTAGACGGCCTTGAGCGTATCCGATTTACAACTAGTCACCCCAACGATATGACGGATGAATTAATTGAAGCGCATGGTTCGTGCTCAAAACTGATGCCTTATTTGCATCTACCAGTACAATCTGGAAGTGATAAGATTTTAAAAAGGATGAACCGCAGCCACACATCCGATAGTTATTTGAAACTTATTGAACGTATTCGTAGGGCCCGTCCTGATATATTAATGTCAGGAGATTTTATTGTAGGGTTCCCTGAAGAGACCGAAGAAGACTTTCAAGCGACGCTAGATTTGATTGAAGAGGTTAACTACGGATATGCTTACTCTTTTAAATACTCACCACGTCCTGGAACGCCAGCGGCTGAACGCCAGCAGGTTGAGATCGCTCAAGCGAACGATCGTCTACAACGTCTGCAATCTTTGGTGACGCACCAGCAAAAAGAAATTCAAGAAAGTATGGTTGGAAGCACAGTGAAAGTCTTGTTTGAGAAGCCAGGTCGTGAATTGGGTCAAATGATGGGCAAAAGCGAGTATCTTCATGCTGTACACGTAGCCGATGCTCAAATTGCAGTGGGTGAAATCGCGGAAGTCAAGATCGTAGAAGCTCGGACAAATTCACTTGCTGGCGTATTTGTGTGAAACCCGAATTAAACAAATAGGACTTTAAAATCCAGAATTTTATATTCAACAGCTTGCGCTCCGTGTGCCAACCTGTAGATTTATTTACTTACAGACACAGGAGTACGTATTGACCCTAGATCATCCGCTGACCGAAGTGGTTCTTGAATTCCCTGATAACAGATTGTTGATCGATTTATGCGGGCCGTATGACAGTCATCTAACGGCAGTGGAAAAAGCTCTTGAGGTTCAAATTGTTCGTCGAGGCAATGTGCTCTCTATTTTAGGAGATGAAGCGTCCCAATCTCGTGCAAGTTCTGCACTTCATGCGCTTTATTTACGGTTAGAATCTGGAAAAGAAGTTAATCCAACTGATGTTGATCGCGAAATGCGTATGGGTATTTCGGAGATAACTCCAGAAACGAGGGCAGGTGATCAGTTGGAAATGCTAAGGGGCAATGGAATTGAGATTAAGACACGTAAAAAACTAGTCGAACCGCGGACTGATGCGCAAAAGTCATATGTTCAGTCACTCTTTCAAAATGAAATGGCCTTTGGGATTGGGCCTGCCGGAACTGGTAAAACATATCTGGCGGTCGCGGTTGGCGTGTCGATGTTCATTTCAGGTCAGGTTGATAGGATCATTCTTTGTCGACCAGCAGTGGAGGCTGGTGAACGTCTGGGTTTTCTCCCAGGGACCCAAGAAGAAAAGGTAGATCCCTACATGCAGCCACTTTATGATGCCTTGAATGATTTTCTACCGGGCAAACAACTTGCCAAGCTTAAAGAAGAAAAAACGATCGAAATTGCGCCACTTGCTTTCATGCGTGGACGGACCTTAAGCCGTGCTTTTGTCGTGCTGGACGAAGCTCAAAATGCAACATCCATGCAGATGAAGATGTTTCTTACACGTTTGGGCGAGGGGAGCCGCATGGTAATTACTGGCGATCGTACACAGGTTGATCTACCGCGAGGTGTCGCCTCAGGCTTGGCAGATGCAGAAAGATTGTTGAAGTCGGTACCGAAAATTAGTTTTAACTATTTTACATCTAAAGACGTTGTCCGGCATCCACTTGTTGCGGCTGTGATCGAAGCTTATGAGGCGGATACGAAGATCTCGTGATCCGAGGTAACTAATAGTGCCGCATAACATTGATGTTATTATTGAAGATGATCGTTGGGTTGCGTTTGATCTTTCAGAACTTGCTTTAAACGCGATCAATGCCACTCTAGATTTCCAGAATATTGATATTGCCGAAATATCCCTGTTGGGTTGTGACGACAGAAGTATTGCCGTGCTGAACGCCGACTTCAGGGGTAAATCTGTTCCTACAAATGTATTAAGTTGGCCAAATGATGATCTGAAGCCTTTTAAAAACGGAGATGTCCCACTGCAGCCAAAGAGTGATCATACAGGAATATTTACGCTGGGAGATATAGCCCTCGCATATGAAACATGCTCCCGCGAAGCGTCAGAACAAAATAAAAAAATGACTGAGCACGTCACACATTTAATAGTTCATGGAACTTTACACTTGCTAGGGTTTGATCATATTCGTGATCTCGATGCCACGCGTATGGAAGCGTTAGAGGTAAATATACTTGGCAGTATGGGGTTGTCTGACCCATACTAAAAGTGTCTTAATATAATCGTAATATAACGGATAGGAGCCAATGGGCGAAAACGAAGGATCGTCTGACGCGGCGCAAGGCGCGCTGCCAGACAGTGATATAAACGCAACATCAAAACATATTGGATTTTTTGCACGAGTTATAGGTGCTTTTAGTTCATCTGAAGCAAACATTGAGGCGCCGGCGGATGGCAGTCCCCGTAATCAAGGTCATGGTATGATCAATCTACGGAGGATGTTGGTCGAGGATGTGTCCGTACCGAAAGCGGATATCACAGCAGTGCCAGATACGGTGACACTGGATGAGTTAGTGGAATTATTCAAAGAAAGCGGACTGACACGCCTGCCCGTTTTTGAAGGTACGTTAGATACGCCGATTGGCTTTGCCCATCTCAAAGACATAGCGCTGAACCATGGTTTCAACGGGGGAGGTAAAAAATTCAATTTGCGGAAGCAATTACGTCCTCTTTTATTTGTACCTCCTTCGATGACGATTGGAGTCCTTCTGACTAAAATGCAGACTGAACGACGTCATATGGCATTGGTTATTGATGAATATGGTGGTGTTGATGGATTGGTGACAATCGAAGATTTGATCGAGCAAGTTATTGGTGAGATCGAGGATGAGCATGATATCGATGAAGGTGTATATTTTACCGAGGAAAAGACAGGGTGTTATCTTGCTTTGGCAAAAACACCACTGGAAGACTTTGAGCGAGATATAGGGTTCTCGTTGACAACTCATGATGATGTTGATGAAGAAGATATAGACACCTTGGGTGGCTTGGTATTCATGCTTGCCGGCCGGGTGCCAGCGCGAGGTGAGGTTGTCCCTCATCCTGATGGACCAGAGTTTGAGGTTATCGACGCGGATTTACGTCGAATTAAAAGAATGCGAGTTAGGTTGCATGGCAGGGAAGCCACTACGTGACAAGCTCATCGGTGTGGTCGTCTGCTATGAAGCGTCGTGTGTATCTTGTGGCAGCGCTATTGCTAGGTGCTTTGGGTTCTTTTGCTCATCCACCACATGCTTTTGAACCTGCGATATTACTTCCTCTTATTGCCGCGTTTTTTCTATTGGTTGGTGCCGAACGTATCCGTGACGCTTGGTGTTATGGATGGGCTTTAGGTATTGGATATTTCAGCCTTACACTGTCTTGGATTTCTGAGCCTTTCCAAATAGACGCCGTTGAGATGGGCTGGATGGGCCCGTTGGCTGTTTTGTCACTTGCAGTTTTACTTGGTATGTTTTGGGCTGGAGCAATGGCTTTTGCGCTTTGGGTGAGTGGCAATCCAGTGGTTTTAGTTTTTACCTGGACTGGGGCTGAGATATTGAGAGCCTATCTGTTTACAGGTTTTCCGTGGGCGTCTCCTCCCCAAGCTTTGGTCGGCACATTGGCAGGGCAAGCTCTAGCATTTTTTGGGCCGCATGGATTGATGTTCTTATGTGTTAGTCTGGCTTTCTTGATTGGTACAGCTCAACGCTTTTGGTTGCGTATTGGCAGTTTGTTTATAGCTGTAGTCATGATTATCTCTCCACCCATTAGTGCCTCAAGTGCACTTACGTCATATACAGTTCGGTTAGTGCAACCTAATGCCCCACAAGACGAAAAATGGTTGCCTGAAAGTATCCCGATCTTCGAAAGTAGGCTAATCAATTATACCGCTGAGGGATTACCTCCAGATTTAGTGATTTGGCCTGAGACTGCACTGTCTTATCTGGAGGAAGACGCACAATTCATCTTTGATGATATAGCTGAAGCAGCAAGGGGATCGCTGGTCGTTTTGGGAATTCAACGGCGTCATAATGAGAAGTATTTTAACAGTCTTGTTGTTTTGGATAGTGCGGGAGAAGTGGTTCAGACGTACGATAAACATCGTTTGGTTCCATTTGGGGAATACATGCCTTTTGATTGGTTCTTTAGGTATATAAATGTAGGTGGTTTAGCAGCCCGAACAGAACTAGGATACACATCTGGATCGGGTCCTAGTATTTTAAACTTTGGCGCCTTGGGTGCAGCGTTACCTCTTATTTGCTACGAGGCTGTGTTTGCACACGCCGTGGGTGGAACGGAAATAAGGCCTAATTTTTTAATACAGCTGACAAATGATGCATGGTTTGGTAATTGGTCGGGACCGCAGCAACATTTGGCTCAAGCACGAATGCGAGCTATTGAGCAAGGATTGCCAATGGTGCGGGTCGCAAACACTGGAATTTCAGCTCTGATAGACCCAAAAGGTAGAGTAACTGCATCACTTGGTTTAGGTACTGCTGGCTATTTAGATGTGAAATTACCCCAACCAGGCGCATCTACGTTGTATAGCTACACAGGTGATTGGCCATGGATAACCATTCTGATTTTAGGACTCTGGGGCTCAATCATAAAGCGAACTTTGCAAGGTGGTAAAATTGGCGTTGACTAAATTCGCTAGTATACCTATTAGATCTCTCACTTCTGCAACGGCTTCCTGGCGCGGAAAACTTATTATAAATTGGAGCAATAATGTCCCGTAATAACTACACCTTTACCTCAGAATCAGTTTCTGAGGGGCACCCTGATAAGGTTTGTGATCGTATTTCTGATGCTGTTCTTGATGCATTTCTAGCAGAGGAACCTGAAGCTCGTGTTGCCTGCGAAACTTTTGCAACAACTAACCGTGTTGTTATTGGTGGTGAAGTCGGCCTGAGTGATCAAGATAAGCTGTCAGATTATATGAAGCAGATTGAAGATATTGCACGGGCATGCATCAAAGATATTGGTTACGAACAAGATAAGTTCCACTGGAAATCTTGTGAAATCACTAATTTGCTGCATGAGCAGTCAGCACATATCGCGCAAGGCGTAGATGCTAGTAACGAAAAAGATGAAGGTGCTGGCGATCAAGGTATTATGTTTGGTTATGCGACGAACGAGACCGACGCACTCATGCCAGCGCCAATTCATTATGCGCACGCTATGTTGCGTCGTCTAGCTGAGGTGCGTAAAAACGGTACTGAGCCGGCCCTTGGTCCTGACGCCAAATCCCAGCTTTCTGTTATTTATCGTGACGGTCAACCTGTTGGGGTGAGTTCAGTTGTTCTGTCAACTCAACACCTTGATGAAAACCTGAGCAGTGACGACATCCGGGCTCTAGTAAGTCCATACATTTATGAAGTATTGCCTGAAGGGTGGCTGACGGATGATACAGAATGGCATGTAAATCCTACTGGTAAGTTTGTAATTGGTGGTCCTGATGGTGATGCTGGACTGACAGGCCGTAAAATAATTGTCGATACATATGGGGGAGCAGCGCCGCATGGTGGCGGTGCATTTTCTGGTAAGGATCCAACTAAAGTTGATAGGTCAGCAGCATACGCGGCTCGTTATTTGGCCAAAAACGTTGTGGCCGCCGGTATGGCTACACGCTGTACGATTCAATTGAGCTACGCGATTGGTGTGTCTCGTCCTCTTTCGATATATTGTGATACATTTGGAACTGGTGAGGCTCCAGATTCGACAATTGAAACGGCAATCGGTCAGGTCATGGATCTGACACCACGCGGTATTCGCGAACACCTTTCTTTAAATCGACCTATCTACCAGCGCACCGCTGCTTATGGTCATTTTGGTCGTGCACCTGATGAAGATGGTGGTTTTAGTTGGGAGCGTACAGATTTAGCCAACGTGTTAAAGGGCTCTGTTTGAGGCACATCTAGAGCAGTCTCCGTAAGTCAGGTTGTGCAGCAGTTGTTCAACCTGAAGTTTACAGCATGAACTGGAGGCGTGACGGGTATACACGCTCTTGCTCTTTCCTCAATCTGGGGGTAAAGGCGCTTGATCGCTAGGGGTACTTTACACAGAACTCTGTTTAAAAGCAGTGTTGTTAACATACAGCGGACAGAGTTTTGTAATTACGCCTGATTTGTGAAACATAAGACCGGCGGAGACAACCGCACGGCCCGAAAAACATTAACGTTAGGAAAACGACGCCACATGGCTGATAAATTGATGGAGGAATTCGAAGCCCTCTTACAAGAAAGCTTCGAAATGGACACACCCGAAGAGGGAACAGTTGTCAAAGGTAAAGTTATCGCAATTGAAGCGGGACAAGCCATTATCGACGTAGGCTACAAAATGGAAGGCCGTGTCGAGCTCAAAGAATTTGCAGATCCCGGTGAAGCGCCAGAAATCAATGTTGGTGACGACGTTGAGGTTTTTCTCCGATCAGCGGAAAACTCTAAAGGTGAAGCAGTAATTTCCCGTGAAATGGCTCGACGCGAAGAAGCTTGGGATCGCCTAGAAAAAGCTTATGCTGGCGAGGCACGAGTAGATGGTGCAATCTTTGGTCGGGTTAAAGGCGGATTTACCGTTGATCTGGGCGGTGCTGTTGCGTTTTTGCCTGGCTCTCAGGTTGATGTCCGGCCAGTACGGGATGCGGGGCCACTAATGGGTCTCAAACAACCATTTCAGATTTTGAAAATGGATCGCCGCCGTGGTAATATTGTTGTTTCGCGTCGCGCGATACTTGAAGAATCACGTGCAGAACAACGCGCAGAGGTTATCGGAAATCTTGTCGAAGGCCAAAACGTTGATGGTGTTGTGAAGAACATAACTGAGTATGGCGCATTTGTGGACCTTGGTGGCGTGGACGGTTTGTTGCATGTGACTGACATGGCGTGGCGCCGTATAAATCACCCTTCGGAAGTCTTGACTATCGGTGAGACTATCGGAGTGCAAGTTATCAAAATCAACAAGGATACGCATCGAATTTCCTTGGGTATGAAGCAACTACAAGAAGATCCATGGGATCTTGTAGCAGCAAAATATCCTTTGGAATCATCACACACAGGTCGCGTCACTAACATTACTGATTACGGTGCATTTGTTGAGCTTGAGGCAGGGGTTGAAGGTCTTGTACACGTCTCTGAGATGTCTTGGACCAAAAAGAACGTACACCCTGGAAAAATTGTGTCTACATCTCAAGAAGTTGAGGTTATGGTTCTGGAAATTGACGGGATTAAACGCCGCGTTTCTCTCGGCCTTAAACAGACAATGCGTAACCCGTGGGAGGTGTTTGCAGAAACTCACCCTGAGGGAACTGAAGTCGAAGGTGAAGTTAAAAACATTACTGAATTTGGCCTTTTTGTTGGCCTAGAAGGTGATATTGATGGGATGGTTCACCTGTCTGATCTAAGTTGGGACCAGCGTGGCGAAGAAGCAATTCAAGACTACAGAAAGGGTGACACTGTCCAGGCGGTAGTATCCGAAGTAGATGTAGAAAAGGAACGTATTTCGCTTTCTGTTAAAGCTATCGGCGGTGACAAATTTGCAGAAGCAGTTGGCGGAGTGAAACGTGGTTCAATTGTGACCGTTGCAGTCACTGCTATTGAGGATGGCGGTGTAGAAGTGGAATATGAGGGTATGAAGTCCTTTATACGCCGGTCTGACCTTAGTCGTGATAGAGCAGAACAGCGTCCGGAGCGTTTCTCAATTGGGGATAAAGTTGATGTGCGTATCACAAACATTGACAACAAAACGCGCCGTTTAGGCGTTTCGATTAAAGCGCGTGAAATTGCTGAAGAAAAAGAGGCCGTCGAACAGTATGGGTCATCCGATTCTGGCGCGTCTCTCGGGGATATTCTTGGCGCTGCTTTGAAAAGTGATGAAGAAAAGTAGCTCCATTTTAGAAATTGATAGCTTTATTAGGCCCTGCATGATTAGTGCAGGGTTTTTTTACAGTTTTCAAAATATTTTGGAATGTACAACATTATTTAAGATTCGAATCGTTTTGAGAAAATTTGGGTTTTGAGCACAGTAGGTGACTTTAGACACACCATTGGTGACAAAATTAAACTAATAGTATGGGTCTAACAGCTAAAATAGTACAAAAACCCGCCTAGAGTTGCCAGTTTCTATTTCCGATTAGTATTATTGTTCTTATAGTCATTTAGAGTTTTTGATTAAAATTTTATCTTACGGGGGAGATATTCATGATCCGATCTGAGCTGATCCAGAAGATTGCTGACGATAACCCACACCTCTATCAACGTGACGTCGAGCGGATCGTGAATACGATTTTTGATGAGATAACGGATGCTATGTCGCGAGGAGACCGTGTAGAATTGCGTGGATTTGGAGCGTTTTCCGTTAAAAAACGAGATGCCCGTTCGGGACGCAATCCGCGCACGGGAGAAACGGTTGCGGTTGAAGAAAAACATGTGCCCTTTTTTAAGACGGGTAAGCTGCTTCGGGATCGTTTGAACGGGAAAGCCTAAATGCGCTATATCCGCTATGCCTGCATTATTGTTTTTGCGTTGGTGTTGATTGCTGTAGCAATGGCTAACAATGAAGCTGTCACAGTACAGCTGCTGCCTTCAGGAATATCACACCTTTTCTCCGTTACGCCAAAGGTTCAGCTGCCGTTATTTATCATTATCTTCACTGGTATCGTTGTTGGTTTGCTAGTTGGTTTTGTCTGGGAATGGATGCGTGAATATAAGGTACGCGCAGAAAATGCACGTAATATTAGGGAAGTAAGCCGTCTCAATCGTGAGGTTAAGCGTCTTCGTGGAGACAAGTATGATGGCAAAGACGATATTTTTGCTTTGCTTGATCAAGCAAGCTAATCGTGGCGCAGTCAGTTTCGGTAAAGATCTGTGGTCTGAGCCATTCTGAACAAGTATTGGCTTCTGCCGAGGCGGGTGCATCTTACATAGGTTTCGTATTTTTTGAAAAATCGCCACGCAATCTCACCTTTGAGGCGGCTAATAAACTTGCTTCATATGCGCCTGTAGGGTTGGCTAAAGTAGCTCTTGTCGTGAATGCTGACGATAGATTTTTAGATGCACTAATAGAATCTGTGCCATTAGATGTTTTGCAATTGCATGGGAGTGAAACGCCTGAGCGGACCGCGCAAATTAAACAGCGTTATCGGTTGCCGGTGATGAAGGCAGTTGGTGTTGCTACCGCTGCTGATCTTGTCGCATTAGAGGCATATATGCGTGTTTCTGATCAAGTTTTGGTGGATGCTAAGCCATCTGAAGAAGAGAATTTACCCGGTGGGAATGGCTTGGCTTTTGATTGGGATCTTATCGTCGGAAGGCGTTGGCCCGTTCCATGGATGCTAGCTGGTGGATTGACACCCGCCAACGTAGCTTCGGCGGTACGTTTGACCGGGGCACGCCAAGTTGATGTGAGTTCGGGAGTTGAAAGTTTGGCTGGTGTGAAAGATCCTGACATGATCCATGCATTTATCAGAGCGGCCCAGTCTAAAGTGTAAATGTAAAAGGCACGGTTGTCGCATTTACGCGAGTCGTAAATCACGATAAGTATCAAATAGTAACACGGAGCTTGTCCAATGGCAGATGATCTTTTTAATTCATTTATGAACGGCCCAAATGAGCAGGGAAGATTTGGTGATTTTGGAGGGCGTTTTGTGTCTGAGACGCTTATGCCTCTGATCCTTAGCCTTGAGGAACAGTACGAGATAGCCAAAACAGATGATAGTTTCTGGAAAGAAATGGATTTCCTTTGGAAACATTATGTCGGCCGCCCCAGCCCCTTGTACCATGCAGAAAGGCTGACTGAGAAACTCGGTGGCGCTAAAGTTTACATGAAACGGGACGAGCTGAATCACACAGGCGCACACAAGATCAATAATGTGTTGGGCCAGATCATTTTGGCTCGGCGAATGGGGAAAACGCGGATTATAGCGGAAACTGGAGCGGGGCAACACGGGGTCGCTACGGCAACTGTTTGTGCAAAGTTTGGTTTAAAATGTGTTGTCTACATGGGTGCTCATGATGTCGAGCGCCAAGCCCCTAATGTCTTTCGCATGCGGTTACTGGGAGCAGAGGTTGTTCCTGTTACATCTGGGCGTGGTACCCTCAAAGACGCTATGAATGATGCGCTTCGGGACTGGGTTACTAATGTTCGCGATACTTTTTATTGTATTGGTACGGTTGCGGGTCCTCATCCTTATCCTGCAATGGTGCGTGATTTTCAGGCAATCATTGGTAAGGAAGTCCGTGAGCAAATGGTGGAAGCTGAAGGCCGTTTTCCAGATACTATTATTGCTGCAATTGGAGGTGGATCTAATGCAATGGGTCTGTTTTATCCATTTCTGGACGATAAAGAGGTTGGAATCATTGGTGTTGAAGCTGGTGGCAGAGGAGTAAACTCCAAAATGGAGCATTGTGCGTCACTTACCGGTGGGCGGCCTGGTGTTCTGCATGGAAACCGGACCTATCTGCTTCAAGACGATGATGGGCAGATCCTTGAAGGATTCTCTATTTCGGCTGGGTTAGACTATCCTGGGATTGGTCCTGAACATGCCTGGTTACATGACATCGGACGTGCACAATATGTATCGATAACGGATGATGAAGCCCTTGAGGCTTTTCAAATTTGCTGTACGCTCGAAGGAATTATTCCCGCATTAGAACCCAGTCATGCTCTAGCCCATGTTATGAAAATTGCACCCAAATTACCTCAAAACCATATTATTTGTATGAATATGTGTGGGCGCGGGGACAAAGATATTTTTACAGTTGCTAAGGCGTTAGATTTCGATATGGGCAATTTTGAGTGAAATGTCGGAGGTGTGAGTTAGTTTATAGTCGGTTTTTTAATCTTTCATGTGTTGAGTTGCAAAACTGCAAGCTCTACAACTTCCAATGCACGACTATGAGTGGCCATTAACCTAACCTTTGGCGCGCAACCTTCATCATGTGCCTGAAGAAACCGACCTGCACACAAACACCAGTTATCTCCTGGTTTCAGGCCTAAAAATCCATATTCGGGTCGCGGTGTACTAAGATCGTTTCCTACATATTTAGAAAATGCCAAAAACTCTGCTGTCATAACGGCGCATACCGTGTGGTTGCCTTGATCTGCAGTACAGGTATTGCAGTGGCCGTCACGGAAAAAACCCGTAACTGGGTCCATGCCACATAAAGTTAATTCGGTCCCCAGAACATTAGTGCTTTCATCTGCTTTCATATGATTTCCCCTATCAGTAAAAATTCTGAAGGTAGTTGTATATTGTTTTGGATTGCATAAGCTAACTATTTAACTCGTTGGAGATGGAACAGACATTCATCGAACTTTTTTATGGATAAAGTGTTATTAAACATGGCAAATATAATTTGGAAACTGATTGATGGAAAATCAAGATATATTTCATTTACTAATTCTTTTGTAGCTAATGGTAACTTTGTCTCTAAAGATTTTATTGTTAGCCGTTACAAAATTTGAAGCTAAAAAAAATCTATTATAAGATCGAATTAGTATGTTTTTAGTTTTCTGCGTTATTACAGGCTTCTGATCGCGCATTAAACGTAATGATGATGTCACGTAAAATGATCTTTTAGCTTTTGAAATGTTGAACGATTATCTGGCTGTGGTACGTTTTTTAATCTTGAAGAGTGGGTTTTGGAGGTTTCCTTTTTCTTGTCATTTCGATTTGGAGCAGTCCGTAAAGCCACTGCATTCATGAACTTTCCCCCATCAGCTTGAGCCAGATAATGGGCACCATCCGCACATCCGCGCAATACGTCATCCAACCAATTCTCATCTGCCATTGGAAAGTCTTTCAAAACATAACCTGAAACGGCGTCTTTGTGGCCGGGATGCCCAACACCTAGTCTAACGCGGAAATATTCTTGGCCAATATGTGCATGTAGTGATCGTAATCCATTATGGCCCGCGTGCCCGCCTCCAGATTTCCAACGTACTTTAGCGGGCTCCAGATCTATCTCATCGTGTATAACAATTACATCCTCAGCCTTCAGTTTGTAATATCGCATTGCTGAACCTACGCTATCACCAGATTTGTTCATAAAGGTTGCAGGTTTTAGGAGAACAATTTTTTCTGAACCAAAGTTGCCTTCGGCAATGACACCCTGATGCTTTGACTTCCAAGCCGAAAAACCATGATCTGAAGCAATTTGGTCCAGCGCCATGAAGCCTATATTATGTCGATTGCGCGCATACTTTGTCCCTGGATTGCCTAGTCCAACAATAAGTTTCATGGTGGTCCTCTATAGTGTTTCATAAGACCTGAATAAGTCTCTTGGGGCATCAGAGCAAGGATGTCTAATAGACGAGTAAACTAAGAACTTTTTTGACTTATTTTGAGGCGCGAAATTGAATTTCTTAAGGCCTGACCCAGATAATTGCTTCAAGTGACGTTTAACCCATTGTTTTAGAGTTAATAACTATCGTGAAGGGTCACTATGTTAAACCGCCACTCACATTCCTTCAAATATAGACCAAATTGATCCTTGGGAATA
>CAJQRC010000040.1 GCA_905480645.1 uncultured Tateyamaria sp.
GCAAAAAGATCGTTAGCTAGTTCCAGTGCTTCTACCAACTTATCAACTTCAGCCTTAGTGTTATACAGTCCAAAAGATGCACGACATGTTGCATTTAAACCTAAATGTTCCATTAAAGGGCCAACACAATGTTGCCCAGCTCTTACGGCAACCCCTTTTTTATCTAGGATGGTCGAGATATCATGAGCGTGCCCAGCACCATCTAAAGTAAACGAAAAAATTGCTCCCTTATCTGCAGTGGTTCCCTGTAATTGCAACCATTGTAAGTTATTCAGACGCTCAGAAGCATAGTCACGTAACCCATTTTCATGGTTTACTATAGCATCCATTCCTACTTCCATCATGTAGTCTAAGGCGACACCAAATCCAATTGTTGAGACTATACCGGGTGTTCCCGCCTCAAATTTCATTGGTGGATCATTATAGATTACGTTATCTTTTGTGACTTCTTTGATCATATCACCACCCCCTAGGAATGGCCGCATTTCCGCCATCCGCTCTGGTTTTACGTAAATTGCACCGGAACCCGATGGCCCATAAAGTTTGTGTCCCGTAATAGCAAAAAAATCCGCATCAAGATCTTGAACATCTACTGGCATGTGGACAGCAGATTGGCTTCCATCTACTAAAACGGGCACACCTAAATCATGCGCATGAGTGCAGATGGTTTTGATGTCCACTTTTGTACCCAAAACATTGGACATGTGAGTGATAGCGATAAGCTTAGTATCAGAGCTTATTGAGTCGATCACAGCCTGCGGATCTAGCGCACCGTTGTTGTCAACATCCACCCATTTTAACTTAATGCCCTGCCGTTCCCTAAGAAAATGCCAAGGTACTATGTTGGCATGATGTTCCATCACGGACAGAATGATTTCATCTCCTGCTTCTAGACGTGGCCCAGCCCAAGAATAAGCCACCATATTAATGCCTTCGGTAGTGCCCGAATTGAATATTATATCATTTTCTGATCTTGCATTCAGGAAGCGGGCTACTTTGGGTCGTACTTCTTCATAACGCTCTGTAGCAAGATTACTTAAGTAGTGTAACCCCCTGTGAACATTTGAATATTCATTTATATATGATGTATTGATAGCGTCGATTACCACTTTTGGTTTCTGCGCCGATGCTCCATTGTCTAAATAAATTAAGGGTTTTCCATTTATTTCACGCGATAGAATTGGAAAATCTGCACGGATTGCGTCAACATCATACATCTATCAATCCTCCCATGGCCACACCCGTTATCGTAACGAGCATCATTAAACTTAAAAAAAACGCTGTAGAAACAACTACTAAAACTGCGAAAGATCTAAGCAGTGAATTAAAATTCAATGCTACACTTATAAAATGAAGCAATATCCAAAACGCTACAATTACTACAACCACAGCCAATAAACTACCTAGCGTAGGTATTGCCAAAGACAATAAGAAAACTGCTGCCTGAGCAACTGCCCTTAACCCTTGTAACCAAGTAAAAAGGACCAACATATCTTTGAGTTGACCTTGGCCTCCCATTACAGACCCTGCCCAAAAAAAACCATGAATGGAAATTATCAAACCAGTTACAATCAATACAAACAGTATCAAAGGCATTTTCATCAATGCCAGTATCGGCATGGATTCAAGTGCTGCAGGATCTACAGATAGAGGAGATATAATACTTGATAACCCAGCCAAAAAAGCGTTGACAGCTGAAAAAGCAATCATGGCTAGATAAAGCTCTGTTTTTGTAATTTGCCATTGAATTATTTTTTCTGCAGTTCTTTTTGGATCACGAAAAGTATCAACTGTCATTTGAACCCAAAAACTCATGTGTAACGCTCCTGCGCAATACTACCACTGATCCAAAACCAGAAAAAAACGCCCAACCAAATTACACCAACTACTTTAAGTTCTGCCCCAGGACCAACAAAGCCTGCTGTAAGTCCATGCAATAATATTAACGGAGTGGATGCTAATAAAGCCCAAAACAAAGCTAATCTGGCGCCGTAGGCAGTGCCCTGTCCTCCAAAGATGAACCCAACACCCCTCGCCAAAGTTGCAATAACGTAAAGTAATAGAGGCGCAATTACGACAAGGGCCATTAGGTTAGCACCCAAAAGAAAGTTTAAATCGACATTATTCACAAAAGCGTCTCGGGCAAGCTTTGGCCATTGTGCAATAAAAACCAAAATACAGGCTCCCATTAAGTAAGCAAGAGCCCGATCTTCACGCGGTCCAAGTGACAAAAGTCTTATCAAAACTTTACTTGGGTCACGGTATGTAGCTAAAATATTTTCAGTTATGGCCATTTTTAGCCCCGATGCCGCTCCAACCAACCTTCTAACTGCCTGGTTAGCATTTCACGCAAATCTTCGTCTTCTATTTCATCCATAGCTTCGGCCAAAAAAGCCAATGTCAAAAGATTTGTAGCTTCATATTCAGATATACCACGAGACCGAAGGTAAAATAACGCATCTTCATCAATCGCGCCCGACGTACTGCCATGAGAACAAATCACATCATCGGCATATATCTCCAGCTCAGGCTTAGCTAGGAACTGACTATCTCCGTCCAAAAGTAGAGATTGGCTTATTTGGTAACCGTCTGTTTTTTGAGCACCAGCTTTAACGAGAATTTTACCTTGAAACACTCCAACGGCCCCATTACGCAGAACTTTTTTAAAAACTTGACGACTTTCGCAACCCTTCGCATCGTGGGTAATAAAAACAGTATCATCTTGATGAAAATTACCATCTCCTACGCATGCGCCTGCCACGTGCGCAACTGCATCATCTCCAGTAATTTCAATTAAACATTCATTGCGAGTTAATTTCCCATTAATGGTCAACGTAAAAGATTTAAACGTACTTGCATTTCCTAACCGTGCAAAAATATGAGTAGCCACGTGATTATCTTTGGTATTATTTTGCGTGCGAATATGATGAAAAACTGCACCATCAGCCACATCAACCTCAATAACATTATTTAAACGTGCTGCTGCTGGTCCACTCTCTAAAATAGTAAGTTCGGCGCCCGCCTCCAACCTCACCACGTGATGTAGGGTCACATCAGAAGTTTCTTCTTTTTGATTGTAAATTATGTTAATGGGTTTGGGTGCCGAACCCTTGACAAGAACCAATATTCCATCGGTAGCAAAAGCCGTATTTAATGATCCAAGAGGTCTGGGAACAGGTTTTTGTCCATTTGTTTCAAGTTGACCATATAGCGATTTTGCCCAGTGAGTATCAGAGCTACTTTCGGCAAGTCGATCGATCGAAACATACTCTAACGCCAATGTGTCAGATTCTTTTGCATTAAAAATACCGTCATCAAAAACGATTTGTAATGCATCAACTTGAGAAAATACTATTTCTTTTTCCATGGCTGAAACCGTGGCAGGTGGCGTACCGCTTTGATTGAATACATCAGGTCGGGTAAACCGCCAGTATTCATCTCTACGCTCTGGCATGCCCACCGAACGTAACCGTTTAAGAGCATCAGTCCGAGCCTCTGTCGCCCAATCGCCCTGTGGCAAATTAAGCTTTGCTATTCGTAATTCAATATCTCTAAAATTCTTAGTAAGGACTGTCATTAAGCCACCCCAGCTAAAAGATCTTTATAGCCATTGTTTTCAACTTCTAAAGCTAAATCTGGGCCACCAGTTTTTACAATTTGACCATCAGCCATAATGTGAACATAGTCTGGTTTTATGTGGTCAAGTAATCGTTGATAGTGCGTTATTACAAGAAAACCACGATTTGAATTGCGTAATGAATTCACCCCATCCGCAACTAGTTTCATAGCATCAACATCTAAACCGGAGTCCGTTTCATCTAATATGCAGATTTTTGGCTCTAGCATAGCCATTTGCAAAATCTCATTTCGTTTTTTCTCACCACCAGAAAATCCTACGTTAACGGGTCTCTTGAGCATATCTGCATCTATCTTCAATTCTTTGGCGCGAAGTCGAACTATTTTAAGAAATTCGGCTGCAGACATTTCCTCCTCACCACGTGATTTTCGTTGTGCATTCACAGCAGTTCTCAGAAAGGTCATATTTCCAACACCAGGAATTTCGACCGGATATTGAAATGCTAGAAACATACCGGCCGAAGAACGTTCTTCAGGCTCCATTCCAAATACATCTTGGCCATTCAAATTTACAGTGCCATCAGTAACTTCATATCCATCTTTGCCAGATAACACGTAGGAAAGTGTAGATTTTCCAGACCCATTCGGCCCCATAATTGCATGCACCTTGCCAGCCTCAACCGTCAGGTTAACTCCTTTTAGAATTGGTTTATCTTCTTCTTCCAATTTTACATGCAAATTATTGATAGTGAGCATCTTTATTTCCTTAATTCAAATAAATTACTGAATGTAATATCACAGTATGGTGGTTTTTTAAGAGCAGTCGCCATTACAGCAAACAAATTTCTTTTTTTAAATATCTGCCCTTTAGCTATTTCATTAACCAACTTTACCGGTGGAACTTAATACAAAACTTCGCACTTATGGCTTCATATGAGTAATTTAACCAAAATAAAATTATTCTTTTGGATAAATACCTATCATCCTACCGAACCCTCAAGGGAAATTGCCACAAGTTGTTGCGCTTCCATCGCGAATTCCATAGGCAATGCTTGTAAGACATCTTTACAAAAACCATTGACAACTAAAGCCACGGCCTCTTCTTCATCCATTCCACGCGAACGACAATAGAACAATTGATCATCATCAACTTTTGACGTCGTCGCCTCATGTTCAACACGGCTTGAGTTATTTTTTACCTCTATGTAAGGCACTGTGTGCGCTCCACATTTATCTCCAATAAGAAGGCTGTCACACTGAGTGTAGTTCCTGGAGTCTTTGGCTCTGGGATGCATGGATACTAGTCCACGATACGTATTTTGTGCCTGTCCAGCGCTTATGCCTTTTGACACAATTCTTGACTTAGTATTTTTACCCAAATGAACCATTTTCGTACCGGTATCTGCTTGCTGCATATTGTTAGCGATTGCTATAGAATAAAATTCGCCCTGCGTTTCATTCCCACGCAAAATACAGGAAGGGTATTTCCAAGTCACAGCACTGCCAGTTTCAACTTGTGTCCACATAACCTTAGCACGATCACCTCTACAATCCGCACGCTTGGTAACAAAATTATAAATTCCGCCTTTACCATTTTCGTCACCTGGGTACCAATTTTGGACAGTGGAATATTTAACCTCAGCGTCCTCTTCGATTATGATTTCAACTACCGCAGCATGTAGCTGTGCTATATCGCGCTGAGGCGCTGTACACCCCTCCAAGTATGAAACATATGAGCCCTTATCAGCAATTATCAGGGTTCGTTCGAACTGACCGGTATTTTCGGCATTTATGCGGAAATAGGTTGATAATTCCATCGGACAACGTACGCCTGGCGGAATATAAACAAAACTTCCATCAGAAAAGACGGCTGAATTTAATGTTGCATAATAGTTGTCCGAAACTGGAACAACCGAGCCAAGATATTTTTTTACAAGATCTGGGTAATCTTTTATTGCTTCCGATATAGAGCAAAAAATAACTCCAGCTTTTAATAACTCGTCTCTGAAAGTTGTTCCTACCGATACCGAGTCAAAGACGGCATCAACAGCCACTTTCCGCGGAGCTCCAGTTAGCTCTTCTGCTCCATCAACACCCGCCAGAATTAATTGTTCTTTGAGGGGAATACCTAGTTTTTCATAAGTAGCAAGGAGCTTTGGATCAACTTCATCTAAAGATTTGGGCTTAGTTTCCATCGATTTGGGTCGCGCGTAATAGTATTGATCCTGAAAATCAATTTTAGGATAATCTACCATCGCCCATTCAGGCTCTTTTTTCTGCAACCAACGTTCATATGCTGCCAAACGCCAGTCTAGCATCCAATCAGGTTCTTCGTTCTTCTCTGAAATTAATTTCACGATATCAGGTGAGAGACCCTTGGGCGCATATTCCATTTCAATATCAGTGGACCAGCCATGCTTGTAAGCGCCACCAACCTCACGAACTGCATCCACAGTTTCCTGATCAACACCGTCTTTGACCACTACATTTTCTACGATACTGTCCATAACTACTTTTCCTTTTACAAAAACGTCTGTTACGCCATTTGCACTACATATTTTTTTAATTTTTTTGCCCAAATTTCAGCAAAACGCATAACGTCGTCCTCTGTTGTTTCTGGCCCGAGAGATACACGAACCGCGTTATCTGACAAATAACTCAATCCCATTTGTTCTAAAACGTTGGTAGATTTGACTTTCCCAGATGAACAAGCCGAGCCAGATGATATTGCAAAACCTTCAATATCCATTTGCATTACTTGCATTTCACCTTTCCACCCTGGTGTCGCAAAACAAGATGTGTTGGGTAACCTCCTATTATCTTTACCAACGAAGGTAGTTGCCTTGGAAACGCTCTCAAGGGCCTTTTCTAGAATATTTCTAAGTTTAGCAACTTCATTCCACACACCGTCTTTGATATTTTGGGCAGCTACTTCTGCTGCAGCACCAAATCCAGCGATCCCGATAACATTTTCAGTACCAGCACGACGGCCCATTTCCTGACCTCCACCGATAAAATTCTGAGAAAGCTCCACCCCTTGCTTACAGACAACTGCACCAACACCTTTCGGACCACCCAATTTATGGCCAGAAATGATACCTATATCACACCCTAAACTATCAAATTTAAAAGGGATTTTACCAAATCCTTGTGTCAAATCACTAAGAACAAGTCCTATGGGTAAGTTTTGGACTACTCCAGTTTCCGAGTTGGCCAACTGCAACACTGACACAGAAGGGTCTGGAGGCACGACTAAACCACTAACCGACACAGGTAGAGAGGTATTGATCCAACCCTTTAGGGCATCATGCTCAATTAATGCACCGTATAAATTTCTACCCGCACAGGCTAATGCCGCAGACTCTGTGGCGCTTGATGTGAAAACGATGTCTGCACTTGAAGCTCCAAGAGCTTCTGCAACTTGCCGACGAGCTTTTTCAACAATTGCTTTTGAAGCACGTCCTTCAGCATGAACCGAAGACGGATTTCCAACCACATCCATAGCGTTGAGCATGGCGATACGGGCTTCAGAGTGAAGGGGCGTGGTAGCGTTATGATCTAAATAAACACGAGGCATAAAATATGATATCTCAATGAGAAAGAAAAATGAAAAATGAAATTGTAATAATCAAACTGTAGGGTTTGGCATTATCCATCATCAATGACTGCAAAAATATTTGGAACTGCTGGGCATGGAGCAAGCTCATTTTGAATAACATCTGATAATCGAGTTTGATGCAGGAATACATATACATTAGCACTTAAGCCCTCCCATAACCTGTTGGTTAAAGACTGTGCTTTTGATCCAGATATGGCTCCAGAGGCTCCTGCCCCCTTATGCATCGCATCCACTTTTTCGTCTACTGCGCTCAATACATCAGATACACGAATATCAGACGGTGACTTGGCTAAACGATACCCACCGCCTGGCCCTCGGACTGAAATTACTAAGTTTGAACGGCGTAGTTTGACAAATAATTGTTCAAGATAAGGTAAAGAAATATTCTGCCGAGTTGAAATATCTCCTAAGCTTACAACTCCACCGTGCGGTTGAAGAGCAATATCGCTCAGAGCGACCATAGCGTATCGACCTTTAGTAGAAAGTTTCATAACGATAGGCCCCAATTGACGCCGAAGCTTAGACGCCATACATCCATCTCCAAACAGCTGGAAGCGCCTGACAACGACAGCAGGTGAAACCTGCATGAAAAACAAGATTGCGCTCATAGCGCTATTTTTAGAATAACTCTAAAGTATCTGATTTATTTCGTCAATAAATTGGTGCTAGTAAACATAAAACTCGCGAGGACAAACATATCATGCCAGAGGTCATTTTTCCTGGACCTGAGGGCCGCCTCGAAGGCCGCTATCATCCACAAAAAGAGCGCGACGCGCCTATTGCAATTATATTGCATCCCCACCCACAATTTGGGGGAACTATGAACCATAAAGTGGTGCATAGACTACACTATGCTTTTCATAATATGGGTTTTACTGTTTTACGATTTAATTTCCGTGGTGTTGGCCGTAGTCAAGGTGAATATGATCAAGGCATTGGAGAACTTTCAGATGCCGCATCTGCCCTTGATTACCTGCAATCAATGAACAACAATTCCAAACATTGTTGGGTTGCAGGGTTTTCTTTTGGAGCTTGGATTGGCATGCAGCTTTTAATGCGCCGACCTGAGATTACTGGCTTCATATCGGTTGCGCCGCCAGCAAACATGTATGATTTTTCGTTTTTAGCACCCTGCCCATCGTCTGGCTTAGTGATAAACGGTACAGCTGATCGTGTGGCACCTCCTTCAGATACAGAAATTCTGGTTAGTAAGCTGCATGAGCAAAAAGGAATAACCATTACACACACTCAAATAAATGGCTGTGGCCACTTTTTTGAGGAGCCACACATAGATACTTTGATTGAAAACACGAATGAATACGTAAAACGGCGGTTGACTGAAACAACTCGTTAATATGACCAAAACCTAGGCGAAAAGTGAAAGATCTCTTAAATCTGTTAGCTTTTCGTTTTTATATGACCGTTTTGTAATTATGTGAGAGATATTTTGAAAATTGAAGCTATCTAAAATAAAATAATATATACCGTATAATATGATGCGGCTCGCCCTGTAGATTAATTTTGGAGCTATTCTAAATGCTGAGGTAAGATAGCTTCTAACCCATTGTCTTAGTTTCGATAACTGCGCTGACGGGTTACTATTGTTAAATCTCCACTCACATTCTTTCAAAAATACCCAAAATGCGCCTTGGGAACACCGTTAAATTTACGCAAGTGGCGCTTAGCCTAGTTCCAGAAATTCTCAATGCCATTGATTTGATTGTGGCGGGGAAGTGATGTAAGAATCATCCAGTACACTATACCCGTGCCAGCAGTCGGAATAAACGATGCTATCTGGGACCACCTTGCGCTCTATGATGGATATCAGCGTGGCACCTGAAGCATCGGTAATGATTTTGGTATAAACTTTTCTACCCCTTTTTAATAAAGAAAATACAGGGATCTTACCTGCAGCACCCCGACCACTTTTATTTTGCGTTTGCCACAGAAATAACTCTCGTCCACCTCAATCTCTCCACCAAACATCGCCTCACTCTCCGCCTCCAGTTCGTAGGTAATAATTTTGCGCAGACTGAGAAAATAGTAGGCGACGGTATTGCGGTGAACCCCACAAAGCCTCGCCGTTGTTCGCGCCGTGGTTACGGCTACATAATGCTCAATCAAACGCCCTTGTTCGTGCTGACTTAAACGACTCTTTCTCATGTGCCCCATGACAACCTCAGTGATTGTTATCTAGAACAGCACCTTAAATTTATTCATTTTTTCTGCCGTTGTTTAAATTATTTTAAAAACACAATGCAAGTTAGCACTAAATAATTACAACAAAGAAAATAGCTTTTAGTCATATTTCTGAACATAAATGCTCTTTGTTTTTCAAGAGTTTTCGTAAGTTAAAATTTCATTTCATAGCGTTACTAATATGCTCTTGGATGGTTGTATCCATTTTTTTATCCTTACTGTTCTGGGATTGTGCCCAGCTCTGACAACCATCCTTAATTTGTGTATGATAATTTCCAATAATGCTGGCGCGAGACAATTCACAAATATCTCCGCACACTAGCCCTTTCTTTCTGTGCACTAGCAGGTTATCTGCGCGACGAATAAAGGGTAAGCGAATTTGCGCCCCATTTGATTTAAGAGGGACATTATGGATCTTCGCAATATTGCTATCATTGCTCATGTTGACCACGGAAAGACCACTTTGGTCGATGAATTGCTTAAACAATCTGGCACATATCGTGAAAATCAAACGACGACAGAAAGAGCTATGGACAGTAATGATCTCGAAAGGGAAAGGGGAATCACTATCCTTGCTAAGGCGACTTCAGTTGAATGGAATGGCACACGGATTAACATAGTCGATACTCCAGGTCACGCAGATTTTGGAGGTGAAGTTGAGCGAATTTTATCTATGGTTGACGGAGTTGTGTTGCTAGTAGATGCCGCTGAAGGACCGATGCCACAAACAAAATTTGTAACATCCAAAGCGCTAGCGTTAGGATTGCGTCCCATTGTTGTGCTAAATAAAGTGGACAAGCCGGACGGCGAGCCAGATCGTGCATTAGATGAATGCTTTGATCTTTTCGCAAACCTTGGTGCCGATGATGCACAACTGGACTTCCCCGCAATGTACGCGTCCGGACGTAATGGCTGGGCAGATTTGAGCTTGAATGGCTCAAGAGAAAATCTGTCCGCTCTCTTTGATTTAATTGTTGAACACGTTCCGGCCCCTTCTCAACTGTCCGCTCGTGACAAGCCATTCAAGATGTTGGCAACAACACTCGGTTCTGACCCATTCATTGGTAGAATCTTAACTGGACGAGTTGAAAGCGGCACTTTAAAAGCTGGTGAAACTATCAAAGCATTAACCAGCGACGGTAAGTTAATTGAAAACTTTCGGTGCACAAAAATTCTTGCTTTTCGCGGCCTGAGCCAACAACAAATAGATTTAGCAGAAGCAGGTGATATCGTTTCTATTGCTGGTATGTCCAAAGCTACGGTTGCAGACAGTATTGTAGCTCCTTCAGTACACGAAGGTTTACCAGCGCAGCCTATCGACCCTCCTACCATCACGGTAACTTTCGGAATCAATGACTCCCCTTTAGCGGGTAGAGACGGGAAAAAAGTACAATCTCGTGTCATTCGAGATCGCTTAATGAAAGAAGCTGAAAGCAATGTTGCCATCAAAATCAGCGATACTCCTGGCGGAGATGCATTTGAGGTAGCTGGCCGAGGAGAGCTCCAAATGGGTGTTTTAATTGAAAACATGCGTCGGGAAGGATTTGAGTTGAGTATCAGTCGGCCGCAAGTTCTCTTTCAGCATGTCGAAGGGGTGCGCCACGAACCAATTGAAGAAGCTACGATTGATGTTGATGATGAATACTCAGGCGCAGTAATAGAAAAGCTAACTGGAGTGCGGAAGGGAGAGCTGGTAGAAATGAAGCCCGCAGGTGCAGGTAAGACCCGGATCGTGGCTCATGTTCCGTCTCGTGGCTTGATTGGTTATCATGGAGAGTTTCTTACAGACACCCGCGGCACTGGGGTTTTAAATCGCGTATTCCATGAATGGGCACCTCATAAAGGTCCAATTCCTGGCCGTCGTGCAGGTGTTTTAATCTCAATGGAAAATGGAAGTTCAGTTGCTTTTGCTCTTTGGAATCTTGAAGAGCGAGGACGTATGTTCATAGGCTCACAGGCTGACGTTTATACAGGAATGATTATTGGGGAGCACAGTCGTAATAATGACTTAGAGGTGAACCCACTTAAAGGTAAAAAACTTACAAACGTGCGCGCATCAGGAACAGATGAAGCAGTCCGTTTGACAACGCCAATAACTATGTCACTTGAAGAAGCTATAGCTTATATTGATGATGACGAATTAGTCGAAGTCACTCCAAAAGCAATTAGGTTAAGAAAACGTTATCTTGATCCACATGAGCGCAAAAGAATGGCTAGAGCGTCATAATTAAAATATAACAAAAAATCTTAATCCTAACTAAAGTACCACTTTTTATACTTATAGATAGCTATTCAGTGGTTTCTACAATCAAAAGCTCGCGTTCTGATGCTCCACGAGCATAGCTTAATGCTTCCTGGTATGTAATTGAATTATAACATAATTGAGCTGTTTCTACGTCCGGAAACTTTGCAACTACATTCCTAGGACGCGCTTGGCCCTCTAATTGGACAAAATGCCCACCTCTCGCAATAAAATAACCGCCATGATCAGTGATAGCTTTAGTCGCACCTAAAGCATATTTTTTGTAAGCCTCCTCATCTGTAACTGTAACATGTGCTATCCAGAGTGCTGGCATCATTTTTTCTCCAGGTCAAATCTACGAAAATTCTCGCTTTTTTAAAATTTTATACAGCAAAATAAATTTTTAAAATATGAACAAAAACTGTCACTTATTCTTATTACTTAGTTTATTAATACAGATAAAGAAATTAGGTTATTAAAAATTTAGCACCCTACCATGGTTTATGCAGCTGTCATTATTTTTTCATGATATTTTGTTTTATAAAGAATAAAATTATGCCTCTAGAACGTCACTATTTCCTTCTACTTTCAGATCCAGTGCGTCAAAATCTAATCCATGTGCAGCGCGAATTTTATCTTCAATTTCAATAGCAATATCACTGTTCTCTTTCAGAAAAGATTTAGCATTTTCTCTACCTTGACCCACCCTTTCATCATTGTAGCTAAACCAACTTCCAGACTTTTCTATTATACCAGCTTTTACACCTAGGTCTAACAGTTCTCCCACTTTCGAAATACCCTCGCCATACATTATGTCAAATTCAACCTGTTTGAATGGAGGCGCTACCTTATTCTTGACCACTTTAACCCGAGTTGCATTTCCTACGACTTCATCTCGATCCTTTAACGAACCAATACGCCTTATATCTAAACGAACAGACGAATAAAATTTTAATGCGTTACCACCAGTAGTCGTTTCAGGCGATCCAAACATTACGCCAATTTTCATCCTGATTTGATTAATGAAAATCACCATACAATTTGATCTACTGATTGAACCAGTCAACTTTCGCATGGCTTGGCTCATTAGCCTAGCCTGAACTCCGACGCTTGCATCACCCATATCACCTTCAAGTTCAGATTTAGGAGTGAGTGCAGCAACGGAATCTACAACTACCATATTAACTGCCCCTGAACGCACCAGAGTATCGGTTATCTCTAAAGCTTGTTCGCCATTATCAGGTTGAGATATTAAAAGCTCATCTATATCGACCCCAAGTTTCTTTGCATATTGCGGATCTAGTGCATGCTCTGCATCTACAAATGCGCATACGCCACCAGATTTTTGCTGTTCAGCAACACAGTGCAAAGTAAGTGTGGTTTTACCTGAAGACTCCGGTCCATAAATTTCAACAATACGGCCCATAGGCAAGCCGCCAATACCAAGCGCTATGTCCAACCCAAGCGAACCTGTTGAACTTGATGTTATGTCTTTAACAGCGTTTTCGGTTCCCAATTTCATAATTGAACCCTTGCCAAACTGGCGTTCAATCTGAGCTAAGGCACTATCAAGTGCTTTTTGTTTGTCTGATGAATTCTTATTTGTCATAGTCAAAAGGTCTGCCGTTGCCATTGATTTGATCCCTTGTGTCATACCCTTGAGGCAGCGGCAATAACTGCCGGAATTGCCACTATGTTCCTAATATGTTCTTTTTTAGATCAAAACAAGAACATTTTAATAAATTATACTAATTTATATTTCTATATTTGTAAGGTGACCTTCTGATTTTAATTTTAATACATTTATAACAATGTTTTAATAAGTTTATTTCATTTTCTCTAATATTTTACGTTTGCATTAACGTTAACAAAACAATCAAACACTATAGGTTAATAATTTAATTTAAATTAATTATACATGAAATAAGTTATAAGAGACTTCAGAAAATTTCTAGGAATCCTTCGCGGTTGATTGCACTGTATTAAAAGAGCATGAGAAAACGCTTTATGAACCAACCTGCCCTATTCACCACGCATGATCTTCTCGAACACTCGGCA
>CAJQRC010000041.1 GCA_905480645.1 uncultured Tateyamaria sp.
ACTCTCGTGCGCCATATTTTCATTTAACAACTTATCTATCTTTTCCCCCATTTTGCTTAACAAACTCTTATTTAAAAAATAAAATTTGCCAAATTTTTCTAACAGAGTTCTTCAGTCAGTTTAAAAGCGGATTGCTATCTAAAGACACACATATAAACCAACCCATAAATCTGGAACCTGAACAATAATCCAGTGTAACAGGACCTTTAGTTAACCCTTACAGCGGATGGTATGACCACTGCGTACCTTAGTTTCAGTGGCGCGGGCTAGCGTCTTGCGGTCACTAAATTTTGCCACAGACAATGGCGGATGATATACAACTTCTACGCTACCGTGTTGCTGCAAAGCCAGTATCTTGAGCAGGTGGCCTCCAAAGTTCATATCGCCCCACCAACCATAAGTGCGTATATTCTGTCCTTGTGCAGAGTGGTAAATGATCGATATTGGCTGCACATAAAGATTATTTTCATTTTGACTCTCTAATAAGGAAGCAAAAAGTGATGTTTTAAATGGCAGGACAAGCTGTCCATCTGTACTCGTCCCTTCGGGAAAAAACAGTAATCTTTGCCCCAACAGTAGCCGGTCTTTTAAGAGTAAAGCTTGCAATTTGGCAGCTCTAGGGTTTCGCGCAATAAATAATGTGCCTGTAACACGCGCTAAAAATCCAATCCCAGGCCAATTTGATACTTCAGACTTTGATACAAAAATTATCCGGTCCGAAGCGTTTAAGACAAATATATCGAGCCAGCTTGAATGATTGGCTACGGAAGCACCATAATGAATCATAGGGTTACCAGATCGATAGGATTTTATACCAAACCAGAAAAGGGATAGACGACAAACTGATTGCGTGACCCATGACGTATACGGACGCATCGGACCAAAGATAAGTTGTTCAATAAGACGCAGAGGTAGAAAAAACATCAAACCGGCGGCAATTGTGACTAAAACAGCTGTACCACGAAACAAAATTCGTACAGCACTCATAGGTCCATATGATGGTGATGGAGGTGGCGAGGCACCATTCCATGTCATACTCATGATATAGATCCGTATATCCGCTTTTGCCGACCGTTCATAACGCTTATGTCCATAACTAGACAAACATCAGTCGTATTAAATGCATAATCAACAGAAGCATTTTCTCCGACAACTCCACCCAATCTCAAATATCCCTTTATCAAAGCTGGAACCTGGCGGACAGCAATTTTTCTGTCAAATCGATTTTCTGGAATGAGGTTCATATTTTGAGAGTTTTTTTGCAGCGCTTTTACACGTAAGGCCTCTGGTGCAAGATGCCTTTGATAAAGCAGGGATAAAGGCATAGCTAAAGCCTTCGTGTCAGTTCCATGGAAAGAAGCGACTCCAAACATAATTTCAATATTATGGTAATCAATGTAGCTCGCCAAAGCAGACCATAGATGCATCATTGCAGTGCCGCCGCGATAATCTGCATGTAAGCAGGATCTTCCAAGCTCCAACAAATTTCGGCCCGTGGCACGTAAGAGCGTCAGATCGTATGCATTCTCCGAATAAAACTGGCCAGCAGATTCAGCTTGGGCCATTCGTAACATTCTGTAAACGCCAACAACTTTATTTACCGCATCATCATATAGTAGCATATGATCAAAATAAGGGTCGAAACAGTCTCTTTCGAGACCAAACTCGTGATCAACTAACGCTCCACTACCACCGAGTTCTTGCACAAACACTTCGTATCGTAAGGCTTGTGCCTTGCTTAAATCTTCATCCGTATTAGCCATAGCAACACGAAATCGTGGAACATGTCCCGTTGACATAGTTAATAGCACTCAAAAAAACCTAGCAAATATAAATCTCTATCCAAATATACATGAATGGAGCGTAAATGAATTAAATTTTTAAAACTATTGTGTCGCATCAAAAACTGGTACCAGTGCTATTTTGCTGCCATCTATAACTACTTTACCCTTTTCCCTGAAGTTGATAGTGATTTTAATGCCAATGTTACTTTGTACTTGTCCCACACCCCACTCCTTGTGGAGCGGGTGGAGTACCAACATTCCAGGTGTTAAAATTGCATTTGGATTATCCATAAAACCTCCGATTTGGTACAAGTCAAATAACCATCTCATCATCAGTTTATTAAGATTAAAAGCCTTCAAATTAGACGAAAGCCAGTACTCAAAACTGAAATAACAATTTATAAAATGTGTGGCAAAATATAGGCGCCTTGCAATCTGCTCCCAAAGATTAATTTTAGACAGTCTACCAGTTCGGTAAAAACTATTAAACTGTCTTAGATTAACGTTCATAAAATCAAGCACCGCAAAGATCGTCACGAAAAAACAGTCTTTAGAACTGTCAGGTATCCGAAACTCAAAGGCTACCAAACTACTGATAGTGTGAATCGATATTAAATATAAAAATTTTTCTTTGTCTTAGCTTAAAGCCGCGTTGTTCCATTGCCACGAACAAGATACTTAAAGCTGGTCAATTGAGCCGCACCAACCGGGCCGCGCGCATGCATTTTACCAGTTGCAATACCAATTTCCGCACCCATTCCAAACTCACCTCCATCAGCAAATTGCGTTGATGCATTGTGCATTAGAATAGCGCTATCCAGCTCTGCAAAAAATCGGTCTGCAGTATCGGTGTTTTCTGTCAAAATACAGTCAGTATGTTGCGAACCATAGTTGCGAATGTGCGTTATGGCTGCTCCAATATTCGGGACTACCCGAGCTGCAATTTCCATATCTAAATACTCTTTACCCCAATCGGCTTGCGTCGCCTGCGCAATGCCATCAATTGCCTGAAGGGCTTCGTCACCGTTCACCTTTACCCCCTCATGAATCAAAGCAGACAAAACAGTTTTGCCGACCTTTTCCAAAGCGTCTTGATGAATGAGCAAACATTCGACTGCACCACAAATTCCAGTACGACGAGTTTTTGAATTAAGAACTATGTCGAGCGATTTTTCAACATCCGCATCCTTATCTATATAAATATGGACAATTCCTTCAAGATGCGCAAAGACAGGTACTTTAGCCTCACGCTGTACGAGGCCTACGAGACCCTTGCCACCTCGAGGAATAACTACATCAATAGTTTCAGTCATGGTGAGCATTTCGCTCACAGCATCACGATCTCGTGTCGGTACGAGTTGTACGGCATCAACTGAAATGCCTGCGTCCTTTAAGCCTTGTTGCAGACCACGATGGATCGCACAAGATGAGTGAAAGCTCTCTGAACCACCTCGCAAAATCACAGCATTGCCAGATTTAAGGCATAAAGCACCTGCATCAGCTGTCACATTTGGTCTACTTTCATATATCACTCCCACAACGCCCAACGGCGTCCGCACCCTCTGAATATTTAGCCCGCTGGGTTGTTTCCAATCTGCAAGCACTTCACCAACCGGGTCTGCCTGTTCGGCGACAGCGTGCAATCCGTCAACAATACCTTGAATACGGCCCTCATCAAGATGAAGACGGTCCATCATTGCATTAGAAAGGCCCTTATTGTGGCCGTATTTTATATCCTTGTGGTTAGCGGCAATTATATCAAATCTATCGGCCCAGATATGTTCAGCTGCACAAACTAGAGCATTATATTTGCTCGCCGTAGTAGCAAAGGCTAATGACGCTGCAGCCGTTTTTGCGCGTCTACCAATATCAGCCATGAGGCTGGGAATATCAGGGTCGTCTTTCATATGGTGTTTATCCTGTCTTGGCACTTTATACAAATTTTATGACTAAAGCAGACATATTTACAACTGCAAGCAGCATTACAGCGCCATATCATCACGATGAATTAATGCAGCTCTGCCAGGATAACCCAATAATACTTCAATCTCAGCACTTTGGTGTCCCTTGATTTTTTCGGCTTCCAACGCCGTATAACGACTAAGGCCCAGGCCCAATTGATGTCCGTCTGGTCCCAGTATGGAGACCGGATCACCCCGTTCAAAACCACCAGTAACATTATTAACCCCGGCCGGTAATAAACTATTACCATTGTATAAGGCTCGCTTTGCACCAGCATCTAATGTTACCGTTCCACATGGTTTCATCGCAGCAATCCAACGTTTCCGCGCAGTTTGCGGATCAAGTGTTGCAGTAAACCACGTAGCGTCCGCACCATTTTCTAATGCTGTCAGTGGGCGAAGAGCGGCACCGTGACAGATTGCCATTGCGCAGCCCGCTGCTGTTGCTGTTTTCGCTGCTAATAACTTGGTTTTCATACCACCCTTGCTTAGTCCCGAGCCTGCATCACCAGCTTGAGATTCAATCTCAGGCGTAATCTTATCTATCACATCATAACGGAAAGCTGTCAGATCGTCATTAGGATTAGCAGAATAAAAGCCATCTACATCAGACAAAAGAATAAGCATATCTGCGCCAATGGTCGCAGCTATTTGCGCGGCCAGTCGATCATTATCACCGAAACGAATTTCGTCAGTAGCAACCGTGTCATTTTCGTTTACGATCGGGAGGGCACCAAGATTAATAAGTTGCTCTAGCGTTGCCCGAGAGTTCAGATAACGTCGACGGTTATGACTATCTTCTAGTGTCATCAAAACCTGTGCAGTAGTAGTTCCATGAGGTGCCATAGCCTCTTCATAAGCTCGCGCCAACTGAATTTGCCCAACGGCGGCAGCCGCTTGAGATTGTTCCAGAGCAAGATCTTTTTCAGATAAATTTAATACACGCCTACCAAGTGCAATGGAGCCAGAGGAAACCAGCGCTACTTGCACACCATTTTTTTTTAGCCATGCCACATCCTGAGCAAGCCCTTCTAGCCACCCTGACCGTAACGTCCCAGTTTTTCTATCAACCAAAAGGGCTGATCCAACCTTGATAACCACACGCTTGGCTGATGTTAGGGACACCACGGTTCAGCCTTTACAGCAGGATTATGACGCAAACGATCATCATCAATCTGGCTTCTAAGATTGCGCAAAACATCTGTGACACCTTCACCAGCCACCCCAGACATAGACAGGATAGGACCACTCGCTACCTTTGTTAATTCGTCCAACGCTTTTAATCGTTCTTCTTCATTGAGGGCATCGACCTTGTTCAAAACTGTAACACGCGGTTTGCCAGCCAGATCGGCCTCATAAGCTTCAATTTCACCAATTATTGTCTCATAGTCTGTTGCAATGCGGTCCGAAGTGCCATCGACAAGGTGTAATAGAACTGCACAACGCTCAATATGACCCAAAAATAAATCCCCCAAACCACGACCTTCGGATGCACCTTCAATAAGGCCCGGAATATCGGCGACAACAAACTCCCTATTATCTACGCCAACAACTCCCAAATTTGGGTGCAGAGTCGTAAAGGGATAATCTGCAATTTTGGGGCGGGCGTTGGAGGTTGCAGCCAAAAATGTAGACTTACCTGCATTTGGTAGACCTAACAAACCCACATCCGCTATCAATTTCAATCGAAGCCAAAGAGTGCGCTCAACACCGTCCTGCCCAGGGTTAGACCGTCGTGGCGCCTGATTAGTAGCAGATTTAAAGTGTAGGTTACCCCACCCACCATTACCACCACGCGCCAACTCAACTCGTTGCCCTACAACTGTCAAATCTGCCAAAACTGTTTCCTGATCTTCATCTAGAACTTCAGTTCCTACCGGTACACGCAAAACGATACCATCGCCGTCCTTACCCGTCCTTTGACGACCCATTCCAGGTTGTCCATTCTTTGCAAAGAAATGTTGCTGGTAGCGAAAATCAATTAATGTATTTAGTCCATCAACTGCCTCAGCCCAAACTGAGCCACCACTGCCACCATCACCTCCATCGGGTCCACCATATTCAATATACTTCTCCCGACGGAATGAAATGCAACCGCCGCCACCGGTACCGGACCGGATGTAGACTTTTGTAAGATCCAGAAATTTCATAACAATTTCCTATAGTATAATTAGCAATAGTTGAACGTATTTTTCAATTTCTCAATCGAGCTTGTTGGCTTTGTTATGATTAACTACATCAATGAACCAATTATAAGTTGCATAGGTCAGTACAGATTAAGACGATATGGTTAAAATTTCATACTATATGTCCATGTGGCTACCGCAGCATTTCGTGCAATACAAAAAACTTCAGCGTCTCCTAAATATTCAAAACCACAATGCGTGAGCACACGCGCAGAAACAGGGTTATCTTGAAACACAGAAGCAAACATGGCGGCATTCTTCATTGGGTTTGCCTCAACTAATGATTGCACAGCATCAGATGCCAGACCAGTATTATAGTAGGCTGGAGCAACCCAATATGAGATTTCTGACTGATTGCGTTCCAACCTCTCAAGACCAATTACTCCCATCACTTCAGAACCACCTACTTGCAAACCATCCATAACCCAAATGTCTTCCTCCCGGTTCTCTCGCATAGCACGAGAAACAAATGCTTCAATCATACCTGGTGGCAAAGGGTGTGGAATTGAAGATGTCATCAATGCAACGCGTTTATCACTGGCGTACAACTTAATTAGTCCCAAGTCAGATTCACGGATAGGGCGCAGCATAAACCGATCTTTCTCAATCACGGGTTGGTTTACTATTTCCTTGCAATCCACCTTTATATTCCTCCCCCAAATAAAACAAAAAGAACTGATGCAACTGTTAGAAAAGCCAAGCTGTACATCAGATATGGTTCGGCAGCTGTTCCTGCTAAACTACGTGCTATACGATCACCAGCGAGGGCCCACAAAGGGTGAAAAAATAATTGGGTCGCCATTAAAATACCCCCAATGCTAGCTGTAGCAATCAACGGGTCAGTGTTTGGTGTAACAAAACTGGTAAAGCCCGCAATAATCATAGCCCAGGCCTTCGGATTAAGCGGATGCACTATCAGGCCGGCAATAAAACCAGGTGTGGTAGAGGCAGGACCAGCAGCACTTAGACGCAGATGTATAACTTTCCAAGCAAGCCAAATAATATAGGCTGCAGAGACATACTTGAGCACCTCAAAGATCCATGGTGCCACAGAAGCAAGCCCCATAATGCCAAATCCAACAGGCCAAATAACAAGCTGTTTGCCCAGCACAACCCCAGCTACAAAGGGTAAAGCCGCGCGAAAACCATAGCTGGCACCAGTCGTTAGAAGAGCCATATTAGCAGGTCCCGGTGTCCCTACCTGACTAGCAGCGAACACGGCAAAACTGGCGATAGCAATTGTCAATATGTTCAACTTTCAATAAAAAAGGGGACTGGCGTTTCAGCCAATCCCCGGAATTTTAAAAATTCGTTTAGTGGCTTATTCTGCTGCTTCCATTTTTGGTAAAACAGAAATGAAAGTTCGCTTTTTCAGACCTTTGTGAAAAGTCACGGCGCCATCAACTGTTGCAAAAATTGTATGATCTTTTCCCATTCCAACGCCATCTGCTGGCCAAAACTTTGTGCCGCGTTGACGAACAATTATATTTCCAGGGATGACTGACTCCCCGCCATATTTCTTCACTCCGAGGCGACGACCTGCGGAGTCGCGACCATTACGGGATGATCCACCTGCTTTTTTATGTGCCATATGTGTGTCTCCTTAGCCCTATATTTCTTTTTTTGCCTGTTCAATCCAGCCTTCGCGCTCGATCCGACCTTTAAAAGAAAGTTTGTCATTCATATCAGCCACGTCTTTTTCAGTCCACGCCGCAATCTGAGCAAAAGAAATAACGCCGGCAGCAATTAATTTTTTCTCAAGAGCTGGACCTACGCCAGATAATTTTTTCAAATCATCATTACCGATATCTTTCGTCCCCTTTGATTTTGGTGCTGAAGTTTTTGTCTTTGGCGTTTCAGCTTTAGTCTTTGACGTTTTTACCTTAACTTCGTTCGCCTTATTAGACGATTTCGCGGTCGGTTCTGTAACGGAAATTAAGAACCCAGAACCATTTTCAGCAGCCATTATGCCAGATACAGCAGCACCAGAAACTAATATATCGGTTACTCGAACTAGTGTAAGTGGCTGGCGATGACCTTTGGTACGCTTTGAACCATGCTTCCGACGCCGCTTGACAAAATTAATGGTTTTGGGACCTTTAAACTGTTCCACCACTTCCGCTTGGACGCCCGCATCAGCAACGGTTGGAGAACCTACTATAGGTTTATCACCACCAATCATCAGAATTTCATTAAATTGAACTTTATCACCTGCATTTGCGGCCAGTTTCTCAACACCGAACATATCTCCGGATTGAACTTTGTACTGTTTGCCGCCGGTTTTGACTACCGCGAACATTTCTAGTTCCTTTATCTACCGCGTTCTGTGGCCCAAAATAATGCGTTAATAGGCCCTAGTGAGCCTGCCTCGAACAGCGCGCTTTTTTGAAAGCGTAGTTTAAATACACAGCCAATATTTGCCTGTTAACGAGCGGCTTATGTTAGTATATATACTTCAAGTCAAGCCGCAAAGTTGCTTAGATTTCATTTGTGGGAACCAAAAAGCAACTGCTTGCCCAAGCCCAAATGAAAGGATTTCATAACTTGTTCTAACCACACTGAAAAAAGCATTATCTATAGCTATTCCAACTTCAGTGGTCCAAAAAGTTTTATAAGCACTGATTCCTTGCTCATTTAACTTAGATTGTGCCAAAGCATAATAACCCAAAAGCCAAACTTCAGTATCAGCAGCAAAGGTTGCTCACAAAATTTTCAAGTCTGGGACAGACATGATTTGCCATAAGTTTCTCTGAAACCATCAAAAAAGTAATTTGAACGGTTAAAACTATTTTTACATTAGGCTTTACGAATTTGCATAGTTCCAAGAACTTTCTGATTTAAATAACAGCCTTGGTACCAGCTTTCTTTACTATTTCCATCATAT
Organism: uncultured Tateyamaria sp.; assembly: GCA_905480645.1. Taxonomy (GTDB): domain Bacteria; phylum Pseudomonadota; class Alphaproteobacteria; order Rhodobacterales; family Rhodobacteraceae; genus Tateyamaria. Next base: position 8,816 of record CAJQRC010000041.1, read on the forward strand.
CTGGATCCAGCATGACTGTCATTGCTTGAACCTCAAACATAATAATACGCTGCCCTAGAGGGCTCTCAGAAAATAGTTAGGCGGTTTGAACAATCTCTTGATCAAGAATTTTAGAAAGCCCAGTTCGTAATTCTGTTTCGAGCCGATTTGGATCATTAAGGCGCTGCGCAGTGCTAGCTCAGACGGATCCACCCTGCCCGTGTAAAAATTTTTTATCCAGCTTAGCTGCAGTGTTTATTTCTTCAATACTGAATGCACTTACGAAATCAGGGATAGCCATTGCTTCCACAGTCGGTCAACATTGGGGTTAGCGAGCGCGGCCGCACCAAGCAAAAAACTGAAGCAAACTGTTTACAAACGCATTACAGTTCCTGACTGGGTCGAAGCAAACTCATGGCACGAGCCAACGCTTCAAAACGATTGGCCATAACCTCAAATTGGACAGCATTCATTAAATCGTATACTTGCCGCATTTCTGGATTTTCCAGTGCTCTAGCATAAACCAGCATTTCTTCATCAGAAAATGCTTGATAAGTGTATGCAGCACTGACTACGGCAGCGCGATCTAGCTCAGCGCGTATCCCATCTTCGTCAGAACTTAAACGTTCGCGTAAATCAGGTTCTTCCATTTGAAGTTCAATCACACCAGCACCAGCCGCAGCCATAAGAAAACGAACCTGAACTTCACGGTATGCTCTCAAACCTGTCTCCGCACTGTCTGACGCTTTGTTCATTCGTTTTATGTATATAAGGCGTTCACTGTCCAACCTTTCAAGACCCGCCACAATAGCTTCACCACTTTCCAATTTTAGCTCATCGTCTTCACTCATGTGAGACGCATTTTCAGCTAATACAAGGCGTACGCCAAGTTCAGATGCGTAAAAATCAGCTGCATGTTTTAAGAGTTTATCGTTGAGAGTTTCCTCAAGAATATCAACTGCCATTTTATGCATCTTTTTAATGGCAAAAACATCACGCGTCAAACGCGTCCATTCCGAACCAAAGTCTTCAGCCTGCAGCCCAAGCATCCGCGGTGCGGTCTCAGCAGAAAGACTGATACTTTCTAAAGCGACATCAAATCCGGTTATCTTGAGAAAGGATTCAACCTTCTGACGATCTGCTGCCAAAGACATTGAAGGGATAATCAATAAAATGATAACAATAGTTAGCCAAGCCTGAATTAAACGCATATTAACCTCTTTGAACGTAAAGCTATTTGTTTCATATGTCTTAAGATATGTTATTTTGTCGTCAGGTCCACCAAATTTACTGTGATATACTGTGTGTTCAGAAAGCGCCTTGTACTTAGACAAAACAAACAATAGCTGAAAGGCAATTATAAACTGGAGAGGTGCCGGAGTGGTCGAACGGGGCGGTCTCGAAAACCGTTGTGGGCGAAAGCCCACCCAGGGTTCGAATCCCTGTCTCTCCGCCAGAAGCCCGTTTCACCAAATCTCAATAAGTCTTAAATAGCCATATAAACATGGGCTTTTATGACCTTACTTGTGTCACCGCGTTCCATCCCGTATCACCTATGCACGGCCCTTCGTATGGGCCTTGTATGGGCCAGAAAGGGACAATCATGCGTGCAACCAAGCTTCATCTCCTGTCCGATCGATCCATAAAACGCATCAACGAGGGCATGACGGCCGATGG